>JAETRU010000021.1 GCA_021769965.1 Eubacterium sp.
TGCACTCTGCTGTACAGATATTTTCAGTTTATATGCACTTCATAACTGCAAGGAAACAGCAAAAGCAAGCTTATATCCGTCTTTTCGCGCCGTATAGCTGTAAAATACTGCGAAAAGTGGCGCGGGAAAGGAAGGGAACGCCGTATGAGCGCGAAAAAACAAAAAAAGCGGCGGCGCAGATTGACTGTGAATAGTAACGACTTAGTTATGAAAAGGGGCAAAAAGCAGAAAAAGCCAGACAAAGTTATAAAAAGGTGAAACTGTTGAATTTTCAACGGTTTTATTTTAGCTGTCGGTGATCGGCTCAAAAGTTTTATCGGCCGGGGCAGGATATATATTCTGTCAGAGGCCTGAGATAAGCTTCATCGGTCCAGTCACGGGCCTGTCCGGAAGCGTTTAGCAGATCCAGCATCCATGGCTCACATTCGGAAGGGTCTTTCTTTGTGACTATTTTCTGCAGCATTTTGCAGAGGGCCCGGTCTTTGATGTTCATTTTTGCTTCATCCCACGCGCCTCTGGCGTAAAAGAGAGGGATGTCTTTCAAAAAATCGGTATTCAGGTTTCGGGCGGCGACTTCACCCAGCGCTTCCGGATCAAAAAGTGACGCACCGACGCAGAGAACCGCCAGGCGTTTATCCCGCAAGTGGACAGACATTTTTTCAAACTGACGGATGCCCGCAATGCCTCCGGCGTAGATGCCGCCCGCAAATATGATAGAATCATATGTCTCCAGTCTGTTCAGGACACTGCCCCGGCAGTCGTCAATTCCGCAGATATCACAGTCTAAAAGTCTTTGCAGCATTTGCGCGTATTTCTCTGTCGAGCCGTATTTTGATTTATATAATACTAAAATGTTATTCATTTTCTGCTTTGTCCTTTCTTTCTTTTATTTCCACTGATATTTTTTCCGCAGGCTGCCTGCCGGCGGCCACAGTCTCCAGATGGCTGATCCCCTCGTAAAGCTTTGTCAGCAGATGGAACAGCGCTGCGATCTCTTCTTCTGTGTAGACTGCGAAGAGATACTGTAGTTCCTGCTGATAGGGGGCAAATTCGTGTTGAAAAAACGCGTCGGCTTTTTCCGTCGGGCATACGCACATGGCCCGGCTGTCCAGCGGACTTTGCTCAATGGTGATAAACCCTTTCTTTTTCAATGATTCTGCCAGTTTTTTGATGTTCTGCCGGGAGCAGCCCAGCAGACAGCCCAGCTGTGTAAAGGTCAGCGGCTTTTCCAGATGCCGCACGGTAGAGAGCAGCATAAACTGTTTCAGAGAAACTTCAGGGATCCGGCTATCAAAGAGTGTCTGCAATTTATTGGCGGCGATGAAAAGGGTGTTGAAAATGTCCTTTTCCTGATTTTCAGTTGTATCGTTGAACTTTTGGCTGAGATCAAAGTAGTTCATGGGATCCTCCTTATACGTAACTAGTTGCGTATATTATAGCAACTAGTTGCGCATCTGTCAAGTGAGAGCGGAAGTTTTACTGTTATGATGTCGCAAAAAGACACAGAAATATTCCCTTTCGTAAATCTGATTTCAAAGGGGGACCAATTTATTTGTATAAACGCACGTTAAACACAACTCAAAACGCAAGGGTATCTGCTGTGATAACGGGATAAACAGGTCAAAAGTTTCGGACTTGTAAGTCTGAAACTATATAAAATATCATAGTTTTCGACAAGAAAACACCGGAAGTTTTCTTATTAGAAAAAATTCTGTTCACCCATAAAACGTTTCAGCATAAACAGGCAGAAGTACGGAAAAGTGTAAACCGGGTCGTTATGGCCGATGTTGCCTGCTGTGAATTTAATTCCGTGGCGAATATCGGGATAGTGGTCGCTTGCAATCAGCTGCTGCAAAGATTTGGAGCGGTTTTGATTTGATTTGATTTCGACTGGAATTAGTTCATTTGCTGAACGAACAAAGAAATCTTCTTCAAGAGTCGAATTCTCTTTCTTATAGTAATACAGACCGTAGTCTTGCTTTGTCAGGGCTTCCGCTGCAAAATTCTCATATAGAGCGCCTTTATAAACTCCTAAATTTCTGTTGGCACGCAAATCCTCCTGAGCTTCATCGTCAAGAGATGCTACGAGAAGTCCTGTATCAGAGACGTATACTTTAAATTTATTTTCATCAATATTTTCTTTCAAAGGAAGCTCCGGAAAACTCATGCAGTGACAGACATTGATAAGGCCTGCGTCACTGAGCCAATCGATGCACCCCATGTATTCCTTTGAACGGGCACCTTTTACAACTTTGGAATATTGAAACTTTTTATTTTCTTTTGCAAGCTGCGCGGGAATAGAGCGATATACATTGATGATTTTAGTTTGCTCGAGCCCTTCTGCATATTTTCTGACATCGCTTTCGTAGTCAATCAGAAGCTGTCGCTGCAATGAAAGTGAGTCCTGAAAATGGTTTTGCTCGATATATCTTGAGACGATATTAGGCATACCACCGAGAATGCAGAATTCCAGGAATAATTTTGAATAGATGTCGTATTCCAAACTTGAAAAAGGCTTTCCTGCCAGCATATGAGAAAGCATATCCTCTATTATGTCAGAGCCGTACCCCTTCGCCCAGAGAAATTCTTCAAAATCCAAAGAATACATCTGATAATCCATTTTATATCCGACGCTGATACTTGCAATACGTTTGTACTGAATACCCAAAAGAGAACCGGAGCAGATGACATCAAAACGTCCATCTTCTTTGAAAAATTTTAAAGAAGTAGCGATCTCGGGAAAATCCTGAATTTCGTCAAAAAAGAGAAGGGTCTTTGCTGCATAGAACTCTTTGCTTGGGTCAATGAACGTAATGAGTTTGATAATTTCATCAGCAGAGAATCCATTTTCGATGATTGTTTTGTATTTTGGTTCTGTGACAAAATTAATTTCTACAATGTGTTCGTAGTTCTCAGAAGCGAATTTACGTATTGTTTCTGTTTTTCCAATCTGCCGGGCCCCTTTGATAATAAGCGGCAGGTGATTCGGCTGCTCTTTCCATGCGAGCAGATATTTATCAGCTTTTCGTTCTAAATACTTCATAATAGTTTTCCTTTCAGATATAGTGTATCACGATGTCAAAAAAAGAACAACACTTTCATGAGGGTATTTTTTTAAAAAATTACATTTTCATGAGCGTATTTTAAACACAAACTCACACTTTTATGAGGAAGCTGCCACTTACCGCCGATTTTTTACCTGTTACGGTCTGTGCGGTTTACTTCTTTTCGCAGGCGTGCTATGATAAATCCCAAGGAGGTGGGAATGTGCGAATCATCATCGAAGAAATCAGTATAGATGAAGAGGAAGAGCTGATTCTCAGATGTCACTCGGCCGGCGGAGAGCTGGCGAAGCGGGTCCGGCAGATGGAGACCATGCAGGCGGGGCTTACGGCGTACCGGGACGGAGAGATCCATCGTCTTGCTTTTGATGATGTCTACTACTTTGAGGTCGTGGACGGAAAATCATTTCTTTACTGCGAGAACTGTGTCTTTGAAAGCAGAATGAAGCTCTATGAGTTTGAGGAGTTCTGCCGGGATACCGGGTTTTTCCGGGCATCAAAGTCCATGGTACTCAATGCAGACAAAATTGACTTTATTTCCCCTTCTTTTTCCGGGCGGTTTGAAGTAACTCTGCTCAACGGAGAGAAAGTGGTCGTATCCAGACGATATGTAAATGTATTGAAGAAGAAAATGGGATTATAGGAGGCAGAGGTTATGAATATACGCGAATTGATACGCATGATGGTGCTGCAGTTCTTCATCTGTTATACCTGTACCATGGCGGCGACTCTGTTTTTCTGCGGGTTTAACGAGCCGCCGGTTACGACGCTGGAAGTTTCGTATCTGTGGCAGGCCGGAATTTTTTCGTTCTTTGCGGTTCTGCCCGGAGCGGTGTATTACACGGGAAAAGAACTGAGTGAAAAGCAGTGGAGACAGCGGACGGTGATCCACACGGTTCTGCTGGTGGCGGTGCTGATGACGGCGGGACGCCTGATTCATATGTATGAGGGCATTCTGGGCGCGATCTTATTTGTTATTACGATACTGGTCATCGACTGTCTGGTACGGGGACTGACATATCTGAGCGATCAAAAGGTAGCAGACGCGATCAATGCGGAGCTGAAAGCAAAAAGAAAGGGCGAGAGATGAAATATATCATTGAAATTGAACATTTAAACAAAAGTTTCGGGGAAGTAAAAGCGGTGCAGGATCTGAGTTTTCATGTGAAAGAGGGAGAACTGTTCGCGTTTCTGGGCGTCAACGGCGCGGGCAAAAGTACGACTATTTCCATCCTGTGCGGACAGCTCGCAAAAGACAGCGGGACGGTGACCGTAGACGGCAGAAATATTGAAGAACAGCCTGAAGCTGTCAAAGAAGAGCTGGGCGTGGTGTTTCAGAACTCAGTGCTGGACAAAGCCCTTTCGGTCCGGGATAATCTGAAAAGCCGGGCGGCCCTTTACGGCATTGCGGGCAAAGCTTTTGAGCAGCGGCTTTCAGAGCTTGCAAAGCTGCTGGATTTTGAAGACCTTTTGAAACGTCCTGTGGGAAAGCTGTCCGGCGGACAGAGACGGCGTATCGATATTGCGAGAGCGCTTTTACACAAACCGGGCATTCTGATACTGGATGAGCCGACGACGGGCCTTGACCCGCAGACCAGAAAACTCCTCTGGGATGTAGTGCGGAAACTCCGTCAAAGGGAAAACATGACGGTGTTTCTGACCACCCATTATATGGAGGAAGCGGCTGAGGCGGACTACGTGATCATTATAGACAGCGGAAAGATCTCCGCGGAAGGGACGCCGCTGGAACTGAAAAACGCCTACACCGGCGACTTTATCACGATGTACGGGATCTCAGAGGAAGAGGCAGAAAGCTTTGGCGTGCCTTACGAGAAAATTCCGGGCGGATACCGGCTGGCGGTGGCTGACACAGCGGCAGCAACGGCTTTTATTACAGCGCGGCCGGCGCTTTTTACTGATTATGAGATCACCAAAGGCAAAATGGACGACGTATTCCTTGCGGTAACAGGCAAGGCTTTACAAGGAGGGGACGAAAAATGACGGGATTGACGACGTTAGTATGGAGAAACACAAAACTGTTTTTTAAGGATAAGGGAATGTTTTTTACCTCTCTGATCACGCCGCTGATCTTGCTGGTGCTGTTTGTAACGTTCCTCGGAAATGTGTACCGGGACAGTCTGGATATGACGGTTGCGGAGGTGCCGGGGGTTACAGCGCTTGATGAGAGTCTGGTCGAGGGATTTGTAGGCAGCTGGCTGTTCTCATCGCTTCTTGCGGTCTGCTGCGTGACCGTGGCGTTCTGTGCCAACATGCTGATGGTGCAGGATAAAGTGACGGGCGCGAGGGTCGATCTGACCATGGCGCCGGTGGGACGCGGCACTCTTGCCATGGGATATTACATTTCTACGGCAGTCTCTACGCTGCTGATCTGCCTTGTGGCGCTGGGCGCGTGCTTTGTTTATCTGGGGAAATTCGGGTGGTATTTATCAGGGGAAGATATGCTGCTGACTTGTCTGGATGTGGTGCTTCTGGCTATGTTCGGCACGGCGCTTTCGTCTGTGGTCAATCATTTTCTTTCGACGCAGGGACAGATGTCTGCGGTGGGCACCATCGTCAGCGCGGGCTATGGTTTTATCTGCGGCGCGTATATGCCGGTTTCTCAGTTTTCGGAAGGCATTCAGAAGTTTATTTCTTTTCTGCCGGGTACTTACGGCACGGCGCTTTTGCATAATCATCTGATGCGGGGCACCTACGAAGCTATGGAAGATGTACTGCCTGCGCAGGCTGTGGAGGGGCTGCGCGGAGCCTTTGACGGAAATCCGGAGTTTTTCGGTCATGAAGTTACGGGGCCTGCGATGTATCTGGTCCTCGGCGGCGCTGTGGTGATTCTGATCGGCATTTATGTGGCGCTGGGAAAAGCGCGGAAAGCGTAAAATGCCGGCACGCAGGGTAAAAGAATCAAATTTTTTGTTTTTCTGTTGTGTTTGCCGCCATTAGGTTATAAGATATAAGAAACAGATCTGATGGAGGCAAATATGAATCCGGATACGAAATTACGAAATATGACAGCGATCTATATCAGACGGGGCAATGAAATGCTGATGCTTTACCGCATTGGTTCGCGGGTGGTAGAACCGTCCTGGTGCGGGATCGGGGGACACTTTGAACAGGCGGAGTTAAATGATCCCAGGGCCTGCATGCTCAGGGAACTTTCTGAAGAGATCGGTCTCTGCGAGAGCGATCTCGAAGACCTGCAGCTCCGCTATGTGACTTTGAGGCTGAAAAAGGGCGAAATCCGCCAGAACTATTACTATTTTGCCGCGTTGCGGGAGGGCGCGGAGCTGACCATGGAATCTGATGAGGGCCGGGTCTGCTGGATCCCTTTTGACGAATTGCTGGAAAAGGAAATGCCGTTGACGGCAAAGCAGATGCTGCGGCACTACATGTCCGCAGGCCGTTTTGATGACAGGCTGTATAGCGGGATCACGCAGGAAAACGACATGGTATTCGCTGAACTCAGGGAGTTTTAGCGGCGGGGGTTCTATCCATGCCGTCCCTTCATATCATGTAATGTGTAAATGGATGGAGGGACTAAATGAAAAATATTGTAGTAAGCGGGTACGCGTATCCGTCGATCGAGCCCTGGGTGCTGGACGCCTGGCTGCCGGATCTGACGTTTTTATGTAATTTCAGCTATGGCATCACTGCGGAGGGCGGAATCATCGATTTGGAGGATCAGGCTTTGACTGACAAAGCCAACGCCGCGGGAGTACGTCCTTTGATGGTGCTGACGCCGCTGGACAGCGAGGGCCGGTTTAATGATGTGGTGGCGGGACAGCTGCTGGAAAATCCGCAGTCGCGGTCAGCTTTGATCGCCAATATCGGGCAGACGCTGCGAACAAAGGGACTTTCGGGCGTGGATTTTGATTTTGAATACATCCCTGCGCAGTATCGGCAGAATTATGTGGATCTGGTAAGGGAGGCCAAAGAAACTCTGGGGCCGGAGGGGTACTTTGTTACGGTGGCTGTAGCGCCGAAAACGTCTGCGGGGCAGGAAGGCACGCTGTACGAGGGGCATGATTACGCGGGCATGGGCCAGGCTGCGGATTATGTGCTGGTGATGACCTATGAATGGGGGTACACGTACTACCATCAATGATGAAGGTCACTGGCGAGAAAAGTCCACAACCGGGTAAAAATCAAGGCTGAAAGCGGTTTCTTTACCCGGTCCTTTTTCTTTTTTGATATAGTCAATTCTCTTAAAAATGCTCTTCAGAAGCATATTTTTCTCCTCATTGGTACTGCAGCTTCCGTAAGCGTCCTGTACGTGTTTCACCCGTTTTATAAATTCTTCTGTGCTCATCTGTGCGGCCTGATCCTGATGGCGGGCAATCAGGTTTTCTATGTGCTGCTGCACCTCTTCGATGCGGCCGGCCAGATTTTTGTTTCGCTCAATGAAGGTATTCTCGTCATAGATACCGCGCTCCAGAAAATCAAAGAGTTTTCCTTTCTGGGATTCCAGCGTGGCGCGCTCGTTTTTCAGGCGCTCTAAATCTTCCTCAAAGGTATCAGTATCTTTTGTATTTTTCTCCAGCTTCAGGATGTAATTATCAGTCCATGCCTGTAGGGCGTCGATGACGGCGTCTTCCACCAGGTCAAAGCGGCTTGAGATGTTCTCACAGCGGACCGTGTTGCAGACAAGGCGGTAACGGTCGGTTCCTTTATTATCCTTCTGCCGGCGCATGGTGTGCCCGCAGCACTTACAGCAGACAATACCTGCCAGCGGGTTCTGCAGGCTGCCGGCGGCAAGATTGTTGGGCCGTACCGCGCGGGTAGAGCGGACGGCCTGCGCGGCGTCAAAAAGCTCCTGCGGAATGATCGGATCATGCAGACCGCGCTTCAGAATCATATCAGGCCCGCCCTTAATTCTCTTTTTTACGACATGGCCGTTTTCAATCTGTTTGACCTCCGGACGCTTGCCCCATGTTACATACCCGGCATAGACAGGATTTTTCAGGATATCCCGAATAGAGGACGGAGAGAACTTTTCGCCCCGCCGGTTGCGGTATCCGCGCTCATCGAGGCGGATTGCAATGGTATAGGAGCCGACGTGTTCATTTGCGTACCATTGGTACATCAAAAGCACGGCCGCGGCTTCTTCCTCAAGAGGTTTCAGCGTGTAGCCTTTGTCATTTGCGATTTTTATTCGCTCATAGCCGTAAGGCGCATCACCGTAGATCCATTTGCCTTCCATGGTGGAGATCTTTCTGCCGTCCTGGATCCTGCGATTGATGGTGGCATATTCTCGGCGGCTCATGAAGAGGCCAAACTCGAAGTATTCCATGTCGGAAGGGTTCGCCGGGTCATAGATTTTCAGCGGCGTGATAATCTTGGTACCGGAGATTGTAAAAGCCCTGGCAATGATGCCCTGATCCAGCGTGTCGCCGCGGGCAAGCCTTTCTACTTCTACCACAAGAACGCCCTTCCATTTGCCTTGTTCCACATCGTGGATCAGCTTCTTGACTTCCGGGCGGGCGTCGATAGATTCACCGGAAACGATTTCCCGGTAAACCTGGCCAATATTCAAATTCATTTTCTTGGCGAGATCCATCAGTCGGCGCTCATGGCGCAGCAGGGTGTCGCCTTCGCCGTGCAGCTCCGCTTCCATGTCCTCGCGGGACTTACGGAGGTAGATGGAGTATAGGCCAGATTCCAGATTGGTGTACATTATCGTCCCTCCTATTAGGGCAATATTCCCTTGAATTTTATGTGAAAGTTACGTAATATTGCTTGAGTTTTTGAGTAAAATATGTTATCATGACATCAATCGAAGAGGAACTTCGAGGTCAATGATTATTAAAAGGATGTATGAGTAATATCCTTAAAAGTTAATTGTCGAGAAAAGCCGATGATGTTTCTGGTGTGTACCAGAAAATGTTCGTCGGCTTTTCCATTTCTAGCTATATTCTTCATTGAGATAAGATAGAATAGCCGTCCAGTCTTTGCGAAATCCATAATATTTAATATCAACAAACCTGTACTTTTGTTGCAAATCTGCAAAGGATGTCATGAATGTCGCTGAGAAATCGTTTGAAATGCGGTCGAGAATAACCACAGGGAAGAACAACTTCTTCCCAACGGCATCGTTATCGTAACCACATTCTTTAGTGAGGAATTCAAAATCAAAGCGGGGAAATCGCATTGCATTTGGTAGCCCACGGTTAAAAAGTCGAGAATGGTGCGCACAAAGGTTTCGCACGACAACAAGTCCTTCGAGCCAGTTTTCAATATATGTATATCTGATTCCATGAAAATAAGTTGAACATATATTTTTCTTTATTTTGACATCTAGTGAGGCGAAAAAACGGGAAAGAGCGCCGAATGACAGGGTTTCGACAATAACCCAAACAGGCAGTTCGCCTTTGTATTTTCTATTATGATGCTTAATAAACGCTTCATTTTTATTATCGGATAAGGCTCTTGTTAATTCATCAGTAAATCGGTTGTAGTGTTCTTCGCTTACAAAAAAACTCGGATTAAGATATGCTTTAGGATCCAACTGGCCTAAAGTGTAGGCGATTTGAGTACGAAGGGAGATTTCTAAATCTTCCAACCAGTTTAGCATAATTGCTTTTAAATCATGATCGAAGTTATAAATAGACATAATGTCATCAAAATGAACATTCGGGTTAAATTTTTCGTTGCGCCTCAGCGTCAATGAGTAACCAGAAAGACGGTAATAATTCAGTTTCGATAGCATTTTAAGTGCAGCGGTATCATCATCAATAATAAGCCCTCTCTCTTTCAGCAGATTTAATTGTTGATCAAGCGTTAAAAAAGGTTTCAAATCCATAAGTACATCTCCTACAAAAAACAAAAGGCCCGTCGAATTTATGCATGCTACACATAGTGTAGTAGAGGCCCGACGGGAACTATTAATATTATAATACGCTATCCCGCCTTTTATGTCAACATTTTTTTGTGAAACATATTATATTCCTAAAAATGTTTCACACGAAGAATTGTTCATCCATTTTGCTGACGTCAACAAAATGGCACTTTTCGAAGTTGCTATTTCAACTGGGGGACAATTTGTCACCAATTACAACAATATATCTAATATCCCATGATAGGCAAGACTTTATGCTTGCCTAGTTTGCTTCCTACTGTCGAGAAAAATTGGTTTTGTACAGCTTATAAATCTTCTAAAATATCCCAAAAATCCACTTCGTTAATTATCTTGATTTTTCCTCCGTTTTTTCTCAGATTAACGGCTTGTTCAATTTTCCTTCCGTAGCAGGAATAAGCCCAGCAAGGGTTACCGGAGTTACCAACAATCAAGTAATTAGTGCCTTTAGTAACTCTGTCAATATATTTTCCGCCGCAATTCTCCACGATGGCAGCAATGTCATTTCTGGAGGCGCGATCGGATTTTCCGGTAAAACAGAATGTTGATCCGTCAAAATTAATCTCTTGACAAATAGAGCAAACTCCGCTGATAGAATATTTGGACTGTAACTCCTTTAAGACATTTTCGTTTATATTATATGACATGGTTGTATCGATAAATTCGCCGATAAAGGCCATGAGCGTTTCCCGTTCTTCCTGAGAAATTACGCCGTCTAAAAGAATAGCGGAAATTAGGCTTTCTAACTCATCAAAAGGATAACAGCCCTCTAGGAAATCATTGGCAGCGATCCAAGTCTGCAGATGTCGAATTTCGCTATCAGATAACTCTCCATCAGCCATGATTCCGTGCAGCATGCCCATAAGGAACTGAAGAGATGATGTTGTAAGATCATAATACTGATCAACAGATATAAAATTGTTACAGAGCCAAATAATATCTTCGGACTCGTCAGTGGTTATGACACCATCCTGATAGGCGGATTTAATCATAGGAATCAATTCGTTAAAAGGGTGCCTGTTTTCTAAATGCTGGTGCAGCACACACCAATTTGCCAGTTCGTTGATTTCATCTTCACTGATTTTCATATCGGTTGTGATACCAGCAACGATTCCACTCAATGTATTAACTGCTTTGTGCAGTTCTGCAGGACCAGTAAATTTACGATATTCATTAATTTCTTTCATCTTCATTCTCCTTATTATCTATAGTTATTTCGCTTCCAGTAATCCATTCTGATCACTTTTTATATATTTCCCTGTATCTACAAGGTCATCAGCATACTCTGAGAGTTTCGCCTGTCCTTCAGCATTTAGCTGGCGGTAGTTATTCAGCAGATGACGCTCGGCATCAGTCAGGTCAGAAAAGTTATCGACTTCCGACCTGTCAGTTGTCCAGCCCATAAGATAAGCCTCGCTGGTTCTCAGAGCTGTAGCTATTGGTGTGAGCTTATCCACACCCATATTTGAAATGTAATTTGACTCATACCTATAAACAGTAGCGGCGGAAACGCCCATTCTATCTGCGACTTCTTCTGCAGATAGACCCAACTCTTTTCTACGAGCCTTTATTCTTTTTCCAATATCCATATTTCACATCTCCTGATTGATTTATTTATAATATACAACACAACTAGCAAATTTGCAAGTGGAAAATAGAAAAACTTACGTATTTGCAAAAATATGTTGACAACTAGCACGAATGAGAGTAATATAAAATAAAACTCGCATAAACGCAAGAAAGGAGTAGAAAATGAATACGGAAAAGTTACTTGATGCAGTAAAAAAGGCTGGATATGAAAACAAAACTTTTGCTGAAGAACTGGGAATAGCTGAATCGACGCTTTATAGAAAGTTGAAAAAGAAGAGTTTTTCGGTGGATGAGGCTCAGAGAATTAGCAAGCTGTTAAAGTTGGATGCAAATGAAGCTTATGAAATTTTTTTTGGAAGAAAACTCGCGTAAATGCTAGAAATGATGAAGAGGGAGGTGAAGAGGTGAGCCGATGGAAGTTTGGATAGTATGCATGGTGGTTTATTTAGGGATATTCATGATATTCAGTAAAGAATATTACAGGCATGACCTTAAAAATAACAAAAAAGCTGCAAAACAGAAAATACGGAACATGCGGTGCAGCTTCTTTGTAGGATGGATAATAGCAATGATTGTAATAATCATCAGAATGCCAGGAAGCTGGTAGGTGCAAGAGAAAAGCAGAAAGGTTACTGCTGAACATGGAAGAACTCTTTACAAAAACAAGAGATGCCGGATGAAAAGGGAGGTGAAAACCTCTGGTTAAAGCAATCTGAATTTCATAAGAGAACGCCCTCTGCGAGAAAATGGCATTAACGAGGGGAGGCGAAATATAAGACCTCACAAAATGTTGTTAAAGTGTGTCAAAGCAGGTATAATACATAATATAAGTGCCTAGAGAGGAGACAAGATGGAAACTATTTTCTTGATTATCATATTCATTGTTCCCGGACTGATGCATAAAGCATTAAAACAGGCATTGAATGTAAATGCAAAAAAGGAAAGTAAAGGAACGATTTATGAGCAGTTATTTTACATCGTTGTAAATAGTACTATAATATCAATAGCAACAGTATTTACAATGAAGAAACTTGGGATGATTGAATTTTTGCCTATAACTTTTGATGAGTTATTGTCAAACATGAATACTTTGAAATATGTTAAAGATTTTGCAACATGTGGTGCGGTGATTACTGCAATTTGGTATATCATCAGCGAGGAAGGCTTAAAGCGTTGCTGGTTCTGGTTAAAAAATAAATACTTCTTAAGCAGATATAACGTAGAGCTCACCTCATTCAACGAAAGAACTGTATGGGAAGAAATCATGATGAACCAGAAAAAAGATGGAAGAAAGCCGCTAATTGCAATATATGATGCGGATAATTTTATCACGGCAGGATTTCTTGACGTGTTTGACCAAGGAGATTTTGACTCTACAGGGATGGGACTTGCCAGAACGAAAAAGGTGACGAAACTGTTAAAAGATGATAAGGAAAAATCCGCAGATGACAAACTCTTTGGAAAAATTATAGAAGAGTACTATGACCCGAAAAGCGGGCGAAGAGTGGTTTTCTTTGACAGTGAGAAAGTATATGAGCACTGGGATAAATAATTAATCGGTATCAGGAGGTAGTTTACCTCCCGATTTCATGGCACGGTTTTCGGTATATTTAGTAGCTGATCTGGGTTTTTGGCTCGGCTCCTGCTTAGGTTGTTGTGATGGAGCCGGCGAAGACTTGGTTTGATTAGAAGTTTTGTCGCTCATAGTAGAATTCTCCTTTTAGATCCCAGTGCTCAAATAGATTATAACAGAATATGACACACTTTGACACTATGAATTTACTTTCATAGTGTTTTTTAATGCAGAAATTCAGATTGTAAAGATGGAAGAGCTTTTTACAAAAACAAAAGACATAGAGTAAAGAAGACTATGAAAGGCTGTTTGAACAGGTGTAAACAAACCGGAGTGAAGAGGGAGGTGAAGTTAATGGCCATGATATCCATGAAAGAATATGCCAGGGAAATGGTAATAAAAAATTTGCTATCAGCTCATGAGCGAATAGCAAAAGAAGGGGATTCCAGAGAAATCATACGGATATCAAAATATGTACTCCGATTAACCCAGAACGGACAGGATAAACTTTTCCAACTGAGGACGGAGGAAAAGGAAGGCAGAGCCAATGATCCACCAGAGAAAAGTAAGTAAGACATTACAGAGCTTTATCGCAGGCTTCTCGGTCTCTAACCCGATATATTGAAGAAGCCGTTTAGGGAGAAAAATAACGGTTTCGATCCAGTATAGAGGATTAAGGCTTTCGAAGGCGCGACGATGGTAGGTTCCTATGGCTTCATCGAAATAACCAATAATTGCTGAAGCCACATCAGCTCTGCGGGAGTCGAGGTTTTTGAAGAGAGGAAGTGAGTAACTATTGTTGGATAAAAAAGGACAGCTATAACTGTGGAGAAGATAGCTGCCCAGGAAGAATGCTACTTGTAAAAGAACTCAGAGATAAAGAGAGAGGTGAAAGCCGATGCACATTTCAGAAGAAGCAGCTTATTGCTTGTGGAAACATTTGAAGAGTTTTCATTATCAGGCAATTGAAAGAAAAACAGCCGACTTTGGGAAACCGTGCTCAGACTGCAAGTATTGGTCGGACTGCAGAGGAAACTGGATCTCAAAAGTCGGCAATACAAAACCGTTAGATTTAGAATTTAGCGTGGTCCATCGGGAGCCGCAATAAACACAGGGCATCTACCGTATTCATCAAGGTGAGGGCAATCGTCTGAGTGTTCGCAGGAATATCCCATCTTCTTATAATCTGGGCTGAGCTTGCCAAGGCTACTGACTTCGGCGGTCTCAATGCGAATGCTATGAGAAGATTTTAAATATGGGCATTGTCCTGTATAGATGAAAGAATAATATTTTGCCATTTTGTTTCTCCTTTCTTTAGTACTCGGCTGCGGCAACAGCCTGTACATATATTATAAGACAGGAGAAGCGAAACGGCAACTTGCTGGAAGAGATTTTTACAGAAACAAAAGACTCAGAGTGAATTTGAACAGGTGTAAACAAACCGGAATAAAGAGGGAGGTGAAGGAATGGACTGTTTGAAAATCACCAAATATGTGGCTGTCGCAGTATGCTTTATTCTATTGTGTTTCTGCGCACGCGAATGGAAAAAGATAGAGACGGAACACAACGGGAATAAAGCAATGCGGAAAATGGCCATGATGGAGTTACTCTTTTGGATAATGATGCTTTTGCTCACGGTCGGGAGAGTCGATGTGTTTATTACATTCGCATGACTTCAGGGATTCTGATATTTCGCGAAGGTATTCGGTTTGCTTTTGCTCTTCAGCTAAAAGTTTATCAGATGCTATTGCAGATTGATGGTCAGAATATATCTGATAACCAAGGGGAATGACGAAAGCCAGCAACGGAATAAGTATCAGCCTGAAAAAAGTTGTCGCTATTCTTGATTTCTCTTGAGACCGAAAATTATTTACAGATTCCGGAAACGAGGCGTCAATAATTTCAGACATTGCAGCAGAAATTTTCACTTCGTCATCATTAATCTCGGTATACGCAAAATCTTCAGGATGCAGTTTAGAAATTTTTTTCGCAAAATCTTTGAATTGCACAGTAACCTCATCTGTTTCCTGATCAACCATAGAGTTTTTGAGCTCATAAGCTAGGAAAGAGATCGAATGAACTGGAGGAAGAGTAAGCTGATCGATTAGTTTTTGAGCAAGAGATACTGAGTCAAGTACTTCTCTTGAAATCGAAACAGATGCTCTGACTGCATCAGACAGAAAGGATAAATTGTTGGAATTGAGTACTGAAGAGATGGATGCAATCGAGGAGACAAGCCTATCTGAGAGCACATTAGTTGCAGTAATGACGCCAGAACGGTTTACTGCATCTAGTACAGATGGAAATCTGGACGAAGAAAGTGATCTGGCAGCATCGATAATTGCTGAACTATTTATTGCGGACGCTGTAGCACAGAAGTTGGACGCTAAAGGGCGAAGGGCATCGTTAAAAGCAAACACTTGATTATTAAAAGCCTCGGCGATACGTAGTGACTTCTCCAAAGTTTGCTGCATTTTATCAAAGTTGTCAAGTGGTGTTGTCAAAATAGTCTCCTTCCTATACTAAATATACTATGTTTGAACATGTTGTTCACTATATATAGTATATGTGCATTTCGATAGGAGGTCAAGTAGTATATGGAAAAAGAAAAAGAAATCTTAATGAAGATTGATACCTGCCTAAAGGAACAGGGGATGTCTAAGCGAGAGCTGGCCGAAAGACTAGGCTGCTCAGCCCGATTGGTACACTACTGGGTTAAAGGAGAAAGAGGTATATCGATCGATATGGCAGATAGGGCGCTGAGGATACTGGGCGCAGTTGCTAAGCTTGGGAAGTAAAAAGCATAGGACAACCGCTAAAGCTGTATGAATTAAATGAGGTACATAATATGGCAATCGTGAAAGAATACAAGACCGCCAAGGGCGTGACCATAAGATTTAATGATGCAGCTTATGCGGATAAGACTGAGGAAGAACGGCAGAAGCTGCGGGAAGAAGTCAATAAGACGATTTCGGCGATTCTGCTGAAACGGGCGTAGGAGGGGAGTTATGCCAAGGAAAAGCCATCGCCGCCGCCGGCGAGACCGGCGAGGACCTTCGCCGGAGCAAAGCAGGACAAGCCGCCCACAGGCAGAAGAAGAACAGGATCAGCTCCGCCAGGAAGCGCTGCGGATCCGCGTTGAAAAAGCGCTGGAAGGCCGCCGGACGCCGCCGGAGGATCTGATTATCGAAAAACAAAGAAAGAAATGGAGAAAAGGATATGACGCTGGAAACAGCAAAAATGATTGAAGAAAAGACTCGGTTTGTCCGAGGGATCGAAGCATTGCTGGTAACAGATGACAGGAACATGGTCGACAGCCTGAACTATCGTCTGGAGCTGCAGGGTGAGGATCCGGACGTATATGACGAGTACATCGACATCATCTGGACGACCGGCAACCATAAGCGCTTGCTGGTAACGGGGAACAGCAATGGTGCGAACTTAATGCAGATAACAAGGGAGGTTTACTGATGGATACATATCAAGGCGCATGCAAGTATTGTGGAGAAATAAAGCCGATCATGGCAGAAAGCCAAGCGGCGGCAGACGAGCGAGTAAGCAATGATTGTGCCTGCGGAGGAGCAAAGCTGGAAGAAATCAAAGCGCGTCTGATGGCGAACATCAATTTCATTTCCAGAAAAAACGAAGAGAAAGCACTATCCCAGCTGACAGAAGAGCAGGTAAAACTTCTGAAGCGCGCAGGCGCTGAAATTGTAAACGATAACTGTAATAAAGCTGTCTTTGACTTTGGCGGCTCAAAAGTAACGATCTGGGAAGCCGGAGAAAAGTACAAGGTAAAGCGGACGACGACCAGAGAGGAGCTGACAGAGGCGTGATTGACGAGAAGTATTACGACTATGCTGCCAGGCAGATGGCCCGGGCCGACCGCGAAAAGAAAAAGTACAACGGGTACAAGGACAAGGCAGACAGAATCTGTTTTTACACAGGCCTGCCTTATGCCGAGAGACATGAGGTTTTTGCAGGAGCGAATCGCAGGATTAGTATCCGCTGCGGCTTCCAGGTTGACCTTTGCGCGGAGAAGCACCGGGAGCTGCAGGATAATATCACGCCATGGGCGAAAGAAGAAAATCAGAAATGGCGGGAGACATACCAGAGCGCATATATGGATAGGCAAATGCGAGAGCGGGATGACAGCGAGGATGACGCTTTGGCAACCTGGATGTGGTTGATCGGAAGAAATTACATAGAGGAGCTGATGCCATTATGATTCTTTGCCCAAAATGCGGCAGCGACTACCGGGAGGCCAGGCAGTGCCCGCAGTATGACGGGAAGCCGGTTTGCATCCGGTGTTGCAGAGAGTGTGGATATTACGATCCGGCGCCGATGGGACTGCGTTGCCGGTGGTATATCCATCACCCGCGAATAGATTACCGGTCCGAGATCGAGAAACTGAACCGGCAGATCCAGACCAAAGAGAGGCAGATAGAGCGCTTTTACGAAAACAATAAGCCTTGGGTCGCGGAGAAAATCGAAGCAGAGACAAGCTGGCTCCGGAATGACCGGAGAGAAATGGAAAGGAAACAAAATGAAGAAGATAAGAAAAATGGCAATGCGATATAACGCCATCACCTATCTGTACGCCGCCGGCGCTATCCTGCTGACAGCCGCGCCGCTGGTGATCTGGTGGGTGCTGCTGTATGGATTGGGGGCGAGATAATGGAAATGCTAAAGAGAATCTGGCACAGGCTCCGGCGCTGCCCGGCGTGCCCACTGCATGTAGGATGCCATAAGCCCGGCCGATGGCCATGCGGCAATACAACGTGCTGGACAAAAGAAAAAGACTTGCCAAAGGCAAGCCCAGCTATTGAGTAGGTGCTGCAACACCTACTCCTAATTTATCACAAATTGAGGGAAAAAGCAATGATTGAAAAACAGAAAATCAATTTGACCCAGTTCCGCAGGGAGGCAGAGGCAGCGGGATGCAGGGTTATCCAGACAAGCCGTAGCAGATGCATTGCAGCTGACGCCGCAGAGATCGCCATCGTAACGACCACCGGCGCCGTCCGGATCCCGATCGGACAGGTCAGAGCCCTTTTGCGGGAGTTGGATCTGGCCATAGGCGCCGCCCGCGAGATGTGGTCAGCCATGTCACTGGTCGAGAAGAACCAGCTTGCCCATGAACAGGGAACCAACTACGGAAAGATGGAACAAATATTCTATGAACTGAAATTAGGAGGAAACTATGAGCAAGAAAACAGATGAGGCCATTGCCAAGATCACGGCGGAGGCACTAGAGATCAACAATAGCTTTGCGATTTTTATCGAAGAGCATTTAACGTCGATCTGCACAACGGATAAAGTGGCGGATAAGCTGCTGGCAGAAGATAAGCACCTGAAGGACTTCTGCGTGAAATGCGAGCAAGAGGCCAGAGAACGGGCAAGATGCGGGATGCCCTGCGGAGTGTGATGGAAAATCTGGTGGAGAGCATATAGGAGAGCGAATGATGAAACATAGAACAGTGTGCGAAGCTGTGAAAAAGGGCGAGGTGGGCAGAAGAGGTGTGGCAGTCACTGAATTTTACATTGACGGCGAGCCACAAGTATACTGCCTAGGCTACGGGGACGCAATGAATGACGAGCCGATTGATACATGCAAGAATTGCAGAGACTTTGACGGCAATTCTGACGAGGACTTTGAAAAGTATATGGAACGGAAGGGACGGTGAGCAGGAATGAATAGGCCAATATCTCCCTGCCGACATTGTAAGCGCAGGCAGGTAGGGTGCCACGGATTTTGTGGGTCATATAGGTCCTGGCAGGCAGAGTTGGTGGAGTATAACAAGTTCACAAAGCGCCGAAAAACTGAGGATAATCCACCCAGTCCGGAATACTCGGATTACCGGATCAAGAGGATGAGAGGAGAATGAGATGAAAAACTTTGAAGCAATTGCGACGGCGATCAAGGGCATGTCCATATCGAGCATCATGATCGGAGCAGAAGATCCTAAGGAATTGGTAAGATATTGCATGGACGGGCGCTGCGATGACTGTCTGTTTGAGCCGGAGAATTTCAAGGCAAGGTATGGCAAAGCGAAGAAAGGCTGCCACAGAAACAGAATCGAGTGGATTTTCATGGAAAAGGAGAACAAACGATGAATAGTGTAGTTCTAATTGGAAGATTGACCAGAGATCCCGAAGTAAGAATGACGACAAGCCAGCTGGTCGTCGCCACGTTCTCCATCGCCATCGACAGACCGGTCCGCGCCGGCGGAGAAAAGCAGACTGATTTTCCGCGGATCACCGTCTTTGGCAGGCAGGCGGAAAACTGCGAGAGGTTTTTGGCCAAGGGCAGACTGGTCGGAATTCAGGGAAGACTGCAGACCGGAAGCTATCAGAACAAAGACGGCGTGACTGTCTATACCACCGATGTTGTGGCAGACAGAGTTGAATTTTTAGAGTGGGGCGACCGGCGCCAGAAGCAGCAATCCCCGCAGGAAGGCTATCACCCGCCGCAGGAAGAATACCACCAGACCAGCTTCGCAGATCTGCCGGCAGAATTTCAGCCGGTCGATGAGGACGTACCATTTTAAAGGAGGATAGAAGGATGGCAGACATTAAGGCGGAGATCGTCGAGCATATCGCGACCATCGGAGTGAAGAGCAGCTGGCCGATCGAACTGAACAGGGTCAGCTGGAACGGCGCGGCGCCAAAGCTGGATCTGAGAGCGTGGTCAGAGGATCATGAGAAGATGAGCAAAGGTATCACGCTAAATGATGAAGAAGCCAAGGCATTGCATGAGGCGCTGGAGAGAATAATCTAAAGCTACATTATATATATGAAAGAAATCAGCCTGGGACAAGCCCAAAAAAGCAGTCCCAGGCATAGCTATCGGAGCACGTAGGGAGTGAAAGTCTCCCTTTAACGCTTGATAAGAGTATTAACAAGAGGGACAAGATGAAAGTTGTACAGGAGACATGCATCGCAGGAAGATCCATAGACAGAACCGTAAAGGTTGCATCCGGGAATCATAGAGAGAGACGGAACCCGAAAAGCAATATCACATCTGAGCAGGTCCAAAAGAACAATGACCGGTTGGCAGTCAAAAATTTAATGCGTCTGATCAACGCCAATTTCGGCGGAGGGGATCTCCATGTGGTGCTGACATACGAGATTGCCGCAGGACAGAAGCAGGCCAAGAAGGATAGAAATACTTTTATCAAATCCATGAGGAGAGCGATGAAAAAACAGGGGAAAGAATTGAAGTACATAGCTGTAACAGAATATGAGCATACCAGAATCCACCATCACATCATCCTAAGCAAGGTGGATGCCGAAACCATAGAGCGGATCTGGAAAAAGGGCTGGGTAAAATTATCCGTGCTGGACGACTCCGGGAATTATGCAAAGCTGGCCGCGTACCTGATCAAAGAGACACAACGGACATTCCGGCAGGACGACTGCATGCATAAGCGCAGGTATTCAGCCAGCGCAAATCTGGTACGACCGGTAGTCACCAGAAGATACGTAAATGAATCAGAGCTGTTTGATGATCCGCAGCCGATCAAAGGATATTACATAGACCAGGAACATTGCAGAAGATATGAACACCCAGTAACCGGGCTGGAGCACCTGGAATACATCATGGTGGCAATCGATAAGCCGCGCCGGTTCAAACGCTGGCCGGGCGAGCGGATCTGTACGGATAGGGAATATTTCAGAGTGAACTATGAAGAGGAACAGCAGAGCCTATGGGAGTAGGCTTATTTGCCATGCAAGGAGGGAGACCATGACGAAACGGGAACTGAGCAATTACTTCTGGCTTAAAAATGAAATCGCAAAGCAAGAAAAAAGAAAGAAGCGATTGCAGGAAAAGCTGGAACGTAGCATGAATGAAACAGTAGGTGACACCGTAAGAGATTACCGAAGTGGGAAAGGCATACCTGTAAGGATTGAGGGAGTACCAGCAGAGGAATTCTCATTGCCCATCATGATACGCATGCTTGAAGAGGAAATCGAGCGGAACATAAAGAAGTCTCAGGAGGAAGCAATAAAGATAGAGCAATACATCCAGACCATCGAAGATCCGAAGATACGGGAGCTGATGCGCAGTCGCTTTCTGGACTGCATGAGCTGGGAAGAAGTAGGGGAAGCGAACTTTATTGCAAAAGATTATGCCAGGGGCCTGATTAGAAAGTTTTTAAAAAATGTGTAAAAAATGTGTATAAAACTATTGACAAGTGTGTAAAAAATGTGTATAATAAATAATGTAAGGAGGTAAAGATGAAACGCAAAGACTTGATAAAGAAACTGGAAAGCATCGGATTCGAGTTCGAGAGACATGGCAGCAACCACGACGTATACAAAAGAGGCAATGAAAAAGAAACAGTTCCGAGGCACACAGAAGTCAATGAACCACTGGCGAAAGCAATACTTAAAAGATGGGGATTATAAAATCCCCATCCAAAAGTAAAAATAAATAGAATGAGAAGAAAGAGAGGCTCGATATGACAAAAGTATATCCTGTGATATTCACAGAGTTGGAAGACGCTTGCCTGGTAGAAGTTCCGGATATGGAAATCCTGACGGAGGGAAAGAACCTTGAAGAGGCGTTTGCAATGGCAAGAGATGCAATTGGGATTAAGGGAATTTCCATGGAAGACGATGGGGAACCTATTCCGGAAGCAACCAGACTGGCAGAGGTGAAACCAGAGGAAGGCACTTTCGCAGAAGAAGGAAAAGGCATGGTATCTCTGGTAGACGTAGACTTTACGGCGTACAGAAAGAAACTGGATCAGAAAATGGTAAGAAGAAACGTGACTCTGCCAAACTGGCTGAATCAGGAAGCAGAAGCTGCCGGGGTAAACGTATCAAAGATTTTACAGGAAGCATTGATGCAGAATCTGGGAGTGCAGAGATAAAAAAGAAAAGTTCTCCGCTTTTCTCCGCTTTTTTTATGGTATAGTGTAAATAGAGATTCAGGCATGAATCAAAAAATAAAGGACAATACGAAGGAGACGTCAGATCGGCGTCTCTTTTGTTGTGGAAAAACATGAAGAAAAGTTGTAGCAGATGCGGACGGATCCATGAGAAGGGGATCGCATGTCCATTGAAACCAGCTTCGACAGTTAGACGGAAGAAGAAAGGAACACAGGCCGACAGATACAGAAGCACGGCAGCGTGGACGAAACTATCTCTGAGAATCAGAGATAGAGACAGATATATTTGTCAGGCGTGTCTGCATGATCTTGGCAGCAAGAAGCGGATGAGAATCGGAGAACCGGTCGAGGTCCATCACATAGATCCACTGGAAGAAAACTTTGATGCAAGAGATGACGAAGACAATCTGATTACATTATGCAAGCTGCATCACGAAGAGGCTGAGGCAGGACGCATTGATGCGGAAGCATTAAACCAGATTGCAAGGGCCAATAGCAAGGAACCGTAACCAAAAGGTACCCCCCCGGGGGAAGGAAATTTGTCCAGCACCGGCCCCAAGACCACATGCCGCCCCCATATTCATAAAAAATTCCCACAACAGAAATCAGAAAGGAGGGAGATGATGCCGGCGACGAAGCCATATTTAGTTTTATTAGAAGAAAACAAAAGCCATAGAACAAAAGAAGAGCTGAAACACCGCAAGCAGGCCGAAGAGCAGCTTTTTACAGGAAAAACGCTCAAAGAATGGCCCGAAATTAAACAAAATGATGTTGCTCACAAAGAATTTTTACGGATCAAAAAGCTGCTGAAATCCATCGGCAAGGATGATGACATCTTCGCCGGGCCGATCAACCGGTACTGCCTCCTGATGGCGGAATGTAAGGATTTTGAGGTGAAGCGAGAGGCGGCCAGCCAGCGGATCAGAGACATGGAGAACTGCAGGGAGGCCTATAAAAAAAACGACACACTGACCGACTACTTTAAGACCATTGCCATGCTCGAAAAGCATCTCATCGACCTTGACAAGCAGGTGCAGACGAAAAGAAAGATGATGTTTGACCTGGAAAAGGAAAATTTGATGACTGTAGCCGCGGCAATGCGGAGCATCCCAAAGAAGCCGGACAAGAAAAAGAGCCGGCTTGAAGAGGCTTTGGAATGAAGATTCAGGATACGGTAGCTTACCAGTATGCTAAGTGGGGCGTGCCGGCAAGAAACCACAAGGTCGGGAAATATGTAAAACTCCAGGAACGGCAGTGGATGAAGATCGCAGACGGAAAGGTGAAGGGCGTTTGGGTAGACGAAAAGGAAGTGCAGAGGATCTACAAGATACTGGATCTGATGGTTCATCCGGATCTCCAAGTACCGATGTCAGAGGGGCTGGAACCGTACGCCAATCTTTTCATCGTCGCAGTCCTCTGCACGAAGACGAAGAACGTCATGGGGCAGGAGGTCAGGTATTACGAGACCGGCCTTCTGGAGATCGCAAGAAAGAACTTCAAGACATTCACGTCTGCAGTTATTTTCATCGTGCTGATGCTCACGGACCAGAAGTACAGCAGGTTCTTCTCCGTAGCGCCTGACAAGGACATCGCGTCTGAATTGTGGCTCGCCATCAACAAAATCATCAAGGAAAGCCCCGAATTGTACAATGAGTACGAACAGGCTTTTGAGATACTGCGGTCCGAGATCAGGTGTAAAGTTACCAACGCCACGTACAAGCCGCTGGCATACGGAAAAGACCGCATGGATTCCAGAACGGCGAACGGTTTTCTTGCTGACGAGGCCGGCGCCATGGATAACTATCCGATAGAAGCGATGCGCTCGTCACAGATCACGCTGCCTAACAAACTGGGAATTGTCATATCGACCCAGTATCCCAGCGACGACAACGCTCTGATCGATGAGATCGATATCGCGAAAAAGACTCTGGAAGGCCTGCTGCAGGCCCGCGTCTTCGCACTGCTCTTTGAACCGGATGACGTTTTACGGCAGGATGAGGCCTGGATGAAAAACGATAATGCGATCTACCAGGCGAATCCGGTGGCCATAGACAACAAAATCGTGTTTGAGAGTATCAAAAACAAGCGGGCGGAAGCGATCCTGTATGAAAATAAGCGGGAGAACTTCCTTTGCAAACACCTCAACATCAAGTACAGATCTCTTGGTGTGGAAGGGTACATTGATATCCAGAAGTTCAAACGCTGCGTAAAGAAAGCAGACAAGGAATGGTGGAACGGTAGAGCTGTCTACCTGGGCCTGGACCTGTCACAGACCGACGACAATACTGCGGTTGCCATGGTCGCCGGCGAGGGAGATACTCTATATATCAAAGTATTCGGTTTCGTCCCAAAGTCCAACGTGGACCTGAAGACGCACAGGGAGAAACTGGACTATTGGAAACTGATCCGGCGCGGCGACTGCTTCGCCTGTGGAGACGAGACGATTGATTACGGATATGTGGAACGGTTTATTTTAAGCCTTAAAGAAGAATATGGTGTAGAAATTATGCAGTGCGGTTATGACCGGTATAACGCTCTGTCGACGGTTCAGAAGCTTGAAGAGGCTGGCATTGAATGTGTCGAGATCAGACAGCATTCATCCGTACTGCATTCCGCGACAAAGCTGCTGAAAGAGAAAGTGCTGAACAAGCAGGCCCGCTATGAGGAAAACGAGCTATTGGAGAATAACATCATGAATGCCAGGTGCGTGGAAGACACCAACAAGAACAAATATGTCAACAAGAAGAAATCTGCCGGGAAGGTCGACATGGTCGTAGCCGCCATCAATGCTGTGTACCTGTGGGAACAGGAACAGCTCTATGGATCAAACTTCACCGTGCAGGTCGTATAGGAGGGAACATGAAATTACCTTGGAAACGAGAACTCAGGGCACAGGAGCTTCAGAGGGACGGGAGCTTTGACAACGAATCCCAGCTGATTCGTTCCGCCATGAGCGCAGAACATATAGACAAAGCGAAGGCCATGGAGATCCCTGCGGTCGCATCATGCGTAGATAAGATCGCGGCATCCGTGGCAGCGACAGAATTTAAACTGTACAGGATCGTGGATGGAATCCCGAAGGTACAGCGGGACAGCAGGGTCAGGCTGCTCAACGAAGATACGGGTGATTCCCTGGACGCGATCCAGTTCTGGCGCGCCATCGTCCGGGATTATTTCCTTGACAAAGGAGGATACGCTTACATCAACTGGAATTTCAACAGGGTTGATTCTCTGAACTATGTAGAGGCGGACAGAATCTCGTTCATGAGTAATGAGGATCCCATTTTCAAAAGCTATATGATTTTTTGCAACGGGAGAAGATATATGCCTCATGAGTTTTTGAAGATTATCAGACATACAAAGAACGGCTGGCGAGGGACATCTTTGATCGATGAAAATGAATTGCTCCTGTGGACGGCGTATTCGGAACTGAAATTTGAGGGAACACAGGTCAGCAAGGGCGGTAATAAGCGAGGTTTTATCCTTGCAGAGAAGAAGGTGGAAGGCCCGGCGCTGACCGCGCTGCGAGAAGCCTTTCGAAGCCTCTACTCTAATAACTCCGAAAATATCGTCGTGCTTAACAACGGCCTGAAGTTCCAGGAATCGTCGAATACGTCTGTGGAAATGCAGCTGAACGAGATGAAAGAGGCAAACGCCAGGGAAATCTATAGGATATTTCAGATCCCAACCTCAGTCATGGAAGGGAGCGCAACGGATGATGATAACCGGATCTATTATGAAAGCGCTGTCAAGCCGGTGCTGGATGCTATTAAGGCGCAGATCAACCGGGGAATGCTTCTGGAAAACGAGAAGGCGGGCATGTATTTTGACTATGATATGAGCTCCCTCATGAAAGGCGATGTTAAGAGCAGATACGAAGCGTACAAGACCGGCCTTGAGTCCGGATTCATTACGGTAGACGAGGTTCGAAAACGAGAGAACGAAGAACCTATAGGGTTGCCATTTGTGAAGCTAAACCTTGCCGATGTCCTGTTTGATCCAGACAGCCAGACCGTGTATGCGATCAATACGGGCCAACGCATGAGTATAGAAGATTTGAAGGAAGGAGGAACCCAGATCAATGAAAGTGGAAATCAGAGCTGACGGAATGCATATCAGCGGATATGTGAATGTGCCGGGCAGGCCGTCAAGGCCGATGATGAGCGCCCTGGGAAAGTTCATTGAAGTGATCGAGCCGGGCGTATTCAGAAGAGCGATTCGAAAAACTGCAGAGACCAGCCTGCTTTTGGATCACGACAAGACGAGGGTGCTATCCAGCACTAAAGACAAGACCTTAATCGTGACGGAAGACAATGTGGGACTTCGGGCAGAGACGGTGATCACTGATGCAGAGGTCATCAAAGCAGGAAAGGAAGGCAAACTGCGGGGCTGGAGCTTTGGTATGGTGCATCCCACCTCGCACATGGAGGAACGAGCAGAGGGAGAACTGCCAATCAGGAGAATCACTGAGATCGAGCGTCTGCCGGAGGTTACGCTGGTTCTGGATAAAATACCATGCTACCAGTCAACCAGCATTGAAGTGAGAAGTGGCGAGGAAGCGCTGATCGAGTACAGGGCATGCATGGAGGACGTTATTGTTGAAGAGGAGACAGAACCCAAAAAGAACGTGGATCTGTCAGAATACAAAGAAAGACTGAAAAGAATTTAGGAGGGAGAACGAATGTTTATAAAAAAGTTGAAGGAAAAAAGAACCGAACTGAAAGCAAGCATGGATGCACTGATCGCAGCCGCAGAAACAGAGGAGAGAGCCTTAACTGAAGAGGAGATGTCGGAATTCGATGGTTATGAGGCAGAAATCAAGAAAATTGACAGAACCATTGAAGCTTATGAAAAAAGAGCTGAAGAGGAGCTGGAGCCGGAAGAAGAAACAGAAGAGACTGGCGAAGACACCGAGGCAGAGGAACGTGCTTTTGCGGATTATATTCGCGGCACTTATGCTGAAGAACGCGCTGACGTAAACCTCACATTCACGAATAACGGCGCAGTAATTCCGGCATCGATCGCAAATAAGATTATTGACAAAGTCAAAGACATCTGCCCGATTTTCCAAATGGCTGACACTTACAACGTGGGAGGAAACCTGACGATTCCGAAGTATGATGAAAGCACGCAGAAAATCACCATGGCATATGCAAGTGAATTCACAGAACTGGAATCCACGTCGGGAAAATTCACCAGCATTGAGCTGAAGGGTTTCCTGGCTGGCGTATTAACGAAGGTATCCAAGCAGCTGATCAATAACTCCAATTTCGACATACTTTCCTATGTCGTAAATAAAATGGCCGAAGCTATTGCCGTATGGATCGAAAAAGAGCTGCTCGTAGGAACCACGAGCAAAATTGAAGGGCTGTCCGGAGTCACGCAGACCGTAACGACTGCAACGACGACAGCGGTCACTGCAGATGAACTGATCGATTTACAGGAAGAAATTCCGGATGTATATAAACCTGCGTCAATCTGGATCATGAACAGGACGACCAGAAAGGCCATCAGAAAGCTGAAAGACGCAGATGGGAACTATCTCCTGAACAAAGATATGACGGCAAGATGGGGCTACACTCTTCTGGGAAGCGATGTGTATTGTTCTGACCAGATGCCGGGAATCGCGGCAGGGAAGACGACTATTTACTACGGAGATATGTCTGGTCTGGCGCTGAAGATTTCAGAGGCTCCATCAATTGAAATTCTCAGAGAAAAATTTGCAACGCAGCACGCGATCGGTGTTGTAGGATGGCTGGAAGTAGACTCTAAGGTTGAGGATACACAGAAGATTGCAGCCTTGAAGATGAAAGCGAGCGCATAACTATGGTAAGAGTAAAAGCATTACAGTCCTTTGCGGGGGCTGTATCCATGAGAATTGGAGAGGAAAGAATCGTAGATCTGACAGACACTATGCGTGAACTGGCGGATTGCGGTTATGTGAAAATTCTAGAAGACCTTGATGAATGCTATGAAGGCGTCGAAATAGACAAAATGACCAAGCGGCAGCTGGTGAGATATGCAAAGGACAATAAGATCCCGATTGCAGAAAAAGAAAAGCATGAAAAGGTCTTGGAACAGGTAAAAAGCTATCTTGGGATTGCGGAGGATACCGATGAAGCCAAGCGAGATAACGGTTGAGTATATCAAGGACTATTTGAGAATTGATGACCTTGATACAAGTGCTGCAGAAATCGTTGACAAAGAACTGAAAGCCATGCTGGAGGCCGCAAAGCAGTATGCGGAAAGCTACACAGGGTTGTCGATGACGGCGGAAACAGGCGAGAGGAGCCTTGACGACTATGACGATGTAAGTTTTGCGATACTCGCCATTGTCGGAGACCTGTATGAGAGCCGGACGGCGGCGCTGGACAAGCAGTCTTATCAGAACAGAACAGTGGAGTGCATTTTATCAATGCACTCCTATAATTTGGTTTAGGAGGCTGCCATGGATCCAGGAATTTTGAACAACAGGATCGAGATTTACAAAAACGAGATCATCACAAACAGTCTGAACGAGGACCAGCCTGCGCCGGTTCTATTGAAGAGGATATGGGCTAATGTGCAGCCGCGGACAGGATCTCTGATGACGGGACGTCCCGCAGACACCATGTTGTCTAAGACCACTCACGTGGTTACAGCGCGAAGCGAAGCACTGAAAGACATTACACTGGACTGCTACATCCTGTGGACGGATGCCAACGGGCAGCCGCATCGATTCGACATTGATTACATATTGCCGCCAGTAAGACTACAGCCATTATCGTCAATCTATGTCCAGGAGGTGATTTGATGAGAGATGGAGACATGAGCGAAGTGGAAACCAATATGGGCGGGCTGCTTAGAATGTGGCCTAAGCAGACAGAGAAGTTTATGCAGGAGGAAGCCAAAGATCTGAGAAAACGGATGGTCACTTTTGCGAAAACCAGAGTGAGGAGAGTCACTGGAAATTATTTCAAGGGATTCAAGGCCGGCAAGGCAGTATATAAGTGGAGCGACGCAGAGTATAACGTCGGCGTGTATAACAAAGCGCATCATGCGCATCTAATCGAGAATGGACACAGAGGAATGTTCTGGGGACATGCGGGCGGATGGGTTCCGGGAAAGCACATCATGGAAGACAGCTTGCGCCGGTTTGAACCGATTTTCGCAAAACATGTCGAAGATGACCTTGCCGATTTTATTGTAAAGGAGCTGGAGAAATGATTAAGACCGGAGACGTCATAAAGGCGGTCAACACGAAGCTGAAAAATAACTTCAAAGATCATAAGGTTTGCTCAGCGGATATACGGAAAAAGGTAGAGCCAGGCAGTTTTTATGTAGAATGGCCTACGCCGGTTCTCGACGGAACACAGGATTTCAGGCATGAGGAGGGAATGATTCGGGTCGTATATTTTCCAAAAGATGATTTAAACAACAGGATCGAATTCATGGAAATGCAGATTGCGCTCTATGAAGCGTTCTTTGATATCTTGTGGATTGATGAAGAGTTCGCAATTCCCGTAAACGATCTGACATTTGAAGAATCAGACGGAGCACTGATAATGAATTTTGACTATGAGATATTCCAGGAAATCGAAGAGGACGGAGAACTGATGAAGAACATTGAAGTTGGAGTGAAGATTTAAAACGATAGGAGAGAATGAGATGGGAGCACCAAATATTGTGGTCGAATTTTTGACCAAGGCGAACACCGCCATAACAAGGAGTGAGCGGGGCATCGTCTGCTTGGTAGTAAGCGATACGACGAAGACGACTCGTCTGACAGAATATAAATCGCTGACAGAGATTGTTGAGACGGACTGGAACGCGGAGAACCTGCAGATCATAAAAGATGCATTGGCAGACGGACCGAACAAAGTCTATGTTGTGAGAATCGGGACGAGCGAAACGTTTGAAACCATTGAGCCGACGCTGGACGCGCTGAAAATAAACTGGATAGCGCACATCGCGCAGGATCAGACGGACATCGTTGAGTATGTGAAAACACGGAATCTGGGAGGAGGATCTGCAGCGATAAAAGCTGTCGTATATAGCCAGACTGCTGATGACATCCACGTAGTGAACTTTGCGAATACAAAGGTAACGAGGACGGATGGGACAGAGCTTGCAGGGTACAAGTTTTTAGGGCGCATCGCAGGCATGCTGGCGGCCACGCCGCTGGATCGCAGCGCAACATACTATATTTTTGACGACCTGCAATCTGTGGAGGAGCCAGCAGACATCGACGATGCGGTAGATGCAGGAAATTTCGTCCTGTGTAATGATTACGGAACGGTGAAGGTTGTAAGAGCGGTAAATTCTGCAACGAAAGTGGAGAAAGAAGATCTGAAGAAGATCACGATCGTCGAAGGGATGGATTTGATGAAGGAAGATATCATGGAGACCTTCAAAAATCAGTATGTTGGAAAATACAAGAATAACCTGGACAACCAGATGGTCTTTATCGCCGCAGTGAATACCTACTTCCGCCAGCTGGCGCTCGACGAGGTATTGAACCCAGACTACGTAAACTTGGCAGAGATCGACGTGGAAACGCAGAGAACAGCGCTGGCCAACGCGGGCACAACGGAAGCGCTGGACTGGGATGATGATACGGTCAAAAAGAATCCATTCCGATCCTATGTCTTTGCGAAAGCCAACGTGCAACTGTCTGACGCTATTGAAGATCTGGAATTCGATATCTACTTGAATTAGAGGAGGTAAAGCATGTTTAGAAAGCCAAAAGCCAATGAAGCCGTCAACGGGACTTTCGGAAAGGTGTACGTGAACGGCAACAAGTTGGCCAACATAAAGAGTTTTGAGGCGAAGTTAACGCTGGAATACGAAGAAATCGACATTGCTGAAGATATGGGAAAACACCAGAAGTTCATGGGATATGCCGGTGAGGGGACGATGACGCTGCACAAGGTCGATTCATATATCCTGAAGCTAATGAAAGACGATCTGAAGGCGGGAAAAGTACCTGACATCATGATCGTTGGATCGGTTGCGGACCCGTCCGCGCTCGGTACAGAGAGAATCCAGCTTGACGAAGTGACGTTCGACGAGCTGACGCTGCTCAAGTTTGAACTGAAGACAATCGGCGAAGAAGAAGTGCCGTTCAAGTTTGCGGACTTCACACCGTTGGATCTAATTTCATAACGGAGGACGAACATGAACAATGAAAAAATGAAAAGGATCACAAAAGAAGCTCTGCTTGCCAGAGCAGAAGCAGCGAAAGAAAGCAAGCCGCAGTACCGTGATTATGAAAGTAAGCTTCTGGGCGCTACTCTGACAGTGAAGAGGCTGCCTTCTGTGCGGATCTGTGAGATCATGGACATGCAGGAAGGCGACAGCATGAAGTCAAATCTGGAACTGAACACCCAGATCATATATGAAAGCATCCCGCTCCTGCAGGACAAAGAACTGCAGAATGCATATGACTGCGTTGAGCCTTACGAAATCGTGACGAAAGTCCTTGAAGACAACATGGGCGAGATGGAAAAGTTGTGCAAATTCATTTTGAACATGTACGGAATGGATGCGGAGGTAGAGAACCTAAAAAACTAATGCAGCAGGACGCAGAAGCGGAGATGGTCGGCTTCTACATCCTGCGGGGGCATAGTTTAGATGAGATGCTGAGCCTGTCGACGTCAGATAAGATTTTTTATCTGGCCGCCATGGCAAGGTACAAGGAAGAGATGAACCAAATCGCAGAAGTTATAGGGAGGTGAGCAGAATATGGCAAAACAGGCGAGAGTTATCCTGAAACTGAAAGACCAGTTTTCAAAGCCTATGAAAGTAGCCTCCAAAAACACCAAGGAGTTTCAGAATCAGACGAAACTGGCCAATGCCGGCTTAAAACACTTTGGAAACACCTTAAACAATAAATTCAAGAAAGCCGTGAAGGCCTCTGCCGTGGCTCTGGGCGGGCTGAGCGCTGCAGCGTTAAAGGTCGGATTCTCCGAAGCCATGGATCTTGAAGGGTATAGAACACAGCTGGAGACTGCGACGAAGGACACGAAAAAAGCCGCAGACATTATGAAATACGCCATCAATCTGGCAAACAAAACGCCTTTTGAGGGCGGGGAACTGGTAGAAGGTGCTGCCAAGTTTGAAGCCATGGGCATGAGTGCGAAAAAGTGGCTCACCTATGCTGGAGACATGGCAGGCGCCACAAACAAGAGCTTCGACCAGTCTGTTGAAGCTTTGATTGATGCCCAGGCTGGAGAGTTGGAGCGGCTGAAGGAGTTCGGAATCACAAAGAGAATGATTCAGGACAAAGCCGAAAAAATGTTCAAAAATGAACAGGTCATTAACAATAAGGGTCAGATCGTCAATCAGGAAAAGTTCAACGAGGCGATGCTGGCCCTGATGAGCGACAAATATGCCGGAGGCATGGAGAAACAGTCGAAGACCATCAAAGGCCTCTGGTCGACGGTCACAGGCGTAACCAAAAGTGCGCTGGCCAATGTTGTGGGCATGTCAAATGATGGGTCAATTAGAGCTGGGTCTGCACTCGACATCCTAAAAGAGAAGGTAGGAGGAGTCGCTAAAAGGCTGGAACAGTGGCAAAGCGACGGAACACTGGACGAGATCGCGACAAAGGTCGGAGATACGCTGGGAAACGCGCTGGATACTGCAAGCGATGCTTTTAGGTGGTTAAAAGACAACATGGATTGGCTGAAACCGACGATTGCAGCAGTCATTGCTGCACTTATAGGTTTCAATATCGTAAACGGAATCGCGAAGGCGATACAGTCTTTTACGATCGTGATCAATGTACTAAAGGTAGCGTTTGCTGGTTTGAACATGGTAACGGTTGGATGGACGCTCATTATAGCTGCGGTAATCGCGATCATATATCTGCTGGTAAAAAACTGGAAAACCGTGGTCGCGTGGTTAAAAAAATTAAAAGACAAATTCATGGAGTGCGACGGGCCGATCGGCACGTTCAGAGATGCGATATTTGCCGTCGCCGGAGCTTTTAGAAGCGTCGTCAAATGGGTCAAAAAGACTATAAATAAGGTCAAGGAATTCTTGGGGATGGATACCGACAAGACCATAAACGTGAAAACGATTGAAAGCGGCGCCAGTACCGTTGCGGACGTTGCTAAAAATGTGAAAGTACCAAAGCACGCGACAGGAACGACCTACTTCGCCGGAGGAATGACGGGCTTCTCTGAGGGAGGAAGAGGCGAAGAAGCGATCTTCCCTTCCGGTACCAGAATCATCCCGGCGGACAAAGCTGGAAAGAGTTTAGGAAAAGGTGGAGACGTTTACGTCTATCTTACGGTACAGGGTAATATGATCGGGAACGAAGAGTATATGGAAGCCACAGGTGATTATATTGCGAAGAAAATATTGGCGGCGAGAGGAAACATCTGATGAAAGTGACAATAAGCGTAGATAACAATAAGACAATTTACGTCCTTCCGTTCGTGACGGAGGATATGCTGAAAATCAGCTATGGACAGTCACCCAACGAAAACAAGGATTCGGTAAAGTACGGACAGATCAAGGTTATGGGAGCAGAGCCCCTGGCTAGCGTCAGCATATCGTCCTTTTTTCCCAACGGGAGGCCCAGCTATGCCGAAGCAGATTCGAAGAAAGTGCCAATGACATATGTGCGTTTCTTCCGGGATAACCGAAAAAAGCGTAAGCCTATGCGGGTAATCATCACGCGAAAGGACAAAAAAGAGGTGTTCAATCGCCTCATGGCCTGCGAATCATTTGAGATCACCAAAATTGACAGAGCGGGCAACTATTACTATGATTTGGAATTTGAGCAGTACAGGCTGGTGAAATAATGGACTATAAAGTGAAGCGGATACACAACGGAAAAGCAGAATATATCACAAAAAAAGTCGGAAACCTGACATGGGAAGATTCTCTGGACGCTTTAGGCATGGAATTCAGCTTTACTTTGCCGCATTCCTATTTTGACAGCCAGTTTAAAGGGAGATTATATAACGGCGACATCATCGTGATATATAACGGAAAGACAGAGATCTTGCGGGGCGTGATCACGCAGGTGCCGATCAACGGTGATAACTATAGCGGATATGATTTTGCGTGGTATCTGAATAAGTCGGAAACGATTATACAGTTCAAAAAAATAGCTGCCGACAAAGCAATCAAGCAGCTTTGCGGCAAATTTGATGTGCCAATCGCGGAACTGCCAAAGATGGCGACGTCCATCAGCAAGCTGTATAAAGATATGACGGTATCAGACATCCTAAAAGACATCCTGAGCAAGGTCAAAAAAGAGACTGGGCAGGGATACCGCATGGAGATGAGCAGAGGGAAACTGCACATCGTAAAGAGCGGATACATAAAGGTCAAACCGACATACATCGACAGGACCGGACGAAAGATTTCCTGCAGTAAGGCTGCCAGTATATCGGGAAGCAGGTCTATAGAGGAACTGCGTAACCAGGTAATTGTGGCCGGAACTGATGAGAAAAAAGCACAGGTCAAGGCAACCGCGAAAAGCTCATCTTCCATCAAAAAGTATGGTCTCCTGAGCGATGTTGAAACAAAGGACAAGCTGACGGCGGCCAAGGCCAGAAATATTGCCAAAAACAAATTAAAAGAGCTCAACCAAGTGGCTGTATCTTTTACCGCGGAAATGCCGGGGAATAACGTTGTGCGCGCAGGCCGCAAGATATATTTTGACCGCCCGGAAGTTGGGCTGAAGGGATGGTACAAGGTAAAGACATGCACGCATACCGTGAATAACGGGATCCACTGGATGAGCTGCGAAATGGAGGTATGAACATGGGATGGGAACACGAAATAGCCCAGGCAATAAAAGATACCGGAGATAACGCGAGGACTGCCGCGGTTGAAGAAGGGTCTGCTTATCTCGGAAAGATAGAGAGAGCGACACCCATGAAGATCTCGATCATGGACGGCGGAGGTATGTATGAGGGCGAAGAAGAGATCATAGAGAGCAGAACGTTCTCAGAATACTCTTCTAATCTGAAAAAGGCGGGAACATCGGTAATTGTGGTTCCGGTCGGAGATGTAAATACAATCGCCGTGTTGGATATCGTGAAGGGAGAATGAGCATGTTTCCAGAAATTGATTATGACTTTCAAGCGGAGGAATTCCAGGAGCCGGAAATGCTGCCGGCCGCCATAGGGAGAACTCCGCTTTATGATTTTAAAAACAATCAGTACGTGCTGAAGGATGGAAAGATCATAGAATGCACGCAGGAAGAAGCTGTGAGGCAGTGGGTTGGCTTCCTCGTGAAGACAGCCGCTGAAAAGTACAGAGTGTATGACGGGACAGAGTTTGGTACGTATATAGAGAATTATATTGGATATAAAGACGCTGCTTTTGTTGCGTCTGAAATAAAAAGAGAGATCGAAGAAAAGGTTGAGCTGAACCGGGCCATAGATCGGATTGAAGATTTCGACGCCGAAAAGGACGGGAGCAAGCTGAAGATCGCGCTCACGATCGTCATGGTAGATGAAACAGAAGTGGAGGTGGAAACGGATGTCGAGGGCTGAAAATATCCGAAATAACATTTCGGATGAGTACGAGAAAACACCGGGCTATCTGCTTTGGGACATATCGGAGGCTGTCGGCCAGGAAATGGACGGGCAGGATAATGACATCACAAACGCAAGAGCGCTTTTTGACGCAGATAACCTGACCGGGGATCTCCTGGAACGATTTGTAAAGCAGCGCAAAGGCCTGACGCGCAAAGAAGCAACCTATGCTGTCGGCGTGCTGCAGGTGCAGGGCACCGGAACCGTGACCATAGGAGATCTATTTGAGACGGAAAACGGCGCGCAGTTTGCGGCGACGGAAACAGTAGAGATTGTCGGGTCCGGCAGTGTGGAGATCGTGGCCGTAACGGCCGGAAATGCCGGAGTGGTCGGCGCGGGGGCCATAACTCAGATGCCAGTTACGTTGGCAGGAATTGTATCCTGCAGCAATCAAAAAGCTACTCATGATGGCTATGATGCGGAGTCCGATGACAGCCTGCGGCAGAGGTACTACGCGAAGCTCAGGACGCCGGATAGCGGCGCCAATAAATACGCATACCGCAACTGGGCGCTTGAAGTGCCGGGCGTAGGAGACGCCGAAGTTTACCCATTGGGCCACGGTGCAAACACCGTAGACGTCGTGGTCATTGACACCGACCGGCTGCCGGCGTCAGGCGATCTCGTTGCCGATGTGCAAGCGTACATTGATCCAGATTCGTCCGGACGAGGAGAGGGCAGGGCTATGATGGGCGCACACTGTTACGTATCGTCTGCGACCGGCCAGACGATTAGCCTGAACGGGAAGCTGATCATCAACGGCGATCAGGCAGCTGTAGAGACTGCAGTCAAAACAGCTGTGAAAAAGTATCTGGCCAGCATCGCTTATAGCGGGTACAGCGTATCTTACGCCCAGGTCAACAGTGCGATCCTGGAGACCGCCGGCGTGTTGGATGTGGAGAATTTGAAAATAAACGGAGGGACTGCAAACATCGCAGTTGCCGAACGTAGCGTGGCAGTACTGGGAACGGCGGTGTTCACTTATGCGTAAATATGATTTATTGAGACGGATGAACAAGCTGAACGCCGTGGATCCGATGGTGCGAAACGTTATGGAGACCATAGCCACAGAGATGGAGTTATCTGACGCGCAGGTACGGCAGCTGCTAGATGACATGTTTTTTGATACATGCTCAGAGGCCATGTTAGACTTTTATGAGCGCGAAGCGGCGGTCACACCAATGGCAGGACAAGATGTCGCCGGACGACGGGCGTCTGTTGAGGCAAAGTGGAAGTCCAGCGGCAGGGTCGATATCGAGATGCTGCAGGCGGTTGCCGATAGCTGGAAAAACGGAAAGGTGGACGTGGACTTTGTAGATAACAAAATTCAGATCACCTTTGTGGATCAATTCGGCCTGCCGGCGGATCGCGCAGGTATAGAGCTGGCTTTGGACGAGGTTAAACCGGCTCATCTGCCGATCGTATACTTTGTCCGCTATCTCATGCTGGCGGACGTAGAGGCAATGACACTGACGAAACTGCAGAGTCACGCACTAAGCGACTTTGCTTTTGAGTAGGAAGGAGAAGAAAGATGGCATGGACACCGTTTAATTTTTTCAAATACGATCCAACTAAACATGACTTTGACAGTACGACATTTAACATCAAGCAGGCCCTAAATGACAACTGGGATCACGTCAAAGCGCTGATAGAGGAGTTGCGAGGCAAAGCCGTAGAGACAGAAGCGACGCCGACAGCCGGGAGCACCAAAGCTCTGACCAGCGGTGGCGCTTTTACTGCGCTTACGGGAAAGCAAAACGCACCACAAACCGCTGAGCTGACCATGACCGCCGCAGGCTGGAGCAACGGTCAGTACAGTTTGGAGAACCAGTACCCATCGGAGCAGTACGACATTGAGATCGGTCCAAGTAGCGATGCTACGGCAGAGCAGATGCAGGCCTACAGCGCCGCACTGATACCAATTAACCCAGATGCAAATATTGTGATAGCAAAAGGGGATGTGCCGGCTGTGGATATCCCGATAGCAGTAAAGGCGGTGAAGAAATGAGTGTAATACCGAGAGGATCTGGCGGCGGCACAAGTAAGCAGGAGAAGACTGTGACGGCTGGGACCACGGATATTGTGGTAATGCCAGATAAGGGAAAACTGCTCAGCAAGGTGACCGTAAACCCGACGCCGACGGAAGACAAGACGATTGTGCCTGCATCGTCAGAGCAGATCGTATTGCCGACAACCGGAAAGCATTTATCAAAGGTGACGGTTGCAGGAGATTCTGATCTTGTAGCGGAGAACATTAAATATGGATCGAATATCTTCGGTGTGAATGGTTCTTTTGGCGGCGTTCCAGTTGAATACACATATACCGGACAGTCTCAAATAACATATGACAAAGTGACAGATGGAGGTAACTCGTTCTTTTGCTTCACGTTAAAATTATTATCAAGCGGCATTTTAAACATTAAACAGATGGGAACTCCGTACACTGACGTTTATGTAATCGGTGGAGGCGGAGGTGGTGGCTATGGTGTTAATTCACCTCATCATGGTGGCGGAGGCGGCGGAGGCTATGGCATGGGAGGCGGCTACAATGGTGATGGTGGCTCTGGTGGTTCTGGTATTGTAATAATTAGAGGGAGGTATAACTAATGGATTATGCGCTTATTGAAAACAAAATAGTTGCAAATATAATTTATTTACATCCCATGAATGCCGATGATTTTTTAAACGCTGTACCAATTAACGGTTTACCTGTGCGGATTGGTGATACTTATGATGACGGGAAATTCTACCGCGATGGTGTTGAGGTTACATCGCGAACGCTGGAGAATATTCAACAAACGTTTATTGATGAAATCGTACAGGAGGCAAAAAAGGATGAATAAAGAAGGCTTAGTTGCAGCACTGAAGGAGCTGAAAAAAAACGCAGATGACCAGACGGCGCTGAAGGTAAAAGAGCTTTACGCGGATTGGGCGCCGGACAAGGAAGTCGAGCTCGGTGACCGGAAGCTGCACGACGGCAAGTTGTACAAATGTCGCCAGGAGCATACGACACAGGAAGGCCGGGAACCGGATCAGACGCCGGCACTCTGGGAAGTAATCAATGAGGAACACGCCGGCACTCTGGAGGACCCGATTCCTTATGATCAGGCCATGGTCGTTTACTGCGGAAAGATCTACAGTCATAACAACAAGCTATATGAGTGCATCCGCGACAGCGGCAATCCGCTCTACGCAGATCCGGACAGCCTGCTCGGCAATTACTTCAATAAGATTGATTAGGAGGTAATCTAAAATGACTCAAAAAATAGTCCCGGGGGGGGGTATCCCCGTAAAGAGAAGCCCCGCAGGGAGGTGCTAGCATGGCATTAATCCCGAGAGCAGCATACGGTGGCGGCAAAACGAAATTTCCGACCGGAATCTCCGTCAGCTCCGCCCCGACAAAAACAACATATACAGCCGGAGAGGCGCTGAGCCTGGCCGGGCTTGTCGTAACGGCAACCTACAGTGACAACACGACAGAGGACATCACAGGCCAGTGTACAATCACGCCGGCGGCCGGAACCATCCTCTATGAGCAGACAACCAAGATCGACATCGCGTGGACCTGGGAGGACGTTGTGCATTACCAGGCCAGTCAGCCGATCACCGTCTCCAGAGTGCTCCAGTCTATTGCTGTCACAACGCAGCCTACCAAGACTGCATATGACAAAAACGATGCCTTAGATCTGACTGGTATGGTGGTAACCGCTACATATACATCCGGAGCAACCGAAGTCGTGACTGGCGGCTGCACTGCATCGCCGGCGGCAGGGACAAGCCTCGGCATCCTAGGCAGCCAAACAGTGACGATCATGTACACCGAGGGCGGAGTCACCAAGACTGCCAGCTTCACGGTGTCGGTAAATGTCAAGATCGTAACCTGGGCCGGAGGCACGGATCAGGAGATCGCGGACATGATTGATGCGGCTGACGCAGGGCTGATAAATCTGCAGGATTATTGGGCGGTCGGACAAGAGCGGCAGGTAGCTTTGTCCGCTATGGCGGCTACCGGCGTCGGTGAGACCCATGTCGCGCAGACCGTTACTATGGTGCTGATGCATGCCGGAGGCAAGACGCTTGCCGAGCCTACGGCCAGCGGGCAGACGAGCTGCAACTATATCGTAGGTCTAAAAAATGGCTTGGCTAACGGAACATCAGGAGAGTACGGCTATATGAACAGCTCTAACACAAATTCAGGAGGATGGAAGAATTCCGCCCGGCGGACTTGGTGCAACAGCGTGTTTAAAAATGCGATACCGGCGGCGCTGAGATCCATATTCAAACCGTTCATTAATAAGAGCGGTACGGGAGGTTCTTCGACCAGCGGAACGGAGGATACCACGGACACCTTTGCACTTCCAGCGGAGATCGAGGTATTTGGCAGCACGACTTACTCCGTAGCAGGAGAGGGCAGTCAGTTCCAGTGGTACAAGACGACCGCCAACCGCGTGAAGAAGTGCGGCGATAGTGGATCGGAGAACTTCTGGTGGGAGCGGTCGCCTCGTTCGGGCTTCGCGTCTTATTTCTGTCTTGTCGGTTCGGATGGTACCGCGGAAAGCGGCAGCGCCAGCTACGGTGCTCTCATCGCCCCGTTCGGCTGTATATAAATCTGAAATCAATAGAATCGGCGGCCATTGTGCCGCCGCATAAGGAAGGAGAATGTACAGCGTGAGCGTGCCCAGCTGGAAACGGTCCGTCTCAAAGACGGAGTACATTCGGCTGCTGTTTGACCTCAATGTCCGCATCGGCGAAATAGTCGCAAACAGCCCGAAAAAGTATCGTGCAAACTATGGAGACATGCTGATCAAAAATGCGCTGGAGGCGCTGAAATATGCCCAGACAGCCAACGGCATTTATGTCAGTACATCCATGCCGGAGACGGATTATCATCTGAGGCGGGAGCTCCTGCAGCGGGCCAAGGGAACTGCCGAGAATATTTCGACAGTTGGATATATCTTTCTGGAGCAAATCAGAAAGCATGACGCAGAAGAATCCGGGAAGATATACCGGAGAGAGGAATACCTTGGAACCATCTGCAGTGAAATATCAAAGAAGATCAGCGCAGTTATGAAAAATGACCACACTGTCTACCAAAGAAAAAAGTAAATCATGTGGTTATGTCCTGCAAGTGGATCGGCGAACAACTGGTGGGAGCGGTCGCCTAATTCGGGCAACACGACTAATTTCTGTAATGTCAATTCGGATGGTACCGCGAAAAACAACAACGCCAGCAACAGTAATCTCATCGCCCCGTTCGGATGTTTTCTTACAGAGAAGGGAAGTAGCGGAAGTGAAACCAACATCTAAAGATACAGGAGGATATGACCACGCCGGAAACGGTAAATGGGTGCCCCGTCCGGGCTGCCAAGTGGCAGCAACCCCGCACGCAGCAAACGATGTACGAGGCAATTATGAAGTATGAAGACGTCATATCTTTTGAGGCGCTGATGCAGGCAGCCGATCGGTGCTGTCAAAGCGTCATGTGGAAGTCGAGCACGCAGACCTTTAAGGTCAATCAGGCCCGTTGGGCCGCTGATCTGCACCGGCAGCTGGCCGCGGGCAGGTACAAAAGCCGTGGATTCACAAATTTCACGATCACGGAGCGCGGCAAAATCCGGCATATCCAGAGTGTACATATCTCTGAGAGGTGCGTGCAAAAGTCGCTTTGCCAAAACGCCCTGCGCCCGCTCATCGAGCCACGGCTGATCTACGACAACTCGGCCAGCCTGCCGGGCAAGGGAACGGCCTTCGCACTGCGGCGCCTGCGCAAGCACCTGTGGCAGCACTATCAAAAGCATGGACGGACCGGAGGAATTCTCTTAATGGATTATAGTAATTACTTTGGATCCATCGACCACCAGATTCTGCTGCAGATGCTGCGAGATGTGATCGAGGATAACCGAATCTACCAGCTTACAAAGCACTTTATCGACTGCTTTGACGGAGACGTCGGTCTGGGACTGGGCAGCGAGGTGTCGCAGATATGTGCGATTTTTTATCCAAACAAAATAGATCACTACATCAAAGAAAATCTGGGAATCAAAGGATATGGAAGATATATGGATGACAGCTATATCATCCATGAGGATGTCGATTACTTGAAACAGTGCCTAAATGATGTGGAACGCTTAGCGAATGACATCGGATTAAATCTAAATCGGAAGCGCACACACATTATCAGGCTTGATGGACATTTCGAATATTTAAAGAAGCGGATCCACGTGACGGAGACCGGCAAAGTGATCATGCGGCCCACCAGGAAGAATATCACAAAGCGACGGCAGCTACTTCGCAAGCACAAGGAGATGCTGGACGCTGGGCAGATAGACTTTGCGACGATCAGGCAGTCCTACCAGTCGTGGCGTGGTTACGCTGTAAAATGCAACTCATACCGGACCGTCCGGAACATGGACGAGCTGTTTGATGAGTTATTTATAGCTGGCTTTGTCAGCGGAAAGGAGAACCATGGATGCAGAATATGTGAAAGCCCTGAAAAGGCAACAGGAGGCGCAAAATGCCATCATGGAGGAAAACGAGAAAATCCACGAGGCGCAGCTGGCGGCAGCGGAGCAGGCCGCCGTAGACGAGATTATAAGCAAGGTTAGAGAGGAATAAGATGACAGAAATTATGACAGCTGCGATCACTGCAGCGGGGTTGATTATCGTGCAGCTAATCGTATCCAGCCGGCAGCAGCGGACGCAGGATATAAAAGTTAATGCGGCGCTATCCGAAGTTAGAAAAGATATCCAGCGGCTCGAAGAGAAACAGGACAAGCACAACAACCTGATCGAGCGCACAGCGGTGCTGGAGAGGGATATGAAGACTGCGTGGAAACGCATCGATGAGAACAAACAGGAGATCGCCTACATGGAGCATAAAGGAGAATAGGAGGTATTAAAATGAGTAAGAAATGGTTTAAGGCAGCAGGAATTAGAGCAGTAAAGACAATGGCCCAGGCGGCCATTGGTATGATTGGCACGAACCTCGTGCTGGAAGATGTAAGTTGGGTCACAGTTGCAAGCGCATCGGTGCTTGCCGGTATTATGTCTTTGCTTATGAGCATTGAAGGGCTGCCGGAGCTTACAGAGGATCTGGAGGAAGAGTAATGGCTACCGTAAAAATGAAAGGTATCGACGTTTCCTATTGGCAGGGTAAGCCGCTGGGGAGCCGGTATAAGAAATTTAAAGAAGCCGGTTGGAATTTCATCATCGCACGAATCGGATATGCAGATGGAACTTCTTACTATCCAGACAGCACATTTGAACACAATTTGAAATACTGTAAAAAGTATGGAATCAAATTCGGCGTTTATTTTTACAGTAATGCGAAGAATGCAGTGCAGGGTAGAGCAGAGGCACAGTATGTTCTGAAATTGATGAAGAAAAGAAAAATTGAGTTGCCTATCTTTATTGATATGGAAGATAACGCAACCAGTGGTAAGGAATCTAAGGCAAGCCTTGCGTCAGCCTGTAAAGCATTCTGTAACACCATCGAAGCGGCCGGATATAAAGCAGGAGTGTATGCATCAACGAGCTGGTTCCAGAGTAAAATCGGCAGCCTGGGCAGCCTGCGGAAGTGGGTAGCCCAGTATAACGATCGCTGCACATATTCCGGATCCTACGACATGTGGCAGTATTCGAGTACCGAGACAGTTCCGGGATTCTCCGGCCGGCGGGACGTCAATAAGGCGTACACCCTGTTTGACAGCAAAGCCTCCGCGCTCAAAGGCTACACTGGAACCTTCCCAACGCTGCCGAGCAGGGGATATTTTAAGCCAGGCGACAAAGGCACCCAGGTCAAGTACCTGCAGAAGTTGCTGAATTGGTTGACCGGCGCCGGTCTGGCCATAGATGGAATCGTTGGCCAGAAGACTATCAATGCGGTGCGAACCTTTCAGGAGGATACCGGGCTGGAGGAAGATGGACTGTTTGGGAAGAACTGCTTAGCAAAAGCGAAAACAATTAAAAAGTAGCATTTTGACCAGGGCTGATACCATGGCATTTTTTAATAGTCCATGTCAGCCAACTTCCGTAAAGCGGCTTTACTACTCTCGAGAGGAGCCAAAAGCATCGGTCTTTCTTTTAGTTGCAATCGAAAAACATATCCATTTTATTTGGTTCGTATGCCCCAAAATATTATTAGTTGATCAAAAAAGAATGTTATTCACATTTTAAAAAGACATAATTTAGAATAACAACTTGAGATAAGTGATCTTTTAATTTATAATAAATTTAATAATCGATGACGGGAGGCATATTTGCATGCTGGCAAATTTATTCTTGGGAAAAGCAGACGGAGAATCAGAGGCAAAGGAAAAAGACTTTCTGAAGCTATTTTATAAAAATGATACATATGATCAACTCATGACAGAACGTGGTAAATTTATTATATCTGGTCAAAAGGGTACAGGAAAAACCTTGATGGCAAAGTATATTGAGGAAACTTTTAATTCTGAAAAAAGATGTACGTGTAAGATTTTGAACAGAAATTCAATTAATCTTACAAAACTTATCGAGTCAGCAGAATCAGAGAGAGAAGAAGAGCGCGTAGCGTTCTATTCATGGTTCTTTTTGACGGAAAGCGCAAAATTGATCATGGATAAAAAGATTAGATTCACGGATATTGAAGGATCTGTTGTAGAAAAAATAATGAAGTATCACAAGTTTAAGGACGCAATCAAAAAATTGAACGCATTCATGAACGAACGTTATCAACCGGGAAACTATGTATGTCATGCATATAATCAAACAGAAAGACTAAAAGAGACAAATCACTTGGGCGTGACCGCAGGCCAAGAACGGACAACTGTGGGAATGTCCAAATCCGATGAGTATGAAAAAAATGATATACGAGAATACAATAGAACAGCATATTATAACGTGCATGAAGAGTTAAAACATCTAGTGATGAACTGTTTGCAGTTAGTTAATGTAATAATAATTTTAGATGACCTAGACGAGATCGACTGCAAATTGGAAAAAAGCAAAAGTAGTCGGAACAATTTGCTGGCGCTGATTACTGCTGCGAAAGACTTGAATGATAGCCTTTTCGAAAAAGAATCAAATAGTGGAAAATGCATTATTTTAATTAGAAGAGATATATTAGATACACTTAATCATTATTCTTCAAATTTAAATAAACTTATCGTTGATAGAACTGTAACGCTTGACTGGATAAGAAAATCTTTCGAGAATCCCGAAGAACATCCTTTGATTGATATGATTCTTACTAAAATTCAAGCAACGAATAGCGAATATAGAAATTTAACAAAAAAGAAAATATACCAAACACTATTTATGCCTAAAATTGAGAACAAAAACACTCTATCGTATTTACTAGACTATAGTTTTGGAAGACCAAGGGATATAATAAATTACTTGAATATTGTTAAGAACAACAACCGGTTTGCAGACTCATTCAAAGCTCCAATGTTCAGAGAGGCAAGGGCTGAATACTCAAGGCAGTTTAAAGCGGAGTTATTAAATGAAATGCACATACATCTAGATGAATCCTATTCGAAAGAATTGCTACAATTATTGAAAGATTATGGGAAACCGACATTCTATTTCTCTGAAATCGCTAAATTTTATAGAGAAAATAAAGACAAATACAAAAAAATTAACTCTGCAAAAAAAGCTGTGGAGAACTTATACCGATTTAGTGTAATAGGTAATTCCAAAAAAACAGGAAATAAAGTAAAATTCTTTTGGGCGTATAGACTTGACGGAAGCCCCACACCAGACTTCAGTATGAAGTTTAGCGTACATTATGCTATGAGAAAATCATTAAATATGTAATGATGAACAAATGAATGCTGCAAACTAACAAAAAGACCACATATTAAAAGTATGTGGTCTTTTGATCCGGGCATTTTCATCCCAATGAGTGATTTTTATGAATCACTCTTATTCTAGAATTATCTATAATTCTAGCACAAGAAATTTTCTTGTCAATATCATTATATGCAAAATTCATAAAAAATACACAAACTATAGAATATGCTTATCTTTTGCAATGCGCTTATATTCACGAATGACCATCTCTTCCAGCCACGGAGCGGGATTACGCTTCCCAGCTTCCCAATCTTGCTGCGTGCGGGTGGGTATACCCAGAAGCTCCTTAACCTGCAGCTGGGTGAGCCCGGCGGCTTTGCGGGCTTCTCTAATTCTGTTTTCCATCTTTTTTCTCCTTGCGATACTTACATAGTTCAACAACACCGTAAATGATTGTGCAGACGATGACTGCAACGCCAATATATCCTACGATTCCCATAGCTGTTGACACATGAAATTTTTAAGGGTAAAATATAATCAGACAGGGGGCTTTCGCCCCGGTGCTCACAGCAGGTATTTATCTACCAGCAGGAGCACCAGTCCGGAGATCAGACCTGCGATTATGTTATCGGCTATATTATGTAATCGCTGGTCTTTTTTCTTATCATGTTTACCCATCCATGTGTTTTCCTCCTTTCCTTATCTTTAATTATATTATACACGCATTGCGTGCATTTGTCAAGCGGAAATCAATAAAAAAGATTAAAATCATTGAAACTTGAATAAACCTCAGACTACACTCATCATTGATGTACGTACACATACGGTCCGCCTATGGCGGTTTCTCCTATCAACCAGGTGCGCCGGGTGCTGGACTACGCAGTTACGGAGATCCCGCGAGAGAAGCTTTTGATGGGCATGCCCAATTACGGCTACGACTGGGCGCTTCCTTTCATTCAGGGAGAGTCCCGCGCGCAAAAGCTGTCCAGCGAAGAGGCCTTCTGGCGGTCGGAGTACTACGGCGTTCCCGTGACCTATGACCAGTTGTCGCAGGCACCGTACTATTCCTATGCGGACGCGGCGGGCAGACCTCATGTGGTGTGGTATGAAGACGCGCGGAGCATTCGGGCAAAGCTGGCGCTGGTGGAGGAATACGACCTGGCAGGAGTAGGGTACTGGAATATCATGGACTATTTTCCGGCTAATTCAGAGATCCTGAATGAGATGTACACGATAAAAAAACTATAGAAGATGGAAGGTGCCTGAGAGATCGGGCATCTTTTTTAATTTCCTGACAGTTGATTTATTTTCCTGAAATATCGCGAGGGTCCATTGCGCGCGCGCGGCAGACCGGATATAATAAACGTAGGAGGTGAGAAGATGCATATCTTGAATTTTTCTGAGAATCTGATCCGTCTGCGCAGGGAGCGTGCCATGACGCAGGAGCAGCTGGCGGATTTTCTGGGCGTGACGAAGGCGTCTGTATCCAAATGGGAAACAAAACAGTCGCTGCCGGATATCCTGATGCTGCCGAGGCTGGCTGCCTTTTTCGATGTCACTATCGACCAGCTGCTGGGATACGAACCGCAGCTGAGCAGTGAGCAGATACAGCGTATTTATGGAGAACTGGCACAGGACTTCGCGGTCCATGAACGGTTTGAAGAGACGATGGAACGGAGCCGGCAGCTGGTGAAGCAGTACTATAGCTGCTATCCTTTCCTGTTCTATATCGGCTCACTGTGGATCAATCATTTTATGCTGGCGGGCAGTAAGGAGCAGCAGACAGAGATTCTGGAAGACGCCGCGGCTCTCTTTGAGCATATCACCTGTGAATGCAGAGAGGTAGGCCTTTGCAGTGACGCGCTGCTGATGCGTGCCTCTGCGTTTCTGCTGCTGGGAAAGGCTGAGGAGGTTGTAGAGAGTCTGGAAGAAACACTGAATCCGTATCGGCTTGGGATGCAGAGCGAGGGACTTCTGATCCAGGCATATCAGATGACCGGAAGGAATGAGCAGGCGGAGAGTTTCGCGCAGATAGGCATGTATATTCATCTGCTTTCACTGATATCTGGCGCGGTTTACCGCATGACGTTAAGACAGGACGACCGGGATTTTTGTCTGGAAACCATCCGGCGTATGGATAGTCTTCTGGAAAACTGGAATCAGGAGATGACGCATCCAAGTGAAGCAAATTATCATATGCAGGCGGCAGTCGTCTATATGCGCCATTCTATGAAGGACGAGGCGCTGAGCAGGCTGGAGCGTTACGTAAAGTGCATTGGAGATTGTGAAGCAAAGGAATTTCGCCTTTGCGGCGACAGCTATTTTGATAAACTGAATGCGTGGATCGAGAAGCTGCCGCAGGAAGGCTGCGCACCTCGCAGCAAGGAAGTGATCCTGGAAAGCGCCGCGCAGATTTTCGAGCATCCGGCTTTTGTGCCTCTTCAGGATGAGCCACGATTTTTAGCGCTGAAGCGTTTACTGGAGGCGAAAGGAGGCGGAAGCAGATGAGCGTGCGGGAACTGATGCCTTTTCTGATTCCGCTGATCATTGCGGAAATCGCGCTGCTGGTCTTTACCATACGGCATATTCTGACCCATGACAGCTACAAAAGGGGAAGCCGGGCGATCTGGCTGATCGTAGCCATCGTTGGTATGGAGTTTATCGGCCCGGCGCTGTATTTTTTACTGGGCAAGGAGGATAACTGATGAGCATACTGGAACTTTGCAATGTGTCAAAGCGCTTTGGTACAAACAGAGTATTAGAGGGTCTAAACTTTTCCGTTTCAGAGAATCGCATCTTTGGATTTATCGGGGAAAACGGCGCGGGGAAGACGACCACCATGAAGCTGATCTTAGGTCTGATGCGTCCTGACAGCGGTGAGATCCGTGTGCAGGGGGAGAAAGTGTCTTTCGGCAGCAGCCGGACCAATGGAAATATAGGATATCTGCCCGATGTGCCGGAGTTTTACGACTTTCTGACACCGGCGGAGTACCTGCGGCTTTGCGGGGAAATATCCGGTATGGCAAAGGCGGAGCGTGAACAAAGGATCTGCGAACTTTTGAAACTGGTGGGTCTTGCGGGTAAAAACAAACGAATCCACGGGTTTTCAAGAGGCATGAAGCAGCGGCTCGGCATTGCGCAGGCACTGCTTTCACGCCCGAAACTTCTGATCTGCGATGAGCCTACTTCAGCGCTCGATCCGGCTGGCAGGCTGGAGATCCTGGATATTTTAACGGAGGTAAAGTCGCAGACGACGATTCTGTTTTCTACCCATATCCTCTCTGATGTGGAACGGGTCTGCGATGAATTTGCCTTTCTTCATGACGGAAGGATCGCCATGGCTGGGACGATGGAACAGATCGGAAGTCTTAGAGACAGCAATGGCATAGAGGTTGAGTTCTGTAGTGAGCAGGACGCCGCAGTATTTGCGGAAGAGTATCCTCAGCTCAAGCGGACAGGAAACTGCAGGCTGCTCTTTGCTGATAAAGGGGAAAAAGATATGTCTGCTGTTCTGGACGCGCTGTCGCGCAGCGGTCTTGCGGTGCAGCGAGTAGAACAGCAGGAGCCGAGACTGGAGGATCTGTTCATGGAGGTGATGAGGAAATGAGGGAATTACGGGCATTTACACGGAAAGAATTTTTATGGTCCGTCCGGACAGGAAAACTGATGTTTTCGCTGATCCTCTTCGTCCTCTTCGGCATCATGAATCCCGCCATCGCGAAATTAACGCCGTGGCTGATGGAGACTCTGACGGAGAGTCTGGCTGACAGCGGCTTGAGTATTGTGGAGACCACCGTAAACGCTCTGACTTCCTGGAATCAGTTCTGCAAGAATATCCCCATGGCTATGTTCGTGTTTCTTCTGCTCTTTTCCGGGACGCTGACAGGGGAATACGAAAAGGGAACGCTGACGATGATACTGGCTAAGGGGCTGGCGCGCTGGAAGGTCCTCCTCGCAAAGGCTATGATGATGACGGCGGTCTGGACGGCAGGCTACTGGCTGTGTTTTGCTGTCACATGGGGGTATAACCGCTTTTTCTGGAATGACGACAGCGCGGCAAACGTGCTTGCTGCCGGTGGGTGTTATTATCTGCTGGGGCTGTGGCTGATCACATTGATCTTGCTCATGTCCGCGGTTTTCAGAACCAGCGGGGCAGCGCTTAGTGCTGCAGTCTGCAGCTTTGCCGCGGTGTATCTGCTGGGGATGATTCCTGCGGTCAAAGAATATCTGCCGGGATTTTTGCTCAGCGGGCAGGGGCTGTTGGCATCCGCTGCGGAACTGCCTGATTTTGCAGCCGCAGTGCTGATTACCATCGCAATGAGCATTGCGGATCTGGCGCTGGCCTTTGTTTTGTTCGCGCGGCGGCAGGTCTGACTGTACCTTGAGAATCATGGGGCGGCAATGGTATATGGAAGCGGGAATTTCAATACCGGCCGCCCTTGAACATTTAAATATTTTCCCGAAAAAAAGGGAAAATTTACTGGAAATTAGCAAGCTTTTGCGCTATTATGGAAATTGCGCGCAGCATATCGTAGTGCGCCAGCATTTGATATGCTGTTTTTCGTGCGTAAAATTTATAAACGAAAGAAATTATGTAACCAAAGGAGAAAAAGATGAACGAGAAAAAACGCGGAATCTGGAACGGGATTGAGCGTGTAGGTAATAAACTGCCTCATCCCGTTTACATTTTCATCATTTTGACGATCGTGGTATTTGTTGTTTCCGGTCTTTGCGGCAATATCGTGTTCCCGCACCCGAACACCGGTGAAGAACAGTATATCATGAATCTGATGAGCAAAGACGGTCTGGTCTGGCTGCTGCAGTCCATGGTTGAAAACTTTGTAACTTTCAGCCCGCTGGGCATGACGCTGGTAGCAATGCTGGGCATCGGCATCGCAGAGGAAACAGGGCTTGTGACCACTGTGATCAAATCCTCTATCGCAGGCGCGCCAAAGGTACTGGTAACTGCTGTAGTTCTGTTTGTAGGTATCATGGGAAGCCTGGCCGGCTCTGCCACATTCGTAATTATCCCGCCTCTTGGCGCTATGATTTTCAGAGGCATGGGAAGACACCCGATCGCGGGTCTTGCCGCCGGTTTTGCCGGTGTGGCTGCAGGTCTTTCCGCAAACCTTCTGATCACCCAGACAGATATTCTGCTTTCCGGTATCACACAGGACGCGGCGCAGATCTATGATCCGAACTATCTGGTAAACCCGACTGTAAACTGGTATTTCATGGCGGCCTCCACCATTGTTCTGACCATTACAGGCACCATCGTACTGGAAAAAGTCGTTGAACCGAGACTGGGCGAATACAAAGCCGAAGATGGCGACGGCACTGTAGAGGATACTGCCCTTTCTGCAGTAACTGCCGAAGAAAGATCCGGTCTGAAATGGGCTGGTATCGCAGTACTGGTCTATATCGTGCTGGTTGCTGTTACGATCGTACCTTCAAACGGGATTCTTCGCGGAGAAGACGGCGGCGTGATCCAGTCACCGTTTATGAGCAGCATGATCCCGATCCTGACGATTTTCTTCCTGGTGCCGGGTATCGCTTACGGTATTCGTACCAAGGCAATTAAAAAGGCTGCTGACGTAGTAAACATGTGGGGAAAATCCATGTCCGGTCTGGCAGGATTTATCGTGCTGTGCTTCTTTGCAGGTCAGTTCGTAAAGGCGTTTTCACAGTCCAATCTGGGATTGTATCTGTCTGTAAAGGGTTCTGATTTCCTGAGCAGCACCAACCTGACCGGTATTCCGCTCATTCTGGCGTTTATCGGTATCACCATGCTGATCAACTTTGTGATCGGCAGTGCGTCCGCAAAGTGGGCGCTGATGGCACCGATCTTTGTACCGATGTTTATGAAACTGAACTTTTCACCGGCATTTACGCAGGCAGCGTTCCGTATCGCTGACTCTGTAACAAACTCCATTTCACCACTGGAGCCGTTTATGCCGTTTATCATCATGACTGCGCTGAAATACGACAAGGAATCCGGTCTGGGTTCTATCATTGCAACCATGCTGCCGCTGGCAATCACCATCGGTCTGACCTGGGTCGTACTGATCGTGGTATGGTACGTGCTGGGACTGCCTCTGGGACCTGGCGCAAGCATCTTCATGTAATGCGCATAAGGAGAGATCATGTTAGCTGAAAAATATATCGAAAGAATCACAGAAGAACTGGAAAACCGCAGAGAGGCTCTGACTGCTATGAGCCGCACCATCTGGGAAAATCCGGAGCTTGGACATCAGGAATTCATGGCGTCAAAGCTGCTTACGGATATGCTTTCAGAGAACGGCTTTGCCGTGGAGAAAAATCTTCTGGGGATGGAAACTGCTTTTTCCGCAGTGAAAAAATCCGGAAAACCGGGCCCTGTCATCGCCTATGTGGCGGAGTATGACGCCCTTCCGAAGCTGGGTCACGCCTGCGGACATAACCTGTTCTGCTGCTCCGCAGTAGGCGGCGCCATCGTGCTTAGCAAGCTGCAGGAAGAACTGGGCGGAGAGGTCCGCGTTATCGGCGCGCCTGCGGAAGAGGGGACCGTGCCAAACTACGGCACCAAAGCGGTTATGGTCAGCGAAGGCATTTTCAGTGATGTTGACTGTGTATTCACTGCCCATGGCGAATGTGAAACTGTCATCGAGAGAAGTCTGGTGGCAGCAACCACGGTCAGAATCGCTTTCAAAGGCGTAGCCGCCCATGCGGGAGGTGATCCGGTATCCGGTAAAAATGCGCTGACTGCAGGGATGCTCTGCATCAATAACATGAATGCCATTCGTCAGCAGAACCGTCCGTGCGATGTGATCAATTCTATCGTGACCGACGGCGGACTGGTTTCCAACACCATTCCTGACAGCTGCGGACTGGAGTTCAGCCTGCGTTCTGACACTGCGCCTCATCTGGCGCGGGTGGTGCAGAATCTGCGTAACTGCGCGGACGCGGCAAGTCTGGTCACCGGATGCAGTTACGACTGGGAAGTTGTGCCGAATCCGATGAAAGATACAAAGTCAAATCATCAGCTGGGTCTGGTGCTTTCAGAGTATCTGGACAGCATTGGAGAGACCTATGTGCGGACAGATTCCAGAAACTTCGCATGGGATGTAGGTGATATCACCTATGCCTGCCCGACACTGGGTTCCTATTTTAAAATGGGACCAGCGGGTATTGCGTGCCATACAGAACTGTTTTGTGAGGCCGCAGGATCGCAGGAAGGCTTTGACGGCATGATGCTGGCAGCCAAAGGATTTACTGTGGTCGCCTGTGAATATCTTCTGAATGAAGATCTCCGCAAAGCCGCATGGAAAGAGTTTGAAGAGACAAGAAAATAAAAATTAAGGAGTGGGCAGGACAGAATTTTGTCTTGCGCACTCCTTTTTGCATAAGTAAAACCACGCGTTTGACGCGTGGTTCCGGAAAGGTTTCACCGTTGAACAGAAAAACTCCTTCTGCTATACTTGGAATGCGGTCTGTCAGCTGCAATCAAAGAAAGAGAAG
>JAETRU010000022.1 GCA_021769965.1 Eubacterium sp.
TCATCACATCTTCCTCATCCAGCTCTGATGTGATCATAGTAGAAAAGTCCCCGCCGCAGTCATAAGGCTCCTCCTCAGGAAGCCAGAGCGTCCTGCCGCGCCACTTTCCCAGGTTCAAAAGCTGTCTCTGCCAGATCAGGAAATTCTCTCTGCCGCCATGCTCCTTTTTCCAGATGGCCCGCGCAATGCCATAATCCGCGCCGGAAAGATCCCACGCCGGATCTGCCAGCATATCATAAAATCCGTCCAGATATTCCTGCAAAACGACCCCTTTGACCGCCAGCGGAAGCAGTGCCCCGACAGTTCCGGCACCCATAGCAGCCGGAACGCCCTCTGTCCAGTTGATCAGCGGATAGTCACTCTCAGCAGCGTCGCGAGCCAGAACACAGCTGTCCTTTCCCGCCACAGCGCAGATCCTGGCAGCCGCGGCCTCCTGCCCGTACTTTGAGATCAGAAGCTTCTTCAGGCAGGCAAAGGCGCCCTTCCAGGGCACACTCTCTTCGCCCTCCGTTACCGCCATAATGGAGAAGTCTTCCTCCTCCAGCGTATCCAGCAGTCCGGCGTAGTCCTCCGCCGACAACGTATCCCCGAATACCCGTACATCGGCCCTGTCACTGCGGCCGGGCACCGCGTCTGTCAGGCCTTTGATCATCCGTCCCGCGTCACCGGCAGCAATTACCAGCACCACGCTGCTCTGATACGCCAGCTTGTCCGCGATCTCCTGCAGGGCCGTCAAAGGGCTTCTGTCGGACTTTGTAACAGCCCTGCGGACCCATTCGGTCTGCCATAGGCTGTCCAGCGCCTTCCCGCACTGTTTTTTTAATGATTCCATCGGCATATGCTCTATGTTTTTTCTGTCAACAAAAATTTTCATAATAATTCTCCTCCCAAACATAATCTTAACTCCAAAAACCCGGATTGGCAACTTTTTTATATTACTGCGTTACTATTCACAGTCAATCTGCGCCGCCGCTTTTTTCGCCTTTTTACGCTCATACGGCGTGGTCTGCCTGTCACGCGCCGCTTTTTCACAGTATTTTACGGCTATACGGCGCATAAAGACGGAGAGCAGCTTGCTTTTACTGTTTCTTTATAGCCGCAAGGAGCATACAAACTGAAAATATCTGTACAGCATAGTGTAGCGCGCCGTATAACCGCATTATGGGTCATATATGTGGCGTGAATCAGATAGCAGGCGCCGTATGAGGCATTTTTTTCGCAAAAAATGGCGCGCAGTCGATAAAACACAGGAATTCGCCGCGGAGATGGCATTTCCTGTGATTCTCGCCGCAGAAAAGATGGATCATTCTGTATGGCAGCAGGTTTTACATGGCGACTGTAGAGTAGAAAATTGCCATTGGCTGTGAATGGTAACATTACTGCAAAAAAATAAAATATATTAACAAAAAACGCTTTATTTTTACATTAACTTACAGTATAATGAAGATGTGTGAAACGTGTTGTTATATGTATTTATAAAGGAGGATTTGCAGTGAATTTAGATGTACAAATGAGAATTGCGGAAAACATCCGTTATCTGCGCAATGTGTTTGGATACACGCAGGCAGAGGTATCCGACGGTCTGCACATCAGCCGCAGTACCTATGCGCTCTTTGAGGCAGGGAAAAAAATTCCCGGCGCGGATATTATCTTAGATCTGGCAGAATTTTATCATGTTCAGGTCAGCACTGTTCTGCAGACCAGCAACGATCAGATCATCGCCGACGCCCTTTACTCAACAGAAAGAAATGAAGTTCTGCTGTCTCTGGTGGACACGTACCACCATCTGTCTCCGTATTCCCAGGGACGGCTGCTGGAACGGGCGCTGGCAATGCTGGAGCAGGAACCGGCACGGAAGGCCACCGTTATCTGATATGACTAGTCATTACAAAATACTATAAACAAAAGACAGGGTAGGAAGAAACAATACTTTCTACGCTGTCTTTTTTTATTTCTTAATTTAGGCATATCGCCGCAGCGTCCAAACACTTTCTTACATCTTGATCCGCCTGCAGATATTATTCAGTTTCTCTTCTACTACCTGCACATCCCCCTGGGAACAGAGCAGGACCAGCTTATCGCCTCCGGCCAGGACAGTGGAACCGCTGGGTACGATCTCCTTCTGTTCCCGTTGGACAGAGACCACCAGACAGCCCGGCGGCAGAAGCATTTTTTCGATCTTTTCGCCATCCATGCGGCTTCCGATATAGACGTCGCTTTCCAGCAGCACTTTATGACTTCTGGTCTCCTCGTCGGTGCCGTAATCACTCTTCTTTGCCAGCATGCGGTGAAGCAGCTGATCATAGATAGGCTGTCCTCCCAGAAGATCGGCTGTCAGGTATGCGGTCAGAGCCACAATCGCAAGAGGCAGAAAGTTTTTAAAGTTGCCGCTCATCTCTGTGATCAGGATCACGCCGGTGATGGGCGAACGGACAATAGAAGAAAAATATCCGGCCATGCCGAGAATCACAAAGTTCACCAGATACAGTTCTTCATACCCGGCCAAACTGCCTGCCGCCATGGCAAAGAGCCCGCCTGTGATCGCTCCCAGTACCAGCAGCGGCAAAAAGATGCCGCCCGGCACGCCGCAGCCGAAACTGATGATAGAGAAGAAGAATTTCACTGCCAGTAAAAGCAGCAGGGCCTTCAGCGCAAAGTTCTCTGCCGCTATCTCTCCTACCAGATGATGGCCGCTGCCAAGTACCTCAGGATAAAATACAGCCAGCACTATGACAAGCAGAAACGGCACCAGTACCCGCATGGACCTTCGCGGAAGCTTCCCGTATAAGTCCTGCACTCTGGCGGTCATCCAGTTGTAAAACACGCCGAAGGCGCCTAATATAACCCCCAGCAGCAGAACCATCCAATACCTGGAAAGAGGCAGTTTGCCGTCCGCATACAGCCCGAATACCGGCGTCAGTCCAAAGATATAGGATGAGACAAAATCAGAAGCTACCGAAGCGGTCATGGTCAGCACCAGCACCTCAGTAGAAAAATTCTTATGAAGCTCCTCCAGCGCAAATACCACGCCTGCCAGCGGCGCGCAGAATGCGCCGGACAGCCCTGCGCCCGCGCCACAGGTCATCAGCAGCTTTTCTTCTGTCTTCAGGTTGCCGGACAATCTGGAAAAGCCCTTTCCTACCATAGCGCCCAGCTGAATGCTGGGGCCCTCCCTTCCCAGTGACAGCCCGCCGCCGATGGCACACACCCCGCCGATAAACTTGGCTGCTATGATCTGCCACCAGTTCTGCTCCATTTCGCCCAGCAGCTCCCCTTTGACCTGAGGGATGCCGGAGCCGCCGCAAAGAGGCACTTTGCGGAGACAGTACCACGAAGCGAAGCATGCCGCAAAGAGCATAGCCAGCGCCATAACTGTGCCGGCCATGTCTTCCGAAGCACGCAAAAGCACCGAACTTCTCAGAAGTTCGGCCTTTTCCAGAGCCAGACGGAAGAGAGAGACGAGGAGGCCTGTCAGAACGCCCACGCCGATCCCTTCCGCAACCAGTCTGTATTGGTTTTTCAGGTTTTTAAATCGTTCCAGTGTTACACGAGTCTTGTTTTTCATCGCAGATTATGTATAGGATTCTCTCTTTAAACTGAGCTAAGACTAATTTGTATATAAATTGGTGGTCACATACTCCGGATCGCAGGTCACATCAATGCCCAGTGCCCGCAGAGTCTGCTCGTCTCTGTCACTTAAGATCGCAGTACAGTGTGCCTTGCAGCCTTTCAGAAGCGGCAGTTTGCCTACAGCCACAGAGGCGAACGGATTCTGTGTACCGGAAATGGTCAGAGCCATGAGGACCTCTTCACAGTTCAGGCTTGTCCGGTCGTAGTCCAGAATATCGGTCTTCAGCTTCTGGGTGGTTTCCAGTACCTGCGGCGTGATGATCAGCATATCATCAGCCAGACCTGACAGCTTCTTGATAGCGTTGAGCACAGCGGCTGCGGCCGCTACCATGCGGCGGGAGCTGCGCCCTGTAACGATAGTCCCGTCCGGCATTTCGATGGCCATGACGACCACATTCATGTACCGGTCGTCGCAGTCGCGTTTCTTATCCGCGTAATCTCTGGCAGGCTGAACCACCTTCCTGTCGCTGACGTCCTTTCCGACTTCTTTCATCAGAAGCTTGGCCCGCTCCAGAGAACTCTCAGAGATCTTACCTTTCTTGTAATCGCACTCTGCCAGCAGATAACGGCGGATGATCTCCTGACACGCCGCTTCCCGGCATACCTCATCGTCTGTAATAGCAAATCCTGCCCGGTTGACCCCCATATCTGTCGGCGATTTATATTCGGATTCTTCTCCCGTGATCTTTTCGATGATCCGCTTTACCACCGGGAACACTTCCAGATCCCGATTGTAGTTGACCGCCATCTCGCCGTAAGCCTCCAGATGGAAGGAGTCGATCATGTTGACGTCCTTCAGATCGGCCGTTGCCGATTCGTACGCGATGTTGACAGGATGTTTCAGAGACAGATTCCAGATAGGGAACGTCTCGAACTTGGCGTATCTGGCCTTTGTTCCCCGCTTAAAATCATGATACAGCTGGGACAGACTGGTAGCCAGCTTGCCGCTGCCGCCGCCGGGACCGGTGACGACTACCAGAGGCTTTGTCACCTCGATATACGGGTTGGCGCCGTATCCCTCATCGCTGACGATGGTATCTACATCCGTAGGATATCCTTTAGTGTAATTATGTTTATAGGTTTTGATGCCGCGCCGCTGCAGTTTATTGATGAACATGTCCACTGCCGGAGCGTCCTGATATCTGGTGACTACCACACTGTTGATGGAAAGGTCATATCTGCGGAAGGTGTCGATCAGCCTCATGACTTCCAGATCGTATGTAATGCCGAAATCCTGACGAGTTTTGTTGGTCATGATATCCCCTGCATAGATGCAGATGATGATCTCAGCCTGCTCTTTCATGTGCTGCAGCAGCTTGATCTTCGCATTCTCGTCAAATCCGGGCAGTACCCGCATCGCATGCTTATCGTGAACCAGCTTGCCGCCGAACTCCAGATACAGCCGCTCCGCGTCTCCATGATTGATCCGCTCTAAGATATACTTAGACTGCTCTACGATATACTTCTCTGCGTCAAAACCTTTTTTAAACATAATTCCTCCTCAATTTCTATATTTTATATCTATGATCCGTTACACAGAAAGCTGCACCGCCCACAGCACGGTGGTCAGCACCAGTGCGGCGATGAGCGCCACTACGACGATCTGCGCGATCAGTCTTTTCTTTTTACCCACAGTGATCCCCCCTTTTCTCTATTGCGTCACCTGGATCCTGAGACGGTTTCTCCCTTCAGCCACGCCGCCTATGCTGACCTGATAATCGATATGGATATCTCCAAAGCCTTCCTCTGACAGATTGTTGACCACTTCGCTGGTCAGCACCTCCATATCCATGCTGCCGTAAGGCGTCTGATACCGGCTGGAAAAACGCTTTCCCTTCTCAAATATGAATTCCGCGCCGAAACCGGCCCCCTTTCCGATCCGCTTCATGCGAATGGTGTCGCCGGTCAGCTTCAGCGTCGTCTTACATCCGGGGAATCCGGAAAATTCACTTTCATCGTAGATCAGATAGCGTGAATCTCCTTTTTCGTACAGTTTCCCTTCGGTGACGAATTCCATCAGATCTTCATCGTCATCTGCGGCCATCTGTCTACCTGTTATTTTTAGCATGATATCTTTCATAACCCAAATCCACTATCCTTTCAATAAGCTTGTCAAACGGCACGCCGACCGCTTTCCACATGGTCGGAAACATGCTGTATTTTGTAAGGCCCGGTATTGTATTGATCTCATTGATATACACTTCTCCCGTATCTCTGTCCACAAAGAAATCCACCCGGGCAAAACCGCTGCAGTCCAAAGCCCGATAGGCTCTGACCGCCAGGCTGCGGATCTCCTCGTAGGTCGCTTCCGGCAGGTCAGCGGGGATCGTGATCTCTGTTCCCACATCGTCAGTATACTTAGCCGTATAGTCGTAGAATTCCAGTTTCGCGGTGATCTCTCCCACTGCGGCTGCCTCCAGATGATGGTTTCCGATAACGCCTGTCTCCACCTCTCTGCAGTTGACAGCCTGCTCCACGATAATGCGCCGGTCATACTTTGCAGCCAGCATCAGAGCTTCCCGCAGTTCCTGTCTGTTTCTCACCTTGGAAATGCCCACGCTGGAACCCATGTTGGACGGTTTGACGAACACGATATACGGCAGCTCCGCCTCTATTTCATCCATAACCGCCTCCACGTCCTGAGACACATCCTCGGCATAGACCAGATGATAGCGGCTGGTCGGGATGCCCTCTTTCTGAAAGATCTTCTTGGCACTGACCTTATCCATGCAGAGCGCGGAGGCCAGAACGCCGCATCCGGCATATGGCATATCCAGCATCTCAAAAAATCCCTGGATGGTTCCGTCCTCGCCGTAAGGACCGTGGAGGATCGGCAGAGCAAAGTCCGCCAGCTCTTTGATCTGTACAGGGCTGATCTCCCTTGCCGAGCGTTCCCACGCGCCGCTGGCAATGTCACTGACCGCTCCCTCAAAGTGTTTCCAGCAGCCCTCTCTGGTGATCCCCACCATGACTGCTTCATATTTCTTACGATCTATCGCCTCCAGTACGGAAGCCGCGGACATCAGTGAGACCTCATGTTCTCCTGATCTGCCTCCAAAGATGACACCGATTCTTTTCATAGTATTGCCCCTTTCTTACCAGCCTTACAGCTGATGATAAATTCTCTCCAGATGTTCTTTGTCGAAAAGGTATTTCTTCTCGCAGAACTGGCAGGTCAGTTCTGCCTGACCGTCCTCGTCGATGATCTCCCGCAGATCTTTCTTTCCGATGGCGGCAAGGGCCCGTTCCAGCCTTTCCTCACTGCAGTCGCACTGCCACTGCATATGACGGAATTCCAGAATTTCCGGCGCAAACTCCTCCGGCATGCCGCCAAAGATCTCCTGCAGCACTTCCTGCAGCACGCCTTCCTCGCTCATTCCCGCGGACCGGAGCAGCACCCGCTCTATAATGGAAGTCAGCGGTTCCAGTTCTCCCAGCATGGCTTCCAGCGCGTCTACAGACGCTTCTTTCGCGTCCGGCAGCATCTGAATGATCATGCCGCCGGAACAGAGTACGGAACAGTCCCGGGCGATCTTGACGCCCAGAGCCACGGAGCTGTTCTGCTGCTCCGATATATAATAGTATGCGGTCAGGTCATCTGCGATCTCTCCGGACACCAGAGAAATTCTTCCCACATACGGTTCCTTCAGTCCCAGATCCTTGATCACAGTCAGCTGTCCGATGCCGAGAGCTCCTCCTACATCCAGATGGCCGTCGGCTTTCAGCGGCATATCCAGATTAGGATTGGAAATATATCCCTTCACACTGCCGTCTCCATAGGCGGTTGCCAGTATTTCTCTTGCAGGTCCGTCTCCCTTGAACTGGACGGTCAGCTTATCGCTTTCATTTTTCAGCATCAGCCCCATGAGTCCGGCTCCGGTAAGGACTCTTCCCAAAGCCGCCGTTGCCAGAGGCGTAGTATTATGGATCTGCCGCGCTGTTTCCGTCATATCGGTAGACACGGTCAGGTATACGCGGAAAGACCCGCTTTTATCCAGCGCTGTAAGAACTTTACTCATATCTATATCAACCTTTCATCATCAAAAATCTTCACTTTGATTTCACATATTCAATCATATATTTTATCACATTCTTTGCAGTTTGAACACGGGAAAATCACATTTCCCAGCTATAATTTGCTCATACTAAGAACAGAAATCCAAAACATACACGAAAGGCAGGTAATCAGTATGGATCATTGGGATAAAGAACATGAAAACAACACGACAAATTTCATCTTGGTCGGCAGCTCAGACGGCTCAGACAACGTCAGTGAACAGCCGCAGACTCCGCCGGAGCAGGAAGCGCCCCGGCAGACACTCTTTGATGAACAGGCACGCCCCGAAGGGCAGGCATATTCTGACGGACAGGCACGCCGCACCGAAGCGCAGCAGGAACAGCAGACCTGGCACACGCCGGGCTATGAAAACGTCTACGGCAATACGGGCGCCGCTGATTACACGCAGGCGGAAACCGGCCGCGGCGTCAGAAAACCGAAAAAACAGAAGGAAACAAAATACGTCACGCGGAAGGCGTTTGTCATCGCGCTGATCTGCTGCATGCTTGGCACATCGGCGCTGACCGTGGGCGGCTATACGCTTGCAAGCCAGATGGGGATCGGCAATACGACGAAGACCGTATCAGCTACCAACTACACACTGGCAAAAGCTACGGGCAGTGAAAAAACAGTAGAAGAGATCATCGCTATGAATGAAAACGCGGTGGTTGAGATCCGGACAGAATCAGTCTCTCAGGATATGTGGATGCAGAATTACGTAACAGAGGGAGCCGGAAGCGGCGTCATCGTCGACACCAAAGGCTACATCCTCACCTGCAATCACGTCATTGAAGGGTCCAGCAAGGTCACAGTCCGGCTGAAGGACGGCACGGAATGTGAAGCCACAGTGGTAGGCACCGACGCGCAAAACGACGTGGCTGTGCTGAAGATCAAAGCCAATAATCTGACGGCAGCAACCTATGGTAACAGCGACGAGCTGTCTGTAGGCGATCTGGTCGTAGCTATAGGCAATCCTCTGGGCGAGCTGGGAGGCACTGCTTCTCAGGGCATCATCAGCGCTCTCGACAGAGCACTCACCGTAGACGGCAAAAATCTGACTCTGCTGCAGACCGACGCGTCTATCAATCCGGGCAACTCCGGCGGCGGACTTTTCGACCAGTACGGCAATCTGATCGGTATCGTAGTGGCCAAATCCACCGGCTCTGATGTTGAGGGACTGGGCTTTGCCATTCCGATCGCCAAGGCAGCGGATATTGCCAAGGATCTGATCGAGAACGGTCATGTAACGGGCCGTCCGGCTATCGGCGTCACCATCATCGACGCAAGCGACGCGCGGACCGCGCAGCAGTACGGTCTTCGGATGACCGGCGTGTACATTCAGGATGTAACAGGCAGTGAAGCAAAGGAAGCCGGCCTTCAGGCAGGGGATATGATCTACTACTTTGAGGACACTAAGATAGAATCCTCCGCGGATCTTTCCGGAGCTCTGGCCGACCACAAACCGGGCGATACAGTAAAACTGACTGTCGTACGAAATAATAAGACTGTGGAGATCAAAGTCAAACTGAGCGAGGCGACAGCGTAAACACTGTAATCCACCTCTGTTCCATAGATTCATATAGATGAAGGCCCCTGACGCGGCGCTTCCATTCAAAGGAAGGTGCCCATGCAGGGGTCTTTGATTGTTGATTTTATCTATATAGATTTACTCTTCTACTTCGAAGTAGTCCCGGTCGTCTTTCCTTCTGGGACCGTCATATTCATATGTACCCATGGTGCCGCAAACGGGACATTTGCCGAAGTCTTCGCCAAATTGGACCATCAGATCCAAAGGATAGCTGAACTTCTTTCCGCATTTGCTGCAGGTGTAGTACATCAGACTTACGCCCCAGGTCATATTAGATACCTGCCATTGGCACCAGACCAGGAATGATCAGGTAGCCAGCGATGATGACGATAACCCAGAACAGGCAGATGAACGCGCACATGCCCCAGGCGTCTTTCAGCTTCATGTTAACAACAGACAGCATTGGGATCAGGTACAGCGGCTGCAGCAGGTTGGTGCATTCGTCGCCGTATACGAAGGCGTTGATGACGTCGATCTTGTTTGCCCCCAGCTGCTCTGCCGCATCCATAAGCAGCGGACCCTGAACGATCCACTGACCGCCCTGGGAAGGGATGAACAAGTTAACTGCGCAGGCTGACAGGTAGGAGAAGATCGGCAGAGTTTTCGCGCTTGCGATACCCACGATACCGGTAATGATGACCTGCGCCAGGCCGGAGCTCTGCATGATGCCCATGATGCCGCCGTAGAACGGGAATTGTACGATAACTTCGCAAGCCAGCTTCATGTTGTCCTTATAGGCTTCGATGAAGGCGCGCGGCGTCTTGTACAGGAAACAGTTTGCAACGATGAACAGGAAGATGATCAGGTTCATGGACAGGGCGCCCATAAAACCCTTTGTGATAAATTCTCTCGCGAGAACGATGACGCCTGCCAGGCCAATGAGATACATGAAGATCTTGCCGCCGTTCATTTTATCAGCCGGTGTTTCTCTGGACGTTACATCATAGTTGATATCCTCTTCATCCAGAGCAGTCTTCAGTTCTACGATCTCATGCTTCGGCGGTTTGGTCACCAGGGCGATGATCAAAAGGATCACGGCAAAGATGGACCAGATGATCACGTTGTGTGGGTTATAGACTGTTATATCCTGAGTCAGTACACCCAGCGTGTCAGCCATGAAGTGTCCTTCCGTCGCCAGCAGTGCGTAAACGGAAGCTGTCGGTCCCATGCACTGGCCGAATACCATGCAGGTATAGATGACAGCCAGCATCAGCGGGAAGTGCATGCCTTTTACGTTCTTTGCCAGATACATGGCAAAGATAGCGCCGACCACGGTGCAGAATGCCCAGTTGATAAAGCTGGTTACAAATCCGAAGACGACCAGCATGATCATGGCGACCACCGGGGTATGAGCCTTGGCAGCCAGCTTGTTCATAACTCTCTTTACCTGCGGGGATTTAGCGCAGGTAGCGCAGGTAACGACCATGATGCCCATCTGGAAAGCGAATTCATTCTGTGTCCACAGGCCCTCGAACCAATAGGTGCACAGATCCAGCGGATTGGATTTGGTTAAAATAAGTGCGAGTACGTATACGATAAAGGTCAGGATCAAGCAGAATACTAATGAATCCGGAATGATTCTGTCCGCAGCGTACTGGAACTTCTTGGAGAGTCTCCATAATGGTGTTCCCCTGTCAAGTGTTGGATTAGCGTTTGGCATAACTATGCTCCTTTCATTAATCTAATATCATTTATCATTTCATATTTCTATTTCAGACCAAGGATCTGTCTGGCCTCATCCGGGGTGGCAACTTCACATCCGAACTCTTCAATAACCCGTTTTGCTCTCTCTACAAACTGCCGGTTAGATTCTGCCAGCTGCCCTTTCTTATACATGACGTTGTCCTCCATACCAACGCGGACATTTCCGCCCATGGCCACCGCCGCATACATGACTTCCATAGCGCTGTGGCCTACGCCGAAGGTGCTCCAGGTATAGTTTCCTTTGCCAAACAGCTCGTCAGTGGTCTCTTTCATGAACACCAGATTCTTCACGGATCCCGGGATCCCGTTGGCGCATCCCATACAGAACTGGAAATGGAGAGGCGTCTTAAGTATACCCTTCTTTACATAGTAGGCCGCGTTAGCGATCATGCCTGGATCAAAGACTTCGATCTCCGGCTTCGTGCCGCACTCCTGGAACAGTCCTCCACACATTTCCAGAAAATCCGGGCTGTTGATGAACAGCGCTGTGTTCAGCCAGTTCATAGAACCGCAGTCATAGGATGCCATTTCAGGCTTCAGTTCTTTGACGTGCTCAACTCTGGTTTCGTCGGTAGCATAGATATCGCCAGAGGTAGTCATATTGATGATGATGTCACAGTCGGGATGGTTTTTTTTCAGCAGCTCCACGGTTTCTCTGAACTTATTATGATCCATGGTGCCATTGCCTTCGTCATCTCTCATATGAATATGAGCGATTGCTGCACCGGCCTGCCAGCACTGGTAGATGTCCTCCGAGATTTCTGCCGGCGTCATCGGTACGTTGGGGTTATTCTCTTTTTTAGGCCATGCTCCGGTCACCGCTGCAGTAATAATTCTTTTGTTCTTTAAATTTGCTTCCATGTTGCATTCCTCCTCGTTTATTTGTTATACAGCATTCTGATCAGATAGCTGTTAAGATCCGCATTGCATTTTGCTATCTTCTCTTCGTCCCACTGATAGAACCCTTCGCCTGACTTGAATCCCATCTTGCCTTCGTCCAGCATCTGCTTCAGCAGCGGGGACGGTTCATGGGAATCCTCAATGTGTGCAAGAACATAATCGTGGATATTAAATGTGAGGCCTGTCCCCACCATATCGGAATTTTCCAGTGGCGCCAGCTGCGGCAGGCGCAGACCGAAGGAATTTTTAATCGCCATATCCACAGTCGCTGCATCGGCGATTCCTCTTTCTACAATGGATATTGCTTCTCTCCAGAGCGCATGCTGCAGTCGATTCGCGATAAAGCCCGGTACGTCTTTATTGCAGAGTGCAGGCTTCTTGCCGATCTTCGTCATAAATTCCATGACAGTATTGGCTGTCGCATCGTCTGTTGCATCAGTTCTGACTACTTCAACCAATGGGATCAAATGTCCCGGATTCCAAAAATGGGTGCCGACAAAGCGGTTTCTCCATTTCAGATCCCGCGAGATTTCCGATGGGCTCATCACTGAAGAATTCGTGCAGAAAATGCAGTCTTTCCTGCAGCGGGCTTCCAGTTTCGCAAAAGTTTCTCTCTTCAGGTCCATATCCTCAAAGACAGCTTCAACCACAAGGTCAGCATTCTTAACTTCATCGCTTTCTATATCCTGCGTAAAACGGATTCGAGAAAGGCGTTCCGCTAACTCCTCTTCCGAAACGACGCCCTTTTCCACCAGCTCTTTAGTACTGGTTCGGATCCCTCCTTCTACGTCCACCTGGTTTATATCGTAGATGGTGACTCGATGTTCCTTCACTGAAGAAACCACAAAAGCGATATTCTTTCCCATCAGACCGCCGCCCATGATAAGGACGTTCTTAATGTTTGCCATATCTATTCATCCTTTCTTGTCTACCATGTATTTCTTTTTCTCTGCAGAGTTTCTTTTCTTTACGCTGTTTTAAATAGCATAAAGCGTGCCATTCTAACAATCCCTTTGCAAAAAACTTCTCCACAGCTCAAATTTCAACCATTCCCATTCTGCAGACTGCCCCAGCACACTTCACTGCACTTGGTTGCAAAAAAACAACATGTTGCAATCCAAAGACATAATATGTCTTTAAATTGCAACATGCCATCAAATTCCGCAATGCACATCAGGCACTTGCAGCCAGCATTCAATTCTTTTCTTTATGCAGCTTGCGATACAAAACACTGCGATGAATGCCCAGACGCTCTGCAGTTTTGCCCACACAGCCGTCACAGCTGTCCAGTACCTGCTGAATATATCTGCGCTCTGCTGCCGCCATATAGTCACGCAAACTATCGTATTGCTCTGGATCCGTCTGCCGTACACTTTCGTACACCGACTGTGAATAATCAGCGGTGGGCACAGGAGTAAAAATCAACTCATTGCCCGGGCTGACCACGAAAATCCGCTCCATTACGTTCCTCAGCTCTCGAATATTGCCCGGCCACCGGTGCTTCAGCATCGTGTCGACCGCTACTTCCGATAAAACCTTATGTGCCCCATATTTTTCATTTAATTCCTTTAAAAAATTTTCTGCCAGAGGAATGATGTCCTCCCGCCTTTCGCACAGCGGCGGCAGATGGATCAAAAAAACGCTGAGCCGATAAAAAAGATCTTCCCGAAATCGTTTTTCTTTGACCATCTGATGAAGGTCCGCATTGGTTGCGCAGATGATTCTTACATCTATGGGAATATTTTTGATTCCCCCAACTCTGCGGATTTCTTTGTTTTCCAGAGCACGCAGCAGCTTCGACTGCAGTGCCAGCGGCATCTCGCCAATTTCATCCAGAAAAATCGTTCCGCCTGCGGCAGCTTCAAAAAGTCCAATCTTGCCCTTTGCCAGTGCTCCGGTAAACGCCCCTCCCTCATAGCCGAACAGCTCTGATTCCAGCAGCTGTTCAGGAATAGCTGCACAGTTAACGCTAATATAGGCATGATCAGCTCTGTCTGACCGCTCATGAATCATCTTTGCCATCATGTCTTTACCAGTGCCGCTTTCCCCCAGAACAATGACAGGACCATCCGTAGGTGCAATCACATTAATAGTCTCTACCACATTCTTCATAGCAGGACTTTTCGCCACCAGACGGCTTTGATCTCTGAGACGGAGATAGTCCAGTTCCCGCTGCAATCGTTCTGTCACAGCCCGTTCCCGATCTAAGATCTCCTCCCACTCCCGGCTGTGCTCAGAACTCATATTATTCGTTACTGTCATGATCACATTACCATCTTCGTCTAATACAGGCACGCTGCGGGATACGCTAGAATTTTTCGTCTTATAAGTCAGCGTTGCTACGCTCTCTTTTTTCGTTTCGATGGCCATCAAAACTGTGGATCTTTCATAAACGCCTTCTTCTACCAGCTGCCGGACATTGCAGTGCATCAGTTTCTCTCTCGGTACGCCGACCCGTTCTGCACCTAATTCGTTAACAAAGATAATATTTCCCTCTCCATCGGTGACAAAGATGGATTCATGATAATGGGCGACCAGTGCATCAAGAATCTGCGCTGCCGTGTATTCCGCTTTCATCGTGTCTTTTCCTCCACTTCTAAGCTTTCCAAAGCCCGGCTCCAGCTCTTCTTCTGCCTGGCCTGTTCTTTTGTCTATTATAATTGCCGGCGCCGCCTTTTGCAAGCAGCTGTTCTCCTGATCCCCGCAATGGCTTGACAGCCCCGCCAATATTGGCTATGATATTTCAAAATGAACGATTTCAAGGAGGAAACGTAATGACCTATACAATATCGAACTTCAGCGACCCAGCAGAGAAGCTGTCAGAGGAGCTGCTGTCCTTTCTGGATGCCAGTCCGTCCTGTTTTCACGCGGTAAAAAATCTGTCTGACCGTCTGCTTGCGGCAGGCTTTACCCCGCTGGCCGAAAACCAGAAATGGCAGATCGTGCCGGGCGGAAAATATTTTGTAACCAGAAACGGCTCAGCGCTGATCGCTTTCACCATTCCGGAAAAAGGCGTCAAAAGCTGGCGCATTACTGCCAGCCACAGCGATTCCCCTTGCCTGAAGGTCAAGGAAAATCCGGAGATCGCTGCAGAAGACCATTACGTTCGTCTTAATGTAGAAGGCTACGGCGGTATGATCACCGGCTCCTGGCTGGACCGTCCGCTGTCAGCTGCCGGCCGGGTCGTCGTCAAAGAAAACGGCTGTCTGGTAAACAGGCTGGTCAACATCGACCGGGATCTGCTGCTGATCCCCAATATTGCCCCTCACATGGACCGGGATGTCAATAAAAAAGAGTACAACATCCAGAAAGATATGCTCCCCATCTTCGGCGATATTTCCGCTAAAGGAACTTTCATGAAAGCCGTCGCGGAGGCTGCCGGGGTCAGAGAAGATGAAATTCTTGGCCACGATCTCTATTTCTATGTCCGTCAGAAGGGCTGTGTCTGGGGCGCCAGCGGCGAATATATCGCCAGCGCCAGACTGGACGATCTGCAGTGCGCTTTTGCTTCTTTCAAAGGGTTTCTGGCAGGGCAGAAGCAGGAGCACGCCGCAGTCTACTGTCTCTTTGACAATGAGGAAGTAGGCAGCCTGACCCGCCAGGGAGCCGCATCCACGTTCCTGAAGGACTGTCTGGAACGGATCTGCGAAGGACTTTCCATGAGCCGGGAGGATTACCTGATCAGTCTGGCGGACAGCTTTATGATCTCTGCGGACAACGCCCATGCTGTCCATCCTGCTCATCTGGAAAAGTCTGATCCGATCAACCGGCCGTATATCAACGAGGGCATTGTCATCAAATACAACGCTGCCCAGTCCTACTGCAGTGACGGTCTGTCCGGCGCCATGTTCAAGGATCTGTGCCGCCGGGCCGGCGTACCGTATCAGACTTTCACCAACCGGTCAGATCAAAGAGGCGGCGGCACGCTCGGCAACATATCGGGCGCGCAGGTGGCCGTCAGCACCGTGGACATCGGCCTGCCGCAGCTTGCCATGCATGCTCCGTACGAGATGGCAGGTACTAAAGACACAGCGTATCTGGCAAAGGCGGCAGAGGTGTTCTTTGCCTGAGCACTGCACGAGCAGGATTATCAAGAGTTAAAACCCGGATACGTGATCTTCATCTGTCTCTTTGATCTGTTCGGATTGGATCGGCCGATTTACGCGTTTGAAATGTACGATCGGAAAAACTGCTTGCTTTTGCAGGATGGGCAGTTTACAATATTTTTAAACGCAGTATGCAAAAGTCAGGACGTTCCCGAGGGGCTGTGGGGAATTATTCAAAGAGCTGAGTCTTTAAGAACATCCGCATAATAACAGAAAAGGGGTACCAAGCAATGAATGAAAAAATCCTAATCGTCGACGACGAACGGGAGATCGCAGACCTGATCGAAGTCTACCTGAAAAACGACGGATACGAAGTGTATAAATTCTATAACGGAACCGACGCCCTGGCCTGCATCGAGTCCACACCGCTGGATATGGCTGTGCTGGACGTAATGCTTCCGGACATCGACGGTTTCCATATTCTTCAGAAGGTCAGAGAGAAACACTTTTTCCCCGTGATCATGCTGACCGCCAAGGTAGAGGATATGGACAAGATCATGGGGCTGACGCTGGGCGCTGACGACTACATAACCAAGCCATTCAATCCTCTGGAGCTGATCGCCCGCGTCAAGACCCAGCTGCGCCGCTACAAAAGCTACAATCACGCGGGAGAGGTCACCCAGTCCTTCCACGACATCCGCGGCCTGACCATCAACAAAGATACCCACGCCTGCACTTTGTTCGGCGAAACGGTATCTCTGACGCCGCTGGAGTTTTCTATCCTATGGTATCTCTGCGAGAACAAAGGCCGCGTCGTGTCTTCTGAGGAACTCTTCGAAAAAGTCTGGGGAGAAAAATATCTGGATAACAGCAATAATACTGTTATGGCCCATATCGGCCGTCTGCGCGAAAAACTGAAGGAACCGGCAAAGCACCCGAAATTCATCAAAACTGTGTGGGGAGTGGGGTACAAAATTGAAGCATGAGAAAAATTTAAGCCGCAGCCTGTCCATCAGACTGTTCCTGCAGCTGACAGGAACTCTTCTGTTGTTCACCTTCGGCAGCGTAGCGCTTTACATGATCATCCTGCTGGTCTTCGGCATGTTCGTATGGCAGGGCGATGAACCCATCTATATTCTGGGGACCTGGATCCGTGCCCGCCAGGAACCGCTGGGTCTGCTGTACCTGGTGACCGGATATATCTTCATCATTCATCACTATTGGACCAAACCCTTCCACTATCTGCAGAATGTCATCGACGCCGCGAAGATCGTTTCCAGCCCGGACGATCAGCTGGTGGAACTGCCGTCAGCTCTGGACGATCTGGAAGGCCAGCTGAATCAGATCAAGATCACCACCCTGACCAGCCAGAGAGCGGCAAAGGAGGCCGAACAGCGGAAAAGCGATCTGGTCACCTATCTGGCTCACGATCTGAAGACACCTATTACATCAGTTATAGGCTATCTGACGTTGCTCCGGGACGAACAGAATATGTCTCCCGAAATGCGCCAGCGTTACCAGAATATCGCGCTTGACAAAGCAGAACGGCTGGATGACCTGATCAATGAATTCTTCGACATCACCAGATTCAATCTTTCACATATCGAACTGAATAAGCAGCGCATCAACCTGACTCTGATGCTGCAGCAGCTTTCCAGCGAATTCGCGCCTATGCTCAAGGACAAGAACCTGAATATCGCGCTGAAAGCGCCGGAAGGCATCATGCTCCGCTGCGATCCGGATAAGCTGCAGAGAGTTTTCGACAATCTTCTGCGCAACGCGGTCAATTACAGCTATGAAAATTCCGTCATCCGGATCGAAGCTGTCCCTTTAGGAAAAGAGATCCTGCTGGTCTTTGAAAACGATGGCGAAACGATCTCAGAAGACAAGCTGAACCGTCTCTTTGAACAGTTCTACCGTCTGGATACCGCAAGAGGAACCCGCTGGGGCGGCGCCGGTCTTGGACTCGCCATTGCCAAAGAGATCGTTGAGCTCCACGGCGGTCAGATCCGCGCCGTGAGTGAGAATGAAATCATTCGTTTTGAAGTCAGACTGCCGTTATAGCGGCTGTTCTTTCATAAATTTGTAAGAAATCCCGCAGGGTTTCTTCACCTCTTCATCGGTTTATATATAAGAATAAGATCCATCCCTCTGATATGATAAAAATACCAGAGGCGATGGATTTTTAATTGTCTCTGCACCAGCGAAAGGAGAGGAATCCAATGAGCCGAAAGAGAATCACCGAGCTGTTTCCATGGCTTCTGCCGCTGCGGCAGGTCCAGCGCAGGATCTTTTTCTACGCCGGCATGCGCTTTGACCGCAATACCTACGCCCGGACTCAGAGAAAGACCCTGCTGCCAAGCGAGATCTTTGCGAAGACGGAACCTATGATAAACCCGGACAGCGGCTATGATATACGATACCAGTATAACAAAGTTCACAACCTGCAGGTGGCTGCTGCAAAGCTCCACGGTCTGGTCATCAGGCCGGGCGAAACCTTTTCCTTCTGCCTTGCCATCAAAGACGCTGACAGAGAAACACCATATAAGGACGGGCTCAGCTTAGTAGGAAATGAGATCAAAGGAGAATACGGCGGCGGCCTGTGCCAGCTGTCAAACCTGCTCTACTGGCTGTTTCTCCATACGCAGCTGACCATTGTCGAACGCCATGGCCACGGTACGGAAGCCGTCACACCGGCGGATCCGGATATGCTTGCCGGCATCGACGCCACCATAGCGGAAGGCTGGCTGGATCTGAAGGTAAGAAATGAAACCAGCCATGTCTATCAGCTGTCTGTCACCTTTGACGGCGATGACATATGTGGAAAAATTCTTGCGGATACAGATCGCTGCTTTGACTATGAGCTGTACAATCCGTCAAAGAAATACATTCGTCAGAACGGTCAGGTCATAGAGAAGTCCATACTGGCAAGACGGCGGACCAACCGGTTCAGCGGCCAGACCGTCGAAGAGATACTCTACACCAATACCTGTATCATCGAGTATCCGCTGTCGCCCGGCACAGAGGTCATTGAATCCGAAGACGCAGACGCCGGGGAAGCAGACGTCACAGAAATACTGTTTACAGAAGGCTTAATAGTGATAAGGTACTATTTAGCTTTGCGAGGGGCAGAGAACGGTGTGACCGTAATGGTCACGCCGTTTTTCTGCGTCCAAGGGTAGATTTCGCAACAACAGGCTCGGAAATCACAGGAATCTCTACGTCATCCACGAAGTTGAAATAGATTTTTACCTTCTGTACCCGCTTGCCGCTGGATTTGTCCGGTGGAAACACCTCAATTTTCTTGATATACTCATTGACTATCGTAGGTGTCAATTCCGGCACATCCACATACTTCTGGGTCAGGGCGACAAAGGCATCCACATCTGCACTCATGGTTTCCTGCGTTTCCAGCCATTCTTCCGTCACTTCAATTTCGAGTTTTAACCGCTCCTGCTCTGCCTCGTAATCGGCGGTCATTTTCTTATACCGCTCCTTACTCAGATCGCCCAGGACAAAATCCTCATAAAGTCGGGACAGAAGAACATCCAAGTCAGCCAGCCGTTTCTTGGCCTGCTCCACTCGCTTCCGATCCTCACGGATATTGCGTTCCTGATCGGAACGGCGGCATTGCAGCCATTCTTCCTGAAAGCCTTCCACGTCCTGCCGAATATAGGCATTGACCGCACGGATGCGCTCTAACACCAGTTCCCGCAGTACATCTTCCCGGATATAGTGGGCAGAACAGGTGCCTCGACCGCTTTTGTAGCTGGAGCATACATAGTGGTCTTGCTTGCCGTCAAAGCTTTTGCAGGTAGCAAAGTGCAGCTTATTCCCACAATCGGGACAGAACAGAAGCCCAGAGAACAATCCCTGCCGTTCCGCTTTTGTGGGACGGCGTTTGTTTTTTCGCAACTCCTGCACCCTGTCCCACTGAGCCTGAGAAACGATTGCTTCCTGCGTATCAGGGAAGATACACATATCTTCGATTGCATTGGGAATCCGTTTTTTCAGCTTGTAGGACTTGGAATAGGTCTTAAAATTGCAGGTACAGCCGGTGTACTCCATCCGTTCCAGAATACCCGCAACCGATTGACCAATCCAATGGTAAGGGCGCTCCGGCATTTTCTTACGCTTTTTCGGGTCAGGTTGGTTTTCCGACTGTTTGGCATACAGCGCCTTGGTAGTCAACACCTTATCCTTCTCCAGTATACGGGCAATCTGTTCCGGCCCCTTGCCGTCAATAGCCAAGTCAAAGATGCGCTTGACTACTGGGGCGGCATCCTCGTCAATGATCCAATGGTCTTTATCGGCAGGGTCAGTGCGATAACCATAGGGCGGTTTTCCCAGATGCTTTCCACTGGTGCCTTTCTGACGGAATACGACCCGGACTTTTTTGCTGGTGTCCCGTGGATACCATTCGTTGAACAAATTACGAATAGCGGCAAAGCCGTCGCTGTCGCCCCGTTCACTGTCCACACCATCGTTGACGGCGATAAAGCGCACATCATAGCTGGGGAAAATGATGTCCGTGTATTGCCCAACGGTCAGGTAATCTCGGCCAAATCTACTAAGATCCTTGACCAGCCAGCAACCGACAAGCCCCTGCTTAACCAGTGCAAAGCCTTCCTGCACGCCGGGGCGGTCAAAATTGGTTCCCGTATATCCGTCATCCACCAGAATTTTCAGGTTGGTGTAGCCATGCTCGGCTGCGTACCGGGTTAAAAACTCTTTTTGATTCTGTATCGAATTTGATTCTCCATCCAGTGCATCCTCATTGCTGAGGCGGCAGTACAGGATGGTGATTTTCTGCTGATCCAACATAGCGTCCTCCTTTACGGTTGGGTCAGCTGACAGAATCGGTGTGCATGGTGATATTGTAGCATGAATTTGAGTCTGTGTCATGAACAAAGCGCCTCCTTATCCGAGAAAATGAGCCGTTTTACCTTGTGGGTAAGCGGCTCATTTCCATCACATACAGTCTCCAGCAGATACCAGGTATTTCCGATTTTCCGTTCCACTGTACCGGTGAACGGATTCATCCGGTTTTCCCAGCGTTTCCGGCATTCTTCCAGAAAATCAATCGGCGGCTCAAAAATCGGTTCAAAGCAGGATTCAATGTCGATATAACCATAGTCGGGTTCGTTCATAAAATCTTTGTGTTTTCTCATGCAGTTTCCTCCATCAATTAAAGTTCCATATCGTGCGACTTGCGGCGGGAAGGCTGATCGTGCTGCTTTGTTTGCTGGGTTCGTGTCAAAATGGCGTCAAGAAAAGCCCGCACCTTTTCGGGTGCGAGCTTGACAGCTTCCAGATAAGGCCGTGCCTGTTCTTTCAGCGACTCGTATCGCTGTTTCCAGACAGTGGCGCTCTTTTGCACTTGTTGTAGCTTTTCCTCCAAACGGCTGTTTTCTGCCTTGGCAAGAATCCCATTGACCGCATAATCTTTGAGTGTGCTGCACTCGAATGGGGTCAAAGTGATATTGCCGGTGATCGTCTTTTTCCCCATGGAGCGGATTTCCTGTACGGTCAGGGCGGCAGTGCGCTGTTCTTTGGTCTGCCTTTGCAGGGATTGCAGCTCTTTTTGTTTTTTCTCAACAGCAGCCTGTGCGGTGTCCAGCGCCTGCTCTGTCTGAGCGATTTGAGCGGTCACATCTTCCAGCCGCTGCTGTTCCTGTGCTACCTTGAACTGGGTCACCGTCAGATGTTCCTCGGTGCTGCCACGCTCTCCACGCTCCACATCCGTATATCCGGCAGCTTTCATATAGTTGAAGAAATCGTCTTGCAGGACACTGTATGATGTCCGCAGGACTTTCTTGCCCTTGGAGGTCAAAAGCGGATTGCCCTGCTCATCCAGAGCTACCTTGGATTCCCACTTTTTACTGCGGCTGACCTGCATAATGGTCTCCTTGACTGTACCTACAAGGGACTTATCCTTGCACCGCTTCGACCAGAGAATCTGTTTTTCCACCACCGGGACATAGACCACATGAAGGTGGTAGTGGTACACATCCTGCCCCAGAGCTTCCGACATAGCCCGGTTGCGTTCATCGGCGTGCATGACGGCAGAGAGGATATACTGCTCACCGCCCACGATCTCTACGGCAGCTTTGTATGCATCGGTGTAGAATTGCTTGGCATATTCGTAGCCACCGTGGTTGTGGAAGTAGGCAGAGTTCACATCAAAAATCAGTTCCCCGTATTTCACCGCATCGGCTTTCAGACCACGGGTAGAGATAACGCCATCGGCAATCAACTGATCGAACATGGCGGCATAGCTGTCGGTGGGTGCTTTGAAGTGGATATTCCGGTAGGTCTGGGTGGTATCAATATCCTGGTTGGAGTAGCTGTCCTTTTCTCGTTCATTGTGTTCCTGCACCTTTGCCACATCATCAAGGGTGGGCAAGTCCTGGTTACGGGCAAAGGTGCGGTCGATTCCGTCATTTCTGGCCATAAAAATCAGCTCCTTTCTGTTGTGCGGCAGACGGCTGAGGGACGGGGATGCACTTCCTGCGGGAAGTGTAATAACCCACTATGACACTTTCATCCCAGAGGGCTGCAAAGTGCCGTGGGCTCTCCGAGGGGGAATGCGGCATCTGCGGATGCCTTGCCGCCTTTAGAGGCTTGTGTGTGGCACCCAAATCCTCAAAAGGCGGTGTGACCGACAGCCTTTCCGCAATCTTGATTGCTTCAATTCTGCCGCCCACAGGCAGAGCAGATTTTGCAAATCCACTCTGCCATCCATCTCCAAATCTGCGGATTTGTCAATGGAGACGGGAGATACGGCGGGTAAGAACGGCGGGCATCATTTGTCCCTCCGTTTCTGCCATACGAGGTCATAGCCAAGGGCATCGGCAAGCTGTACCGCCTCTACATACCGCAGAGACTCCCGCTGGAGCTTATTGGACAGGTTTGAAACGCTGTCGCTCCAACCGTAATCCTCAGAAAGCCGGTCAACGACTTCCTGCATCGTGTAGCCGGAACGCACAATGTACGACTTGATTTCATTTCTCAAATTGGATTTCATAGAAAATACCTCATTCTTTCATGAAATGATTTTACCGTGGAGCATACACGCTGCACGGTACAGTTAATCTTAATTACTTCTCAAAAATCGCTCAGGACTGCACCCATGAAGAACTGTCCGCAACAGCACCCCATCGACTTTGCCATTAGGTGGGCTTGCAAGCGAAACTGTGAAAATAGTCACCTTACCGCATACCAGCGTCACTGTTTCGCAAATCACCGAATGATGATTTGCATTCTGTTTACAGTAGTGTTTTTCACTGTTTGCACAGCCATTGATTGTGCATAGCCAATTTTAATGCCCAGCCGAGCTATCAAATATAAAAATGAACTTCGATTTTTTACGTTCGTGCGTTCCTTCGTTCCACAGGCTGTACCCGGTCAGGAACGCATGAACGCACGAACAGAAGGTTTTGAAGTTTCATTACAACTCCATAGGCGAGAGCAGGACATAAATGCCCATGTATCCCCGACACCGTTTTCCACCGCCGATGTGCAGGTTATTGACCGGCTCCAAATGGTAGCGTTCAGCATTTTGGCTAAGCTGGTTTGCGAAGCTCTTTGGGGATAGTGGGTTTTCTGCGTTGTCCTCACACCACCGCTTATACGCTGCATACAGATTTTTGGTGCTGGCTTCATAATCGGCCTTGAATGCCACATAACCCTCAGAATCGAGAAAGTCCAGAATGTTATTGGCATCCCGAACAGCGGAAGAGATATTGTCCTTGGCTCTCTGGCTGATGGTAAAGTGATAGTGATTGGCGATCAGCCGCCGCAGTCCCTCCAGCATCCAGAGGAAGATTCCCTCTTTTTCGGCAATCAGTTTCTCAGCAAGAAACGGGTCATCGAACCGATCCGCAGGCTTGTCTTTAGTGGTCAGAATGATCTGTCGGCGAAAGAAACCGTCGCTGCGGTCGTGAAGCGCAGTTAATGCCCCGTTGCCGAAGCAGAGAAAACGCACATACAGCTGCCCCTGATAGCTCTGTTCTTTCTTCCGTTCCAAATCCATTCGCAGTTCTGCTGTCACAATGGATTTTACATAGTTGGTTTTGGTTAAGGCGTTCATGTCAAGATCATCGTCCACCATCAGCAGCTTGCCCTCTAAATCGGCTCTGGCGAAACGATTGTTTTCTACCTTCTGGATGGAAGTGGTATTCATGTTGAGCCCGAAAATGGCGTTCATCACCACACCGATGCGGCTTTTGCCCTCACCGCCCTTGCCGATCAGCATAAGCATTTTCTGTCCTTTGGTGGAGGGAATCAGGCAGTAGCCCAGATACTCCTGCAAGGCGGGAATATCCTCCGGCTCCAGCAGTTCCGAAAGGAAGCACAGCCAGTGTTCCGGTGCCGGAGCATCAGCCCGATAGGATACCGACAGACGGTTGCTGCAATACTCTTTTTTCTCTGTAAACGTGCCGTCCAGAAAACAAGTGCCGTTCGCCACATGGATGCGGTCACATTGCAGGGGCAAAGGGTCTGCGTATGCCGCCAGCTTTAACGTCTTGAGCACCTGCTCCACCGTCTGTGCGACCTTGTCATGCAGCCAGGGCGAGGTTTCCTCATAAATCGTTCTCTTCAATTTGCTTTCATCCGGCAACGGGCCATCCACAGTATAAAAGTGGTCATTGATACAGCGCATGGGATGCCGGGACAGGAAATCCAGGCAGTATTCCGGCTCGACGATTTTCCCCTTATCATCGATCCAAACAGGGTTGTTCATGGTATCGCTCCTCTCTCAGGCGGGCCTGTAATTTGCGGATGTATCTGTCTGCCGTTAGATTACTCACGGTTTCGCCTCGTTCATAGGAATCGCCTTGCAGCAGGACGTCCAGCTGATACTCTGCCCATGGCAGACGGTGGCAGGCTTCCACAAACCGCTCGTCCAGCACATCTTCCGGCGTTTGTGGTGCATACCGTTTTTCCCAATCCAGGAGCAACCGCCGATACTCGTTCAAAACAGAAAAGCACAGCTGCTCGTTTTCACGAAGCTGCTGTGCTCTGGTTTTGTGTTTCTTTTTCCAACGAATGGCTTCCGGCAAGGGCTTGTCCGGTGCAAGGTGAAAGTCCGACGCCAGTTTTCGGGCCGCATCATACAGCCGAAGGTCAAACAGTTTGGCAGTCAGGTCGATCACATCCCCGTGCTCCCCACAGGCAAAACAGTGGTAGTGGTCATCCGATACATACAGGCTCGGATGACGGTCATTATGGAACGGACACAGTGCCATGCCATGGTGGTTGACATCGATTCCATATGTCTGTGCTGCTTCCTGTGTGTTAATATTGGCTTTCACCACTTCAAACAGATTCATACAGATTCCCTCCATTTCCTTTTTGATGGGGCAGTTTTCTCACCCCTCTGTATAGGTTATGGGGAAAATCGAAAAAAACAGGCTGATGGCATGACAAGCCGTTTTCAAAAAACATGACAAGAATTTAATTGTGTGCTATTATGAAAATAAAAAAACATGACAGGAGGGAGAAGATGGATCAGATCATCAACCATGCAGTTTTGTCGCTGGATTTCTGGCAGGACACCGTGACCTATGAGGGAAGTACCATGCCCACGGGAACCATTGGCTGCGAGGTGCTGAACATCCCGGACAGCACCATTGAGAAGCTGGATACTCCCTGCAATGTGCTGAACCAGCTACTTCAGGGGATGAACACCGGTTCCGTGGATATGGAGCTGCTGCCGCAGGTGCAGCAGGCCGCTGGCGAGATCATCGCCTTTTTGCAGGTTACACCACCCTTCTCCCGACTGAATCGAAGCTATTTTGAGAAAAAACTTGCAGCCATCTTTTCCGAGGAATATATGGAGGACGCCAAAGCCTATTTGCAGCTTACCCAGCAGGAGCAGCTGATTTGTGCTTTGACTGGTCAGCACAGCAAGGCAACCATGCTCGTCCGAATAGCGCAGGTGCTGGGGCATTTGAGTTATTCTCTGGGGCAATACAAGGAGGCCCTGACGAAATTTGCAGAGCGGTTGAATGAACCCGGCTATGACCGTACCTCGGACGGTTATGCGGCAATGTTCGGGCAGTTCTTCAAAAGTGAGCCAACTCTGTCGCTGGATAACCCGGCTTGGATGACCCTGACCAATGCTTCGGTGCAGTATGTAGCCGCCACTCGACCCGGAAAGACGGAGCCTCAGCTGGTCAAGCGGATGCACTATGTCTCCTTTGTGGGGATGTTCCGTTCCGATCTGTTTGAGGGGCTTTGTGTGGGCCATGCACCCAAGAAATGCCCCATCTGCGGCAGATGGTTTCTCACCATTGATGCACGGCATACCAAATACTGCGGTGGTCTGGCCCCCGGCGACCAACGGGGACGGACGTGTCGGCAAATTGGCAATCTAAGAGGTCGGGAGCAGCGGGAGCTTGCAGACGATCATCCCATTAAGGCGATTTATACCCGCCGTATGAACACCATTTTGCAAAGCACCCGCCGTGGAAAGCTGGATAAAGAAACGGCAGCAACTATGAAAAAGCTGGCAAAAGATAAGATGTTCCGTGCGCTTTCAGATCAGTGCTATGCCAGCACTGTCTACGAGCAGGAAATGACCCAGGATGCACTTTTAGAAGCAGTAAAAAAGAAATAAGTAGCAAAATATCAGAAAGGCGGTGAGGGAAAATGGATACAGCGTGGACATGGGATCTGTCTTCTTACTGTGCCAAATACAGCTTTCTGACGGAACCCAGGGGGGTGACCATGCGGGAAGTGGAACGCATCTTTCAGCTTGACCCCGAACCGCCTATCTGGGGAAACCTAAACGACTACATCCTTGAGGCTGTACAGCGCCATAATTTGCGCTGGTTTTCCTTTTTCCTGCACTGCTATGAAAATCGGCTTAATGGCCGTGTTCGCCGTTTCCTGCTGCGGGAGGGGCTGGATCGCTATGACCCGGAACGCTTTTTGTACTACAAAATGGGCTGTGTGCTTGCCATGCTGGATTGTCTCCGGGGATACGATCCCGCACAAGGGGCGGATTTTCTGACCTATGCCCATCATTTTATCGGGAACGCTCTTTTGACCTGTCGGATGCAGGAGGAGGCCGGTTCCTTTGAAAATGTGGATGAGTACAAAGCTGTGCGTGGAATTGCATGGCTCTACAATCAATCCGGCCAGTCTGAACAGGCGGCAATCCAGAAATATGCCCAGAAAAACGGTTGCACCGAGGAGACCGCAGCGAAGTTTTTGGCGTTGGCCAAGCAAAATCGTAGCCGTGTTCCGTTTTACCAAACCGTACAGGACGAGGACAGCGAAGAAACCGGCGAGGATGTCAGTCGGGATGACCATTGGGACTATGCGGAGATTCTATGGAACGGCATCCAGGCCGAAGCTGTCCGGGAAGCGTTTGAAAAGCTGAATTACCGGGAGCAGACACTTTTGGAAAAGCGAAACGCCATCTGTATGACCTGTGGTAGGGTCAGTCCCATCAGCACCCGACTGACCTTTGAAGAACTGGCAGTCCTCTTTGAGGGCAGCACAGCCAGTGGTGCAGAACGGGCCTACCGCAAAGCCGTGGAGCATTTGGCTTGTCTGCTGACAGAAACCGGGGTGTTTCACATGATTCGGCTGAAACGCAAATCCCAGACCAAACGCAAAAAGAAAATCGCCGCCGCTGTCTACCTGTATCAGGTGGACAACGACGGCGAATGGGGTGAGATTTCGTTTGATTTTGAGGCTGGAACAGCGGAGATCATCCGGTTGGCAGAGTGGGATTCGACGGTAAGTAAGAAATTTGCAAAACAGGTAATCTATCATCTGCAAACTTCTCCAAATCATAATCTGCCCAAGGATGGGGTAATGATATTTGAAATATGATTCCCATATTTTAAGGCTGAATATCTTTCACCTTATTTGTCGTCGTGCAGTTCTTTATACAGACGATCCGCCAAAGCTCTCATCACAGCCTGATACTTATCTGCATCCAAGAAGAGCTGCTCATATGCTGCGGTGTTCTCCATATAAGCTTCCTGTGCGGTTGTATCAAAAATCCCCGGAAAAAGACTTCTCTCATATACTTGGCGATCCTCGGTCTTTGCGGCTTTTTTGGCTTTAGAATCCTTGCGCATTTTTTGATACAGCGTATCAACCATTACACGGTCTGCATCTGTGAATTCACCATAGAATTCCTCATTGATGCGCTGGATAATCTCGTCCAATGGACTGGTACGATCTTTTTGACCACCAGCCCGTTTTGGCTGAGTCGGTTTCCAAGATCCAGGCTTGCTTTCAAGTTCGATTGCACCTTCATATGTCTTTTCCAGACGATAATATTCCAGCTTGACTCTATTATCAAGGTCAAATGGCTGTACGGGATCGGAGGGAAGCAACTTTGCTAAGTAAGAGCAGAAAACGTACTCTTTGTGCAGTTCCTTATCGAACATACGGGTAATTTGAGAAATGTAGTTATACCACTTAACGAGCGCACGGACTTCTCTACGAAACTGATAGCGTTGCTCTTGATTGAGTCCGTTGTACTTATCAGCCACAGGCTTTAGCGCATTGGATATCTTTCCCTGAGTCAGATTTGCCTTGCGCACATCCGGGTCAAAATAAATACTGGAAACTTCTTCAATATCCTCATCTGTATAGATGCCAAAACCACGAAGCGTTTTCTGTGTTGTGTAAATCAAATCGAAGTTGATTTCTTCATCCAGGCTGGTCTCCTGATAGAACTGCTGGAAAGCTTCACGGATGCGTTCAATCGGATTTACAAAATCGAGAATATAGGTGTCCTCTTTGCCAGGGTAGATACGGTTGACACGGCTCAAAGTCTGAACAGCCTTCACATCACGAAGCTCTTTGTCAACAATCATCGTGTGAAGAAGCGGCTCATCAAAGCCTGTCTGATATTTTTCCGCAACAATAAGAATATTACCTTCTTCGTGGAATACGGCCTTTGTCTGACTTTCCTTCACCCGATTGCCGTTGCGATCTACATTCATACCGCTTTCAGTGTATTCGGTACCTGTCGGGTCATCCGGGTCTTTCAGGCTCCCGCTAAAAGCAATCATGATTTCTACATCGTCGTAATTGTTGCTTTCAAGATAACGCTTAATTTCATGATAGTAACGGACTGCCGCCAGCCTGGACGCAGTAACTACCATCATCTTTCCACGGCCACCGATTTTCTTTTTTGTGACCTCACGGAAAGTCTCTACAATAATAGCTGCTTTCTGCTGAAGGTTGTGTGGATGTAATTCCTCATAGCGTCGAATCGTTCTAACAGCCTTGGAGGTAGGGACTTCCGGATTGTCCTGGACATTCTTTGCGATTTGATAACACATTTTGTATGTGGTATAGTTCGCTAAAACATCCAGGATAAATCCTTCTTCGATAGCCTGTCGCATCGAATAGATGTGGAAGGGATGGAAAGAACCATCCGGTTGAGGTTCGCCGAAAATTTCCAGGGTTTTGCCTTTGGGCGTTGCAGTAAAGGCAAAGAAACTCATGTTGCTGTGTTTACCTTGGCTGAGCATTTCTTGCACAAGAATATCGTTTGCCTCGACTTCTTCGATAGCCTTTTCTTCCAGTTCGGCATATTCTGCAAGAGCATCGCTCACATCGGCAAGAGCAGCCTTGAGTTTTAATGCGCTTTGTCCAGTTTGGCTGCTGTGTGCTTCATCTACAATAACTGCATAATGCTTACCAACAGCGGACTCGACTTCATTGTAAATCACTGGAAACTTCTGCAAAGTGGTGACAATGATGCGCTTTCCATCGTTAATGGCATCACGCAGAGCACCAGAATTTTTCTTTTCATCAATGGTAACCACACTTCCCAAAGTATGGTCAAAGCTGGAAACGGTGGCCTGCAACTGTTGATCGAGAATACGGCGGTCTGTAATTATGATTACGCTGTTAAAAATTGCATCGTTGTTTTCGTTGTGGAGGCTGGCCATACGGTAAGCCGTCCAAGCGATAGAATTAGACTTGCCGGAACCGGCACTATGTTGGATGAGGTAGTTATGTCCAGCGCCATTAGTTCTAACATGGTTGACCAGTTGACGCACGACATCCAACTGGTGATACCGTGGGAAAATGACTTTGCTGCTGACGGTTTTCTTTGTGGAACCGTCCGGCAAAGTCTCTTTTTTTTCTGTTCTCTCGTAGTTAATGAACTTTTGCAGAATATCCAACAAGCTATCCTTCTGGAGGACTTTCTCCCAGAAGTATGAAGTTACATAGCTGCCATCGGTGCTCTTTGGATTACCTGCACCGCCATCCTTGCCTGCACCGGCACTGCCTTGATTGAAAGGAAGGAATGTTGTCTCCGGGCCTTTCAGCTGGGTAGTCATATATACATTGTAGAGATCACAGGCAAAGTATGCGAGAACACGCTTATTAAATCCGAATGCTGGTTCATTGGGGTTACGGTCATATTGCCACTGGCGCATGGCGTCATCTACCGACTGCCCGGTGAGCTGATTCTTCAGTTCAATCGCCACAATGGGGATGCCGTTGACAGCCAGCATCATATCGACTGTATTTGTGTTGCGTTTAGAATAGTGCCACTGGCGGATACACTGGCAGACATTCTTTTGGTAGTTGGTGATGGACACCTCGTTCAGCTCAGACTCTGGCTTAAAATAACACACACGGAAATTGATGCCACGATGCTTAAAGCCGTGACGCAGGACGGAAATCAAGCCATCCTGCGTGACAGCATTTTCAAATGCCTTATAAAACTGCTGAATCGGGTTAATCGTACACATCCGCTCAAAGCGTTTCCATGCCATAGGCTGGGTGTTTTTTACAAAGTCAGTCAAGGTGACGATGTCCAGAAACTTATCTTTGCTTTCATCACTACAATAACCAGCATCCGTTGCCTTTGTCCATCCGCCTTTTTCGGAAATGAGATAAGCCTCTATAAATTCCTCAAAGCGTTTTTCTGTCTCGTTCATGGTCACACCACCTTTCTTTTGCCTGTTACAGTTTCAAATATGAGCGAGCGTTTGTACATTTCGAGTTCGATTATCAACAAATTTTTTAGTTCGATTATCTCGTCGATTTTCCTACATTCTGTATCCAGGAAATTCGCTATCTGTTCTTGTTCTTCTCGCGGAGGTAAGGGAATGACTATTTCTTTCATTGCCTCTTGTGTCAAATGGGGAACTCCCATGCCATTTCTCAAGCGTGCAATAATGTTCTGAAATACATTGCATTGAAGGTAATAATACTCATATCTATAATCCAAATCTTCGTTTGGTGTTATTACAGCAAGGGAACCATTGACTGTAGATTCTCCTAATGGCAAACTGTCAATTCTTGCACACTTACCTATGCCTGCTCCGTCTTTTACAAGCAGAATATCGCCAACTCTTAATTTAATTTCTGGAGATTCATCATATCTCTCTTGAGTTATGTAGTTGAGTTGTTCCCAGCATAGATAGTTATTGTTAATGTTGAAGGCAGATAAAAACGGATAGCCGTCTTCAACATATTCTTCTGCTTTCAAGCCCTTCCATCCCAACCTTGATCTTATCCAGTTTTTGTATACAAATCGGGCAGTGTCCCAATGCGAGGGAATTGATGGAACCCACTCGATTCTGCATTTTCTCTTACCTACATCACCATCAAGGCCACTAAGAACAGTTGTAGAGATGATATTTGCTTTCAAAGTTTTGTAATCTTGGATACTGGATTTAGCTTCATCTATAGCCAAATCAATTTCTGAACATTGATCATCCAGAAAATACACGATGGCATCCTGCTCTTTTTGACTTGGAAGCACGATACGAAGTTCTTTCACTTCTGCATAATTTAACCCCTGCCGTACACCGGAACCCATGCCATAAAATCCTTTTTTCAGGTCAAAGGCATGGAGCAGGTAGAACAAGTATTTTGAATTGCTTGTGTCGATTGGACGCAAGGTTGTATAGGCGGAGGTAATAATACCACGCTCTGTGGCCAAACCTACCCGAAGGCTTGTATGGTCGTTCTGTAAATCTGTTAAACGAAGGACTATATCCCCGTTTTCGATAATGTTATAGCCGTCAAAAGACGCAGGAAGAAGTCCATCCGGCGAATCAATATCTTTACGTTTGATTTTGCCGTAACTCAAAGACAGCAGATTCTTTTCCTGAAGATTGCTGTTTTTTTCCTTGACCTGGGTTACAAGTTGATACAAGGTGTGGACACGCCAATCAGAGGGAACACTGCCTATCCATTCGATGCCGCTATCTTTCATCTTTTCATAGGAAGTAATCTCACTCATTTTGCCCACCACCATTTCCGAACAATGCCTGCAATTTCTCCATCAGTACCTTTTCACGGGCCGCAATACGTTTTGCAATATCAGCTGCCGGTTCCAGTTCCTCATATTCATAGAAGGTACGAGTAAATGGAATCTCATACCCGACCTTGGTCTTGCTTTTGTCGATCCAAGCACCCGGACGATAAGGGAGAACTTCCCGTGCAAAATAAGCATCCACATCTTCATCAAGTGGAACACTTTCAGTGTCACGCTTGGAGGTATCGGCTACTGGCTTTCCTTTTTTTACAATCGGGTTGCCGTCATCATCCAAAGCAGGACTTTCCACTGTAATTTTATTGTAGCCAAGCGATATGGCATCAAGCACTTTGCTTTTGCAAGTCAGCACTGTTTTTTTATCTTCTAAGGTTTTTGTAAAAATTGCACTTCTATATTCGCTGTATGCCTGTGTGATCAAATTGCGGCAAGATTCCGTAATATCTACACGCTTATTACCGATAGGACGTCTGCGTGCCTCACAGCACTTGCTGGCATCAATCAGCAAAATGCGTTCTCTATGTGTTTCGGGTTTGTTTTTGGATACTATCCAGATATAGGTTGCAATTCCGGTGTTATAAAAGCTGTCATTGGGAAGCTGAACAATAGCATCCAACCAGTCATTCTCAATAATATAGCGACGGATTTCACTGGGGCCACTTCCTGCATCTCCTGTGAAGAGAGAGGAACCATTTTGGATAATAGCCATTCTGCCGGTGTCCTTCAATTTTGCAATGCCATTCAGCAAGAACAGCATCTGCCCATCGGATTTTTGAGGCAAGCCAACGCCAAACCGACCGGCATCGCCCAGTTTATGTTCTTTCTCCACATCAGCTGCTTCACGCTTCCAATCGATACCGAATGGAGGATTGGAAATAATGTAGTCGAAGGTATAGCCCTTGAATTTATCCGCATTCAAGGTGTCACCGAACTGCATGTTTTCAGGATCGCCACCACGGATCAGCATGTCCGCTTTGGCGATACCAAAAGTAAAAGGATTGATTTCCTGGCCATAACAGATGATTTCAGCCTCTTTGTCAAGGGCATGAACACGCTCTTCCATACAGGTAAGCATCTGGCTGGTGCCCATCGCCATATCGTATACAGTCTTGGCCGGGGCGTCTTCGCCGGAAAAATCCGCATTCATGGTAAGCAAGTCACACATCAAATAAATAATGTCACGGCTGGTGAAGTGCGCACCTGCTTCTTCAGCATAACTCTCAGAAAAACGCTGAACAAGGTTTTCGAAGACATAGCCCATATCAATTGCGGAAATTTTCTCCGGATTCATATCTGCATTGTCAGCAGTAAAGTCGCTGATAACCTGATACAGAACTCCCGCATCCGCCATACGCTCGATTTGCGTAAAGAAGCCCATGTTCGCCAGAATGTCAATAACATTATCGGAGAAGCCGTTGATGTACGCCTCGAAATTGGTCTTAATATTCTCTGGGTCAGCTTTCAGTCGCTCGAAGGTGTACTGGCTGATATTGTAAAAACGATAGCCAGATGCAGTACGCAGAAAACCATCTTTGACGGCTAACTGTTTCACCTTTTCATAAGTGGCCAGCACTTTCTCTCTGGTCGGGAGTAAGCAGTCATGAAAACGCTTAATCACGACCATGGGCAAAATAACTAGACCATATTCATGAGGCTTATATGCTCCAAATAGACTGTTCGCCACATTCCATATCAGATTTGCTTTTTCTTGAATGTTTGTACCGACTATTTTGATCTTTTCATTGGTATCCATAATCTCGTTCCTCCCTAATATTGGCTGAGATCTCATTGATTTTCTCGGTTAAACGACTTGACTTAATGCCGTATTGCCACAGTTCTCCGTTTTCCTCCATGGTGTCGTGAGTTATAGAGAAGATGCAGCGACCACGCATTACATCGAAAATGCAGTGCGGCATATCCTTGATAGCGTCACAGATGCCTTGCACCGCAAACTGATAATTGTTGGGTGGCTTCTCGCCCAGTGTCAAAAATCCGCTTAATTGCTCGCCAAAGATATCAATAATATCACCAACTGCCAAAAACTCATCTACCTCTGTCGGAATCTGGTCTGCCCATGTTCGGAGATCTTCCATCGACCACTTGGTTTCCATAAGCTCCAACAATTTCTGATGGTGATTGTAAGCCTGTTGTAACCTCGGCCTACTCTTCATCCCTTCCTTAATTCTGGGAACGACAGTTCTATCATCCAGGTCTTTGTGGAGTACCGTCAATCGCCGGTCTTTATGAACCACTGGAAAACGCTTTCCGTCGGAATGGATAATATCAAGCATAGCGTTTCTGGCATATCGCTGAACCGCCTCATCAGTCACCACAATTGAAGCCATTGGAAAGTACTGATTCACAGCATTAAATAAGCTATCGACTGGGTCTACATATATAATTTCAACTTGTTTAGCATCCAATGTTTTCAGAAATGCACCACAGGTTTCCTCAGATGAATCTCGCAAAATGTCCAGGCAATAAACCTCACCATCCCAAATCCCTAAAACAGCGGGATAGAACTCCCCAAAAAACACCACCTCGACAATGCTAATGATATGCGGTGTTCTGACCGGCGGCAACAATGACTCCCTATATTGGATCCTGCGTCGCATTACTTCACCCACTGAAGCAGTAGAAGCTGGAACACCGTAATGCTGGCATACTTTTTTATATGAGAATTGAAAGGTTCCATCTGCCAAGGCATCTGATAGCCGATTTGTGAATTTGCATCCCTTTTCTCCAAATTCTGTAGGCTCAGGGAAAACGCTTTGCCCGCAATTATCACAGCGCATATAACGCTGATGAAAAAGTAGGCTGATTATTTGAAATGTCTTGTGGTCCTCGTCAAGCCACAATAAATCCTTGAGTTTTCGATCCACAATTTTAGAGCAGCGTGTTCTCGAGGAACGACAAGCAGGGCAGAGCAATTTTTCATCCTCAAAGTATCTACGATGTACAACTTCTAAACCAACATCATCCCTGTTTGTTTTTAATACCACAAGTTCGGGTATGCCCAGCCATTCGGTTTCGGCTTTGGAGATGTTTTCTTTTGTGTATAGCTTTTTTCCCAAGGCACACTCCTCCCATCTTATTTCATTATACAATATTTGCCACCAAAAATCAAACAGTTTTAACTATTATCTTATATTTTTTAATTTTGCCACCAAACAACGAACATCTTAATTTTTCATATAGCAGAAATAGCTGTATAATGGAACCATCAGAAAAAGAGAAATTCACCGGCCCAACGGAAGCCGTGGGCAGGTGAATTTCCGAAGCTTTTAAGGAGGTGGTGTCTTATGTACAAATAAAAAGAGCGGCAATCTGCTGGCACAGATTAACCGCTCATTTGCAATATGTACGCTATCAAAATATCATGTATCGCTTGTTTGGTCAAGCAGAAAGGAAAATTATATGTATCATTATTACTATGTTAACAACAATCAGACGTTAAATCCTGGCCTTCATCATGAAGTCCATACAAAAGAGCATGCTGAACAGCTTGGCATCCGTAGCGCACAGTATGTGGGCTACTTTGAAAGCGAGGTTGAGGCAGTAGCTCATGCGAAGAAAATCTATCTCGATGCGGACGGTTGTGCAATCTGCTGTCCTAAGGCACACAGGGGGTAATCGTATGGCTCGTTCTACTCATCATGTCGTTCACAATCCCAATGGTGGCTGGGATGTAAAACGTGGCGGAGCTCAACGCTCCAGTGGCCACTATTCCACCAAGGAACAGGCAGTAAATGCTGGAAGACAAATCAGCCGAAACCAAGGCACTGAGTTTGTCATTCATGGGCTGGACGGTCGTATTCAGTCTGCGGATAGCCATGGAGGGGACCCTCATCCGCCGAAAGGCTGATTTCGATAAAACACTGGTCTCCAAAGGCTCCACGAAGTCTATAAGGAGAAAAGTGGGTAAAATGCTTGCCGACCACAAGGCTAAGTAAAGACAAAGGGCATCCATGCTTTCGTATGGATGCCCTTTGCACGTCAAGATTTATAGAGTTATCAATCAGAATCTAACTGCGGGATCTCCGTTACGGTTCGCAAGTATTTTTCTGGATCACCATTCAAAATCAATTCCGCATAAGACAGCGGATCGTTGTAGATGAGCCAGTCCAGTTCAGACCGCTGGAAACGGCTATTCGCAACTTCGTCCTCTACAGCGGTGCAATTAATGGAAATCATGCTGTCGTCAGAATATCTTAGTTCAACGCAGCCTGTGTCCATGTTAAATTCACAGGAAAGTAATGTTTTCATAATGCTATCCGCCAATATAGGCTCTGTTAACAAGAAAAACTCCCGACTAATTCCTGTTAGGAATCAGACGGGAGTTTCGTATGCACCCGAAAACCGTCAGCTAACAGTTGATAAGTGATTTAGTTCCTTATCACTGTTAAGCCAAGAATAAAAGGGGTTGAAATATATGAAAAAGAATATAGCAGTTTTATTCGGAGGATGCTCCAGCGAGTATCCTATATCGCTGAAATCCGCCTGCAGCGTCCTGGAAAGTATCGATTCGTCTAAATACGACGCGATTCCTGTCGGCATCACCCGGGACGGTCAGTGGTTCCGCTTCAGCGGCGATCTCGGGGAGATCGCAGGCGATACATGGCATCAGGACAGGCTGCATCTGAAGCCGGCCTTTCTGTCGCCGGACCGTTCCGTCCACGGACTGGGAGAGATCACCGAAAAAGGTCTCAGGTTTACCTGGATCGACGCGGTCTTCCCCGTCCTTCATGGAAAAAACGGCGAGGACGGCACCATTCAGGGACTGGCAGAACTGGCGGGTATCCCGGTCATCGGCTGCGGTGTGCTGGCCTCCGCCCTGTCTATGGACAAGCACCGAGCCCATCAGATCGTCAGCCTGGCCGGGGTCAGAGTTCCCCGGTCGGTCTACTTTGATCACCGCCCGTCTGAGTCAGAGCTTTTTACAGCCTGCAAAGACCTGCGCTGCCCTCTCTTTGTCAAGCCGCTGAGAGCCGGATCCTCTTTCGGCATCACAAAGATCGCAGAACTGAAACAGCTGCCGGAAGCCGCGGAAGAAGCCTTTCGCCACGACAGTCAGATCCTGATCGAAGAGAATATCGACGGCTTTGAAGTCGGCTGCGCCGTTTTAGGGAACGATGTCCTGACGCTGGGACGGGTAGACGAAGTCGAGCTGGATACGTGGTTCTTTGATTATGAAGAAAAGTACACCCAGCAGCACGCGAAGATCCATATGCCCGCCCGCATCGATGCGGACACAGAAAGAAAAGTGCAGGATGCCGCCGTAAAGATCTACCGGGCACTGGACTGCAAAGGCTTTGCCCGCATCGACATGTTCCTGACACCGGAAAACGACATCGTGTTCAACGAAGTCAACACCATACCCGGCTGCACCAGTCTGAGCCGCTATCCCAAGATGCTGGCAGGCGTCGGCCTGTCCTACAGCGACGTGATCAACAGATTGATCGGATTGGAGCTGCCAAAATGAAGACGTTCAGGCTGACAGAAGAAACTATGAGGAGGGGAAGTCTGATTCTTGTCAACGCCGGTCATCCTTTAATGGACACTGCCGCGCCAAAGTGCCTCCCGGCCGCTCCGGGCACACCGGATATCCTGCTGGAAGCGCGAGCCGCATCCTGTCTGCAGCAGCTGATCGCCTTCGTCGGCGGCCGACATGAGATCACAGCGGTCAGCGGCTATCGCACCCGCCGGGAGCAGCAGGAGATCTACGACAGCTCCATGGCCGAAAACGGCCCGGACTTCACCCGCATGTTCGTGGCCAGCCCCGGCTGCAGCGAACACGAAACCGGACTTGCCATTGATCTGGCAAAGCGGGCAGAGCATATCGACTTTATCCGCCCCGATTTTCCTGACAGCGGCGTGTGCGGGGACTTCCGCAGCGCAGCCCGCCGGTACGGTTTTGTCCAACGGTATGCGGAGAACAAAGAGAATCTGACCGGCATTGCCTGCGAACCGTGGCACTTCCGATATGTGGGCTATCCTCACGCCGTCATCATGGAGCGGCTGGATCTCTGCCTGGAAGAATACCTCTGCTATCTCCGGCAATTTCCATGGGGAGGAAATCCGCTGCAGTTTACCGCCTGCAGCAGAAGTATAGAGATCTACTGGGCCAGCGGTATGGGCGAGATCGGCATACCGGATCAAAGGCTGGCCGACGTTTCCGGTACCAATACCGGCGGCCACGTGATCACATTATGGCGGTAGATATAACAGTATGCATAGCGGCACGGCGAAAAATGTGGTAGAATAGTTCTATCACATTTTCAGTTTTATCGCGTTTTGCGATAGATGGGAGACTTCATCAGCACCATTGAAAAGAAATAAGTACATGCGAATCCGTTTTCCCCGGTTTCGTAAAACATATGAAACACTGCTTTAATACGAAACAAATTCCAACAGCTTTGGCTATCAGTTTCGTGAAACGCCATCTGCAACCCCGAAATACGAAACTTCTTCCATTGAAAATTCCGTGATAGTTTCGTAAAATAAAGTATCTGTATCAGAAATACGAAACCTCTCCCCAATAATGATGAAAAATGTTTCGTAAAACAGATTATATTCCGGCCGATTACGAAACTCCTGCAGCCGCTGCCCAATTTAGTTTCGTAATTTCACAAGGAATTCTCTCAAAATACGAAACTGTCCATCGCTGCACCTGCAGCAAACTTCCCCAAAGAAAGGCAGGTAAAACATGGGACTGAACTTAGACGCCTACTTATCCGACCTGAGATATCTGATCAACACTGACAGCGGCACGTCCAACATCGAAGGCAACCGGAAGATCGCCGCTTTTTTTGCAAAGGGTTTCCGTCTGGCGGGTTTTGATGTGTCGGAGGAAACGGCTGGCGAGGCGGAGCGTCCCGTAGTCATAGCGAAAACGCCGGGCGCGGCTGCCTTTGACAGCTATCTGGGAGGCCATATGGACACCGTATTCCCAGACGGCACAGCCGCTGCGCGCCCTTTTACCAGAGAGGGCGATATCGTCACCGGCCCCGGCGCCGTGGATATGAAAGCCGGAGCCCTTCTGATCCTGTACATCGCTGCCGAGCTGCGAAAGACTGCGCCGGAGATCCCACTGTGTATCGTTTTGAACAGCGACGAGGAGATCGGCTCACCGGACTCAGCTGCGATCCTGCGCCGGGAAGCCGCAAACTGCAGGCGGATCTTTATCTTTGAGGGCGGACGTAAAAACGACCGGCTGGTCAACCAGCGGAAAGGCATCGCCAAATACCGTATCGACATCGAAGGCGTCGCCTCCCACGCCGGCACGGCTCCGTGGAAAGGCTCCAGCGCTGTCACAGAGCTGGCCCACTGGATCACACGGCTGGATAAACTGAAAAACTACGACCGGGGAACCACCGTCAACGTAGGCCTCATGGAAGGAGGCACGGCTCTCAATGTAGTTGCACCGGCGGCCTGGGCCATGACAGAGGTTCGATATACGGAAAAAACAGAGCTCGCCCGCATCGAGCGGGCTTTCAAACGCATGACCGCAAAACCTTTCGTTGCGGGAACACAGGCAAAGGTCACCCGGATCAGCCACTACCCGCCGCTGATCCCTGCGGAAAAGACTCAGGCTCTGATGAAGGAGCTGTCCCCCTACGGCCTGGAATATGTAAAAGCCGGCGGCATCTCCGACGCCAACCGGCTGGCTGATTTAGATATTCCCATTATCGACGGGTGCGGACCCGGAGGCGGTTTTCCCCACAGTGAAAAGGAATTCCTGTCCATAGCCACGGCAGAGAGACGATTCGACCTGTTCACCCGCATCATCAGAGAAACCGGGATCCCATCGAAATGATGGGATCCCGCTGTCAACGAACTAGTCGCAAAAATATAATCTAGTACAGCTTTGCAAAAATCTCTCTGATCTCCTCATCTGTCAAAAATACGTAGTTGTTGGCCAGCAGTCTCTGCTGGTTCTCTACGGTGGACTTTGTAAACTCGTTGATCTGCGCCTCACACATGCCATATTCACGCAGCGGCTTCTTGGCGATCAGCTGGTTCAGCATCTTTTCCAGCTCGTCATAGACTGCGTCCACACTGCAGCCCAGGATATTTGCGAAGATCTGGTTCGCCTTGGTGATCTTGCCCTCCGGATCCTTGCGCATGTACATCTTGAATACCTCGGTGAAGAACTGATAGTTGGCTTCGCCGTGCGGCACGTGGAACGCGCCGCCGATGGAGTAGGACAGGGCATGGACAGCCGCACAGCCCGCATTGCCGAAGGCAATACCTGCGTAGTTTGCCGCCAGACAGAAGTCCTTTAACAGATCCTCTCTGTTCTCTGCCTTGTTGCCGCCTCTTTCGATGATCTTCTGGTATCCGCCCATGATCATCTCGATGGCTGCCAGAGAGTACATCTCCGTATATGGAGAGGCTTTCGGCGACAGATAGCTTTCGATGGCGTGTATCAGGGCGTCGATGGAGCTGGTGGCAAAGACATAGTCAGGCAGGCCTCCCAAGGATTCCGGGATCAAAACAGCTTTGCTGGCGTAGGTCTCTTCCACGGCCAGTCCCTTCTTCACGTGGAGGGACTTCAGCTCCGCGATAGCCACGTTGGTCACCTCGCTGCCGGTTCCGCAGGTAGTAGGAACCACGATCAGTTCCTTTACCTTCTTTGGAGCCACTTCGCCGGTAAACAGCTTTACGGACTGCTTCGGCACTTCCAGAGACAGCACCTTGCAGATGTCCACGATGGTGCCGCCGCCAAAGGCGATGATCCGGTCGTAGTCATAGCCCGCCATGTCGCGGGCCATGGCGTCGATCATCTCGTCAGACGGTTCCCCTTTGCCGTATTTTTCCTGGAAGATCACCGGCATGTCGATGCCCAGAGGCTTTACATAGGGGTCGTACATCCACTGGTTGGTCACCAGGATGTCGCCTTTTCCAAGGGCAAAAGCCTCGTTGAATTCTTTAAAGGTATCGAAGTACAGGATCTCCGGTACCACTCTCAATGCTTGCATGTTTTCACTCCTCCTCATATACGCTGCAGCCTTTCAGGTCAGGCTCAGCAGTTCTCTTTAAACATCTTTTCATAGGCTTCTGCCAGCTCGTCTCTGAAGTCAGGATGAGCGATGGAGATCAAAGCCTTTGCCCGCTGGCGGGCGGTCTTTCCCTTCAGACGGACGATGCCGTACTCTGTGGCGATGTAGTCGGTATCGTGTCTGGAGGTGGATACCACCTGGCCCTCAGACAACAACGGCGTGATCTTGGAAATCTTGGTGCCGTCCTTCTTTACAGTCACGGAAGGCATGGCGATGATAGACCTTCCGCCTTTGCTCATGGCCGCGCCCCGGACAAAGTCCACCTGGCCGCCTACGCCGGAAAACTGGTTGTAACCGATGGTGTCGGAGGCCACCTGGCCGTAGAAATCCACGCCGATGCCGCCGTTGATGCTGACCACGTTATCGTTTAAGCAGATGACCCTCGGATCGTTGACATAGTCCACGCCCTTCAGCAGGCAGTCCTCGTTGTGGTCGCAGAAGTCGTACAGCTTCTGGGAGCCCATGACGAAGTTGAACACGAATTTTCCGATGTCGATCTGTTTGCAGCTGTTGTCCACAGCGCCTGCCTCATACAGCTTGACGACGCCGTCACCCAGCATCTCGGAGTGGACGCCCAGATGCTTCAGGTGCGTGAGCTCCGCGCATACGGCGTCAGGGATCGCTCCGATGCCCAGCTGCAGGCAGTCGCCGTCCTTGATGATGCTGGCACAGTTCCGGCCGATGGCCCGCTCGATCTCGCCGATCTTCGCCTCCGGCAGAGTCGGCAGCAGCTGGCTGCACTCTACAAAAGCGTCGATCTCGGTCACATCGAAGACCGCATCGCCGTAGGTAAACGGCACCTGGCTGTTGACCTGGGCGATGACGGTCCTTGCCGACTTCACCGCCTGGACGGTGTAGTCTCCGGAGGTACCGGTGGAGACCTTTCCGTTTTCATCCGGCGGCGTCACCTGGATCATGGCTGCATCTACCTGAATCACGCCTTCCCGCATCAGGGCCGGCGTCTCATAGAAGAACATCGGCGTATAATCGCCATATCCTTCCGTTACGCTCTTTCTGGTGTTGCCGCTTAAGAACCACAGGTTCATGTGGAAGCTGTCCTTGTACTCCGGCAGGGAGTAGGCTCCGCTGCCAAGGGAGAACATGTGGGAGATCTCTACGTCCTTGTAGCGGTCCGCATTTCTGACCAGGGCTTCCACCAGGGCCGGCGGCTCAGCCACATCGTGGGCCAGAACCACCTTATCCCCGCTTTTCACAAGCTGTACCGCTTCATCGGCGGTCATCAGCCTCTCTTTATAGTATTCTTTCCACTGCATATCTTACCTCGACTTTTCCTGGGGCTATTCTTTGATGCCTGCGATGGCCTTTGCCAGCTCCTTTTTCTGCTGCAGGTTGCCCTGTCTTGCGATCATGATCCGCTGTGCCTGTGGGGAACCTGCGCCGTGCATGGACTCGGTTCTGTAGCCTACAGCGGACGCGCCCAGACAGATGTTCTCCAGGAACCGCAGGATGCGCATTCTGTTCTCGGTGCTGACCCCTTCTCTGGCGGCAAAGAACTTGTTGCACATATCGCCGATGGTCTCTCCGTTTCTGCCTACTACGGTATCGGACTTGAAATCCTTTTCGCTCGGCATGGTCACCATCAGGCCGCCTGCGATATCCTCTGCCAGTCTGACGATCTCATACGGGAACCGGGTTACGTTCTGCTTGCAGATGTTGGCAAGCAGCATGTCGATCTGGTAGTTGCCGGCTTTGGTCTTCTGACCTTCGCTGGAACATGCGATGCCGCAGCAGTACAGGGTCTCGTTGAGGTGGGTCATCTCGATGATCTTATCCTTCACCGCCGATGCCTTGTCTGCGCCGTTGTACTCGGCCGCAACAGCTGCCGCGCCGATGACCACATCGCCTACGCCTACCTTGCAGCCGCCATAGCTCTGTCTGTGGTATCCGGCGAACCGCTCTACCAGGACGCCGGCAAAGTCGTATTCCCCTGCCATGAAGATATATTCGTTTGGAATGAACACGTTATCAAAAACTACCAGGGCTTCCTGTCCGCCGAACTGCTTGTTGCCTAGGTCTACATCGGCGCCTTCTTCCAGCTTTCTGGTGTCGCAGGACTGCCTGCCGTAGATCATGAACAGGCCGTCTGCGTCGGACGGGCATGCGAAGGATACAGCGTAATCTGCGTCGTCCTCTTTCATGGAGATGGTCGGCATGATGATGTGCCAGTGGGAGTTGATGGAACCGGTCTGATGGGCCTTTGCGCCTCTGACCACGATGCCGTCCTCTCTTCTCTCTACGATATGCAGGTACAGGTCAGGATCTGCCTGGGCGTGGGGAGCTTTGCTTCTGTCGCCCTTTGGGTCTGTCATAGCGCCGTCGACCACCAGGTCATTCTCCTGGACCATTTCCAGGAACTTGACAAATCTCTGATGATACTGGGTGCCATACTTTTCATCGATTTCAAATGTAGTGGAGAACACGGCATTGAAAGCATCCATACCTACGCACCGCTGGAAGCAGCTGGCGGTCTTCTGTCCGCAAAGTCTCTGCATCTTTACCTTTTTGACCAGGTCTTCCGGGCTCTGGTGCAGATGGGCAAAGCGGTTGATGGTTTTTCCGGTCAGGCTGGACTTTGCTGTCATCAGGTCAGCGTAAGCAGGGTCCTGGGCCAAGTCGTAGGTCATAGCCACGCAGTTGATAGACGGGCGGATCATAGGGTGGTCCACCCAGTTCTCAATCTTTTCTCCAAACATGTATACGCGGGTGTTCAGCTTTCTCAAGCTTTCGATGTATTGATTCCCTGTCATTAACATAATCTTTTCTCCTCTCTATAACTGTGCCTCCTAACCGGGGTCAGGAGGCACAGCACCTTTACAGTTATTCTATTTTCTTTGTAATTTTACTTAACTCTATTTCTATCTGTCCTTCATATTCCTGCTTCGTAAAAATGCTTACTACTATTGCTATAATAAACGAACCAATTGTTCCAGGTATCCCTGATAGTACGATCGCTGAAAGCCCTAGCGATTGCCATATTATGCAAATAGCGAATCCTCCAACCATTCCGAAAAAGCAGCCTGGTCCAGTCAGCTTTTTCCAATACAGCGCCAGCAGCAATACAGCCGCATAAGTAGCAGATAAACCGCTGGTCGCATAGTTCGTCAAATTGAACACGCTATCCGTGCTGTTGACTGCAAAGACAATGCCTGCAGCCGCTATCACTGCTATAGAAATTTGAGATACTCTCACGATTTCCTTCTCTGATGAATGCTTCATTATATATTTATGAATTACATCCTCTGCCAAAGTGGTTCCTGCCGACAGCAGCTGTGAGCTGACCGTCGACATCATCAAGCCGAGAAATATGGTAAGCAGAATTCCTGCAAATACTGGATGAATTAATCCACTTGAGAGAAGAATAGCAAATAGCTGCTCCGGATCCGCCAATTCTGGATACAGCACTCTGCCGCCGTAGCCGATAGCAAAAGCCGCCCAGTAAGTAATCGTAAGAGATGCAAGACATACTACTAAAGATTTTTTAATTTCTGTCGCATCTTTAATTGTAAAGAATCTGATCGTATCATGCGGTCTTCCCAAACACTGAACGCCAAACAACAATTGTCCTATGACAGCGCCCACCAATGCCATCCCGGTTTTCCCACCTAAAGTCGCAGTGACCAAATTCGGGTCAATGGCAGCTGCCGCAGATGCAATCTCTGAGGGTCCTCCAGCCTTGACAACTACTACAGCTGCCAAAATAACGACACCGATAACGATAAGGACGCCTTGCACGAAGTCATTGACTGCAACCGCTGAGAAACCACCGATCAGACAGTAAGCCGCAATGACAATGCCAACAATGACAATAATTGTCCCATACGGCATTCCGAATACGATAGACATTGTCTTCCCCGTAGCCGCTAACTGGCTGGCTACGTAGGCTGACATAAATATGATGATAGAAAGCGCGCTGATTATTCGAATAAGTGCAGTACAGGTTCTGACCCTGGAGGTGAAGAACTCCGTATAAGTAACCGCCCCTAACAGCTCAGAATAGTTTCTCAACCGCTTTCCGTATACCAGATATCCCGCCATAAAGCCCAGGTTAAAGCCGATCAAAATGTAAAAGGACGATGGGCCCATGGCATAAACTACGCCAACATATCCGATCAGGACCCAGGCGCTCATACCAGAAAACGCATAACTGAATGCTACGACCCAACTGCCAAGGGAACGATCCCCGAGGAAAAATCCTTCTAAACTGCTCTGCTTCTTCGAAAAGTAAAAGCCGATTCCGATCATAAAGAGCAGATACACAACCATAGGGATTAAATATGCCATACTACGATTCACCTCCATTCTGTTTCTTTTCTCTCACATATAATACTACTGACGACAGGGTCAGCACCGCGGGGATCACAAAGACCACAAAATACGCGCCGATTGTCCACATAGTTATCTCCTTTCTTCGCAGTTCTCCTTTTACAACGGTTTGCCAAACAGGAATGCCCAATTTCCGGGATGAATAGTAGAATAGCTCCAGAACCCTACGATATAGCAGTCAAATGGAGCTCTAACTTCACTGACCTTATTTCCGAAAATATCAACAATATCACTGCAGATAGTTCCTTCCTTCACGAAGTCCATCGGTTTTACTCTCATTTTATGATACCCACCTTCATCAGTATGGATGTAAGTGATCTCAACATCAGTGAGCTCCGCCTCTGGCACTCTTTCAATTTCACCATCCAGCATGTCAAACTCAATCATGACATTTTTCATCGCATTTACAGAAATCTCTATCATCTCATCTCTATGGTCTACTCTCACGCCTTGCCCGCCTAATTCAATGACAGTACAAGGAATTCCCGCTTTTTCCGCCTCGGTAGGAAGTCCTCCGGCAAAAGGAATGTTTTTAATCTGCCACTGTACTTTCATGCCTGTAGCTCGCGCCATGCGGTAAGTTATTTTTCCCACTTCAGAATCCTGTCCCATATGTGTTGCCAATGGTTCTAAATACAGCCCATTTCCACCGCCATGAAAGCTGATATTAAAATCTGCTTTTTTTACGAAGTTTTCAAAGTAGAAATACGCCACTCTGGAGGTAATCATACCACTCGGGTTTCCCGGGAATGCACGGTTCATGTCCTGATACGACCAATCAATTGGCGCAATTCTGCACCCTGCGTTAAAGGCCTCCAGATTTACGGCAGGTACCCCAATAAATGTTCCTTTTAATTTAGCCGGATCAATTTCATGGTATAGCTTCGAAATAGCCTCAGCCCCTTCATATTCGTCCCCATGAACACAGCAATCGGCTAAGAATACCGGCCCTTCTTCCGCGCCGCAGACAATCATATACGGCAGTCTGACCATTGATGAATCTACCTTTTGCGCCAGGTCAATAAAACCGCATACCTTCTGATTTCTCTTTGCAATAACTTCTTCTAAATCAAATTTTTTCGATAGCATATGATTGCTCCTTTCAGATTGATAGATTCATCATAATATTTTTTGTAACTTCTGTCTAATACCCGTATTTCCAGCTTTACATAACAAAAGTGTTATGATATATTAAATTTGTAATGACAACGAAATTCAAGTGAGGTCTTTCCATGAAGGAAAAAGATATACAATATGTATTGGAAATCGCAAAACAACGCAGCTTCACAAAAGCCGCCGAAGCTCTTTATATTGCACAGCCTGCTCTAAGCCGACACATCAAACAGCTTGAACTCAATCTGGGTGGCTCTCTTTTTGATAGAAATACGACTCCTATTTCCCTCACTCCGTTAGGCGAATTGTATATCTCCTATGCAGAAAAAATCAATATCTTGGACAACCAGTTTCATCACGAATTGAAAAAATATAAATCCGGTCGAAAGCAGAATGTCCGCCTCGGGCTGCCGATTCTTATCGGCGATACGATTTTAAATAAACTTCTTCCCCATATCTGGAGAGAACACAGTGAAATCGACATAGATACTTTTGCCGATTATTCCTCTAATCTGATCAACGGGCTCTTCCTGAATAGATATGATATCATCATCTGCGGCAGTACTTTTGAAAAACCTGGCTATGCAGTAAGAGAATTCACGTCTGACGCCGGCGTCTTAGTCGCAAGCAAAGATCTTCCACTTTTAAAAAACTACGATGTCGCTTCTGTGGACCTGACTCACCCTCTAAAGATCACGCCTTCAATTCTATCGGATGAGACGTTTATTAGTTGTGATCCCTCTCTGCTTCACAGCAAGGTACGTACCATGTTCAAAGAACACGGAACTACATTAAGAAACCGTCTGACTGTGCCAACAATTCCGTTAGCCTGTTCCCTGGTTGAAAAGAGCATTGGGTTTACCTGCATACTCCGTTCCATGCTGAATAGCTCTATCTTTAGCATGCCGAAAAACCTCTGTGCCCTTTATGCGTTTGACCTTACGTATCCCATCTACATTGCTTATAACGCGGATAGATATACCTATGATTTACCAACAAAACTAATCGTCGATTATATCGCCAACAGTCAGACCCAGTTTTTTTAGAAAAACAGCACAGCATGGGCTGATAAGCATTCCGTTATATCATACAATGCTTTCTCACGCTTTCACTCCTCCTTCGGCCTTAAATGAATAATAAGTATTACAACCATAATCAGCAGCATGCCGATCGTTGTATGTGCGGACAGCGTCTCACGAAAAAATAAATATCCTCCCATTGCAGAAATGACCGGTTCCAGCATGTCAATAGCAGAAGCTTTCGATGTCCCGATCAAACGAATGGCTTTAAAAAAGGCCAGCCTCGCAACCAACACATTGAGCACGGCTAATAATACAATATAGAGTCCCTGATCAAAGCTATTCACCCACAGAGGCTCTCCCTTAACAACCGCGCTGATTCCTGCGATCAAAGTAATCGGTATATTGGTCGCAATAAAAATCAATTCCAAAGGGACATCCTTCATCACATTTGCATTAATTAATAATAATTGGACGGCATACACAAGCGAAGCTGCAATGCCAAACAGCAATGGCGCTATTGATATTCTGTCATTCAAATAAGGTATTGCAATCATGTATAATCCAACACCTGCAAAAGCAATCGCAAAAACTTGCCGCATTTGCAGTCTCTCATGTCCTAACAATAATTCCAAAGCAAGCACCATTATTACATATGATAGCGTAATTACAGTAGCTACGACACTTGGAAGACTGCGATAAGATTCATTGTACAATAAATTGCTTAACCCTGAGAAAAGACTGATTACAATCAGTGCTGCAACCTGTTTCCCATGCAATATGCTGACGCCACCCTTCTCTCGGAAATGCCAAGGGATTAACGCCAATGCCAGCGAAAGCAAAAAACGATCAAATAAGAGTGTATCGCTTACGATTCCCGTACGATATGCAAGTTTTAGTATAGTAGGACTCGTTGCATAGCAGAGCATCGATAGAAACGCCAGCAATATGCCTTTTGTCTGATCCTTCGTTTTCATTTTCTTTTTTTACATTTCTTTTACTCTATGAAAGGCTCCCTCGGTCAGGAGCCTTTCACAAATAGCTTCAATTCACACGCAGCCTCTTTGAGCATTAATAGCCAATTACCTGCGCAACAATGAGAAGCACAATGCATGCTGCCCATATTATGAGCATCAGCGGCATCACGTAGCGCAGCCATTTGCTATAAGGAATCTTTGATGCTGCAAGGAAACCCAGCATTGTCGAAGACGTCGGGAAGATGGCATTTGATAATCCGTCACCAAACTGGAATGCAAGGATCGTTACCTGTCTTGATAACCCGATTAAATCTCCCACCGGAAGTAATACCGGCATTGTCGCGGTAGCTTGTCCTGAACCCGAATTAATCAGGAAATTAATCAGTGTCTGCATTACAAACATTCCCGATGATTGAACCGCATGCGGCAGATTCGCGACAGAATTCGCTAACGCATTGATAATAGTGTCGATAATCATACCGTCTGTCATTACAGTCGTAATTGCAGATGCTACGCCTACGACTAAAGCGCCGTAAGCAATATTAGATACACCTTCTAAGAAAATATCGCATACTTTACTTGGTCCATACCCATATAGGAACCCACTGAGAAATCCCATAACCATGAACAGCACTGCCATCTCATCAATGTACCAGCCTAGCTTTGATACGCCATAGATTAGTAGCGCAAAACCCCCTACTACGGTAATTAGAATGAACTTATGTTTCCCATTGATTTCTACAATTTCTGCTGCATTGGCTTCTTCAAGGTTCAGTCCATAAAGGATATCTTTCTCAGGATTCTTTCTCACCTTTTCTGCATATCTGATAATATATACGCTCGTAATTATGGCGAATACGATCAACACGACCCATCTGAATCCCGCACCAGAGAACATCGGAAGATCTGCTAAACTCTGCGCAACACCCACATTGAACGGATTGTAAATGCCGGCCGTAAATCCGATTACAGAGCCCATCGCGATCATGGCAGTACCGGTGATCCTGTCATAACCCAACGCTTCCGCCACAGCAATTCCAATCGGAACAAATACCAGTACTTCAACGGACATACCCATGGTAAACCCACAGACTGCGAAAATAATTACAAATATAGGAATGACAAACTTGGACTTTTTTTCTGAAACATTGCCGATCTTACTGCAGTATGCGCTGATCATTCCGGTCCGCATTATGATCTCGAATGCACCTCCGATAATGAAGATAAAGAACATGATCTGCGTAGCGCCGCTGCCCCAAAGGGTTGTAAAAATTTTCATTGGGATTGACAGTGGTGAAACAGGTGAACTTTCCGCCTGAGTATATGAGTCTGCAACTACCACAACGCGCCCTGCATCATTTTCAACTCTTTCAAAGGAACCTGCAGGTACAATGTAGGTAAGCGCACATACGATGAGCAGGATAATAAACAATATCACAAACGTATTCGGAATTTTAAATTCCTTTTTGTTTAAACTCGGGTTTTTCCCTTCTTTTTTCAGCATGATAATCCCTCTATCTTTCTATACTTCAACTTCGCGACCCAGCATATATACCCAGGATTTAGGCTGGCATACTGTATAAGCCCAATATCCGATAACAATTCCGTCAAAAGGTGCAATCAGGCGGTCCACTTCCTCGCCAAAAATATTTGTAATAATGGCAAGAGTTTCTCCTTGTTTTGCTCTTTCCCCACCCAATTTCTGTGGCGTACAGATACCTCCATGATTAATAAATAGATATTCCATCTCAACATGATACTGGCTGTCAAACGCGAGGATAGTTTCATCAATTACATCCCATAGCCTTAAGACATTTAGCATTCCATCACTTATCTTTTCAATATTTTCTTTTCTTCTGTCGGCAATTCTAGTGCTTTGTCCACCGATTTCGGCAGTAATCGCTGGGATCCCATAGGAATAAGCGATCTCATCCAAAATACCATTTTCCGGAACGCAAACATTATTTTGCCATAGCGCATCAAAGCCCATCGCTTTTGCCATAGCTCTTGATCGCTCACTAATTTCATCCCCATAATTCTGATATAAAGTCACCGGTTCTAAATAGAGGTAGTTGCCTCCGCCATGCATTGAAATAACAGCGTCTGCTTTCTTTAGGATATTCTCGGTATAATAATCGCCGACAGCCAATGTGATACTGCCTTTAGGATTTCCTGGAAATGAACGATTCAAATCAACCGGAACAAAATCATAATCGCAATATCTGCGCATTTGTGCGAATGCCCCCAGATTCAATGCAGGAACACCAACAAAAGTTCCTGCCATTTTCTCAGGCTCTAACCGATTAAAAGTTTTAATAATCCCCTCTGTTCCTTCAGACTCGTCACCATGAGCACAAGCCTCTGCAAGAATAACCGGCCCCTCCTCCTTTCCAATCGCCATCACAATCGGAATACTGATCCAAGAATCGTCAGGTTTACGTGCGATAGGAATCATCCCATATACTTTCCTATTCCGCTGCTTTAATTCTCTCCTTAAGTCAAAATTTTCAAATGTCTGCATGATATGCACCTCGTTTCTTAAATTTTACTTTCTATAAATGCACGTTTCATGCCAAAAAAAATTTTTTAATTTTGGGGCAAAAACTTGAGAAACTCAATGTCCCTTATTATTTCAAATGCCTGCAAAGGCGGGCGAAAACCGGGACG
>JAETRU010000062.1 GCA_021769965.1 Eubacterium sp.
TTATCTTTCACCGGATCTGTATGAAAAATCATACGCGGACCAAACCCGTCAGAATATTGCATGAATATCAGCAGAATTTTTCAAAAAAAGTGTCCGAAATCTTGACAGAGCACCACTTTATATACAATCTGCAGAGGCAAAAAGTTGCACAACAGCAAAAAATTTTTACATTTTTCTATCAGATATCTTTTCTCGTAAATCGCAGGTAAGCGGCGCAGATACCGCAAAGTCCCAGGACTGCACCGACTGCTGCACAGGCCGCATCCAGACTGCCGGTCTCGGCAATGTCCGCGCCGTCACAGTATCCGAAAGGCGTTACGTATTTCAGAAACGCGGCATCCTCTGTGATATTGGCAATGAGATTCAGAAAATACATCGTCACAGCAACGCCAATGCCAGCCCCGGTGCTGCCTTTGCTCATAAAGGCGGAAATACCGAAACAGATGCCGGAAAGCTCCAGCTGCAGCAGATAATACGCAACGTGCAGAAGGCTTATGGTCTTCCATGGGATCTCCTCGCCGATCACGGAAATAGCGCCTATGGAAAGAAGATAGATCAGCAGATTCATCGCCGTCACCTGCAGAAAGACCGCCAGCAGCTTTTCACTCACAATGCGCCTGCGGCTTACAGGATGGGCAAGCAGAAATTCCGCCGTTCCGTCTTTGATCTCCTTGCTCAGAATCCCCGCTGCGTAAAGACTGGCGTAAAAGGCACCGCCAAGACCCAGCACATTGCCGCATTCCACGGCGTAAAAGCCCGTAAGCGTACCGAAGCTGAGCCGGTCCATGCCGAATGCGTCTGAAAAGGAACCCATTGACGCAAAGAGATCGCTGACACCTTCCATCTGCCCCTTCATCTCCGGAAAGAGAAAGATGCAGACCGCCAGAAGAAATCCAATGGCTGCAGTCCAAATCAAAAAAGATATTTTCCCCTGTCTAAGTTCATGTCTGACTAGTGTCACAGCTTCTCACCGTCCTTTTCATAATAATGCAAAACGATTTCCTCCAGATCCGGTTCCGAAATGGTCAGGTCAGAGATCTGTCCTTCTGCCAGCTTTTTCAGCAGTAGATTCATATCGCCGCTGTAGAGAAAACTGCTCTGTCCTTCTGCGTCTTTTCTGTCCCGGATCCCGTCAAGACCGGTAAGGGGCGCGCTGCCCCACACTGTGACCCGTCTGATATTGGTATGCGCGAGAGTCTCCACGCTGTCACAGGCGATGATCTTTCCTTCCCGTATTATCGCGGCCCGGGTACAGTTTTTCTGAATCTCCGACAGAATATGACTGGACAGAAACACCGTAGCCCCCGCTCTATTACGCTCTTTCAGAATTTCAAAGAATTCTCTCTGCATCAGAGGATCAAGGCCGCTTGTAGGCTCATCCAAAATAAGAATGTCAGGGTGGTGCTGCAGGGCGCAGACAATAGCAGTCTTTTTCCGGTTTCCGAAGGAAAGCTCCTCCACCTTCCTGCTGACATCCAGCTGCAGCCTTTCACAGAGCTCCGCCGCTGTCCGCCCGCAGTCCATTTTACGCAGATCAGAAGACAGCTTCAGAATATCCCTGACCCGCATGCCGTGATAAAAAATCGCTTCCGAAGGAAGATAACCGACTCTTGCCAGAATAGATTCTGTTTCCTTTCCGGCCTCTAGCCCGCATACCGTGGCGCTTCCTTCCGTCTTTTCAATAAGTCCCAGCAAAATACGGATCGTCGTGGATTTTCCCGCGCCGTTAGGCCCGATAAATCCGAAAAACTCCCCCTGCGGAACAGTTAAAGTGATTCCTTCAATTCCCCGTTTTTTCCCGTAATATTTCGTCAGATTCTCTAATCTGATTGCATCCATGTCATTACTCCTTCCGAAGATAAATACTTTTCCAGAACTCCAACAGCCTGTTGAAATCCTTTTCCATTTCTGCGGCATCCACCGCTCCCCGCTGCACCATTTCCCAGAGATAGCCTTCTGACGCCCAGTACATTTCCCGGTACATCATCTCAATATCCAGTCCCGGCACAAACTGCGCCGGATCAAAATTCACGCGGGCACGGTCCGCTTTCAGATTGAAATACCTGTGATAGCTTTCTGAAATCGCGGCGCAGATCTCCGGATCTTTTTCAAAGAAAGCCTTGATCGTAAAGTTTGCCATATCCGGATACTTTTTGATGATCTCCATCTTCGCCTGCATGCCCCGTTCCATGCTTTCAAACAGTCCAAGCTGGCTGTAACAGTCATACTCAGTCAGATGCGCAATGGTTCTTTCAGCGCAGGTATCCCACAAAAACAGATACAGTTCTTTCTTATTATGAAAATAGTGAAACAGCAGCGATTTACTGATTCCGGCTGCCTCCGCGATCTCACGCATCGGGCTGTCATGATAGGAATTCCGCGAAAAAACCCGGTATCCGGCATTGATGATCGCCTCCCGCTTTTCTTCCGGCAGAGAAAAAAACTTTTCATTCACTGGCGTTCCTCCGTTCTTTGATGCAGTTTTCTTTATTATAAAGCCATTGACCGATTTTGAGAAGACCTCAAATCTTTCGGCACGGCAAACGCATGAAAACGAAGTAATGTGACAAATGTCCGTGATTTCTTTATTTTTGTCAACATTTCATTCAATTTCTGCTCGAAAGCGCCTGTAAATCAATCGTTTTAGTGACAAAATTGACAAAAAACAAAAAAAGTGTCATTCCTGTCACTATTTCAGAATATAAACGTTGACAAAAGTGACAAAATATCGGTTTTTTGTCACTTTTGTCAATGCTTAAGGTTGTTTTAATCCGCCATTGCATCTTCCGGCCGCCTTTGATCTATTGTTATCTTGCTTTACGGAATCAGCAGCACGAGGGTGCCGGCAACGATGGCGGCAAGTCCCGCGCAGGACTTTTTCGATAAACGCTCTCCAAACACGATGTAAGAAAAGAGAATCGTCACGAGAATGCTGAGCTTGTCAATAGGAACGATCACACTGGCAGGCCCCTCCTGCAGCGCCCGGTAGTAGCAGAGCCAGGACGCGCCGGTGGCAAGACCTGACAGGGCGATAAAGCCCAGTTCTTTCCGCGGGATCTCTTTCACAGCGTGCTGTTTTCCCGTCACATATACCATGAGCCACGCCATGATCAGCACAACGCCTGTACGGATCGCTGTTCCCAGATTGGATTCCACGCCGGTAATTCCGATCTTGCCGAGAATGGAAGTCAGACTGGCAAAGACCGCAGAACCCGCAGCGTAAAAGAACCAGCGATTCCCGCTTTTATTCTCCTTTGCCGGGATGTCCTTCTTTTCGATCATCAGAAATGTTCCCACGCCGATCAGAACAACGCCGATTGCCTTTGGCAGACTGATCTCTTCGTGCAGAAAAATAAAAGCAAGCAGAATTGTCAGCACTACGCTGGATTTATCGACGGGAACGACTTTGTTGATATCTCCCAGCTGCAAGGCTCTGAAATAGCAGAGCCAGGATCCGCCGGTCGCAAGGCCTGACAGAATCAGAAACAGCCAGGTTTTTCCGTCGATCAGTCCGATCTGCGACTGTGAACCCGCCACAAAGACCATCACCCACGAAAAGATCAGCACCACAATGGTGCGCACAGCTGTCGCAACAGTAGAATCCGACTTCTGAATGCCGCACTTGGCTAAAATCGAAGTGATTCCGGCAAACAGGGCAGAACCAAATGCCATCATGATCCACATACTCTTCCCCTCCTAAAACGCAATGTGAATGTATAAATCCTATTATAGCACCATATTGCAGTTATCGGGAAACTATTTTCAGTTGTTTCAGCTCAGCTTGTTTCGCCTTACCTGCATTCCCGCTTCATCGCGAAATATCCGATGAGTACAGTCCATACATAGGCGCACGTCTTGGGGATCATCAGCATTCCGATCATCGGGATCCTGTCCGCCCACAGCACGACCGGGATGTAGAAGCCGAAACTGAGCACGATAGTCAGCCACATCCAGCGGAATCCTTTATCCCCGTGAGCCTTTGCGCTGCGATAAAACAGCACGATCACCAGAAGTCCCAGCAGCGCAAAAGGAATGTTGCGGTAAATTCCCCATGAGAGTGGCGCGTCCCCGCTGAGCCACAGATTCTGAGGCATCATACAAAGCGCAATCCTCACGCCGGCCAGAACATACACAGCCGCAGTAATGCCGCCTTTTCCCTTCACATGATATCGCTTGCGCCAGACATAATAGAGCAGCACATAAAATATCGTCATTGTAACCGAAGTAATCCACTTTCCCATTCCAAGCGCGGCGGTATAACCCTCCAGACCTGTTGTGCACAGCGCAAACGCGCGGGGAATCAGATGGAATGCGTCCCCCGCTCCAAGCACTACAGCCATCCATCCGAACAGCCGGAACTGGAGATTTCCTTTGCTGCCCCGAATCATCAGAATTCCAATCGTAATGACAGAGATCAGATAGACAGCGTCAAACAGCGTTTCTACAATTGCCTGCATGATTTTTCTCCTTTCTTCTTTTATTCCTGCACTACTGCAGCGGCAAATACTTTCCTGCCGTAATTACATCCAAACCGAAGTCCGGCTGCCAGAAGGGAAGCGCCCAGACCTGTATAGAAAACTGCGATAAACTGCTCCGGAGCAAGTCCGCTTACCCGCGGACCGATCCCTCCTGTCATCATCACCGCCATGATCACAAATGCCTTCCGGTCAAAAAACTTCAGAAAAAAATGCCGCTCTTCCTGATAGGCATTGATCCTGGCAGTATGCTTTTTCACCAGTTTTCCAAAAATAAATCTTTGAAATACCGCAAATACCAATACAGAAAGCAGGCAGTTCAGCACGGTAAGATAGGCCGGATACACCGTCAAACCGATGCGAAGAATATTAAACCCCGCCGCGCTCCACACCAGACATGCAAGCAGCAGCAGAGTATTCTGTTTTACTTTCATATTTTTCCTCCTTAAGTGAACATCGTTCAGTTTGCAATAAAAAAACACTACAGTGGATCTTTAATAGAGGGTTCTGCGAACGAGTTCCAGTACAGCAGCCGGGTCATAATCCTGACGCAGTAAAGCAGAGAGCATCAGGGAAAATAAGACATCCGCAAAGCCTTCCACCGTAAACGTTTCCGTAAACGCATCCCTCCTGATTCCCGCATCCTGCTCCAAAACAGCGCACAGCTCGTCCAGAATATGCTGCCAGACCTGCTGCATTCTCCGCTTCCCGTCGGATTTATCCTCCTGCATAAAACCTAAAGCATGCAGTGTGAAAAATCCGGGATACTGTCTGCAGCCGTATTCTATCCGCTCATACATCCATACTATGCAGGACTGCGTGTCCTGAAACGCGGCGCTGTCCTCCGGGCGGTGAAAAATCTCATACCACACACTCTCTACTGTAGCGCACACCAGTGCCGCCTTTGAATCAAAATAGTTGTATATGGAGCCCACCGATACGCCGCAGGCAGCCGCAACAGAGCGTATATTGACCGCAGGCCACCCCTGCTGGCGGATCAGGTTACGACTGGTTTTCAAAATGTCCTCTTTTGATGTTACAACTGTATTCATCTACTTCACCTCAATATGAACAATGTTCATTATAGCAAGCTGCACCCTCCTGTCAAGTTCCCCCGCAAAAACGATGCGGCGCCATTACAGGTGCCGCATCGTTTTATCATCGTTAGTTCTCGATTTTATTTCAGCTTGTTTCCCTCGCTGAACGCGTCGCCGACCCGTTCGCCCAGCACCAGATATCCGTTGTGGACAGGATCAAAAGCGATTGCAGCAAGTTTTCCGGCATCAACCAGTCCGTCTTCACCTAAAACTTTCTCATCAGCATTGACGTTGACGATCTCACCGATGATATTACCGTCCTCTGTCACTTTTACCAGTTTACATTCCAGGGCCATCGGAAGTTCACAGATCAGCGGCGCGTCCACGAATTCGCTTTTCTGCGTTGTAAAGCCTGCCTTTTCCAGTTTGTCCGGCGTATCATTGGCGGAAACCAGTCCTACATAGTCACAGGCTGCAACATGACCGGCATCGGCAAAGCTGATGGTAAAGGCTCCCTTTGCCTTGATATTCTGTGTCGTCTTATGCCCTGCGCTGAGACAAAGTTCCACCATATTCGCGTCATAAAGACCGCCCCAGGCGGCGTTCATCGCATCAGCTCTGCCCTCTTCATCGTAGGTCGCGATGATCAGTACCGGCAGTGGATAAAACCACGGCTTAACTCCAAAATTCTTTCTCATTTTTTATTCCTCCTCTTATCATGATTAACACTATTTTATCACTTTTGTCCCGCCAAAGACAGCGGACATTTCCATCTCTTATAATCCCAGACTGTCTACCCAGGCTTTTACGTCGTCTTCAGAAATAAGTCTTTGTTCCGTTTTCAAAAATAAAATTATTCAAGTTTCCCTGCACCTCTCCTGTATTCTTTATAATACACAAAAAGGAGCTGTCGCACAGTTTGACCAAAAATCGACTGGAGCGGCAGCTTCTTTCTTTTAACATAAAAACGAAAAAACCCTTGCAAATTCAACACTTGTAAGGGTTTTTGTGGTATAATA
>JAETRU010000063.1 GCA_021769965.1 Eubacterium sp.
AATAGTTTCCATAGAGATTTCTCCTTTTGTTGATGTTTTTGCAAATTCTATTTTAACACATTGGAGCTAATCTCTATTTTTTTCTTCTAAAAACCCCACAACTATTTTACACTATCGTCAATTAATTATGATCAAATGGCTGCGATATGATATAATATAACAACATTACTTCTATATTTCATGAAATGAGGAACAAAAATGAGATCAGTCAACACGCTTCAGAACGCTGCCCGCTTGTTCTGCGAGACAGATTCCGGCAGGCAGCATTTTGATATATGCGTATGGCGGCAATACGCGGACAAAATACATCCGGAACTGGCGGATAAATGCGAAAATGACATCAAAGATTACGACTTTCAGAAAGACGTTCTGCCTGTGATCCACTATGCGCTGCGAGACAGGCAGAGACTGCTCCGATTGAGTGGCATCTACGAAAAAGTGATAGATACAATGGAAGAACGCCTGCGCGTTTTATTTGATCAGGAACCTGAGCTTGATATCATACTGTATCTGGGACTTTGCAGCGGCGCCGGATGGGCCACGACCCTTGGCGGCAAAAGTGTGATCCTTCTGGGCGCGGAAAAGATCATTGAGCTAGACTGGGACAACGAAAACGATATGAAGGCTCTGATTTTTCACGAATTGGGACATTTCTGGCACAAAACTTTTGGCCAGATCACTTTTCCTGCTTCCAGCCAGAGAGAAAGATCCATTCTACAGCTGTATCAGGAAGGCGTGGCCATGGTCTGCGAGCAGATCCTGTACGGCGATGACGACTATTACCATCAGGATCAAAACGGCTGGCTTACATGGTGCGTAGAGCATGAAGCAGAAATAGGCCGGGAGTTCCTGCTGCGGCTGGACCGCAATGCAGGCACGCAGGACTTCTTTGGAGACTGGTGCAGCTTTCAGGGTCATAGTGATGCAGGTTATTATCTCGGATGCCGCCTCATCAAATCGCTGAAATCGAAATATACCCTGATTGAAATTGCAAATCTGCCCTATGCCAGCCTCTGGTCAGCGTTTAAGGATTATGTGCTTTCGCTGTCCGAGCCGAGTTAGGTTTTTGGAGGGTAATATCGGTGATTTGACCTAAAAATACTTGCGCAGGCTGACAGGAATTAGGTTTTTGGAGGGTAAAATCACTATTTTGACCTAAAATTACTGCTTCCAGCAGTCGAGAATTAGGTTTTTGAGCTATAAAATCACTAGTTTGACCTAAAATCACTGCTTCCAGCAGTCGAGAATTAGGTTTTTGAGCTATAAAATCACTAGTTTGACCTAAAATCACTGCTTCCAGCAGTCAAGAATTAAGTTTTTGAGCCATAAAATCTCCCGTTTGGCCTAATTACAAAATTTCCCATCAAAACATTTTTAAAAAACCGCCTCATTCTATTGACAAATGCCCGAATATATGTTTAAATCTTCATATGAACAATCATTCATATGAATGTTACAGCAAAGAGGAGGCATAAAAATGAAAACAATGCAAAGCAAAAATTCTATGAAGATGCTGCTGCATCACCACGATGACCACTGTGGCTGCGGTCATGCCCATCACGACCACCACCACGAAGGCGTCCACTGCGATGGCGGTCATGCGCACCATCATGAGGAAGCGCATCACCACGAACATCCTGAGGATTCCTGCCACTGCGGCTGCGGTCACGACCATCACGAGCATGAACACGACCACTGCCATAGTGAAGACGACAGCGGCGGTGAATGTGACGGAGATGACCACCATCAGGAGGAACATCTCCACGATCACCACGAGGATTCCTGCCACTGCGGCTGCGGCCATGACCACCACGATCATGATCATGATCATGATCATGAACACGACCACGAACCCGAACACAAGCACACCCACCATGTCGACGCCGCTGTTCTTGCCGGGGCAGACAGGAAAGTCTACACCCTGGAAAATCTCGGCTGCGCGCACTGCGCTGCCAAGATGGAAGAAAAGATCAGCAAACTGCCGACAGTAAAAGACGCATCGATTACTTTCGCGACCAGGCAGCTTCGTATTGCGGCTGATGACTGCGACGCGCTGCTTCCTGAGATCCGCAGAATCTGCTCGTCCATCGAGTCTCAGGTCAAGGTTTTAGACCCCGCTGAAAAGGCAGGTCTAAAATCCGAAGCAAAAACTGCAGCGGATACCGATGCGGCAAACCCTGCGGCATCCGGCGCAGAATCCGCCAGCGTGCAGAAAAAGCAAACCATTTCCAAAGATAAACTGGAGCTTATCTCAATTATAGTAGGCACCCTCCTCTTTGCAGGCGGTGTTATCACCCACCATTTCAATATGGATCCGCGGATCATGATCGTACTGTCTGTCATATCCTACTTGATTTTAGGAGGTAAAGTCATTTTAGAAGCCCTTCGCAATATCAGCAAAGGACAGATTTTTGATGAAAACTTCCTGATGAGCGTTGCTACCATCGGCGCTTTTGTGATTTCCGAATATCTGGAAGCCGTGGGCGTCATGCTCTTTTACCGAATCGGCGAATACTTTGAGCATAAAGCCGTTGAAAAAAGCCGCGGGCAGATTATGGATGCCATCGATATGCGTCCTGAAGTCGTCAATCTGGTAAGAAGCAGCGCCGTTACCGTGATTCCTGCCGAAGAAGCGGCTGCCGGCGATATCCTGCTCATCCGTCCGGGAGACAGAATTCCCCTCGACGGTATCATCACAGAAGGCGAAAGCCGTATCGACACCTCTCCGATTACAGGAGAGCCTGTACCCGTCGGCGTAAAACCGGGCGATGCTGTCACCAGCGGCTGTGTCAACACATCGGGACAGCTTCTCATTCGCGTAGAAAAAGTACTGTCGGAGTCCATGGTTTCCAAAATACTTGATTCAGTAGAAAACGCTGCCGCGGGCAAACCGAAAATCGACCGCTTTATCACCAGATTTTCCAGAATCTACACACCGTGCGTCGTCATTGCAGCGCTGCTGCTTGCCGTGATTCCGTCACTGGTGACCGGAAACTGGGACTACTGGGTTTACACAGCGCTCACCTTCCTTGTTATGAGCTGTCCATGCGCACTGGTACTCAGCGTACCACTCGCCTTTTTCTCTGGAATCGGCGCCGGTTCCAGAAAAGGCATCCTCTTCAAAGGGGGTCTTTCCATGGAAGCCCTCGGTAAACTGAAAGCGGTAGTCATGGACAAAACCGGCACAATTACCGAAGGAAATTTCACGTTGCAGAAAGTCATCGCGGAAAAACCGCTGACAGAGGATGCGCTGCTCGCCCTTTGTGCAGGCTGTGAGCAGAACTCCACCCACCCGATCGCGGTCAGCATTGTAAACGCCGCCCGCGAAAAAGGGCTCTCCATCGAGACGCCGGAAAGTCTGAAAGAGATCGCAGGCTGCGGCATCGCCGCGGAGACAGAAAAAGGACTGGTTCTGTGCGGAAACCGCAAATTGATGGATCAGTATCATGTGGATATGCCAACGCTTTCCGAGGTCGGAAACGGCGCGGAAGTCTTTGTCGCGGTCGACGGACAGTTTTCCGGCAGCCTGGTCATCGCAGATACGATCAAAGCCGATGCGAAACTGGCAGTCAGCCGTCTGAAGGAAATGGGACTTTATACCGTCATGCTGACCGGAGATTCCAAAGAAAGCGCAGACGCTGTCGCCGCGCAGGTCGGCATCGATCAGGTTTACGCGAAACTGCTGCCGCAGGATAAGCTCACCATGCTTTCCAAAGTCAGAGAAGAGCGCGGCAGCGTCATGTTCGTCGGAGACGGAATCAATGACGCACCGGTACTTGCAGGCGCCGATGTAGGCGCGGCCATGGGAAGCGGCGCTGACGCCGCCATTGAAGCTGCTGACGCAGTATTTATGCAGACCGGCGTCACTTCCATCCCTGACGCGATTTCTATCTCTAAGGCAACAGGCAGGATCGCAAAACAGAATGTGATCTTCGCTCTGCTGATCAAAGCCATCGTCATGGTTTTAGGCATCTGCGGCTTTGCCAACATGTGGCTTGCCGTATTTGCAGACTCAGGGGTCGCCATGCTGTGCGTGCTCAACTCGATCAGAGCGCTGTATAAACATTAACCGCTGCATAAAACATACGGAGGAACGGATATGGAAAATGAAATTCTTTACAGCCTGGCAGAACTTTTCAAAATTTTTGGAGACCCGACCAGAATACGGATCTTGTACGCCCTGTCCAGGCAGGAACTGTGCGTGCAGGATATTGCTGACGCGCTGGACATGAGCCAAAGCGCCATTTCCCACCAGCTCCGTATTCTGAAGCAGTCCGCCCTGGTCAGATTCCGCAGAGAAGGAAAGACCATCTACTACTCTCTTGCCGATGATCACGTTGCCACTATCATGGCGCAGGGACTGGAACACGTATGCGAATAACCGCCGCAGGCGCAAAGACAAAAATCCCTGCGAAAGACTTTAAATTGTCTTTCGCAGGGATTTTTCATATTCTGTTCAGCGCGCTCTATCCCCGCAGCATCTCCAGCAGTTTTTTCGGACCCGGCATCTCGCCTCTATAAAGCGCCATCAGCTTATACAGCCGTCCTGCCGCCAATGTAAGGACAAGGGCTGATGCCAGAATGACCAGCAGGCATCCAGATCCCTTTGCCAGTGACACGCTGCCCAGCAGCACCCTGGCCGGCGTCACCATAACAGACGTAAACGGGATCCAATCCAGCCATGCCGCGCCGCCAGACAGCCCCTTGAGACCACCAGCAGCCAGACAGGCGAAGAAGCTGGCGACCAGGATCAGGGTAAATATCACATTGGCAGAGGAAAGATCCTCCGGTTTTCCAGCTACAGCACCTCCGATCCCCGCAAGAGAACAGTACAGCAGCATGCCTCCAAGGATCAGAAGCAGAGTCAGGATGATGCCGCCTACGGAAAACATCCCCTGCGTCATCTTTCCGAAAGATTCCAGCAGCGCGACGATGACCATATCCGTATCCGGATCTGCCGCCCTGGCGCCGGCGCACCCAAGAGCGAATCCGCCGAAGAGACACAGGATCCACAAACTCAGCTGCAGGACCCCGCTGAGGCATATGGCAGTCAGTTTCCCCATGATCATAGCTGTAGGCCGCACCGATACGAGGAAGGATTCCATCAGCTTGGAACTTTTCTCCATGATCACGCTCTGCGCCAGACTCTGTCCGTAGATCAGCACAAAGAAGTACAGCACCATAATATTGAGATACGGCAGCAGGAAGCCCAGAATGCTCTTTGGCCCTGCCAGCGGATCGCCGGCATCTTCAGAGCCGCCTATATCAAACATCCCGCCTTCTTCTTCCAGGCTGTGAGCCGCGTTAAAGTTTTCCGCAGCCAGGCTGCCGTAACCGGTCAGAATCGGCTCCAGTCCTTCCGCTGTTTCCTGGGAAATACTGCTACCCTCAGGAATCAGCAGGTTCATCTGATACACGTCCGCCTGCCGCGTGATCCTCAGTATCAGAGTATCATCCGTGTCTCTGGCCTTGGCGCAGGCTCCCTCAAAGTCATTTCCCCAGTCGACAAAGGCTGCCGATTCCATGGAAATCCCCATCGTGCCCGCGAAGTCAAAGCTGCTCAAAGCCATGGCGCTGTAAGTATCGTCGTCTGTCTCATTGATTACCAGTATCTGTTTCACAACGGCAAGCGCGTCTGCCGTCTGTTCCGAAGCGGCTGCTGCCTCGTCGTAGGCGTCCTGCCCGCTCTGGCTGCTCTGGCCGTCATCCTGACCGAAATACGCAGCGCCTGTCATAGCCAGAGACGGCGCCAGCAGGCAGATCATTCCCACCAGGATCAAAGTGACCAGAAAGCTTTTCCGTCTGGTCTGCTGCCGGAAGGTAAAAGCAAAGATCTTCGAAAATCCTTTTAATTCATATTTCATTTTCTCCTGCCTCCTTTTCTTCCGCCGGCCATAGCCAGAATCCTGGTCATTTTCAGCCTGTCGCCTTTGTACAGGATCAACTGGTCATATACCCTTGCTGTCAGGACCAGAAGACCCGCGATGCACAGGGCCTCCACCAGCCAGCTTGCCAGCAGAACGCCCCAGCCGATATCTCCGAAGATATAGTAGGCAGGCGCTGTAAATGCTGACAGCATCGGGCAGACAGCAAAGAATGCTTTCAGCGCGGTGCCGGAAGCTCCCAGCGCTGAGACTGCCGCGATATACCCGAAAAGAATCGCTCCCATGGCTGCCAGATTGGCGCTTTCGATGTCATCCATGCTGCTGCATCCCGCGCCGGAAAGGCCGGCGATCAGAGAAAAGAAAAGATACGCCAGCGCCAGCGATATAAGAACGGCACAGATCATATCCGGTCCCATCCGAAGCACTTCCATGGAGATCCCATGATCCGTCAGCTTTTCCGCGATAAAGGAAACATCCATAAACCGGCCGCTGATAAAAAAGGAAGCCGCGGCGGCTCCCGCGATGAGAATCAGCTGCGCAAACATGAAAGTCATGACCGCCAGGATCTTCCCGAGGATCAGGGCCAGCGGCCGGATACTGACCATCAGGGTCTCCACCAGCTTAGACGCTTTTTCCT
>JAETRU010000002.1 GCA_021769965.1 Eubacterium sp.
ATTCTGGAACGCCAGGATGATCCCATCGTATCCATTCAGATCATGAACCCGGAAGATTACAGCGAAGCAGATACACAAAAACAATCTATGCTGGACATCAAGGCCAAGACCGGAGCTGGAGAACTGATCGATGTGGAAGTCCAGAACGGAAAACTTGCTTACTTCGCTGACCGCTCTGTCTACTACTGCGCGAAGATGGTCAATTCATCCTTGGATTCAGGTGATAATTATGATACAATGAAGAAAAGTATCATGATCGCTATCGTCAACGGCAGGATGTTTCCCGACTCAGGTCTGCTGCATACCAGCTTCCACTACCGGGAAGATACTGAGCATTTCCGCCTCTCAGACAAGTCTGAGATCCACTTCCTCGAACTGTCCAAAGTGGATCCGGCCAAACCCGTTGAAGAAATGGATCCTGTGGAACAGTTTGCCGCTTACGTCAAGTACGCAGGTGATCCCAGCAAGGAGAATCTGCTCCACGAACTGATCGAACACGGAGGTGAAGCCATCACAATGACAGAGAAAATATTCAAAGAGCTGACTGACGAAGAAAAAGCCTACTGGCGCAGAGAGAGCATCGACCGCAAAGAAGGTGCTTCCATTGGCGACGCCAGCGCCAGGCGTGATATTGCCCGCAGCATGAAAACTAAAGGTATGACGGCAGAAGAGATCATGGAATTGACCGGACTGACCGCAAATGAACTGGAAGAAATATAAAAAGAAACAGCTCCGTCAAAAAACCTGTACCCAGCCTCCGCGCGTGCCGCGCGCAGGCTGGGTACAGGTTTTCTTTATTCTACAGCTTTTCCATCACATAATCAGCAAATTCTCTGCAGGTAGCGCCATCCGGGAATCCCGTGACCACCACCTTCTTTTCTCTTTCACAGCATTCTTCCAGAACAGCAGCCAGTTTATCAGCCTTATCGGTAAATCCGATATGGCGTATCATCATTTCAGCCGCTTTGAAGATGCTGGACGGATTGGCGTAGCCGCCCAGACCGTCCTCGATCATCCGTGGAGCGCTGCCGTGGATCGCCTCAAACATAGCGTACCGATCACCCATGTTAGCGCTTCCCGCCGTACCGACGCCGCCCTGGATCTCGGCAGCTTCATCAGTAATGATGTCACCGTACAGATTCGGGAGTACAAACACCTGAAAATTACTTCGAATATCTTTATTTACCAGATTGGCCGTCATGATATCGATGTACCAGTCGTCAGCCTCGATCTGCGGGTAATCTGCCGCTACTTCGTGACAGATCCTCGTGAAGTTTCCGTCTGTCTTCTTCATGATGTTGGCTTTGGTAACGATCGTCACACTGGTTTTACCGTTCGCGGCCGCATAATCAAAGGCAGCCTTTGCGATTCTGCGGGTTCCAGGTTCTGTCGTCACCTTAAAATCCATAGAAAGTTTACCAGGGATCTCGACGCCTCTGCTTCCCAGAACGTACTCGCCCTCTGTATTTTCTCTGTAGAAGATCCAGTCGATGCCTTCCTCCGGCACCTGAACAGGCCGCACGTTGGCATACAGATCCAGTTCTCTGCGCAGCGTCACGTTGGCGCTTTCCAGTGTTCCTCCTTTTGGCGTCGTCGTCGGTCCCTTCAGCAGCACGTCGCAGCTTTTGATCGCCGCCAGCACATCGTCCGGCACAGCTTTTCCCAGCGCCGTTCTGTTTTCAATGGTAAGCCCCTCGATCTTCTTCAAAACGATCCTGCCGGATGCGATCTCGTCAGACATGACCTTCCTGAGCAGCCTCTCTGCCTGCTCCATGATAATCGGTCCGATGCCGTCGCCGCCGATGATCCCTATCGTAATTTTATCCATGGAAGCAAAATCCTTCGGCGCGCTGCCCGCCTCCATTTTCTCTGTCCGCTGCAGCTGTTCCTCCAGCAAAGCGCGAAACTGCTCACAGGCCTGATCTATATATGTTCTGTCGCTCATCTTGCTTTCCTCTTATTCTCCTTGTTTTGCTACGTATTTCAGAAGGCTTCCTGCCTTCAGGATCTCTTTCTGCCGCTGGGTGAAGCTGCATGCCAGCGTAAACGTTTCCCCTGTGGTCACGTCGGTCAAAGTGATCTCTCCGCTGTCCATACCGGCGTAGATATCGCTCAGACGAAGTACATCTCCCTGACTGACCCTGTCGTAATCCGCCGGATCCTTAAAGGTCAGAGGCATGATGCCGGCATTGATCAGATTCGCCGCGTGAATACGGGCAAAACTCTTGGTGATAACGGCCCGCACACCCAGATACAGAGGAACCAGTGCCGCATGCTCTCTGGAAGAGCCCTGGCCGTAGTTATTGCCGCCTACAATAATGCTCTGTCCCGCTGCTTTAGCTCTTTCCGGGAAGGTTTTGTCACACACGCCGAAGCAGTATTGTGACAAGTGCGGAATATTAGAACGATACGGCAGGATCTTGGCGCCGGCCGGCATGATGTGGTCTGTGGTGATATTATCTCCCACCTTCAGAACAAGCTCTGCCTGCAGGATATCTTCCTGCGGCTTGCTGGCCGGAAATTCTTTGATATTAGGTCCGCGAAGGATCGGCAGTGCTTCCGCTTCCGCGGCAGATGCCGGCGGGATGATCGCGCTGTCGTCGATCTTGAAGTTCTCCGGCATGACCACCTGCGGCATTTCACCCAGAAGCATCGGATCTGTGATTTCTCCTGTCAGAGCCGCCGCGACAGCGGTCTCCGGTGAAACCAGATATACCTTGCCGTCCGCAGTACCGGAACGTCCTTCAAAGTTGCGGTTGAAGGTCCGCAGAGAAACGCCTCCAGAATTCGGTGAGAATCCCATGCCGATGCAAGGACCGCAGGCACACTCCAGTACCCGGGCGCCGCTTGCCAGAATGTCAGACAGCGCGCCGCAGTCAGCCAGCATTGCCAGGACCTGCTTTGATCCCGGTGAAATGGACAGACTGACCTCCGGTTTGATCGTCTTTCCCTTCAGCAGTGCCGCGACCTTCAGCATATCGTAGAGAGAAGAATTGGTACAGGAACCGATGCATACCTGATCCACCTTGGTGCCTTTGAGCATGTTTACAGCGACTACATTGTCCGGGCTGTGCGGACACGCGATCATAGGACGCAGCGTGGACAGATTGATATCGATGACCCTGTCGTAAACAGCATCTTCGTCGCTCTTCAGCTCTATGTAATCCTGTTCTCTGCCTTCTGCCGCGAGAAACGCTCTGGTCACTTCGTCAGACGGGAAGATGGACGTGGTCGCTCCCAGTTCCGTTCCCATATTGGTGATCGTAGCTCTCTCCGGCACAGACAGTGTTTCGATCCCGGGTCCACCCCATTCGATGACGGCGCCTACGCCGCCTTTGACTGACAGGATACGCAGGATCTCCAGACTGACATCCTTTGCCGTAACAAACGGATTCAGTCTGCCGGTCAGATTTACCTTATACATCTTCGGCATGGTGATATAGTACGCGCCGCCGCCCATTGCGACTGCCACGTCAAGACCTCCGGCGCCCATGGCCAGCATGCCGATACCGCCGCCGGTCGGCGTATGGCTGTCAGATCCGATCAGAGTTTTTCCCGGTTTTCCGAATCTCTCCAGATGCACCTGATGACAGATACCGTTGCCCGGCCGTGAGAAATACAGACCGTATTTCTTTGCCATGGACTGGATAAATCTGTGGTCATCAGCATTTTCAAAGCCGGACTGCAGCGTATTGTGGTCAATATATGCGACGGAAAGCTCCGTTCTTACCCGCGGAATACCCATGGTCTCAAATTCCAGATAAGCCATGGTGCCGGTGGCATCCTGCGTCAGGGTCTGGTCAATGCGCAGAGCGATCTCACTGCCTGCTGTCATCTCGCCGCTGATCAGATGCTCTTTAATTATTTTCTGTGCTATTGTTAGTCCCATATTGCTCGTTTACCTCCATAATACTGTTGTATGCGTGATCGATGTGCATGAGCACGATCGTGTCTATCTTATCTCCGTCCCTCTCAGAAATGGCGTTGTACAGCGCTCTGTGCTCTGCTACGGAAGCCATGATCCTGTGGGACTTTTCCAGCGACAGACGGCGGAATTTCATCATTTTGTGATGGATCGGACCCAGGATCGTCTCGAAGGTCGTGCTTCCGCACTCCCTGTAGATGATATCGTGGAACTCCGTATCCAGGTCCCGCACTTTAATGGCGTCGCCCTTCTGCGCGAAGAATTCCTGCTGGTCCACGTTGTCCTTCAGCGCTTTCAGCCCCTCCTCGCTTATATTCTCCGCTGCCCGCCTGGTGGCCATGGATTCGATCCGGCGTTTCACCTCAAACAGGTCCTTCACGTCGTTTACCGTGACCCCCACGACTACAGTACCCATAGAAGACTCTTTGATCAGCTTCTCATGAGAAAGGCGGCTCATCGCCTCGCGGATCGGCGTGCGGCTGACGCCCAGCTCCTCAGAAAGCCTCGTCTCGCTGATGATCTCACCCTGAGCGTAAGTGCCGCTGAGAATGTTATATTCCAATTGATCGTAAACTCTGTCAGCCAGAGATATATTTTTATATGCTATCATTTCTTTACCTCCCCATCGGTAAGCTCTATGATCTTGCCTTCAAGCTCTTTGTTAGACAGACTGGTGGTTCTGCCGTCAGCATACATCTCGTCTACCCATTCCTTCAACTGAACGACCAGCGGACTGTCCTTGTGGAGTTTCTTCTCTTCCGGCAGACCGTAGTGCTCGTTGATCCAGTAAGCGATACCTGCCAGTCCGCTGGTTTTGCTCACGGCTACGCCCGGCGTCCTTCCAAGCAGTTTTTTCGTATCAAAGATATTGTAGATCTCCTCATCCTTCATCAGACCGTCCGCATGGATGCCGGCCTTCGTCACATTGAAATTTTCACCGACAAAAGGCGTCATCGGCGGGATGTCGTATCCCATCTCGTCTCTGAAATATCTGCCGATCTCCGTCACCACGGTCGGATCCATGCCATCCATAGAGCCGCGCAGAGAAGCGTATTCAAAGACCATTGCCTCCAGAGGCACGTTGCCGGTCCGCTCTCCGATCCCCAGCATCGAGCAGTTGACCGCGCAGGCTCCATAAAGCCATGCCGTAGACGCGTTGGCCACCGCCTTATAAAAATCGTTGTGGCCGTGCCACTCCAGCATCTCGCTGGGTACTCCCGCATAATGCTGCAAACCGTAAATAATGCCGGCGACGCTTCGCGGCAATGCCGCTTCCGTGTATGGAATGCCGTAGCCCATGGTATCACATGCCCGGATCTTTACCGGTACGCCTGCTTCCTCAGACAATTTCATGATCTCATTTACAAACGGTACCACAAAGCCGTAGAAGTCAGCTCTGGTAATATCCTCCAGATGGCACCGCGGCACCACTCCGGCCTCAAAAGCGTCTCTTATGGTTTCCAGATAATAGTCCACCGCCTGTCTGCGGGTCATCTGCATCTTCTTGAAAATGTGGTAATCGCTGCAGGAAACCAGTACGCCGGTCTCTTTGATCCCCAGCTTCTTCACCATCTGGAAATCCTCCTTCTTAGCCCTGATCCACGTAGTGATCTCCGGAAAGCGGAGTCCCAGGTCCATGCACTTCTCCACTGCTTCCCGGTCCTTCTTGGTATAAATAAAAAATTCCGACTGACGGATCAGTCCATACGGCCCGCCCAGTCTGGACAGCAGTTTGTACAGATCCACGATCTGCTTTACTGTATATGGCGCCATAGACTGCTGGCCGTCACGGAAAGAGGTATCGGTGATCCAGATATCTTCCGGCATGTTCATCGGTACACGTCTGTGGTTGAACACGATCTTAGGCACTTCCGTGTAACTGAACATATCCCGATACAGATTCGGCTCCGGGATATCCTGCAGGGAATACTTATAACTGGCCTGCTCCAGCAGATTTGACTTTCCTGATATTTCTATCATATCTACATACCTCCCAATTCCTTGGCGCCGGCGCTGTGCCCGCGCGCTTTATTACACTAAATCACTGCATTCTATCTGTATACAAGTATAATCGCATGCGCTCTGTTTGTCAATAGGATTTTGTATAATTGTTTTTAAATTGTTCTCGACTTTATTTCCCATTTTACATCAAAAAATAAAAAGCGGGCGCAGCTTTTGCACCCGTCCGGATTCTGATACCCGCTTTCTTCTGTTATTTCTGCGTATCCGCGCTTCTGGTCACCAGCTTCGCCCTGCGGCCCTTCCACTCCATGTCCGTCACCCGGAAGGAGGCTCCGTCGTCACTTTTCATCAGAGCATCAAAGGGTGTCAGTCCCGCTTTCTCCGCCGCGCAAAGCCCTGTGGCCCGGCTGTTGGCATACAGTCTCTGCCCTGTGGCTTCGTCAAAGAGCCACACATGCAGCGGCAGCGCGTCCAGGATCGCAGCGGCTCCCTGATCCTGCGAAGACTGAAGCAGGATCGCCGTTTCCAGACGCCGCAGCATAACGCCGGGAGCCACAGGTTTAATGAGGAAATCATCCGCTCCTGCCCGTATCACCTGCTCCTTGGCCGTATTGACGTCGGCCGCGGTCAGAGCAAGGACCGGCAGCTGGTACAGCTTTTCGTCTCTACGGATCACATCAAGGAGTTCATAGCCGTCCATCACCGGCATGTGCAGATCCAGCAGAACAGCCGCGATATCCGGATCACTCTGTAGAATATCCAGCGCCTCCCGGCCGTCAGCCGCCTCTCTGACTTCATACTCGCGGCGCAGGATCCGGCACAGGACTCTGCGGTTGATGGCGTCATCATCAGCGATCAAAACTTTTTTCTTTTTTTCAAATTCTTCAACAAAACACATAGTAACATCAACAACCTTTCCTCACACATTCTGCAAAAGCCTACAGTCCCAGAACCTCTTTCACCAGCTCCGGCACTTCAGGTTTCTCGTCGGAAAGCGTAAAGGCTCCCCGGATCTCTTTTTCCGCGTTTGTCAGCCTGCTGCGGCTGCCGGTGTAGACAGAAGCAAGACTTTCTCCCTTGCTGACTTTGTCTCCGACCTTTTTATGTACCACGATACCTGCGGACAGATCCACCTGTTCCTCTTTGGTAGCCCTTCCTGCGCCTGTATGCTGCGAAGCGGCACCGATAGCTCTGGCGTCCACGGCGTGAACAAAACCGTTTTTATCCGCTAGGATCTCTCTGGTCAAAGCAGCCTGCGGGAACAGACTGTAATCCGTTACAACACCCGCGTCGCCGCCCTGACGGGAAATGAAGCTCTCAAGCTTTGCCAGTCCGGCTCCGCTTTCCAGCGCCTGCCGCGCCATGATCTCTCCTTCCGCTGCGGTTTTCACTCTGCCGCCCAGATAGATCATGATCCCGGCCAGTTTCATGGACAGCGCCGTAATATCCGCAGGGCCTTTGCCCTTCAGGGTCTCAATGGCCTCTATCACTTCCAGACTGTTGCCGACCGCATGGCCCAGCGGCTGGTTCATATCCGTTATAACGGCTACGGTCCGTCTGCCGGCCGCCCTGCCGATCTCGCACATGATCTCTCCCAGCTTTTCCGCGTCCTGCCGGTTTTCCATAAACGCCCCGTGACCGCACTTTACGTCCAGAACGATGGCGTCGCTGCCCGCTGCCAGCTTTTTGCTCATGATGCTGGAGGCGATCAGGCTCAGGTTCTCTACCGTGCCGGTCACGTCCCGCAGAGCGTAAAGCTTCTTATCCGCAGGCGTAATATGAGCCGTCTGTCCGATCACGGAAATGCCGATCTCGTTGACCTGCCGCAAAAAGGCTTCCGGCTCCATGGACGTGCGGAATCCCGGAATGGACTCCAGCTTATCCACAGTTCCTCCGGTAAACCCCAGTCCCCGGCCGCTCATCTTCGCAATGGGAACTCCGCAGGCCGCGGCCAGCGGCGCCACGATCAGCGTGGTCTTGTCTCCCACACCGCCGGTAGAGTGCTTATCTACCTTGATACCGCGGATACCGGACAGATCGATCGTATCCCCGGAATACCGCATAGCGTTGGTCAGCTCAAAGGTCTCTGTCTTATCCATCTTCTGAAAATAGACCGCCATCAGAAATGCCGCGGCCTGATAGTCCGGGATATCCCCTTCCGTATAGCCTTTGATGAACCAGCGGATCTCCGCCTGTGTCAAAGTGCCTCCATCCCGCTTTTTTATGATGATATCATTCATATTCATGGTTATCTGATCTCCTTCAGGAAGCTCTCTCCGATCAAAGTCGGCTCTGCCCCCAGATATTCTGCAATAGTGGCTCCGATATCGGCAAAGCTCTTTCTCACGCCCAGGTCTGTACCCGCTTTAACGCCGCTGCCGCAAATCAAAACCGGAACATACTCCCTCGTATGATCCCATCCGCTATGCACCGGATCGTTGCCGTGATCCGCGCAGATCATCAGGATGTCCCCTTCCTTCATAGCTGCCATCAGCTCAGGCAGGCGGGCGTCAAATTCCATGATAGCCCGGCCGTAGCCGGCAGGATCTCTTCTGTGGCCGTACTTGGAATCAAAATCCACCAGATTGGTAAAGATGAATCCGTTAAAATTCTCCTGCAGCGCCTCGATCGTCCGGTCCACGCCGTCCATATTATCCGCGGTGTGTACAGACCGGGTCACGCCCTGTCCGTTAAAGATATCGCTGATCTTGCCGATCGCGTAGACCGTCTGTCCCGTCTTCGCCACTTTATCCAGCACCGTCTCGGCGCTTGGTGAAACAGCATAGTCACGGCGGTCCGAAGTACGCACCCGCTTTCCATCTTCTATGACATATGGTCTCGCGATGACTCTGCCGCAGGCCCACTGCCCTGTAAGCAGCTCTCTGGCAGCCTCGCAGATCTTATACAGCTCTTCCAGCGGAATGACCGCCGTATTGGCCGCGATCTGAAAAACGCTGTCTGCTGAAGTGTAGACGATAGGACTGCCCGAAGCCTCATGTTCCGGTCCCAGCTGCTCGATGATCTCTGTACCGGATGCCGGATAGTTGCCCAGGCACCTGCGGCCGATCTTCTCCTCGAAGGCCGCCATAAACTCTGCCGGAAAACCATCGGGATAGGTCTTAAACGGCGTCTTTGTCTCAATGCCTGCTATCTCCCAGTGGCCGGTTATGGTATCCTTGCCGCAAGACACCTCCGCCAGCTTTCCAAAGGCTCCTTTGGGAGACTCTGTTTTCAGTCTGCCGCCTGCCGCGCCCGCTATGTTGCCAAAGCCCAGCGCCTGCAGATTCGGGATCTGAAAGTCTTCATTATTGTCTACGATATGGCCGAAGGTATCTGCTCCGGCATCCCCGTATTTTTCTGCGTCAGGCAGCTGGCCGATGCCCAGACTGTCTGTTACGATCAAAGTTACTCTCTTCATCACTTAAAAACCTCCTTTTACTCCTCATATATCAGCAGCGGTTCCGCTTCCAGGTAGTCCAGAGAGACCAGCCTGTATTCGACGCCGCCCAGAACGCCCTGAATGCCGTTTTTAAACGCGTCTTTTCCGTGAAGATGTCCGTAGACACAGGTCTTGACGCTGAACTCCTCCAGCAGGTCTGTAAAGCCGGAGCCCTGCATTTTGTCATTGGTCGGCGGATAATGGAGCGCCGCGATCAGGACCTCCGCCCCGCTCTTTCTTCCTTCCTCCAGAGAAAAGCGCAGCCGCAGCCGTTCTCTGTCATAGATCTTCTGGTCGTGTTCGTCAAAACCTTCGGTCCCGGGACATATCCAGCCGCGGGTGCCGCAGATGGCGGTCTTTCCTTTGGGAAAGCAGTGGTTCTGCAAAAAGGTGATGTCCTCGTAAAGCTGATTCAGCCTGGTAATGGAAGTCCACCACAGATCGTGGTTGCCCTTGGTGATCACCTTGGTTCCGGGCAGCTGGTGGATCCACTGGAAGTCTGCCAGCGCCTCCTCCTGCCGAAGGCCCCAGGAGACATCACCGGGGATGAGCACCACATCATCGCTTTTGACCATCGCTTCCCAGTTTTCCCGAACCCTTTGATGATGATTTACCCACCTCGGACCGAACACGTCCATAGGTTTTTCTATCCTTTCATCAAAGGACAGATGCAAATCGCCGATTGCATATATTTTCACGCTTCTTCTCCTCTGTCACTTTTCCTTTATCACTTCTCTTCTGTGTCCAGCAGCCGGTCAGCCTCTTCATCTGAAAGCTCCGTTACCTTGCGCAGCTTGCTTCTGATCATGCGGGATCTGGTGCCGACCAGCTTATCCAGATCGTCATTGGCCTGATTCAGCTTTTTCTGGGCTGCCATCAGAACATCTTCAAACTTGCCGAACTCTGTCTTTACCGCGCCCAGAATATCCCATACCTCGCTGGAATGTTTCTGGATCGCCAGGGTCTTAAATCCCATCTGCAGACTGTTGAGCAGAGCGGCCATGGTGGTCGGGCCCGCGATATTGACCTTATACTCTCTCTGCAGAGTCTCGACCAGACCCCGCCTTACCACCTCCGCGTACAGTCCTTCAAAAGGCAGGAACATGATACCGAAATCTGTGGTAGCCGGCGGCTCTATGTATTTATCACGAATATCCCTGGCTTCAGACCTGATCACTCTTTCCAGATTCTTGCCCGCCGCCTCGATAGCCGCCGGATCCCCTGCATCATATGCGTCCGCCAGACGGCTGTATGCGTCTCCCGGAAATTTCGCGTCGATAGGCAGGTATACAGGTCTGTCATCTTCACCGGGCAGCTTGACAGCATACTCCACCCGTTCGCTGCCGGTGCTTCTGGTCGTCACATTTTCCTCATACTGATCCGGTGACAGGATCTGCTCCAGAATGGCGCCCAGCTGGATCTCACCCAGAATTCCTCTGGTCTTAACGTTGGAAAGGACCTTCTTCAGATCGCCCACGCCGGCAGCCAGAGTCTGCATCTCGCCGAGTCCTTTATAGACCTGCTCCAGCCGCTGGCTGACCAGCTTAAAAGATTGACCGATCCGGTCCTCCAGGGTTCTCTGCAGCTTTTCATCTACCGTCTGGCGCATCTGCGTCAGCTGCCGGTTGTTATCCTCCGTCAGTTCTCCGATCTTTTCTGACATGGTCCGCCGGATATTCTCCAGTTTCTGTTCGTTTTCTACCGCCAGATGGCTGAACCTTTCGTTCAGCTCTGCCAGCCTGTAATCCTGCATTCGAAACGCCTCCTGCTGGTTGGCTGTGACCATGTCCCCGAAGGTCTGAAAGGACTGACTGATATATTGCATGGTCTCGACTCTGGACGCTTTGATCTCCTTCTGGACCGCGGCGAATCTGCCGTAGATCAGAAACAGCATGACCAGTGTCAGAATCCCGATAGTAAGCAGTATGATCTCTATGATTCCCAAAACGATGCCCTCTCTTTCCCGAATTTCACATGAAATCACCAAATTAAGCATATACATTATACCGCGGCCATTCCGCTGAGAATAGAATAGCAGACCGCGATTCAATGAACGCGTCCTTGCGGCAACGTATTGCTATGCAATACTCCTCCGGCAGCCTTGCTGCCTTCGCTGTCCGTTTTGCCTAGCCAGGCAGGCCTGGGGCAAAAAGGCAACGCCGAAAGATCGCCTGCGTTCATTATACCATTCTTTGAAAGGATTAAAAAGCGTAAATGAACAATATCACGCATCTTTTGACCTGGATTTTTTTCGGGGACTTCGGTCTTCTGACCGTAACGCCCAGATATCTGTTTCTGGTTCTCTTTCCCATCATGGTATTTCTGGGGATTTTAGGACAGGTATTTGCTCGTGTCCCCTTTCTTGCGAGATCTCATCCGCTGATCAGTCAGTTCTTTTATACCCTGCTTGGTCTGGGTTGTACCACCGCGGCCCTCACAGCTTTAGATACCATCCAAAGTCCATCCATGCGCCGCCGCATGATATGGATTCTGGTTATGCTGGTCCCCTGCTCTTCTCAGATCGCCCTCATTGCCACCTTTGCCTGTCTGGTGACTCTCCGCGTCTTCATGGCTTATCTGATCATCTCCGGGTGCTTCATAGCGCTTCTCTATTTTATCATCTCCAGATCTTACCCGCTGAATCACAGTCTGATCCACTATCAGCAGGATCCCGCGGCCTTCTCCCTTCTGCGGATTGTCAAAGATGCCTTCCAGTCTGTTACCGGTACGGTGATCCCTTTCTGCGCAGGCAGCGTCATCATCAGTCTTGCCATGTATTTCGGGCTGCTGGACTGGATCTCCGCAGCCTGCGGCCCTCTTCTGGACCGTTTCCTTCATCTGCCGCCGGAAGCGGCCAGCCTGATGCTGCTCAACATATTAAAGCGGGATTTCAGCTCCGCCTCTCTGCTGTCCATGGCGGGCAGCGGTACCTTTGACGCTGTCCAGCTGGTAGTCCTTCTGGTCATGCTGACCTTCTCCGTCCCATGCTTTAACTCATGCGTTTTGCTTTTTAAACAGCAAAAGCTCCCCATGGCCTGTTTTATCTGGCTGGGGAGCCTGTCACTGTCAATCCTGTTCGGCTGGTTTGTCAGCAGCATACTTGCGATATGCTTTGTCTAAAAGATCTAACTCCAGCACCGCCTCTTTCAGCGCCTCCTGCATCCTCTCGGCAGCTTCTTTAAACTCCCTGACTATGATGCCGCTGCCGCGGTACTGCTTCTTATCTGTCACTTTATAGAATTCGATGTTGGCTTCACACAGCCGCAAAAAGGTTTTCCTGCTGCGGGAAAACTGGTCGGCCAGAAGCTTTCCGGCCACATCATCGCTGGAGATCTGCTGCTCTACAGCGCTGATATCCATAGCCTCTGCCGTCTCCATGTGTTTCTCGAAGCGGCGGATATGCGCGCCGAAATCTCTCTTCTTAAATAAATTCAGTTTCCGTGCGTCTTTCATGGCGTTGGTCGTGGTCTCTTTGTAAGGATAGACCACCTCCTGATAGTACTGTTCTATCTGCGCCATCAGCGCCTGCCTGTAATCGCCGTCCATGATTTTACTTTCCGGCAACCTTGTTCAAAGCCTGATCAAAGTCCGCGATGATGTCGTCGATATCCTCGCAGCCTACAGATACCCGGATCAGTTCCGGCAGGATCCCTCCCGCGATCTGTGCCTCTTCACTGAGCTGTCTGTGGGTAGTGGACGCCGGATGCAGCACAGAAGTTCTGATATCACCTACATGTACTACGATGCTGGCCAGCTTCAGATTCTTCAGGAATTCCTCTCCGGCCGCTCTGCCGCCTTTGACGCCGAAGGCCAGCACGCCGCTGGCGCCCTTTGGCAGATACTTCTTTGCTCTCTCGTAGTCGTCATCGCCCGGCAGTCCCGGATACTTGACCCAGTCAGCCATCGGATGATTCTGCAGGAACTGAGCCAGCGCCATAGCGTTCTGACTGTGGCGTTCCATTCTCAGATGCAGCGTATCCAGACCCTGGAAGGTCAGCCATGCGTTCATCGGAGACATGGTGCATCCCAGGTCGCGGAGCATCTGCGCCCGCAGCTTGACACAGAATGCCTGATCGCCGAATTTCTCATAGAACCTGAGGCCGTGATAGCTTTCGTCCGGCTCTACCATACCCGGGAATTTATCTGCGTATTTGTTCCAGTCAAATTTACCGCCTTCAATGACCATGCCGCCTACGCTAGTCGCATGTCCGTCAGCCCATTTGGTAGTAGAGTGGGTGACGATATCCGCGCCGTGTTCCAGCGGTCTGCACAGGTATGGGGAAGCCAGTGTGTTGTCTACGACCAGAGGCACGCCGATCTCATGAGCGGCAGCCGCAAACTCCTCAATATCCAGTACCGTCAGCGCCGGATTGCCGAGAGATTCTCCAAACAGAGCCTTGGTATTCGGCTTCGCCGCGGCGATGATCTCTTCCTTCGTAGCGTTCTGGTTGATAAAGGTCGTTTCGATCCCCATTTTTTTCAGGGTCACGCCGAACAGATTAAAGGTACCGCCGTAAATGTTGGCGCAGGCGATGATATGGTCGCCTGCCTCAGCAATGTTCAGCATGGTGATCAGATTGGCCGCCTGCCCTGCGCTTGTGGCAATACCTGCAGTGCCGCCCTCCAGAGCCGCCATTTTTTCTTCTAAAGCGTTGACCGTCGGACTGCCCAGTCTGGTATACATGAAATCCGCGCTTTCCAGATCAAAAAGCCTGGCCACGTCCTCCGCGTCATAGTATCTGTAAGTCGTATTCTGCACGATAGGCAGCACCTGCGGCTGACCGCTCTCAGCCTTATATCCCGCCTGAATGCAATTGGTGTTGAATTTGTAATCTGACATAGTTCCACTTCCTTGTTTTATAAATATATGTAAACATTCTAGCATACCACAGCGCCCATTGTCAATCATTGCGATTTCAACGGTCTATGCCTCTTTTCGGTCCGACAGACGCATGAAAACGAAGTAATGTGACAAATGTCCGTGATTTCTTTATTTTTGTCAACATTTCATTCAATTTCTACTCGAAAGCGTCTGTAAATCCATCGGTTCAGTGACAAAAGTGACAAAAAATAAAAAAAGTGTCACTCCTGTCAACATTTCAGGGTATAAACGTTGACAAAAGTGACAGAATACCGGATTTTTGTCACTTTAGCAATGCTTAAGGGTGTTTCAATCCTTAAATATATCTGTGATAATCCTGCCTGTCACTCAGCAGCCTTTCAATATGGATTACTCCATCCAATAGAGAATACAGCACAATGAACTCGTCAAGTATAAGGCAGCGTTTATCAGGCATCTGCAGCTCATCTATGCATTTCCCCAATTGAGGATGCTTCTCCAGCAATGCGATACCGTTAAATATTCTCTCTTTTACTTTTCTTGCATGGGGATATCCATTTTCAGCAAGATATGATAGTATCTCCTTCATATCAAATATAAAAGATTCTTCAAAATAAATACTACTTCCCGGCTTCTTCTTCACGTAAAAACGCCTCCAATGCTTCTTCTGCTTCTTCTAGCGTATACGTTTTGGGATGCAGTTTATTATACGCGTCGGCCTCCCGAAATTTCTGCATCAGATAACACTTTGCTTCCAGCCGCTTCAGCCGGTCATTCAGCTGCTCATAGGCATCAATACTGAGAACGACCATATCGCCTTCTCCATTCTTTGTAATATATACAGGTTCTCCCGTTTCGCGGCAATAAGATGAAAGCTCTGCATAATCATTTCTGATATAGCTGGATGGCTTGATCTTCATCACGGCATTCCTCCTTACAATAATTTTACCTATATTTTATCAAAATTATATCAAAGTTTGTATATTTCGTCAACAAAAAAGAAGGAGTCCGCTTAGAACTCCTCCTCATGATCTTTGAAAAACTCATAATACCGCCGGACATTTTCCAGTTCTGTCCACCGGCGGGTCGCTGCCGGCCTGCTGTCAAGGTCATAGATCCGCGCCCCCTTCATGGAAAGCAGGAAAGGCGAATGAGTAGCAATGATGAACTGACAGTTGTAGAACCGGGCGGAATCCGCAAGAAATCCACACAGCTCCTGCTGATATTCCGCCGACAGGCTGTTCTCCGGCTCGTCCAGCAGATAGATCTGATTGGCTTCGATCTTATGGGTAAAATACATGAGCGCGCTTTCTCCGTTGGACCTCTCTGCCGCATTTTTTACCAGGTTCTGCCGGATGAATTCCGACTTAGAATGACGCTTGGCGCTATTGGCCCTCTTCAGCTCCTCGTAATCAGCAAGAGACTGCATCCGAAAACGCTTAGTCTTCAGCTCCAGATATTCCTGTGTCAAAGCTCTGCGGCTGTTATCCACGCCCTCGTTCAGGGCCCGCAGATCAAAAATGTAGTCAAACACGTCGTCGCTGGTGATCACCGTGGCGTCCTGCCAAGTAGTGTCCCAGCTCCACCGCAGACTGCACCCTTCCACAAAAGGATCAAAGAAAGCGCTTTTGTTATACGGCGCCGTCCGCAGAGCCCGCAGCTTCTCCGCAATGACATTGATCAAAGTGGTCTTTCCCGATCCGTTGCCGCCATAGAAGATGGTCACTGTATCAAAAGCCACCCGTTCCAGCTCCATAGGGGGAAACAGCTGGAATGGATAGAAATCATCATAACAGGTCTCCTGGATCCGGTCGAGAAAATCTTCCTCAAAGATGATCCCCGGCAGCTTAAATCCCTCTAAATATAACATATGTTCCCTCCTTTTGCGGGCTCAGTTCGGCAGTCTCGCAGTTTTCTGCTCTGGTGCCGAACCAATTGCCGAACTTTGCGGGCTCAGTTCGGCAGTTTCTCGGTTTCCTTCTCTGGTGCCGAACCAATTGCCGAACTTTGCGGGCTCAGTTCGGCAGTTTCGCGGCTTTCTGCTCTGGTGCCGAACCAATTGCCGAACTTTGCGGGTTCAGTTCGGCAGTTTCGCAGTTTTCTGCTCTGGTGCCGAACCAATTGCCGAACTTTGCGGGCTTAGTTCGGCAGTTTCGCGGTTTCCTTCTCTGGTGCCGAACCAATTGCCGAACTTTGCGGGCTCAGTTCGGCAGTTTCGCGGTTTTTTGTTCTGGTGCCGAACCAATTGCCGAACTTTACACTTTGCGTGTCCAGTTCGGCAGTTTCGCGGTTCGGCAGCTTCTTCAGCCGTTTAAAAGATCCATCTCAAGCCTGGTCAGGTCCTCCATGATCCGGGAAAGCTGCCATAAGCCGTTCTCCACCTGCTGTTTCATCTCTCCGATCTTAGACTGGACCAGCACGTCTGCCAGAATGCCGTCCATAAAGAAGTCGGCAAAGGTCAGAAATCCGCCCAGTTCCAGATCCAGATGAAGCGCGTAATTCACATCCTGCAGCTCTCTCTGAAACACGCCCACCTGGTTTCTCGCCAGCTCCATCTGCTGTCTGGCATTGCTTAGTTTCATATGCTTGCCGATACCTCCGATCAGGTCGAGTCCCAGCATATCGGCAAACCCGAATCCCCTCGCTGAATCCAGCTCACGAAGTGCCTGCTGCAGATACTGCCTGGTCCGCATGCCTGCGTCGATGGCCTCCCTGATCTCCCGCAGCTTCTGCTCCCTGCTCATATTTTCATAGGAAGAATTCATATTATCGTTCATTTTACAGTTTCCTTTCTCTTTACAGCATCCGTTCCTTCCATTCCGCTTCCTTAAATCCGGTCAAAACAAAATCTTCGCCCACTACCAGAGGCCGCTTCACCAGCATGCCGTCAGAGGCCAGCAGATCCAGCTGCTCATCTTCACTCATGGACGGCAGCTTCGCGGAAAGCCCCAGCTCCCGATAGATCATGCCGCTGGTGTTAAAAAACTTCTTCAGCGGCAGCCCGCTCATGGCGTACCACGCTGCCAGCTCCTCTCTGGACGGATTCTGCCCCTTGATATCACAGAGCTCATAGGTGATCCCCGCCTCGTCCAGCCACTTCAGGGCCTTCTTGCAGGTAGAACACTTCGCGTAACAGTAAACCTTCATCTTATATTACCTCCATCAGTTCCTTTTCCAACTGGATCTCTCCCTCCATGGGGTACCGTCTGATCGTTCGTTCAAACTGCCGTCTGGCCGCAGCCGCCAGCTTCTCATCATGGGCAAAGCGGACCGCGTAGGCATACCGCGCCCTGTGGACGCTCGGGTATCCCTTCATCTGACGGAATGCCCTCTGCAGATTTCTGTCATAAAGAGCATCCACCTTCTCCGGCCTGCACGGGCCCGTCAGCTCCAGATACAGCAGCTCTGCCCGGACCAGCCAGCCATAGACAGGCAGAAATCCCTTTGCTGCCAGCAGACGTCTGCCATACTCCGCCGCCGCGTCAAAGTCTTTCTGATCCATGAGCCGCTGAAAATTCAGCACCCGTATTCCGTCGATCAAAGGGTTTCCGTCAGGGCTGTCACTCTCCGTCTCAAAGAGCCCGGCGTCCATGGCCGAGAGCCGCAGCCCGTCGCTCTGCAGACGATTGACCCGGAGCTGACGCCAAAGGGCAGCGTACGATGCCTTATCCTTCTTCAGATATTTCATGTTGTAGCCGTCGTTTGCCACCCCGGACATCTTCATGGGGATCAGGTTGGTCGCGGCGAGAAAGCCGCCTACCCCGGCGAAGACCACCAGAGCCGCTGCAGCCCGGCTGCCGGCAAGAGGATACAGCCCGAGAGCGGCCATGGCAAAGATCAGGTTGAAAAGCCCGCCGCCCAGATTGTACAGCATGGACGGATAATCGCCGCCGTTAAACTCCGGCGGGTCCAGCAGACACTGTCCTCCCGTGCCGGGAATCGAAAACCTTCTGATCCGCAGCTTTCCCCGGATCCGGATCACCATGAGACTGCCGATGCGGAAAGACACGAATCTGTAGCCGCTGAGCAGACCGCAGACCAGATGGCCGCCTTCGTGAAGGATGATGTGAGCATAAAAGGACAGGGCAAGCACGATCACAGCCTCTGCCAGCATATATGCGAACTCCTTCAGATCCAGGTCGACACCCGCTGCTCCTGCCCAAAAACCGGCGGCGCCTCCGATCACCGCGCATACTGCCAGCCACCACCACTTTTTGATCCAGTTCTTCAGCTTTTTCTTCTTTCCCTCTCTCATAGGACCTGCCTGTCACACAGGATCTCCATGGCTTCCACATAGCCGTCGAAGCCTTTTCCCATGACGGTAGCCACACACGCCTGCCGCACATAGGATATCTGCCGGAAATCCTCTCTCTCCGAAACATTGGAAATATGCACCTCTACTGCAGGTATGCCCACCGCCTTCAGGGCGTCGAGGATCGCCACGCTGGTATGGGTATAGGCAGCTGGATTGATAACGATGCCGTCATACTTCCCGTAAGCCTCCTGTATGGCATCCACGATGGCGCCTTCATGGTTGGACTGAAAAAAAGCGGCTTCCGCGCCTAAGCGGGAAGCCGCGTCCTTCACCAACGCCAAGAGGTCCTGATATGTTTCTTTTCCGTAAATTTCCGGTTCTCTGATGCCCAGCATATTGAGGTTGGGCCCATTGATGACCAAAATTTTCATCATTCTCTCTCCTCATTATTGTTGATATAGAAATCGCTCCAGTAAGCATACGCATCCTTACGCTCTTCGTAGATCTGTTCCAGCGGCAGGGTCAGCGACAGCGGCCTGCCCTCGTTTTCCAGCTTGTCCAGATCCCTTTTGATCCAGATGACGATGCCGTTCTGCTTGATAATATTGTAATTGATCTTCTTTTTGACGATGCCGCCGCCGGTAGCGATGACCAGACCGTTCTGCACACAGGCCTTTTCCAGCATCTCCGTTTCGATCCTGCGGAAATAGGCTTCGCCCTTTTCAGAAAAGATCTCAGGTACGCTCATGCCTTCGTGCTCCACTATCATATCGTCGATATCCACGAACCGCCGTCCCATCCTGTCAGCGATCTCGCCGCCCAGCAGCGTCTTTCCCGCTCCGGGCATGCCGATCAGAATGGCGTTTAACGTCTCGCTTCTGACCTCGTCAATGACGTTATCCATCTCCTCATCATCGATCTCCCGGCCGGAAAACAGTTCACAAGATTCCTTTGACTGAGCGATCAGCATTTCCAGACCGCCGGAGGCCGGCAGAGATCTTGCCATGGCGTCCAGCACCAGTTTCGTTTTATTTGGATTGTAGATCAGATCCACCACGCCCTGACAGCACCTGAAATCGTCTATATTCACCGGCGCCCGCCCGTTGCCCGGGTACATGCCCACCGGCGTGGTATTGATGACCAGCTGGCTGTCAAAATGCTCCTGGATGTTCTCATAGTTGTTTCTCCCGCTGCGGGAAACGACCACTACTTCAGAAGCCCCCATGTCTTTCAGGACCGCCTGTACCGTCAGCGACGCACCTCCGCTGCCAAGCACCATGCATTTCATGCCTTTCACATCGATGCCGGTGTGCCGCAGCAGATAGGCAAAGCCGTAATATCCGGTATTGTAGCCCAGCAGCCTGCCGTCCTCTCCCCGCACGATGGTATTGACGCTTCCGACAGCCTTTGCCGTATCGGAAACCTCATCGCACAGCGCCATGACCTTCTGCTCAAAGGGCACATCTACATTGAATCCGCCGTAGGATGTATCCGCCAGCAGTTCCGGCAGCTGATCTTCCCGGATCTCGAGAATCTCATAGGGGTAATCTCCGAACTTTCCATGGATCATCGGGACATAACTGTGAGATATCTTCCCTCCGATCAATCCAAATTTTTTCATTTTAAATCTCCATGTAACTTCCTAAATACTTGCACTGCTGTGTCAGCTCGTCAAGTTGGTTCATCAGTCTGATGAATTCTTCAGAGTATACCTCGGAGTCCAGGTCGAAATAGAACATGAAATCGAAGTCCCTCTGCGGAATCGGTCTGGATTCCAGTTTGAAGAGGTTGATACCCAGTGCGTTGAATCTGGCCAGGACATTGTACAATGAACCCGGTTTATGAGAAACCACGATCATCAGACTTGTCTTGTCCGCGCCAGGGTAGATCTCCAGCTTCTTGCTGATACAGATGAATCTGGTATAATTGTTTCCATGATCCTGCACATCCTCTTCCAGACTGACAAGACCGTAAAGCTGGCCGCAGTTGTAGGAAGCCAGCGCCGCCACGTCGTCTCTGTCGGATTCAGCCACCAGTTTAGCCGCCTCAGCCGTATTATCGCACATGGTGATCCTGGCGTTAGGGAAATGCTTCAAATACTCGTCGCACTGCAGGATCGCCTGCTCATGAGAGAATATCTCGCGGATATCTTCTTTCTTCGTCCCCTTCCTAACCAGAAGGCTGTGATCGATCTTCAGCTTGACACTCTTTACAATATGGAAATTATACTTCATCATCAGATCATAGATCTGGTTCACGGATCCCGCCGTGCTGTTTTCCAGCGGCAGAACGCCGTACTGGCAGAGTCCCTGGTCGATAGCTGCGAATACGCCGTTGAAGTTCTTCACATACATGATCTGCGGCATCTTGAACAGCTTTTCACACGCCTGCTGTGAATAAGCGCCCGCGACACCCTGACACGCAACAGTAGCCTTCGTCGGGAACACCTTCGGCGTTTCTTCCATAGCCTTCTTGATCGCCTTCACCACCGGCGCTTCCGTCTGCGTAATCTTTCTTTGATGGTCCTTACTCAGTTCCATAATAGTATTATATAATACTCTGGTGTAAGATGCCATATCATCTGCCGCAATTTTTGTAATTTTATCGATTTTTTCTCTTTCTCTATAGGCATCTAATACAGCAATGTCATTTTCTTTCTTATATTTGGCAATTTCTTCCGCAACTCTCATGCGTTCTTCCAGCTTTTTTACGATTTCTTCATCAATTTCGTCAATCTTTACTCTATAGTCATCTAAAGTCATGGTCATTATTCTCCTTTTATCAAGTCATATATTGCGATCGCGGCAGCAGCTTCCACGCACGGCACCGCTCTGGGCACGATACACGGATCGTGCCTGCCGCGGACAGCCAGTCTGGCGTTCTCGCCGCGGGAATAGCTGATGCTGCTCTGTTCTATGGAAATAGACGGAGTCGGTTTGACCGCTACCCGGAAGACCACCGGCATGCCGGAACTGATGCCTCCCAGAATGCCGCCGTGATTGTTGGTGCGGGTCCTTACCTGCTCTCCGTCGTAATAATATTCATCGTTGTTTTCGCTTCCCGTGATGCGGGCCGCGTCAAATCCCCTGCCGAACTCGATTCCTTTGACGGCAGGGATACTAAAGACTGCCTGGGCCACTTTGTTTTCAATTCCGTCAAACATGGGTCCGCCGATGCCCGCAGGCAGGCCTTCTACAGTGCATTCTATGATGCCGCCTACCGAGTCGCCGCGTCTGGCCGCTTCCTCGATCCGTCCAAATGGATCCTCAGTGCTTCCGCCGATCTCTTTGATCCCGGCTTTGACGCTGATGCCCTGCTCCTGCAAGATCTGCAGCAAAATACCCCCTGCGATACACAGAGGCGCCGTCAGTCTGCCGGAGAAATGCCCGCCGCCGCTGACGTCCTCATGACCGCCGTATTTGATATGGGCGGTATAGTCCGCATGGCCCGGTCTCGGCACATCCCGCAGGTTATCATAATCCTGAGAGCGGGTATTGGTGTTCCTGATCACAGCGCAGATCGGCGCTCCACAGGTCACATTTCCCACAAGGCCGCTTAAGAATTCCGGCCGGTCCGCTTCCTTTCTCGGCGTTGAATAGGGACTCCTCCCTGGCGCGCGCCGGTCAAGGAAACTCTGCAGCTTCTCCATGTCAACAGAAAATCCTGCAGGTACCCCATCGATAACAACGCCGATGGCTGCAGAATGTGATTGTCCAAAGATTGAAATTTTCACATTTTTTCCGTAGGTTGAAGACATTTGATTATTTCCTTTCTATATTTTCACCTAAGCCCGCTTCTTCCAGGATCCGGAAAAAGTCAGGGTAGGATTTTTTCACTGCCTGACTGCCGGTGATGGTCACCTTTTCATCGCAGATCAGCGATGCGATGGCTGCCATCATGGCAATCCGATGGTCGCCCCATGAGTCGGTGCTGCCGCCCGCAAGACGTCCCGTCCCGAAGATCTCAAGTCCCTCGGGCATTTCTGTAATGTCGGCTCCCAGATCTGCCAGCACCCGGCTGACTGACATGAGCCTGTCGCTTTCTTTGATCCGCAGGCGGCCTGCGTTTCTGATCGTTGTCTTTCCCCTTGCCCCGCAGGCAAGAACCGCCAGAACCGGCACCATATCAGGGATCTGCGCCGCGTCGATCTCTATCCCGCAAAGACGGCCCGGCAGAACTGTGATCTCTCTGTCTGAGGTTTCAGTCTGCGCGCCAAAACGGGAAAGCAGATGCAGGATCGCTTTGTCACCCTGCAGAGAGGAAGGATCCAGACCGCTGACGCTGACGCCGCCGGGAACCAGCGCTCCGGCCGCCAGCCAGAAACAGCCGTTGGACCAGTCGCCCTCCACCTGATAAACAGGGGGCGCCGTGTATCGCTGTCCGCCGGGGATCATATAGCCATCTTCTGAAAGCCGGATCTCGATGCCAAAGTCCCGCAGGACCCGGATCGTCATGTCCACATAGGGGCCGGACTGCAAATCTCCTTCCACGATGATCCTGCTGTCATCTTCCAAAAGCGGCAATGCAAAGAGCAGTCCGCTGATAAACTGGCTGGATACGTCTCCCGGTATATGGAACACGCCCGGCAGAAGTTGTCCCTCTATGACAAATGGAACGCTGCCCTGCACGCTCAGCCTGCAGCCGTGACTTTCCAGCTCTTCATAGAGCGGTGACAGCGGCCGCTTTGGCAGGCGTCCCTGAGGCCAGAACTCCGCCCGGCATCCCAGCGCCCCCATGACAGGGAGGAGAAACCGCAGCGTAGATCCGCTCTCGCCGCAGTCCATCCGGCTGCGGCCTGTCCGCAGAGCGGCCAGACACCTTTCCGTCGCCTCGATATCCTGAGAACTGCTGCCGCACGCCACCTGGCAGGTCTTTCCGCTGGTCAGCTCGGAAAGAGCCGCGCAGATCAGCGCCCGGTGCGCGTCAGATTTTGATGGAATGATTTCGATATGTCTCATAAGATATCTCCAAGCTCCTCCGTAGTCAGTCTCTGCAGGCGGCATGTCCCGATCTTTTCCGGGACCACGATATCGATATAGCCGCCTTTGCGTTTTTTATCCGCCATCATTATATCATACAGTTCTTCTTTCGACTGTGTGATCGTAAGATCAAATTCATAAAGATCCAGCAGCTGCCTGATACAGCTCGCCGTCTGGCTGCTGCACCAGTTCTGCCTTGCCGAGATCTCTGCCATCATGGCCATGCCCTTTGCCACAGCGCTGCCATGGCTTACAGCAAAATCGCTGGCCTTTTCGACGGCATGTCCGATGGTATGGCCGAAGTTTAGCAGCTGCCTTACGCCCGTATCGAATTCGTCCTCTTCGACGAATTTCTTTTTGATCCGCACGCACCGGTCGATGATCTCGCCGGTACAGTTCTTTGCCTTCTCTCTGTCTTTGAGAAGCTCAAAGAGCCCGGCATCTGCTATCACTCCGTATTTGATGACCTCTGCCATACCGTCTTGATAGATATGATCCGGCAGGGATTCCAGCAGGCTCGCGTCGCACCAGATTAGGGCAGGCTGGTGAAATGCCCCGGCAAGATTTTTTCCGGCCGGAAGATTGATGGCCGTCTTGCCGCCTACAGAGGAATCCACCGCCGCAAGGAGGGTGGTGGGCACCTGGATCACTGGTATTCCCCGCAGATATGTGGCAGCAGCAAATCCGGTAAGATCTCCTACCACGCCGCCTCCCAGCGCCACAAGGGCATCGGCTCTGGTCAGCGGAATTTCTGCCAGGTAATTTACAAGTTCCAGATACGTCTTCCCGTTTTTGGATTCCTCGCCAGGAGGAATCACAAATGTATATACATCAAAGCCTTCGCATTTGAGGCTCTGGATGCATCGATTTAAATAAAGGTCCGCTACGTTTTCGTCGGTCACCACAGTCAGACTGTTTCCCCTGATCAGGGGTCTGACCGCGCGGCCCAGTCCTTCTAACCGCATCTTCTCTCTACCTCTTGCTTTCTTTCGCTGCCCTCGGTGAGGAGACGGCACATCTCATCCGCGTCGTTATCCTCCAGGGCTTTCCCGTATTTTTCAAGCTCGTTGATCAGAATATCTATTTCATGCTTCAGATTATCGCGATTCTCCATGAAAAGCTCAGTCCACATGCCTGCGTCCAGCCGGGCTACCCGGGTAAAGTCCCTGTAGCTGCCCGCGGAAATGGCCGTCCCTGTATCCTGGGCGGTCTCGCTTTTGATGAACGCGTTGGAGACCACGTGGGCCATCTGCGAAGTAAAGGCAATGATTCTGTCGTGCTGCTCCGCGGTAGACATGACCAGCCTGGAAAAGCCTGCCGGAAGGATCAGCTTTTTCACTCTGTCTATAAAGAACAGATCGTTTCTGTCCTCCGGTACCAGAGCGAAAACAGCGCCTTTGAACAGATCCGCATCGCTGTGTTTAAAACCTCCGTACTGAATACCCGCCATGGGGTGGCCGCCGGCATAAGTGAAGCCATACTGCCTTGCCAGCCTGAATCCTGCTTCACAGACGTATCTCTTGGTTCCGCAGCAATCTATGACCAGCGTATCTGGTGACAGTTTGGGTGCGTTGTCTTCCAGCCACTTTTTTGCTCCCACAGGCGGAATGCAGATCATGATCAGATCGCATTTGCTAAAGTGCGCTTCATCCAGTTCGCCGTCGATAGCCTCCGCCATCTCCGCGAACTCGGTGATGAGTCGGGTTCTGTCGCATCCCAGAACTGCAGCACCGGCTTTCTTATAGGCCTTTGCCATAGACCCGCCTATCAGTCCCAGCCCTACAATTCCGATATTCATTTAGATCACCTCTCTTATCTTTCTCACTTTATCCATGACACCTGCGAACTGGGCCGGCGTCAGCGACTGTTTTCCGTCGCAGAGGGCCTTGGCAGGATCGTTATGTACTTCTATCATCAGTCCGTCGGCGCCGGCTGCCACAGCCGCCAGAGCCATCGGTTCCACCAGGTATCTCTCGCCTGTAGCGTGGCTCGGGTCGATGACCACCGGCAGGTGCGTCAGCTTATGGAGCACCGGCACAGCCGACAGATCCAGTGTATTTCTTGTGTATGTCTCAAAGGTCCGGATGCCTCTTTCACAGAGGATCACATTTTCATTTCCGCCCGCCATGATGTATTCAGCGCTCATGAGCAGTTCTTTCAGGGTGTTCGCCAGACCTCTCTTCAGCAGGATAGTCTTGCGGGTACGGCCCAGTTCCTTCAGCAGCTCGAAGTTCTGCATGTTTCTGGCGCCTACCTGTATCACATCCACATCCTCGAACAGAGGAAGGTGGTTGGCGTTCATGATCTCCGTTACGATAGGAAGGCCTGTGGCTTTCTTCGCTTCGAGAAGAAGCTCGACGCCCTCCGCTTTCATACCCTGGAAATCATACGGGGAAGTTCTCGGCTTGAACGCGCCGCCTCTCAGCATGGCCGCTCCGGCAGCTTTGACACCGTCCGCAACTTCTTTGATCTGCTCCGGATTTTCTACAGAGCAGGGTCCCGCGATCACCGCGAAATGACCTCCGCCGATCTTCACGCCGTTTACATCTATGACAGAATCCTCCGGGTGAAATTTTCTGTTGGCGCTCTTAAACGGTTCTGAGATAGGCGTTACCCGATCTACGATGTCAAGCAGTTCCAGCATTTCCACATCGATGCGGCTGGTGTCGCCGATGAGTCCCAGAACGATCTGATGTTCACCCACATACGCGTGGATCTGCAGATCCTGTTCCTCAAACCATGCGATCAGCTGATTCACCTGCTCTTCCGCTGCACCCTCTTTTAGTACTGTAATCATGTTTTTCTTTCCTCCATCTACCTTTGTATTTTCGTCCGAAACCCGAAAGACTCCGCTGCGGTCAGTCCACTGCGGAGTCTTTCAAGTAATTTGTTATTATTTTAGGATTTAATTATAGCAATTACTCAAAATTTTTCTATGCAGCAAAACTGACCTTTTCTTCATAAGGTAGAAAAAGTAAAAGTAGTAATATTCTGCTGCAAAGAAAAAATTTCTCATAACTTTCATTTCCTTTCGTAAAAATCAGCTTCCAGCGGCTGTATCACTGTCTCCGCTTCAACTGCTGGTAATAAGATAACACAACTTTTCATGAAATTCAAGTGTTTTTTCACAACTTTTTTGTATTATTTTGTGAACCTGCAACAAAATAATTGTTTTCGCCGCTCTATTCCTGGAGCAGCTCTTCCTCTACCTCTCCTTCTTCCGGTATCTGCTCTTCACTCAGCATATCCGCCAGTCCGTAGTCCTCCCAGTATGCGTTCAGTACTTTGCTGTCCGTTTCACTGATCTGGTAGTGATCCTTTTTATCTACTGTCAGGCTCTGGTCACAGAACTGAAGGGTGTGTACCCTCCCTTCTCTGTCCTCCACATCAAAGCAGTAGGCAGCCTCACTGATCCCGGATCCGGGCTTTTCGCCTTCAGTCAGGGTAAAGTCATTGATCATTCTGATAAAGGCCTCCTGATCCCCTGTTCCCAAAGTAATGCCGCCGTCGCCGCCGCTGCTGCCAAAGCTGGCCTCGATTTTTCTGATCCCTTCGACGGACACCCTTTGATTGTCTATGGACTCCCTGTTTCCCAGACTGCAGCCGCTCAGACCCATCGCGGTGATAAGGACCGCGCACGCAAGAAGGGTCCACCTCTTTTTTCTTTTCATACGTTCTCCTCCTCTCAAAACATCCTTCTAACTGAATACACCCCTTTTTATACAAAATATTTTCATGATTAACGAAATATTCTGCTGCTCGCAAAAACAGCGGCCTTTCGGCCGCCGCAGCGATGCACAGGCATATTGTTTAAAACGGCACGATCCTTCCGCTTGCGATCATATACAGCGAGATGACCGCCAGGATCACGATGATCACCGCCAGGATCAGTTCATACGGCTTCTCGAAGATCTTCAGATTTCTCTCCTGCTTTCCCATCGCATAGACGATGATGCCCGGAGCGTAAAGAATAGCTGTGATCAGCAGCATCTCCAGTCCCGAAGAGTACAGCATCCAAATCCCGTAGACCGTGCCTATTACCGCGAAGATCAGGGCTTTTGTCCACGCTCCTGAGGAAGCCTGTTCAAATCCGTCTCTTTGCAGGGTGAGTTTCAGATAATACGCTCCGCTGAGCAGGTACGGCACCATGATCATAGATGTTGAAATGCTGTAGAATACCTGATACGTAGACGCGCTGAAATAGGTAATGATCAGGAACAGTTGAATGAGACCGTTGGTCACCCACAAAGAGAACGCCGGAGCGTCATTTCTGTTCGACTTTGCAAAGGCCTTCATAAATACCCCCTGCTTCGCGGCAGAATAAGGACAGTCTCCGGCAATAATAGTCCAGCCAAGCAGCGCTCCCGCCAGGGACAGAATCACGCCGATATTGATCAGAGCAGCGCCCCACGGACCCACTGCCGCCTCCAGAATGCCTGCCGCCTGCGGATTCGGCAGCTCAGCCATCTCCTCCGCCGGCATAACGCCAAGACTGAGAACCGCTACCAGCACATAGATAATAAAGATACCGAGAAATCCGGTCATAGACGCCTTCCCCACGTCGCCTGCGCTCTTTGCCCGGCCGGAAAGAACTACCGCTCCTTCAATACCGATGAAAGACCATACCGTGGCGGCGGTGGTGGATTTGATCTGATCTCCGACAGCAACACTTCCATCGCCCCAGAAATTCTCCATAAAGATATCCGGTTTAAACGCGCCGACAAAGATCACCGCTATGATAAACACCAGGATCGGCACCAGTTTTGCGATAGTAGTTATCACATTCATCAGTGCGGCCTCCTGCACGCCCCGTAAAACTAACAGGTTTAAGATCCAGATGATCACAGACGCGCAGACAACAGCCAGCAGGTTGTTCCCTGTTCCAAAAGCCGGGATAAAATACCCTATAGCGCCGAAGAGCAGCGTCATATAGGACACATTGCACAGCAGCGCGCTGACCCAGTAACCCCATGCAGAGGTAAATCCCACATACTCTCCGAAGCCTTCCTTCGCGTAACTGAATACGCCGTTTGTCAGTTCAGGCTTAACCGTATTCAAACCGAAAAAACACATAGTCAGCCCCGTCATACCGATGCCGCAGATCAGCCAGCCGGTCAGGATCGCTCCTGTATGCGCGCCGGACGCCGCCATGTCTGCTGTCGTCGTAAAGATACCGCTGCCGATGGTCGAACCGAAAATGACCGCGGCTAATTGGACAAATCCCAGCTGCTTCTCACTTCCCGTCGAAATATGATTTCCTTCTTTCACACTAAATCCTCCTAAATCCCAGGCGTGTTTTCCATCACGCCTTATATATACAGTATGCCTTAGAATTCATATCTTTATTTGTCCCGGATGGGAAAATATTTGAAATCAGAAAGCGTCAGACCGCGGCTTTTCCTTTTCTTTCGCCGCGATCGCTGATATAATATTGTTATACATCTAAAGGAGATATTATGAATCGAAAAGAGTATTACAAGATCGGCGAGATATCAGCCCTCTACGATATCGGAACAGATTCTCTGCGCTACTACGAGGAGATCGGCATTCTGCACCCCCGCCGGGATGACAACGGCTACCGCATGTACAGCATCCGGGATATCCGTACCCTGAACATCCTGCGGGAGCTGAGGTCTATCGGTTTTTCCATGAGCGAGATCAAAGAGCATCTGGCCGACTTTGATCTGCAGAAAACGTTATCCCTTTTCCAGCGTGAGATCGATGTCATCGACGAAAAACAGTCGGAACTTGCGCGTCTCAGGAATCAGCTGTCAGGCCGCATCAGTGAGATCTGCCGTCATCTGGAGGAAAACATATCTGAAACACCGCAGATCCTTCATCTGCCGGCCCGCCGGATCCTCTCTCTGACAGAAAACGTATATATGGACGATGATGTGGACTTTATCATAAAAAAGCTGCAGAAAGAATATGAGGACCAGCTTTATATTATCGGCAACGGCAGCATGGGTGCCACCATTCCTCTGGACTACGTCCAGCGCGGCGGCTACGGCCATTTCAATTCCGTATTCTGCGTCATCGAAAGCGACAACTACGACAAGCTGCTGCCCGCAGGAGATTACCTGTGCCGGACCGTCAAAGGCGGCTATGGAAAAATCCCCGGAGCGTGGCGTTCTTTGTTCGCCTGTCTTCAGGACCGCGGCCTCGCAGCTGCCTCTGATCCCATGGAGCTGTATATCATCGACAACCACGACACCAACGACGAAACAGAATACATCACCCAGCTGATGATCCCGCTGGAGCAGTGACCGCCGTCTGCTCTGCCCTGCGCGTATAAATAGCAAAGCACCCATTCAGAGGAATCCTAAATAGGTGCTTTGCCTGATAATATTCAACAAAAGGGATCTTACGCGTTCAGCTTCTCCACAGCTTCCGCACCGGTCATACCTACTGTGATTCCCAGAGCGGCAGCCTGCGGCGTAACAGCTTTTACCGGATTTGCCAGTGTCTCTTCAAAGCAGCTTCCACCGACTACAGCTGCGGCGTCATCGAATTTTCCCGCTGCTTCCACGTTGAGATAACCGCACATAACATAACCTTTTTTACACAGGATCAGCAGCATGTTAGGATGGCCTTCACCGCCCGGCGCGGCAATGCGCAGACCCTGCGCCTGAGTTCCATTTACATTTAGCATTTCGATCTGAATCATGGTATTTTATCTTCCTTTCTATTGTATCTGTTCTCTTTTCCTATATTATATTTTCTAAGGCGGTGCTTGTCCAGTCCATTTACAGCGGCAATTGAGCATTTTATCATGAAATACAGGATTTTGCTCAAGTCATATCGCGGCAATGGCACTCTGTTTGAGCAAATTCGCCTTAAAACAGCTGTTTTGCTCAAGTGATTTGAGCAAATCCGGTTTATTTGATCCATTTTGCTCAATTTCTCGTCAGCGTCAGCAGTCAAAATTGAGCAAAATGTTCTAATTCATGAGATTTTGCTCAATCTGCCGGCTTCCCAGCACGCCGGAATTGAGCAAATTACCACCAGATCGAAGATTTTGCTCAAACCGCCAGACCGCAGTCGCTGATCAGTCCAGCTCGCAGCGCTTTTTCAGCTTTTCCCACTGCGCATCTACATAGTTCTGGGCCTCTTCGATCATCCATTCGCTGCCTTTGGCAAACATGTGCTTGAATCTGCCCTGTTTTTCCAGGAACCGTTCAACCGGCAGCTTCTTTGCTGGTTCGTAGGTCAGCCGCCACACGCCGTTTTCCACTTCATACAGCGGCCAGACGCAGGTATCCACCGCCAGTTTACAGATCTCGGCAAGATCCTCCATCTCGTATCTCCATCCCCGCGGACACGGAGACAGCACATTGAGGAAGCAGGGTCCGTGGGTGTAGATGGCCTTATGTGCTTTATTGTGCAGATCGCGGAAGTCACCGAGGAATGTGGTCTGAGCCGCGTACGGCACGCCGTGGGCGGCGATGATCTCTGTCAGATTCTTTTTGTTCTGAACTTTGCCGTAAGACTGCGTGCCTACCGGCGTCGTCGTCGCATCAGCAAAGCGCGGCGTCGAAGATGACCGCTGAATACCGGTATTCATATACGCTTCATTGTCATAGCAGACATAGACCATGTCGTGGCCCCGCTCCATAGCTCCGGACAAAGACTGAAAACCGATATCATACGTGCCGCCGTCTCCGCCGAAGCAGATAAACTTGTAGTTTTCTTTGATCTTGCCCTTTTTCTTCAGTACGTTATACGCCGCTTCCACGCCGCCGGTCATGGCAGCCGCGTTTTCAAAGGCGCTGTGAATATAGCTGTCCTCATAAGCGGTGTACGGATACATATATGTAGAAACTTCCAGACAGCTGGTAGCATTAGAAACCACTGCTTTGTCGCCTTCCTCCAGCGCCCGCAGCACGCCGTTCACCGCGACGCCCGCGCCGCATCCGGCGCAGAGTCTGTGGCCCGGCGCCAGCCTGCCCTTTTTCTCTAATTCTCTTTTCAAACTGTAGCTCATCTCTGCTCCTCCAAATCTCTCACGCCGATATGTCTGTAGACCTCTCCGGTCTTTCCGGTCTGGACCATCTCATCCAAAGCACCGTAAATCTCTTCAAACGTAGCGATCGTCACGTCTCTTCCGCCCAGACCGTAAACGTAGTTCACAGCCATAGGTCTTTGCGGCAGATCGTAAAGCGCGCTTCTGGTCTCAGCAAAGACAGGCCCGCCGCATGCGGAAAAGCTCTCACACTTATCCATGACCGCCACAGCTTTGACCTTAGACAGGGCCGCTGCAAGTTCTTCCATCGGGAACGGACGGAACACGCGAAGCTTGATCAGTCCTGCTTTTCTGCCTTGCTCCCGCAGCTTGTCTACGGCATCTTTCCCTGTACCGGCAGAAGATCCTATAACTACCACTGCCGTCTCCGCATCCTCCATGCGGTATTCTTCAAAGAAGCCGTACTTTCTGCCGGACACCTTTTCATAGGCCTCTGCCACCTCCAGGATCCGCGCCTTGGCTGCCTTCATAGCCTCCGCCTGAGCCTTTTTGATCTCCATATAGTACGGTGACACACCGTAAGGACCGACGGCCAAAGGATTTTCCTCTTTCAGCAGATAGTTCTCCGGATCGTACTCGCCAACAAAGTTTTTCACGTCGGAATCATCCAGCAGTTCGATATTCTCAACTGCGTGGCTGGTAATGAAGCCGTCCTGACAGATCATGATAGGCAGACGGCAGTATTCGGAAATCGGCATGGCCTGAATATAGTTATCATATGCCTCCTGATTATTCTCCGCGTAGATCTGGATCCATCCGGTATCCCGGCATCCCATGGAATCAGAGTGGTCGCAGTTGATGTTGATCGGGCCGGTCAGCGCCCGGTTGACCACTGCCATTGTGATAGGCAGACGGCTGGACGCAGCCACGTACAGCAGTTCCCACATGAGTGCCAGCCCCGCGGAGGAAGTCGCCGTAATCGCTCTGGCTCCGGCTGCTGACGCGCCGATACAGGTAGACATGGCTGAATGCTCAGATTCTACCGCTACAAACTCGGTGTCCACTTTGCCGTCCGCGATAAACTTGGAAAAATACTGTGGAATCTCCGTAGACGGGGTAATCGGAAAAGCGCCCATGACGTCAGGATTGATCTGCCGCATGGCGTATGCAATGGCCTCATTGCCGCTCATTCTGTCTTTTACAGCCATTTATTTTTCCTCCTTTCCCATGGTGATCGCGCCGAAAGGACATACCTTGGCGCAGATCCCGCATCCCTTGCAGTGATACAGGTCGGTCTCCTGTCTCCGTCCGTCTTTGACCGGAATAGAAACATCCGGACAAAACGGCACGCAAAGCATGCAGTGCTTGCATTTATCGGGATCAAAGAATGGCGTCAGAATCCGCCATTCCCCTGTATTGACAAGTCTGGATGTACCCGGCTCGTAAATTTCAGCTCCGCAGGTCAGCTCCTGCCAGGCGCTGTGTTCATTGATATTCTTCGCTGATTTCATCTGTCTTCCTTTCTGTTAACCTTCCTTTGTTAGACTGCTTCGGTCAGCCTACTCTGACCTGATCCATAGACATCCGAAGGGCCTTCATATTACCGTCGATGACCCCCGGCTTTGACGCAAATTTATGTTTAAAAGATTCCTCCATATCAGTGAGAAACTTTTCTTTTTCTACCACATTGCTGATTTTTACCGTAGCTGCCAGCATCGGTGTGTTAGGGAAATTCTTCCCCAGAGTCGCCACAGAGATCTTCTCTGCGTCTACCGTGCAGACCCGTCCGCCATAGCCGCCCAGAAGCGGCCGCAGCGCCGCGGGTTCCTTGCTGCTGTTGATGATGATGGCGCCCTCTTCAGAAAGGCCGGCCGTCACATCTACTGTATGAAGCAGGGTCTCATCTACCACTACTACGTAATCCGGTTCATATATATTGGAATGGACTCTGTTTTTTCCGTCAGAAATTCTATTGTATGCCGTGATCGGCGCGCCCATGCGCTCCGGGCCGTATTCCGGAAAGCCCTGGACCTGCTTGCCTGAACTGAACGCTACATCAGCCAGAAGAAGACAGGCTGTCTTGGCGCCCTGGCCGCCGCGGCCGTGCCATCTGATCTCCACGGTATTCTTATCTTTGCTCATTGTTCTCCTCCTCATAGGTTATTCTCACCGGGTTAGGTGATCTTCGCTCGCTTTCACCGGGTTAGGTCATAAAAAAATCCGTCCTGTATCAGGACGGAGAAAAAATCATCTTCGCTTAACCACCTGCTACAACATACCATCATATGTTCTTCCGATCACGGGGAAGGCCCGTCAGCACTTACTCGGCGTCTCTCTACAGGAGAACACGCCTTTCGGCCCTGCAACTCAGGAGTGATTTTCAAAATATGCCTACATTCGGTGCCGGGCTCCCACCATCCCCGGTTCGCTGTGACCTTTTCAACATAAATCTACTGTCTCCGTCAAAGTCTTTGGCTTGCTATTCAACTAACAGTATCTTACTACGTTACCGCGCAGCTGTCAACTGATTTTTTGTGTTTTTTTACAAATACTTTTTCGATTCTTTGGGCTGCCTCACATCAAAGAGGTCCCGTTTTTCATTCTTCCTTTTGAAATATCAGTGACATCGTTTCAATGTCACCTGTGCCTCTTGTTTCAATAGGAATATAGCCTTCAAAAGACCATCCGTTTTCAATGCGCTCTTTTATGGTCTCCTCAGCTCCGGTAAAAGAATACCTTGTCCCTTTGCCAAAACCATATCCGCATAATTCTGAGCTGACTCTTACGAATTCGACCTTCTTCATATGATTCACCGCCTTTTAAACCTGAAACATCGCCCGGATCTCTTTTTCGGCTTCGGCCATGATAACATCTGCGTCACAGCCTTCGATATCCAGCATGTCAGCCTTGATACACTGCGTCTGGCCGATACCGGTCATTTCCGCGATAGCACACATATAATCATAACCATAATTTTTATTGCCGATGGCGCCGCCTGCCGTTGTGATATAGATCATCTTCTTTCCTCTGCACAGGCCGATAAATCCATCATTGACAGCTTTAAATGTCAGATCCGGCACCATGATATTCTCAATGTATACCTTCAGAACAGCAGCAAAGGACAGATCCCAATATGGGGTTCCTATGATGATATAATCTGCCTCCTGATACTGGCGAGCCAGATCGAACATGGGCTGATCAAAGTCTTTCTGCCGCACATATTCGTCTCTTTCCGCCAGCTTTTCTTCTGTGTGGGTCTGCACTGTGCCCCGGCGCAGTGTCACCGTTTCCAGTACAGCATCAGGGTGCGCCTCCATAAACTGCTCAATATATGTATCGCAAAGCTTCTTTGTTCGGGATCTGTGGTCCCGAACGCAGGCATCTAAAAATAATACTTTCTCCATGTCCTGGTTCCTTTCTCAGTCGCTGTATTATCTGAAACTATATTACAGATCTCTCTGCGCCAGCAGTTTTGCCAGCGCTCCGGCTTCCTCTGCGTTGAGGGTGATGCCTTTTCCCATCTTCTCGTGGTCCGGCGCCCAATCCCGCAGGTCATACTTTGCCGCCGCGCCGTTCCAGCTGACCAGATTCAGCTCTTTTCTCCAGCCTCTGGCGTTTTCTGATAAAACGCCGATCTCTTCTATGATCTCGTATTTGATGTCTGCCATATTTTATCTCCTTTTATAATTTTCTATCTTCTCCGCCAGCTCGGACAGATACTCCCATCTGTCCATCTTCTCCATCAAAGCGGCATCCAGCTGATCTTTCTCCCCGGTCAAAGCTGCCAGCTTAGGAAAATCTGTGGCGTTCTGGTTCATAGCCTCTTCCACCTGCATAAGCTGCTCCTCCAGTGCCGCGATATCCTCCTCGATGGTCTCGTATTCCTTCTGTTCTTTGTACGTGAACCTTGGCTGCTCCTGCTTTGCGCGGGCAGCAGCGTCCCGCGGAGCAGAGCTCCCTCGCGTCTTGTCTGTGCTTGAGGCCTGCTTCTTCTCCGCCTTTTCTTCAGCCAGTTCTTCCTGTCTGCGGGCCTCAGAATCACTGTAGCTGCCGTTGTAGGCTTTGATGCGGCCGTCTCCGACAAAGGCGAATGTCCTGCGGGTCACCCGGTCCAGGAAATAACGGTCGTGAGAAACAGCGATGACTGCGCCGGAAAAATCATCCAGATAGTCTTCCAGCACGGTCAGCGTTTCGATATCCAGATCGTTGGTCGGCTCGTCCAGGATCAGAACGTTAGGCGCTGTCATCAGGATACTCAGCAGATAGAGCCTGCGCTTTTCGCCGCCGGACAGACGGCTGATCTCCACAGAGTGCATGTGGGGCGGAAACAGAAACCGCTCCAGCATCTGGGACGCGGAAAAGCTGCCCTCGGCGGTCTTCACGTTATCTGAAATGTCAGCGATAAATTTAATCACCCGCTGATTTTCGTCAAGAGCCTGATTCTCCTGCGAGAAATAGCCGATTTTGACCGTTTCGCCTTTCTCGACGATACCGCTGTCCGGGACCGTCTGGCCCATGATCATGTTCAGCAGGGTAGATTTTCCGCAGCCGTTAGGGCCGATAATGCCTACCCTGTCGTTTCGCAGCAGTATATAGCTGAAATCCCGGATCAAAGGCTCCCCTCCATAAGATTTTGACAATCCTTCGATCTCAATGATCTTTCTGCCCAGACGGCTCTTTGCCGCCGTGATCTCAAGGGACGCGTCGTCCACCGTCAGCTTGCTGTCTTCAAGCTCGTGAAACCTCTGTATCCTGCCTTTTGCCTTGGTGGTCCTGGCCTGCGCGCCCCGGCGGATCCACGCCAGTTCCTTCTTATATATGGCCTGCCGCTTCCGCTCGGAAGCCAGCGCCATTTCTCTGCGGGCCGTCCTGGTCTCCAGATAACAGTCGTAATTGCCGTCGCAGTCATGGAGCCTCCCGCCGTCGATCCACGCGATGCGATTGGCTACGCGATCCAGAAAAAAACGATCGTGGGTGATCATGAAAACCGCGCCTTTATAAGAGACCAGCCAGTTTTCCAGCCAGCAGATAACATCGCTGTCCAGATGATTGGTCGGCTCGTCCAGAATCAAAAGGTTGCTGCTGCAGGTCAGCACCGCCGCCATGGCCACTCTCTTCCGCTGGCCTCCTGACAGCTGTCCCATCTCCTGATCAAAGTCCGCAATGCCCAGTTTTGTCAGCATGGCCCGGCACTCATACATTTCGCAGGGCAGACCTATGGCATCCAGATAGGCTGACGCCTGCTGGCGCACCGTCATCTTTGGATCATAGGGCGGATTCTGAGGCAGATATGCAGCCCGCAGCTGTCGGGATCTGGTAATACTACCGCCCTCCGGTTCTATCGCGCCTGCTATGATCTTGAGAAGTGTGCTCTTTCCGCTTCCGTTGACGCCGATGAGGCCGATCTTGTCTGTATCCGCGATGGACAGGTCCACGTCTGTGAGAAGGGGTTTTTCCGTATAGGATTTTTTGATGTGTTCTGCGTTAAGTAAAATCATGGTTCTATTATATCAGAAAAAAAGCTTTATTCAACCGTTTACTCCGGTTCATTTTTTATATCCCAATCTGTTTTATACCTATTAAATCCGGTTTTCCGAAATGCCGCTCCGCAAAACCGGACTGCAGAAACGGATTTTGCGTAGAATCTGCGCTGGCATGGTTTTTGCTAGATTATATAGGGGTACAAAAAGTAAAGGAGTATTTATCATGGAAGAAAACAAGCGCGGCGGCAGCTTTGCGCAAACAGCGGCAGACTCCGTGTTAATTCAGAATGGACGCGTTGTAGACCCTGCTCAGGATCTCGACGCGGTCTGCAATGTATATATTAAAGAAGGAAAGATTTCAGCGCTCACTTCGGAAACGCCAAATGCCGATATGATCATCGACGCCGCAGGTAAGATCGTCTGTCCCGGCTTCATCGACATTCATATGCACGAAGATCTTTATGATGAAGCGTCTGACAGTATTCTGGCCAGCATGTCCACATCCGCTCTGAAAATGGGCGTTACCCTTGACGTTGGCGGCAACTGCGGCGACAACGCCTTTGATCCTTCCCGGTATCTCGATATCACAGACCGGGACGGAGCGCCGGTCAATATCGGCCTTCTGGTGGGACACACCTGGCTTAGAAATCTCAGGACGCGTCATGACAAATATAAGCCTGTGGACCAGATTGCCGTCCGGCAGATGGCAGAGGACTGCCAGAAGCACCTGGATAACGGTTGTCTGGGTCTTTCCTTCGGACTGAAATATATTCCGGGCACTGCATGGGATGAGATCATCACATTAAGTAAGCTGTGCCATCCCGCAGATAAGCTGGTCGCCTCCCACGTGAGAGCTGATGTGGACGGCGTTTTTGACGCCTGCGGGGAACTGGCCCGTACAGGCTGTGAAGCAGATGTAAAGGTCCAGTTTTCTCATATCGGCAGCATGGGAGGCTATGGCCAGATGCCGCGTCTCCTTGAGCAGATTCACAACTGCCGCGCTGAAGGCGTCCGGATGACCTGTGACTGCTACCCTTACAACGCTTTCAGCACCGGTATCGGAGAAACCACGTACGACGACGGCTTTTTAGAAAGCTACCAGTCAGACTATGACAGTATCCTGATCGTCAATGGCAAATACGCCGGCCGGCGCTGTACCAAAGCCATATTCGATGAGCTTCGCCGCGAGGCACCTGATACCGGTACGGTAGGGTATTTCATGAAAGGCGGCGATGTAGCTATGGCCCTTGCTTCAGATTTTGTCATGATCGGCAGCGACGGAGTCAGAAATGACGGCATGGGCCATCCCCGCGCCTCAGGCACCTTTGCCCGCTTCATCTCAGATTATATCCGCACCGGCAAAGTCAGTCTGTCAGAAGGCGTGCGCAAGATGAGCACCATGGCGGCTCAGCTTCTCGGCCTGCCGCGCAAAGGCAACCTGCTGCCAGGCAGCGACGCCGATATCACCATCTTCACTTTGGATGAAGTGGAAGACCTGGCAGCTTATAAAAACGGCCAGATACCGCCAAAGGGCTTTGATTACGTCCTTATCGGCGGAAAGATCGCGCTGCAGGACGGGCAGGTGTTAAACGGCCGTCTGGGCCGCAGCGTGCGAAGATAAAAACAGTCAGAAACAGGAGGATCTTATGGAAACAACAAAAGGAACTGCACTTACCGAAAGCATTCGGGAATCAATTCTAAAAAATTTGTCTCAGCAGACCGGTCATGTAGGCTTTTACTTCAAAAATCTGATCACCGGCGAGGAACTGGGCTATCAGGAAAGAGAAGCCTTTCTTGCGGCCAGCGTGATCAAACTGCCGGTATTCATGGCCATCTCCAAATGGAACGCGGAAGGTACTGCCTCCATGGATGAGATCTTAACAGTCCGTCAGGAAGACAAGATGCCGATCTGCGGCGCGCTGACCCTCTTCACAGGGGAACCTGCCGCGGATATCCGGACGCTGTGCCGTCTGATGATCTCGCTCAGCGACAACACCGCCGCCAACCTGCTGATCCGCCGTTTCGGAATTCCTGCCTATGAAGCGGAATTCCACAGAATGGGACTTGCAGGCACAAAACTGAACCGGCTGCTCTTTGACGCGCAGGGCGCCGCCAGAGGCATCAACAACTACATCGTACCAGCAGAGATCGGCGCTCTGCTGGAACAGGTCTATCGCCGTACATTTGTAGATGAAACCGTTTCTGAGGCCATTAATGATACCCTTCTGCTTCAGCAGATCAATCACAAGATGGGCGGTATTCTGGGCGGAAACGTACAGATCGCTCACAAGACCGGAGAGGACGATGATCTGTCAAATGATGTGGGCATCGTCTACGCGAAACAGCCGTTTATCGCCTGCTTTGCCGGTCATGATACCAGCGTGCCGGATTTTGAGGATCTTATCCGTCACACTACCGCCCAGTTATACGAGATCTGCAATCAGTAAAATCACGGTACAACACAGACTCATTGCACAGAAAAAGTGTGATCCATGTTTATCTCATAGATCACACTTTTCAGTTTCGGTAACCCTTTCAATCTGTAAAATCACGCAGATATTCCAGGCTGCAGAATTATTTTAAAGAGGCAATCAGCATATCAGAATATAGATCCAGTGCGCCGCGACGCCTGCGCACAGTCCGCCTATCGTATGGCACAGGATGGCGTGTCCGGTCAGGTTGCGAAACTTCAGGGAATCCATCATAGCGACATGGGTGCTCAGGTATCCGCTCCAGCACATGCACATAGCGGTAAATACCGCAATATCATTTCCTGTCGCCAGACCTCCTTCTACCAGACCCGGCACCAGGCCGATGGCCGCGCCGGCAGCGCCCAGAGCAGTGATCGGAACAGAAATGCCTTCGGCTGAAGTAAACCCGAACAGCGGTGAAAGAATCACGTTAAATTTTTCCGCGACCCACGGCAGGAATCCGATCCCTTCATAAGCAGCGCCTGTAAAAGTTCCATCGTCAGACGCGCCGTTAGTCAACATCATTACGACGGTGCAGATGATCAGCACGCCGGGAATGATCGCCACGCCCATGGATACGCCGTTCTTGCCGCCTTCCAGCATGGCTTCCATGAAACGGCCGCCCACGCTGCCGTTGCGGATGATCCGCTCATTCATGGAGAGCTTTACGCCGCTGTTCTTCACATCGGCCATTTCTTCTGTACCGTACATCTTTTTCGTCTTGATCAGCATGAGTCTGGCACTGACGATACTGCCGATAACAGCTCCCAGATTTCCAATCAGGGCCGCTGCCGTATAACTGCCGCCGTCGGGGCTTTTCAGGCCGATCATAAAAGTAGTGATGATCATACCCATACCAAAAGCTGTTCCGATGTTGGTCAGAGCAGGCAGCTGGTATTTTTTGAAATACCGGCGGAAATTATCGTCCTCCGCCAGAGTCAGTACAGCCGGATTGTCAGACAGATACGTGGTCATAACGCCGACCACTGCCGCGCCCGGCAGTCCGTACAGCGGCTTCATCAAAGGCGACAGGATCTTATTGATCGCGGCGACCACGCCGAACTCTGTCAAAAGTCCCGCTACGGCTCCTGCGATCACAGCAATAGCCATAATATAGAAAACAGTATTCATCAAAAGATCATAGGCCGTGTTCAGCATCGTGTTCATCAGGTTGACCATGCCCATGCGGCTGCCCAGAGCGCCGAAGATGGCGCCAAAGATTCCCAGGAACACCAGAGTTTCCAGGCTGAAAGCCTTTTTCACACGGACGCCTCCCCGTTCCGCAACGCCGCCAGTCATCGCTTCCGAATCCTTTGTTTTTTTCAAAGACAGCTCTCCCTGCATTTTGCTCCTCCTCAAAAATTACTCGCATATTTAGAATTACTTGCTTTTTTGCTGGGAATAGTGTATCATCCTTTATAAGATTACAAAAGCGAATTTTTATCATAGAATTCATGCAGAAAACGCATAGAAGAAAGGAGCCGCCCATGGACGCGAACATTCTGAAATACAAGGCCCTGATCAAAACCGTAGACTGCGGCAGTTTCACCAAAGCTGCCGAGGCCCTCAGCTACTCTCAGTCTGCTGTCAGCCGCATGATCGCTGATCTGGAAACGGAATGGAATCTCCCGCTGCTGGTCAGAAGCCGCAGCGGCGTCCAGCTCACCGCCGAAGGCCGGAGTCTGATGCCGCACATACAACAGCTCTGCAGCCAGTATGAAGATCTGCAGGCCCGCATTGACAGCCTCCACGGCCTGGAGTCAGGGCTGCTGCGCATAGGCACTTTTTCCAGTGTGGCGACCCACTGGCTGCCTTCCGTCATCAAAAAATTCCAGCACGATTATCCCGGCATCGACTACGAGCTGCTCACCGGCGAATACGGCCAGATCGAGCATTGGATCCTCCAGGGCCGGGTAGATCTGGGATTCGTTCTTCTGCCGGTGCGGCCTGAGCTGCAGCTGGTAAATGTCTATAATGACGAGCTGCTGGCGATCCTGCCTGAGAACCATCCTCTCACCAGCCGCAGCCGCGTTTCACTGGAATCTATGACAGACTACGCCTTCATGCTCCGCGAGACCAGCGAAAAAGCAGAGATCTCGCCGCTCTTTGAAGCAAAAGGAATCCGTCCCGATATTCAGTTTACCACTTACGACGACTATGCCATTCTGTCCATGGTAGAAAGCGGTCTGGGTATCAGCATCCTGCCCCGGCTGATCCTCCGCCGCAATCCTTACCGCGTCGTCACGCGGCCTCTGGAAACGCCTGCCTACCGTCAGATCGGTCTTGCCCTGAAAGACAAAGAAAACGCCTCCCTTCCGGTAAAGCGTTTTCTTGAATATATTGAGGACTGATATCCTACTGCAGTTTCATGATGCGGCGCAGTCTGCCTGTCAGCATCAAAGCCAGCACCATCTTCACAAGATCCGGTATGATAAACGGGATCACGCACCAGCCCAGGACCGCGGTAAGCCCGATGGCTCCTGTGCTTCTGGTGTAAACCGCCATATACCAGATGGTTCCGAATACAAAATAGATGACCATGGCGCAGAGCATGGAGATCACCAGGGCCCAGGTCTTTCGTCCGATCAGCTTTTCCAGAAGCCACATGGCCAGTCCGGAAAGCAGGAATCCGACAATATATCCGCCTGTAGTTCCCAGGATCACGCCCAGTCCGCTGTTGAAGCCCGCAAAAACGGGAACGCCTACAGCGCCCAGCAGGATGTAGATCAATACAGCAAGGGTTCCCCGTTTACCTCCCAGTACGCCTACGGTCAGAAACAGACCAAAGGTCTGCAGGGTAAAAGGTACTTCCATCGGAATGGATATCCATGAACATACTGCCATCAGTACAGCAAACATAGCGATCAGGACCATATCATAAGTACGCAGCTTGTCAGTGTTGTTTATTGTTGTCGTCATCGTCGTCATATCTTACTCCTTATCTTTTTTCTTCATGAGTAAGTATAACTCCCGCGCTCGATATTGTCAACCATATTTTTTAATATAGGTGACAATTGGTGACAACACTTTTGCAGCTGTTCTTCCCTATGCCGCCGTTTTCCATCGGCCGCCGCTCTGGCTCTGATCCGCTACAGTCTCTTTCCCAGTTCATATGCCTGCTGCGGGAACGGACTGTTTTCAATATCGCTGCGAGCTCCACAGCCTGTCGCCATGACCATGCCCAGATCCTCCCACTGCAGATAGCCTGTAAAGCCTTTGTAATGGGCTGCCAGCTCGTCCATAGCCCATCCGTCCGCGCCCGTGTCAGCGCAGGCCGCCAGCAGTACAGCCTTTTTTCCGCTGCCGCAGAGTCTGTTGTCGATGCCGTAGAAACGGTCAATAACCGTCTTCAGCTGAGCGGACATGCCGGAATAGTACAGCGGCGTAACAAAAGCGACCAGATCCGCCTCCAGAAGGTGGGGAAGCAGCTCCGCCATATCATCTTCTATCACGCACGGCTCACAGCCCTGCCCGCAGCAGTCGCAGGCGATACAGGCTCCTACCGCCTTCTGACCCGCGTCAAAGCGGTAGATCTGATGCCCGGCTTCTTCCGCGCCCTGAATAAATTTATCAGCTAAAAGAGCTGTCGTCCCAGCTTCGTGAGGACTTCCTGTAAGTACTGTAATTTTCATTGTCCTTTACCTCCGGAGTTTTGATATATGTAATGATATTATCATACCATATTCGCACCTGCAAATAAAACTGTAAAAAGAAATCTCGGATATTTGTTTAATCTTCAATTACAATGCAGTTCACTTTTTTAGAGATGGGTGTACACGCATCAAGTGCAATAATGCCGTTACCATAGTACGGTGTGAAATTTGGATTATTGTCAAACTCACCGCCGTCTTTCTCATAGCGGGAATGTCCAAACGAACAATGCCAATGACCGCATACAATCGTTTTTCCCACTTCGATAACACCGCTATGCGCTGCTTCCATTCCATTCAGCCACCTTGCCTTTTTCCAGGCATCAGCATCAGCGTTACGCCAATTTTCCATAAATATATAATCTTTTCCTGAGGGATCGTAGTCAACATATACACAGGGAATCCAGCCATGAGTGAAAATATAGTGCTTTGTTTCGTAATAATCAACCATTGTTGGAATAATAGTCTGTATGTACGGATTCTCTAAAAACGCCCTGCCCACCTTTTCGATATCGCACCGCAGTGTCTCTTCAGCAGTTTCAGTCAGCTGGCAAACCGTGTCAATAGTTCCGTTCGTGTAATAAAAATGCCTGAGGTAACTGCCTTTTGTCCAGCCATACAGAAGATCCAAAGCCAGATCCTCGTGATTTCCTTTTACCAGAATAACTTCATCTTTCGAGAGTAAGTCAAGAATAAAGTCCTGCATCTCCCTCGCCTGAGTGCCTCTGTCATATAAATCGCCGCAAACAATCAATTTATGGGGCTCCTTATCATCAAAAAAACCCTTTTCAGTTAAAGCCTTTTTTAATTCCCGGAAGTATCCGTGAACATCAGAAGTTACATAATATCTCATAACAGCCGTTCCTCAATTTCTTTCAGCTCACAGAGAAGCCGTGGAATATCTTTTTTAACTGTATCATATACGACCGCCAAATCAACATTGCCATATTCATGTACAATTCGATTTCTCATACCCTTCATTGCCCTCCATGGAATAGAACTGTAATGTGCTTTAAACTCGTCCGTCAATTTGTCGGAGTTTTCCGATATCTGAATCAGTCTGAACATCACTGAATCTATAAGGATTTCATCGTCTTCAAGTTCCGCCTGCGTAAGTCCCTCAGTATGCTCAAACAAAAAAGCCAAATCATTGATTATCTTCCTGGTATAATATTTATTATCTTTTTTATTATCCATATATCTTTATCCCGTCTTTCAGTATTTCGTTTATCAATGCAGGATTATCATACAACTGTTCTCGATTTAATATGTCGACTTTCTTTTTCAAACCCTCCCGAATTGCTTCTATCAAATCATAGAATTCCATACCCGAAACAGGTGTGCCGATTAAAAGGTCTACATCACTGTTTTGGCCAGCCTTTCCTTTGGCATAGGAACCGAAAAGATAACAGTATTCAATATCAAAGCTGTCAAAGATACCTGTGCAGACATCTTTTATTTGTTGAATTTCCAAAATCCCATGGGTTTCATCGATAAAACCATACCCTTCCAATTTCTGCATCATAAACGCATACTTCATAGATACAGTCTTCGATTTATCCGTTTCATAATTCTGATAGGTGCGAAGAGGAATTCCAAGATATTCAGCGCATTCAGCTTGTGTTAAATGCTTTTGCTTTCGCAGTTCTTTCAGTGTCATGCTCATCACCTCAATTACAATTATACAACCAAAGCGCAAAAAACGCAATGAAATTACGCAATTTTTGCGTGCCTTTATTGACAATCACACGCAATTTTCGCGTATTTCTATTAAAAACAAGACGAATTTTATTATCATACCATATCCGCAAATAAACATTTTTATTCTTCATTCCAGATTCCAAAGATATCCAGCAGGTTCTTTATCCAAAGCAGGCGGTCTATCTTTCACCACAGATTGCCAGCATGCCCGGCACACTAAGCAAAAGGGCCGTCTCAAATCGAAACGGCTCTTTTGTCAAAACTATGAAAACTCAAAGTCTTCTCCAAGTCTATTTTTCAGTTTTCTCTTTTCTTCTAATGTAAACTGCTCCCAGTGCTCCGGCAGAAACAAGGAACATTCCCATCAACAGTCCAATTGGCGCTTCATCGCCAGTTTTCGGTTCGTCTGGATCCTTTTCTTCCACCGGTGTCGGCGCGAGCGGTACATCAGGATCATCGATCACAGGTTCATCCGGGCCTGGTCCTAATGGAACATCAGGATCATCAATGATCGGATCATCCGGATCGTCCGGACCCGGATCAAGTGGTGTATCAGGATCAGGCAGAGGTTTCGGTCTGTCCGGCGTATAGGTGTTGGTCACAACAAATCCTTCGGTCATATCTCCTTCCACCTTACTGCTGTATCCCTTCACTTCCTTTTCGCGCACACGGTAGGTATATTCGTCGCCAGAATAGCTGTTATTGGCAGAGTTCCAGGCTTTTTTCAGCAGATTATACGCTTTTGCTTTCCATTCTTTTCCACGGTAAATCCGAAGTGTACCGACAGTTTCCCAGGAATTGTTATCCAGACTGCGCTCAACAACGACGTCTACAGATTCAGGACGCTGTGCTTCGCTGTCACCGACCCACTTCTTTTCTACGTCAAACTCCACTGTTTCATAAGGATCCGCATCACCGATCTCAACGATTCCGTTGCTGCCGATGCCGCCGCCGCGTCCAGCCTTACCCTCTTCATCAACCGCACGGTTGCCTGTAATGAACACGCGCGCAGCGCTCCGTGCTGCCAATACATCAGCGTCGTTTTCATTTACGCCTGCATAGAGGTGAAGCGCTCCATTACCTTTAAGCTTGTTCAGGAAAGTCTCACTGCCATCCTCTACATTCTTCCAGTTGTAGTTTCCGCCGCCCAGCATAGTAGCTGAGATATCGACGGATGGCTGGAACGGACTTAATCCCAGCTCTTTTGTGAAAAAGTCATCTGTCTTTCCCGCGCCGGTATTGCCATAGATCGCGCCGCCGTTTTTTATATGAACGCTGGTTTCCGAAGTACCGCAGCCTGCAAGACCGCCGCCTTCTTGCGCAGACTCATTATCGGTAATCAAAACATGCTGAAGCTTCAGATATCCGTCCGATTCCGATTTTCCACCGTTGACATAAATGCCGCCTCCGTGGAACCATCCGCTTTTTCCTGCCTTCGCCTGGTTGTCCTGAATGTAAACCTTCGTCTTTGTACCGTCGATCAGAGCACGGAAACCTCGGTTTGCGCTGTCCTGGCCGCCCTGGATAAAGATACCGCCTCCGGAAGCGTATGCGGTATTATTTGAAATAGAACCGCCGTGCACCTGCAAGGTGTATTCTACATCTCCCTGATTGTTAGTTCCTAACTCGCCGTCAACGCCGAGAGAAATGCCGCCGCCGATATTTGCTGCTTCGTTTCCTGAAATCGTGCCGCCATTCATGACCATGGTCGCTCTCTGACCGATATAGATACCGCCGCCGCAGCCGCCGCCAGAGCTACCGCCAACAGTGATTTCTTCTGCGTGGTTACCCGTAATCTTACCGCTTTCCAGACAGATCTCGCCGCCGAAAGCGCCTACTGCGCCGCCCAGAAGGGCTCTACAGTTCTGGATAGTTCCGCCGGCAATTACCAGCTGTCCATCTCCTACTACATAGACTCCGCCGCCAACAGCACCATCAGGATAGTCTGCACCTGTAGTATTATTATTTTGAAGTACAGCATTTTTTCCCAAGGTCAGCTTACCGCCGGAGACACGTACAAGGGCCTTAGCATCATGGTTAGAGATTTTTTCCGCATTTCCGTCAAGGGTAAGGTTGGTCAGTGTAACCTTTCCACTGCTGATATTCAGCAGATTCCCCTTGTAGTTTTCAGTGCGCTGCAGTGTGCATCCCTGTCCATCCAATTTTTCTGTCAGCTTTACTTCACCGCAGACATAAATCTGCTTGGTGCCATATTCCTTTGCCAGTTCAAGAGCTTTCTCCGGAGTCCGAACTGCAAATGCCGGCCGGGTGCCGTTTTGAACATCATTACCCTTAGTACCGTCCAGATATACTGCATCTTTTGGCACTTCCTTCTGTGGAACCGCGGTAAGATACAGCGCCTCTCTATTGAAACCATCAATTGCCATTCCTTCTGTGATTGAATCAAGCAGGATCGTGCCATCTGCCTGTCTCCAACCATAGTTAAAATCTTTGAAATACCCAGAGTCCTCTATGGAAGGATCTATCATATTGACGGCATCCAGTAAAGATATCTTAGCGTCCGTGCCTAAATAAATGTCATTTGCCGCATTTACTGCACCTGTTGCTTTATTTCCATACAGTGCGCCACTTTTAAAAGAGAGGTTTGAAAGTGAATTAACAAAAATGCCTCCGGCACAGTTGTTTTCGGAATCTGCAGCTTTTGCCGTATTACATTTTACTACAGTATCTTTCAGCGTTGCTGTACTGTAAAAAAGCCGAATACCTCCGGTATCCATACCCGTATTATAGGAAATTTCACAGCTTTCTAGTAAGATATTCTCACTGTTATATGCACAAATAGCTCCGCCATTATCCACAGTATTTTCATCATTATTATTGTCTCGAATTATAGAATTCTTCACTATAATAGGGTTACCATTGTAAGCGGTTTTTAGGGCTGCTCCTTTGCCTCTAGTTCCTGTGATGTTTACAGTATCCAAGCAATTCCCCGTCTTTTTGCCGCCAGCATAGATACCACCGTTTACACTATCAAACACCTCAGTTTCTTTCATGATGAGCATTCCAGTACTGTATACACTGTATCCATTCTCATTAGCAGAGTTTTTGCTAATCACAGCACCTTGAATAGTGGCTATGCCTGTATTGTAGTTATACACAGCGCCACCTTTTCCGGTAGTCATGTTTCCAGTAAGTTCGCCGCCATTCATGGTGAAGGTTCCTGAGTTATACACAGCGCCACCATAGCCAGCCGTGCTATTTCCGGTAATCATGTTTCCAATAAGTTCGCCGCCATTCATGGTGAAGGTTCCTGAGTTATACACAGCGCCACCATTGCCAGCCGTGCTATTTCCGGTAATCTCGCCGCCTTCCATTGTGAAAGTTCCTTTGTTATACACAGCGCCACCGTTGCCGGTATTCCTATTTCCAGTAAGTTCGCCGCCATTCATGGTGAAGGTTCCCGAGTTATACACAGCGCCGCCATTGCCTTTACCGTTCTCATCATTTTTTGAATTATAGGCATTCTTGACAGTACTGTTCTGCATATCCAGAGCTCCATTCACAAAGAGCAATGCATTGGAGCTTTTGCGCTCAGATCCCATTCCATCCAGCGTCATATTGTCCAGTGTAAGCTTTGCGCCGCTTTTAACCCAAATAATATCTTTGATGGACAGTTCCGCATCCTGCTTCACTTTTTTCAGCGTGATATCCTGATTTGCATCAATTATAATACGGGATGCAATGGTAAAGGATTCTGTCACCAGAATAGTCCTCGGCCCATTTCCGGCCGCAGTAATAGCCTCCTTCAGTTCCGCCTCGTTAGCGACCTTGACGCCTTCTAATTCCTTCACCACGATATTCCATGTATATGTACCGATCGTGACAGGAGAAGCGCTTTCCTCATCAACAGGTTTATCACTGCCGGTCTGGGTGTCGTTAGAACCTTCGGATTCTTCTACTTCAGCGGCAGTGACCGTCACAGTGCCATCCTCCGCATTATTGCCATCTCCCTGCTTTTCTTCTGCGGGATCCTTTGCAGCAGGCGGATTCACTACTGCTTCCTCTGTTTTGTTATCGGTAACTGTACATACGATCTGCGCAGTACCGACCGCATTAGCTGTAACAACGCCTGAAGTCTCATCAAACTGCACAGCATTAGCGTCGCCAGTGACTGTCCACGCCAAAGAATAGCGATCCGTTCCGTCATCCAGCTTATCGCCAAGATCAACGCTGTTTGGCAGCTTTCCTTTAAGCGCATCCATCAGGTCGACGGTATCTTGCTCAGTTTCCAGTGTCAGTTCAATTTCGGATACCTCTGAATCGATGCCTCCCTGCGACGGGTCGTCAGCAAATACTGACAGCGGCATCATCGCCATCACGATCAGCAGGCTCAGAAATAAGCTGGCTGCTTTTTTAAGTTTTTTCATAATTTCCCCATCCTGCGATTCTCATCGCTTTTGCCGGGTCGCCCCTTTTGACCCGGGCAGCTGGCTGCCAACCATGGGGATGGTAAGGCCCTCTAGCTTTCCGTCACCGGCTTTCGCCGGCTTTGGCAAGATATCCTCCTTTTCCTAAGATTTTGGTTCCGACGTTTTGAACGTCTTTCATGCAGACAAAAAGCCTTGCAATAACGCAAGGCTACGGTCGTCTTATGCACGTAAAAGGTATATCCTTTACTGTAAAATGCAACTGGCTGTCTTGGCGATCCGTCAAGACCCTATAGCTTTGCGTCACTGCCTCACGGCAGTTTTGCCTTTTATAATTTACAGTAGTCATTATACCCCCCCCCCATAGATTTTTGTCAACCCCTCTGCTGCGCAATTTGTTACATTTTCCTGTCGTTTTGTTACCAGTCACGATTAACATGGCATACGCCACTTTTTTCGCTTTTTTGCATTCATACGGCGCCCTCGCTTTGATACGCGCCATATTTTCAGATGATTTTACAACTATACGGCGTGCAGAGACGAAGATGTGCTGTTTTTTACTGTTTTTTATCCGCATGCAAAGCGTTCAATCTGAAAGCACCTGTACAGCAAGGAGTGAAACGCCATATTGATGAGTTATCTATCAAAAAAGTGGCGCGTACTCGGTAAAGGGCGCCGTATGAAATGTTTTTTCTGTGAAATATGGCGCGCAGGAGTCCGTCCTGCAGCCCCATCAGACAATTTCCATAAACTTCTCACCTTCTTCACAAATTCTTGACTTGTATCCGCGGGAATTCAGGTATAAACTATATTTTAAAGGAAGTGATTTTTTTTATGAAATTTGATATGCACTGCCACACAAAGGCAGGCTCCATAGATGCCAGAGTGCCGATCCAGCGGTACATAGAGCTGCTGCATGAACAGGGCTTTGACGGCATGCTGGTCACCGACCATGATTCCTATAAGGGCTACCGGTACTGGCAGGAGACAAAAGAGTCTCTGCCGCCGGAACTTCAGAATTTCGTGGTGCTCATGGGCGTCGAGTACGATACCAGAGACGCCGGTCATTTTCTGGTGATCATGCCGGACCATGTCTGCCTGCGGGTACTGCAGGTGCGGGGCATGTCTATCGAAATGCTGGAACAGATCGTTCACCACTATGGCGGTATTCTCGGCCCTGCCCATCCTTTTGGCGCCCGCAGTTCCAGTGCGATGTTCTTCAGCAGGATCAGAAAGAATCCTCATCTGATCAGAAAATTTGACTTTCTGGAGGGTTTCAATACCTGTGAGACCATTCGCGCCAACCAGATCGCCCAGCTGCTGGCAAAAAAATACAGCAGACAGTGCTTCGGCGGTTCAGACTCGCACAAAGAAGAATATGTAGGCATGGCCTTTACCGAGTTTGACCGGGACATCACCTGTAACGACGATCTTATCGCCTGCGTCAAGGACGGCGGCGTGGCTGCCTTCGGCGGAAAAGAACGGGAATTTCTGCGAAAACACCGGCACAGGAACTCCTTTGCCGCCACCTGGGGATTCAAAGCCTATAACCGGGGGCTGGGTTTCCTCTATTCTCCTTACCGGAAGCTGAAAATCAGGAAATTGTCCTTGCACCGCAGATAGTTATTTGGTAAAATAAATATTGCAAAGTGCTGGTAATTTGCTCGACCTTTGTCATCAGGGGTCGAGTTTTTTATAGGAAATTATTTTACAGTAAATTATTTTTTAGGAGAGAAACGTTATGAACGAATCAAACATCAAAGCAAACGGATGGGCGCTTCTGCCTATTCTGGTCTTTCTGATCCTGTTTCTTGGAACAGGCATCCTTCTGGGTGATTTTTACACCATGCCTGCTGTCGTGGGATTTCTGATCGCGCTGGCAGTCGCCTTTGTTCAGACAAAGGGCAAGACCTTCAACGAAAAGCTGTCCATCGTGGCGAAGGGCGTAGGCGATGACAACATCATCACCATGTGTCTGATCTTTCTGGCCGCAGGTGCCTTCTCCGGCGCGGTTTCAGCTGCAGGCGGCGTAGACAGTACGGTAAACCTGGGACTTTCCCTGCTGCCTCCGGGCATCGCGGTCATCGGCCTTTTCATCATCGGCTGCTTTATCTCCGTCTCCATGGGTACCTCCATGGGAACCATAGCGGCTCTGGCTCCTATCGCCGTAGGCATCTCTGAAAAGACCGGCTTTGCCATGGCGATCTGCATCGGAGCGGTAGTATCGGGCGCCATGTTCGGAGACAACCTGTCCATGATCTCTGACACAACCATCGCCGCAGTAAGAACTCAGGGCTGTGAGATGAAAGACAAGTTTAAGAGGAATTTCCTCATCGTACTCCCGGCAGCCATCGCTACCATCATTATTCTGTTCTTCCTGACAAACGGCAGTCAGTTCAATCTGAATCAGGATCTGGAATACAATATCTTTCAGGTCATTCCTTACATCCTGGTACTGGTCGCGGCTCTGATGGGCGTCAACGTATTCGTAGTGCTGATTAGCGGCACTGTGCTTTCCGTCATCGTGGGCCTGCTCACCGGCACGCTGGAAATCGCCAATGTATTCACATCCATCGGAACCGGCGTCACCGGTATGTATGACATTACAGTCATCTCCATTCTGGTGGCATCCATCAGCGCCCTCGTCAAGGAAAACGGCGGCTTCGCGTTCATCCTGGAAAAGATACACAGCCGCGTGCACACCTATAAAGGCGCGGAATTCGGTATCGCGGCTCTGATCTCTCTGGTAGACGCCGCCACGGCCAACAACACAGTAGCTATCGTCATAGCAGGACCTATCGCAAAGGAGATCAGTGACGACTACGGCGTAGAGCCTTCCCGCAGCGCATCGCTTCTGGATATGTTCGCTTCCGTATTTCAGGGTATCATCCCTTACGGCGCACAGCTTCTTTCCGCCGCGACTCTGACCGGCCTGACATCCTTTGATATCATACCGTATCTGTTCTATCCGTATTTGATGGCAGTCTGCGGCATTATCAGCATTCTGCTGCCGCAGAAAAAGAAGGCAAAATAACGGTACATGAAATAACAAAAGCACAGAATATCGTCAGACAGACGTGTTCTGTGCTTTTTTTGTTCTATGAAAGCTTCTCCTCTTTTTCCGGCAGACTCAGTACAATGATAGCTGTAATGGTCAGAACCATACCGAGAAGCATCAGCAGGGACGGAACCTCAGAAAACAGCAGATAGCCAAACAGCATGGCCGCCGCCGGCTCGGAGGTCGCCAGCACCGAAGCCCTGCCCGCATCCATGTAGGCAAGAGCCAGGGTATAGATCACGTACGGCACTACAGCTGCGCACAGGCTGTGCCCCAGCAGAAACAGGCCGTTTGCCGCCGGCGCTTCCATCACATAATCAGCCATCAGCTTCCAGTCCGTCATCGGGATCAAAAGGAAAGCGATCAGCATCATGAAGTAAAAGGTGATGGTGATGGAGCTGTACTCCCGTTCCTTTGCCATCTTGGAAAAAATGCTGTACAGGGCATAGCAGAACGCTGCCAGAATACCGATGGCCACCCCTGCGGCAGACCAGTTCCGCGCTGTTTCCCCTTCCAAGAGGCCGCTGACCAGAACGCAGCCCACAAAGGCCAGCGCCATGCAGCCGATCTTCTTTGCCGTGATCTTCTCCTGAAACAGCACTGCGGACAGCAGCATGACAAAGATGGGAAACGTACACAGCAGCACTGCCGCAAAGGCCATACTCAGCTGATTGATGGCCTCTGTATAGAAATAGCTGAGTCCGAAATTCCCCAGCACTCCGCCTCCCGCGAAGATCCAGATATCTTTCTTTCGTATCTTCAGAAGCGACGGATCCGCCAGCAGGCAGCAGACGGCCAGGATCACCGTTCCCAGCAGCATTCTGGTCTCCAGTATCGTCGCGTTATTCATCCCGTATTCGTTCAGAGTTCTGGTAAACACCCCCGTCGCGCCCCACATGATGCCTGCCAGAGTTGGAAAAGTAACGATGATTCGTTTCATTACCGCAAAAAATCTCCTTTTGTTCTATGTTCATTACTCAAATATATATTACTCAGAAAAAGACAGCGGATGGTATACGATACCGATGTCCGCATTGACCAGATCGCCGATATACTCCGGTGCCTGTCCGAGAAAATGCCCCTTTTTATAGAAGCCGATGGACACGGTCCGGTCTGACTTTACGGCCAGTTCCGCCTGCCCCGTATCGCCGTTCATGCCGCTGTTTATATCTACGCTGATCACATAGGCGTCTGCCTCATTGATCCTGTCGATGGCGGCCGCTGCCATGCCCCGCGGTCTGCCTTCAAAACCGGTTCCCAGAATACAGTCCACCAGAACATCATAGTTTCCAAAATCCGTCTCCGCGGAAAAAGCTTCCACGCGCAGCCCCATGCTGATGCACCGGCCGAAATAATAGGCTCCATCCTCAGACAGCTTCAGAGAAGTTCGAAACACATCGGGAAAGACGCCCTGCTCCGCAAGGATGCCCGCAAGAGCATATCCGTCTCCTCCGTTGTTTCCGCTGCCCGATATGATAGCGATCTTCTTTTCCTTCCAGTCCGCGGCCTGGAATACGCCCATCGCCGCTCTGTACATCAGTTCTCTTCCGGATACAAAGTTAGCGATGGTATAGGCGTCGCTGCTTCTCATATCCTGTACCGATATGGCTTCTGTAAATTCTATACAATCAGCATTTGGTTTCATAAGTCCTGCCCTTTCTAAGTCCTATCACATTCTTACAGAGAAAATTCTTCACTTCCGTCAGCGCTGTAAAGCAGACGGTAATCCTCCTGTCCTGCTTCTCTCGCAGCGATTTTCATATGCGTGCAGTCCGTCTCTGCTTCCAGCGATTCCTTCAGCACCTTCAGAGCCAGACCGGTATCCACTGCCGTGCAGTACAGATTCAGTACAAAGCGCTCTTTATCATCCATCCGGCGTCCCACTTCCCAGCCGTCAGCCATACCCAGGCCGGTCCATCCCAGCGCCTCGTTGACAGCCATTTCGGCGGTATCGCGCAGAGCGGCGTCGTCCGGAGCCAGCTTGGGGCTAAGGCCGCGCCGCAGCTCCGCAGGTGCCACAGGGAACTGAATCACCAGCCAGCAGAGCTCATTCTCCGGCCACTGGTCATAACCCTGCTCATAATAGCATTTCAGAAATCCTGTCAGATACTCCTGCCATCCGTCGGCACTATCGATCTGACACTCTGTGACCTCTCCGGTATCTCCGCAGACGCCGATATGCTCCGTGATGATATCTCCATCGATCCAGACCTCCGCATAGCGAAGCGCGTCGCCGTCCTGCCGGTACAGCTTCATCATACCCGGCAGTCCGCTTTCCTCTTCGCCTCCCTGTTCCTCGTAGTCCTCGGCGATCTCCTGTTCCTGGCCGTCCGGACTGACAGCCACGCGCAGGGTCTGTCTCTGATCCTCGTTTTCATAGATCAGTTCCAGCCCGTGATCCCAGTATACGATGACGGCGCGCAGCTCGTACTCCAGTCCTCCGCTGCAGCGCAGGCCCCACAGGTCTGAACACAGCTTCTCCCTGCACTGGGAAAGCCAATGGAGATCCAGCTTGGACAAAGCCGCCTGATTCATGCAGAATACGGCTTCCAGCTGTCTTCCTCCTCCGTCAAAGTTAAAGCTGCAGTACGGCGCATCAGCCTCCCAGTTTTCCGGAGCAAAGAGGGTCATGAACCGTTCCAGTCCCTCTCTGTCAGTAAGGATCCCGCTGACAGCGGCCTTCTTGGCAAGGGCGTCAGGATCATCACTGTCCTGCAGCTCCTGATCCGCGCCGGCGTCGATATAATGATATTCCATCTCCTCCAGAGACCTTCCTTCTTTGATCTCCTGCCGCAGCGTCAGAAATTCATGATCTCCCGGCTCCAGAGCCAGCCCTCTGCGGACTGCCGCCAGCGCGCCCTCCTGATCGCCGAAATGGCTGCGCAGTTTCCCGAGCTGCAGCCAGATCCATGGGTAATCAGGTTCTTCTGCCGCGCCCTTTTCCGCATATTCCAGCGCTTCCGAAAGACGGCCGCAGTAGGTCAGCGCCATAGAATAACGATAATACCACGTGCCGCAGCCCCGGGCGTATTTTTCCGAAAACGGCATCCACTGCGCCGCCATATAATACCATCTGTATTCGTCCAGATTATTGTAGGCATAGGAATACCAAAGAGCGATCTCCAGATCCTCTCTGGCCTGTCTCTGCGTAAAACGCCCCTCTCGTATCCCTGTCTCTATAAACTCGTCCAGATAAGCCGCCATGCGTCCAAAATAACCGTCGGCGCTGCCGCAGCACTCCTGCAGATACTGAATATCCGACGGGCCCAGCAGAGACTCCCGGCTCTCCAGGCCGCCTTCTTCCTCCATATCCCAGATCCTCTGCAGATCTCCATTCTCATCACGCTCAAAAGCAGTCCCGTACGGACAGCGGAGCAGCGGAAGAATCTCCATATCATAGTTGCAGATGGTATTCAAAGCGTAGACGGACGAATTTTCCGGGTCCTCCATATATTCGTCGCTTTCATCTCCAGCCGTAAAGCGCCATCCGCTGTCCCAGTCGCGGCTGCCCTCCTCCGGCTCCTGCCGGTAGCAATAGCCTACCTGCATACCGTCTACTGTGATACGGTCTGTAGCCAGACACCCCTCCGGCCCGGCCCAGTCCGTCAGCAAAGGCTGCATGTCCTCTGCCCTGATGGCGTATTTCTTCTGCCTGGACAGGCATACATTCTTTCGTCCCGGATCCATCGGCACCAGGCAGATCTCATCAGAATCTCTGATGAACAGATCCAGCAGCTCGTCGGCGCTGCTTGCCAGCTTATAGTCCATCTCCTCCCGATATAAAGGCACCATATTATAAAAATTGACCTCGCCGCCGTCAGGCAGCCGGCAGGCTTCCTTTTGATCCGCCGCGCCGGAAGCGCTTAGCAGTATAAATCCGGAGAAACCGGTATTTTCCGCGAAGGGCAGCTGCCCCGGGTTGGATATAGTATGGCCCCACCCCAGCCATGAATCTTCCTCGATCGGCAGCCTTGCCAGTATCTTCAGCCATCGGACAGGCCAGTACCATCGTTCTTCCTCACTGTCCAGTTTCCAGTCCGGCGGCAGAGAGATCGTCATCTCCGCCCTTTCCAGATTCATGCCGGAAAGCTCCGGAGGCACGTTCATCTTATGGGCTCCCATACCCATCGTCACCAGAGTATAAAAATTTCGTTCCGGCGTCGGTTCAATGACGCAGATATCCACATGAATATCCGGCGACACGATCTCGTGCAGGATACTGTTAAAAGGTCCGAAATTATCTTCTATGTAATTCTCTATCAGTTCCATCTCTTTTTCTGTATAGAATTCAGTCATTTTCCTTCTCCTGTGTAAAACTCTTCTTCATTCTATCACAGTTCCTTGCCGCTTTCCACTCTTTAATCTGGGTCAGCCGTTCTTTCACCAGCTTTTCCCTGCCCTGCGTGGTCGGCGTGTAATATTCCCTGCCCGCCAGACTGTCCGGCAGACAGGTCATAGCGGTCAGCTTTTCTTCCGTGTCGTGGGCGTACTTATACCCTTTGCCGTAATCCAGTTCCTTCATCAAAGATGTCGGCGCGTTGCATAAATGCAGGGGCACAGGCTCCGCAGGCAGATTCTTCACATCCCTTTTGCATGCCTGGCAGGCCTTGTAAAGCGCGTTGGATTTTGCCGCCATGGACAGATACACGACCGCGTGGGTCAGATGGACGTCACACTCCGGCATACCCAGAAAGTGGCAGGCCTGATACGCCGCTACCGCCACCTGCAGTGCCTGGGAATCCGCCATACCTACATCCTCGCTGGCAAAACGCACCAGTCTGCGGGCAATATACAGAGGATCCTCACCTCCGTCCAGCATACGGCAGAGCCAGTAGACCGCCGCATCGGGATCGCTGTTTCTCATGGATTTGTGCAGGGCAGAGATCAGATTGTAGTGTTCCTCGCCGCTTTTGTCATACAGCAGAGATCTGCGGTTCATACACTGGGCCAGCACCTCGTCGTCCACGTGGACAGTGCCGTTTTCATCGACGCGCCCGTTTAAGACGGCCATTTCCAGCGTATTCAGGGCAGTACGGGCATCGCCGTTGGCAAAGCGGGCAATGACAGAAAGATCCTCCGGCGCGATATCGATCTCCATCTGTCCGAAGCCTTTCGGGCTCTCGATACCATGACGCAGCATAGTCGTCAGATCCTCCTCATCCAGCGCCTTCATCACGAAGACCTTGCATCGGGACAAAAGCGCCGAGTTGATCTCAAAGGACGGATTTTCCGTAGTGGCTCCTACCAGTATGATGCTGCCCTTCTCCACATACGGCAGAAAAGCATCCTGCTGCGCTTTATTGAACCGGTGGATCTCGTCAGCAAAGAGCAGAGTCCGCACGCCCATCTGCCGCGCCTCTTCGGCGTCCTGCATTACAGCCTTGATCTCCTTGATTCCGCTTGTCACCGCGCTGAATTCTATGAAGTTGGATCTCGTTTTCTTCGCGATAATACGCGCAAGCGTTGTCTTCCCCACTCCCGGAGGCCCCCAGAAGATCATGGAGGATATCTGATCCCGCTCGATGAGCATGCGCAGGATCTTTCCCTCCCCGATCAGATGCTGCTGTCCGACGAATTCTTCCAGCGTGTCCGGTCTGAGCCTGCTGGCCAGCGGCGCGTTTTCCTGCCTGTCATCAAAAAAGGTTAGCTGTCGCATAATCAATACCTCCTGTCAGCTTCTGTCTCTCTCCATTATATCACCGCCGTCTGCCGGGCACAAGGAAAAGCGAACATAAGTTTTTATCTGTATCCGCGCACAGCAAAACAGCCCCGGCAGGCTCTGGATCTCATTATCTCAGAACCGGCCGGAGCCGCTTTTTTTCATCTGCGCCTCGGCAGTGCAAGGAGCATCACCACCATGGATATGACCATGGCTCCCGCTATGATGCAGAGCGCAGGAAGCAGGAAGGAGACTTCCGCCTCTGCTGTGCCCGCTTCGCCTGATCCCTTAACTCCCCATATGATCAGACTGATCAATCCCAATATCCCGCTGGCGATAAATACGCCCAGTGATATGGATGCGATTTTCCCGTTTACTCTCAATCTCCTCATCTCCCATTACCTCTCTGTACTTCAGATTATATCCCTTCCGGCGGCGTCATGCCATAACCTGCACTTACAGCAGCCTTACAAAAATGTCATCTTTCCGGTACCCTTAGGATATGTTACAATAATAGAAATATACGAAATTCAAATCGGAGGTAAGTTCATGAGAATCTGTCTTTTCGGCGCCAGCAGCCAGCAGGCGTCATTGCCATATTACGACAAAGTGTTCGCTCTCGGCAAAGCCATGGCGGACCGCCGCATCGGTCTGGTCTTCGGCGGCGGCGCTGCAGGTCTGATGGGCGCGGCATGCAGAGGCGCCGCAGAAGAAAACGGTGAGATCATCGGTGTAGCGCCCCGTTTTTTCGACAAAGAAGGCGTGCTGTTTGACCGCTGCAGCAAAATGATTTTCACCGATACCATGCGCCAGCGGAAGCAGCAGATGGAAGATCTGTCCGATGGTTTCATCATCGTTCCCGGCGGTATCGGCACTTTAGAAGAATTTTTTGAGATCCTGACGCTTCGGCAGCTGGACCGCCATCAAAAGCCGATCGCCATTCTAAACATCGCCGGCTACTACGACAGCCTGCTGGCGCTGCTGGATCATGTGGCGGCAGAAGGCTTCACAGACAGGGCTGCTCTGGAGGCAGTTTCCGTCTTTTCGGAGCCTGAAGCCCTGCTGGACTACATGGAGCGCGCCGCCCTATAGGTTATCTTTCAGCCATGCGGCAAAGGCTTCCCCCAGCCTCCGGTGGTTTTCCTCGTCTAAATGAAGTCCGTCAACAGGACCCGGTTCCGCGGCGCGGGACGCGTCAAAGTACATAAAACCGCGGTGCTCTGCCTCGGCAGCAAAAGCCTGACGGAAACCCTTTGATATCTCCGGCGCGTCGGAGCAGAATTCCCACCCGAAAGGCCCGTCAGCCAGACGACCGCTGATCGTGATCGGCGCCATGAGGACGTATTTGCAGGTGTTTTCCGGGTACTTGCTGTCATGCACGTCACGGGCTTTGGCAAGCACGCGGGCAGCGTTCGCGGCAATGGATTCCGCTGTCTGTCCCGGCAGCTTCAGGTCGTTTGTGCCCAGCATAACGCAGACCATGTCCAGAGGCAGATGGGTACGAATGCAAGGCTCTATGTACGCAAGACCGTTGCGAAATGTCATTCCCTCTTCATCAAAGCATGTCAGTCTGCCGTTTAACCCTTCGTTCAGGATCTCGGCTGTCTCGGCCATAATATCCTGACACACGCCGGTCCAGTGCTGATGCCGCCCGAAGCGCAGCCCGTCGCTGACCCGAAACCCGTGCGTGTTGGAATCTCCATAGATCAGGATCCTCTTCTTTTCCATAGTCTTTTCCTTTCTATTTCCTTTCCGCGGTGAAACGCGAAATGCTTTCTCTATGCGCTTACAATACCTGCTTCAGATAATCGATCACTTCTTCCTGGCAGGAAAAAGCTTTTTCGATCTCGAAGGCTGCCGCAGGCTTTTCGCCTTTACTGCTCTCGGTCATGACAAAAGCCGGGATCTGAATGATGCCGTACTGATCGGCCTTCTCACTGAAAGTCCACGCGACCTCATACCAGTCGCTTTCTTCATATGAGAGTGGCGCCTTGAAATACTCTGCTTCTTCCAGATCTGTGCCATCGATCTGCATGAAGTCGATCATCTCATATGCTTTTTTCGACGGCAGCCGCACTCCGGTCAGGCGACGGTCAGTATCGGTGGAAAATTCCACCCATTGCGTTATGTTTCCGCCGTCTGCCTCATCAGCATCCATGCTGCCGCCGGATTCTTCCAGAGTATCATAATCTTCTCTTTCGTCATCCATATCTTTCTCTGTCACTCCTGCAAGGAGTGTCGCCTGTCCGATCATCATGGTGGTTTTAATGCCGTCGTCCCAGATGATGTTCACCTCGTCGATAAGCGTATCTTTCTTCACAGGCTTGCTGAGATAGACATCTATTCTGTACGTTCCGTATTTCTCGCTGCCGCCATCATCCTCAATCTCTACGGTAAACTCCGCATCTCCCAGCGCCGGGATCTCCACGGTTTTAAGATCCTGCCAGTTGTCGTAATCATAAATATATGAGAAACTGAAAAAATCCTCTTCAAACCAGCACAGTTCCTTTATGGCCACCGCTTCTTTCAGATCCGGTCCCGGCACAGTTCTGATGGTACACCCTGAAGCAGCGCAGCCTGCGAGCACAACCGCTGTCAACATTACAGCTATAAATTTCCTGTTCTTTTTCAACATAAAACCGCTCCCTTCTACTATCTCCAGTATACGGGAGCGGCGCTTCTTTTGCAAATTAAGAAATTCTTACTTTTGCTGCAGGAAAAATGAAAAGGCTGTCGGCAGGGGGATCTCTTCAGCCAGCTGATCGGGATCAGCCCAGATAAACCGCTCCGCTCTGGATTCCACAGTGATATAATAACCGACCATCTCCCACTCCACATGGGTGAATACATGGGTGTACTCGACCCTGCGCTGAAGATCCCGCGGTCTGACGCCCCACGCTTCTGCCTGACGGACAGCTTCCGCCGCGTCCATCTGCGCATCCACATTAGGAAACTGATACAGCCCGGCCAGAAGCCCTCTGTCCGGCCGCATTTCAACGGCCAGCGCATTGCCGCACTGCAGAATAAATACGGTCTTTGAAATCTTCTTCCGCTCTTTTTTCATCTGTTTTACAGGATAGGATGATACCGAGTCATGTTCCCGCGCGCGGCAGAAATCCGCCACAGGACACTGCCCGCATCTGGGCTGGCCTGCCGGTATGCAGACCAGAGCTCCCAGTTCGATGAGCCCCTGCGTAAAATCCCCGCAGTTCTTTTCCGGATAGATGCTCTGCAGATATGCCGCCACTCTCTTTTTCACAGCCTGGCTTTTGATGTCACAGCCGTCTTCCGTCAGGCGGCTGTACACTCTGAGCACGTTGCCGTCTACTGCCGCCGCCCGCTGATCAAAGCAGATGGAAGCAATGGCTCCGGCTGTATAGTCTCCGATGCCGGGCAGGCTGCGGATCTCATCGCGGTCCGAAGGGAAGACGCCGCCGTGATCCTGGCAGACGATGACGGCAGCTTTGTGCATATTTCGCACTCTGTTGTAATATCCCAGACCCTGCCACAGCTTCAGCAGAGTCTGCTCGTCAGCTTCCGCCAGCGCTTTCACATCGGGCAGCGCCTCCATGAAACGGGCGTAGTAATCCCGTACAGCCTCTACCCTGGTCTGCTGGAGCATGATCTCCGACACCCACACGTGATAAGGGTCTCTGTCCCCGCGCCACGGCAGGTCCCGCCGGTTTTGCCGGTACCAGTCCGTCAGAGCGAAGGTGAAGCTGCTGTCTATATCTTTTGCCATAGGCGGTTCCTCGCTTCTTCCGGCATCAGCCCCGCAGGAAACCGTCGATGATCTGCTGCTCTGCCTCTTCCTCGGTGAGGCCCAGCGTCTGCAGTTTCAGGATCTGCTCTCCTGCCACTTTTCCGATGGCAGCTTCGTGGATCAAAGACGCGTCCAGATGGCCCGCAAACAGCTCCGGCGCGGCATTGACTCTGCCGTTGCCGACTAAAATGGCGTCGCACTCGGAGTGGCCGGTGCAGCGGTTATTGCCTTTGATGCGGGAATGATATTCCTGATAGGACTGATCTTTGGCTACTGAACGGGAGATCAGATCCACAGCGCAGTCCTCGCCGTCCATGTCCACATCAAAATCTGTCTTGGCGTATTCTTCGCCTGTGGTCTGAATGCTCTCGTGAATGATCAGTCTCGCTCGGTCGCCCAGACGGCCTGTAGTTGTTCTGGTGGAATGATCTACGCCGCCCAGCTGGATCGTATTCATCTCCAGCACAGCGTCTTCTGCCAGATCCACTGCCGTCACCGGATCTATCTTCTTCTGGCCGGTGCCTTCTCCGGTGCCCAGATGCTTTTCTTCATAGAGGACATGAGCGCCCCTTTCCAGATGAAAACTGTGGATACCGTTATGAGCGGCTTCCCCCTCGTCATCTGTATGGACGCCGCAGCCTGCGATAATAGTCACGTCGGCATCCTCGCCTACATGAAAATCATTGTAGACAAGATCGCTGACATTGCCACGGGTAACGCAGGCCGGGATGAACACCTTCTCACCCTTTGTTCCTGCTTTGATGTAAATATCCAGCCCGCTTCCGTCGGCTTTGCCCTCGATCAGAATATTCTCTGTAGACTGTCTGCCTGCGCAGCCGCCGTTTTCACGGATATTATACGCGCCTGTGTAGCCGCCTTCGGTATACTCCGATACCGCCTTCAGTAAATCCATCGTCAGCTTATCCATGTCTACCACTCCTTTCCAATCGGACATCCGCCGGATTTTTCGCCTTCCATCAGCTGAGGCAGGATCTCTGCTCCCGGCCCTTTGATCCTGACTTTTCCGTCTGCGATGACAGCGATCTCGTCCGCGATCTCAAGCAGACGCTCCTGATGGGAAATGACCAGCAAAGCTTTATGCCTGTCCTTTTTCAGTTCCTCAAAAGCGTCAATAAGGCCGGAAAAGCTCCACAGGTCGATACCCGCTTCCGGTTCGTCAAAGATCAGCACCTGACTGTTTCTCCTTGCCAGAACAGACGCGATCTCAATACGCTTGATCTCACCGCCGGACAGACTGGCGTTGACTTCACGCTCGATATAGTCCTTCGTGCAGAGGCCTACCTTTGCCATCAGTTCACAGATCTCTTCTTCCGGGATCTTTCCTCCTGCCGCAAGGTTGAGCAGATCGTGAACTGTAATACCCTTAAAACGAACCGGCTGCTGGAACGCGTAGCTGATGCCCAGCTTTGCCCGCTCGGTGATGTTCTTCTCTGTAATATCTATATCATCTAACAAAATCGTTCCGCCGGTAGCGCCGTTGATCCCGGCGATAACCTTAGCCAAAGACGTCTTACCGCCGCCGTTAGGACCTGTGACCACAGTCAGCTTTCCGGACTCTACGGTCAGATCGATTCCTTTCAGCACCTCATCGCCGTCCTCCGGCTTCCAGCGTACCTGTTTTAATGTAAGCATAAAATCCTCCTGCATTTTGATTGTGTATGATTTTGATCTACCTTTATATATACCATTTTTTAAAGGTTTAAAACGTCAAAGAAGAAAAAGAGAGCAGGCGGACGTGCAGCTTGCCTGCTCTGATAATGAACTTATTTTTTTCTGCCCTTCTTTTTTGATTTTCTGGGCTTCACGCCGTGGGCCTTTGCCTTGTGAGAATCGCCGCGGCGGACACCCTTTGATGACCGGGACGATCTGGAAGGCTCTGGCGGGCGCGGGTCTTTCGGCGTCTTTGCGTCTTTCGGCGTTTTCGGCTTCTTCTGCCGGGACGCGCCTCCTGTGATCTCGCGGCTGGCCTCGGGTTCTATCTCTCCCAGGCTCTGACGCAGAAAAGCCGCGGCGACTTCCAGCGGATCCCACCCGTCATCCACGCATCGCTTATATACGATCTTCATGTATGGGATCAGATCCCTGTCTTTGCAGTAGTCCATGGCATCGTTGACACTGCGGTAAGCTTTGACAGTCATAGCGCTGCCTGCCGACGGGAGCTCTTTTTCACGGATACGGGCATGGCAGTAGTCTTCCAGCGACGTGATCTTGTAACGCTCGCAGCTGGTGATCAGGGAGACGGCCTTACCCCGCTTGCCCGCGCGGCCGGTCCTGCCGATGCGGTGAACGTAGTACTCCATATCCTGCGGCATATCGTAGTTAAAGACCATATCCACATCGTCCACGTCGATGCCGCGGGCAGCAACATCGGTAGCCAGCAGCAGCTCCAGGCTTCCGCTGCGGAAAAGACTCATGACCCGGTCACGCTGATGCTGGGACAGGTCGCCGTGAAGCGCCTCGGCGGAATACCCCTTCGATTTCAGCAGCAGGGTCAGCTGATCGACCTTTCTCTTTGTATTGCAGAAGATCAAAGCGCGTCTGGGCGACATGTAATCCAGCAGACGGCAGAGTGAAGTATCTTTCTCCCGGCCTTTAACAACATAGTAGAACTGCTTCACCAGCGGAATCGTAAGTTCCTCCTGGCCGGCCTGGATCAGCTTGGCCTGTCTCTGGTACAGGCGGGCGATCTCCAGGATCTCCTCTGGCATGGTTGCGGAAAACAGAGCTGTCTGCCGGTCTTCGGGCAGGGATTTGCAGATCGTCTCGATATCCTCACGGAATCCCATGTTCAGCATTTCGTCAGCCTCGTCCAGAACCAGCATTTTCAGGCCGTCAAACCGGAGGGTTCCCCGGCGCATGTGGTCCATGACGCGGCCCGGCGTGCCGACAACGATGGAAACATGTTTCTTCAGGATATAGAACTGCTTGCCGATATCCTGTCCGCCGTAGATAGCCGCGATCCGGATATCCGGTATGTTCTTTGACATCTTTTTCAATTCCTCAGCGGCCTGTATGGCCAGTTCTCTGGTAGGACAGAGCACCAGCCCCGAAACGGTGTCAGATTTAGAACCGCTGCCTCTGCCGCGCCGGTTCTCGGCGATGGTCTGGATCATGGGGATGCCGAAGGCAGCCGTTTTTCCGGTTCCGGTCTGAGCCTGACCGATGATATCTTTACCGATCAGAAGATCCGGGATGGCGAGCTCCTGTATCGGGGTCATAGTCTGAAAACCCATATCCGTCAGAGCCGCCAGTATTCTATCGTCAATTTTCGTTTCTGAATAATTCATTCTCTTCTCACTTTCTATTTTGGTAACAGTATATTATACCATGACGGGACCTCTTAGAAAACAAGAAAAATCGTGAAACATAAAGGCAGGACTCCGAATCTGCCGAACTCTGCCCGCAAAGTTCGGCAATTCGTTCGGCACCCGCGCAAGTTATCCTGAATCTGCAGAACTCTGTCCGCGAAGTTCGGCAATTCGTTCGGCACCTGCGCAAGTTATCCTAAATCTGCCGAACTCTGCCCATGAAGTTCGGCAATCCGTTCGGCACCTGTGCAAGTTATCCTAAATCTGCCGAACTCTGCCCGTGAAGTTCGGCAATTCGTTCGGCGCCTGCGCAAGAAATCCTGAATCTGCCGAACTCTGCCCTGACAGTCAGCAACGGCGTCAGCATAAAAACGAACTGCCGCATATATCGGCAGTCCGCTCTGTTTTTATCTCATATTAACATATCTGTTCTCACGAGGAAGACCTATCCTCTGTTATATTCTGTCTTTTTCGTATTCAATCAGTCTGCCGCTTTTGGTGAACTCGAAATCATACTCATAGCCGTTCTTATAGGCTTCTGCCTCGTAGACGTATCTTCCGTCATCTCTGGTCAGCTTCACGTAGATGATGGTCGCCCCCGGCACCTTCTTCAGGATCTTTTCCTTAATAGTATCCTTGCTCACCGCGCCCACTTTGGAAGCGGAGTATCTGGACCCCTCATAATCCCTATCAGAATCTTTCACTTTTCCGGTCTTCGCATTGATCTCGATAGAATATACGTAGCTGCCCTTTACGGCTTTTCCTTCATAGACCTTCTGTCCGTCATCGGTAGTCAGGTGGAGATACTTTACACTGGTCAGCTCCGGAAATTCATCCAGAAAAATGCTCTTCGCCTTTGACCAGCTGATGTACTTGCTTGCTGCAGCCGCTTCAGCATCCGGTCCTGCGGATACAACTGCCAGGGATGATACTACCAGCGCTATAGCCAGTAATGCGGTTACACTGAATCTTTTCAATCTGTTATTTAACATAATTTGTTTCCTCCTTTGATCTCTGTTTCTTTGAGTATGGCCTTATAATAAAGGAGAAAAATGAAAATAAAATGAAAAAGCCAAAGATTTTATGAAATTTATTTTGGATTCTTGCAGCACTGTCCGAATTTCACGATTTTTTCCGGCCTATATCATGGCGCTCCTGCTGCATCAGCATACCGATTTCACTGCAGCGTTCCCATAGACACATGAATTTCCTGTCCGCCGACCGCCGCCTCAATGGCTGCAAGAAGTCCCTTGGCAATATCAGCAAGTTCCATGGACGGCGTATCAGGTCGTTCCGTCACCTGTTCAGGAATATATGGCACATGGATAAAACCAGCCTTCATCTGAGGATAAAACCTGTCCGCTAAATACAGCGCCTCATACAGCAGGGTATTGCAGACATAGCTCCCCGCAGAATAGGACAACTCCGCTTTAACGCCAGCAGCTCCAATCCGCTCAACCATAGCCTTCACCGGCAAAGTAGAAAAGTAAGCATTCGCTCCGTCTTCTCTAATGGGCACATCAACAGGCTGCTTTCCATCGTTGTCAGCAATCCGCGCGTCAATCAGATTAATTCCGATTCGTTCTACGTGAATCGTGTCAATACCTCCCGCCTGCCCGACACACAGTACCATGTCTGGGCGATGCAGTTTTACTTCCTCTGCCAAAACCTCTCTGCCCCGGTCAAAGACCACCGGAACTTGTTTTTTAATGATCTGCGCGCCTGCGATCTCATCGGGCAGAAGCCGCACCGCTTCCCACGAAGGATTCATCACTTCTCCATCAAAAGGATCAAAACCTGTTACTAATAATTTCATCTGTTATGCCTCCTCATTTTGCCAGACATGTTTCTTCCGTCAGGAAAGACAGAAAGTACACTTTTTCTATATTATAACTAAAAATATTCAAAAATAAAAAGTTTTTACTTGGATTAAGCAAAAACTTTTTATTTCATAGAAGTTTTTTGGTTTAAATATCTCCGGCAGGCCCGACAGGCCAAATACCGTTTTACTATTTTACATAAGCCTTAAGCTCGTCGACCTTGTCCAGGTGCTCCCAAGGCAGATCCACGTCTTTTCTGCCGAAATGGCCGTAAGCCGCTGTCTGTCTGTAGATCGGTCTTCTCAGATCAAGATCGCGGATGATAGCCGCCGGACGCAGATCGAAGTGCTTGTCGACGATGTCAGCGATCTCCTGATCATCCAGTCTGCCTGTACCGAAGGTGTCTACCATGATGGATACCGGTTTTGCCACGCCGATGGCATACGCCAGCTGGATCTCGCACTTATCCGCGAGTCCCGCGGCGACCACGTTCTTTGCCGCATATCTCGCGGCATAGCTTGCGGACCGGTCAACCTTTGTTGGGTCTTTACCGGAGAATGCACCGCCGCCGTGACGGGCATAGCCGCCGTAGGTGTCTACGATGATCTTTCTTCCGGTCAGTCCAGAATCTCCGTGCGGTCCGCCGATGACAAAGCGGCCCGTAGGGTTAACATAATATTTCGTCTCGTCATCCAGCAGTTCTGCAGGGATGACCGGCTTGATCACATGTTCTATCAGGTCGCGTCTGATCTGCTCCTGGGTTGCGTCAGGATCATGCTGTGTGGAGACCAGAACGGTATCCACCCGTTTTACCTTATCGCCGTCGTACTCAACGGTGACCTGAGTCTTGCCGTCGGGACGCAGATATTTTAATGTGCCGTCCTTGCGTACTTTGGTCAGCTGCAGCGCCAGCTCGTGGGCCAGCTGGATCGGCATCGGCATATACTGCTCCGTCTCGTTGCAGGCGTAGCCGAACATGATGCCCTGATCTCCCGCGCCGATGGTATCGATCTGATCGTCCTGCTGATTCAGCGCGCCTTCCTTGTATTCCAGCGCTTTGTCAACGCCCATAGCGATATCGCCGGACTGCTCATCGATTGCGGTCAGAACGGCGCAGGTGCTTCCGTCAAAGCCGTATTTGCCCCTGTCATAGCCGATGTCTAAAATCACGTCTCTGACGATCTTAGGAATGTCTATGTAGCACTTGGTGCTGATCTCGCCCATGACCATGGCATAACCGGTAGTGGTCGTAGTCTCACAGGCAACCCTTCCATACGGGTCTTTTTCCATGATGGCATCCAGAATGGCGTCAGATATCTGATCGCACATTTTATCAGGATGGCCCTCTGTTACTGATTCTGATGTAAATAACTTTTTCATCGAATTCTCCTCCTCCTTAACTTTTCCCTTCCTTATCAATCAAAAAACCTTCTCTCACCAAGAAAGAGAAGGCATGATGCAGTCTTATCATTCCTCATCTTTCAGAACAAGATAATTCTGTAGGATTTAGCACCTTTTCTGCCGCCGCTCACATACGATCGATATGCTGGCAGGCACACAGGTTGCCGGGCTTCACAGGGCCTATTCCCTCAGCCGCTCTTGATAAGGATTTCTTTTATCTATTAAATTATACTCTCTTAAAAAACTTTGTCAATGGGATATTGTAATTTTGCAGAAATAGGATATACTTATTTTAATAACAAAAATATGAGGTGGCAATTTGAACAGAAACAATTTTACCGTTTTGCGCGGCGGTCTTCTCGATTCCGCCGACACCAGCGAAAAAGTCTTTGAATCAGCTTACGTGACCAATACCCGTCTCATGGGCGTGGTCTGCATGTACATACACTTCCGTCTGCCGGACAATCCGACCCTGCGCGACCTGCACCAGTTTTTCTATCTGGACGCGGAGGAATACGGGTTTGAAACATACAAAAGTATTCTGGGTAACGATATGGACGCCGTGCGCGATGCGGAGAATACCCTTGCCTCTGGGCTGGGCGGTCAGAAAGTCGAAATTACCCTCCGCGAGGCCATGTATCTGCTGCAGAGATATGTCCGCTTCAATCAGCAGTCAAAGATTCCTCTGCCGGAGGACGTCCGGGAATATCGTTTTCTTCTCGATCAGGACGTGTCTATGAGCCAGCCGGAACAGTATATCCTCATGCGCAAACTGTGCGCCGAGATCCACTCCCACCGGGAGCTGATCAACTACTTCCTGATGCGCATCATCGGCAGAGATTTCTCCGCCGCCTCCTTTCTTGCATGCAGCGGCCTTAAGCTGGACCAGTTTCCGGAATTCAGCGCCGGCACCCTCTGTAAGAACAACATCGAACCGGGCGACGCGCCGGACACCTACATCTGCAAATCTCTGATAGAATCTGGCAGCGCGTATCACATCATCGTGAGTGAGATCCGGGTCTCGTCCAATCAGATAAGCAGCTTTGAACGGATCAGCAGTTTCAAAGTGTCTCCGGCAGAGGCATCCATGATGCTGGCCCGATCGGAATTCGTCACGGTATTTGAAATGCTGGATCCTCCCGAAGCTTTTTCAAAGGATGCCACAAGGCGGACCAAAAGCGCCATGGTCAATACCCATGAGAGCGGTACCCTCTACATGATGTTTCATCCCAACAACAGCCACGTGGACAAATGGGAATACCGGCTCAACGACGATGTCCAGGGCATGTATTTCGTTTCCATGGTGGGCCAGCTGATCGCAGCCGCCTACCGGCTGGATGATATCAGGGCCCTTGAGCAGGACCTGAGCCAATCACCTTTCGCAAGAAGACTGATACCTACTTCCAAATTTGAATTTCAGGAGCCTGTCCTCTATGAATTCATTCACAGCGGCTTTGACGATTTCGACGACTTTGTGGAAGCAGTCCAGCGCGGAAGCGAATAACGCGTCCGGCCGCCGCAGAAAAACAGTTCTGCGTATACGTTCAGATGTTTTATGTCAATCTTTGTTCGTCTGTTCGCAAACGGTTTTCAACAATGGATAAGTCCCTTATTTTAAGCGGTTTCTTAAGTTTTCCACATGGAAAACCAAGATTGTATACAATTCTATTCACATATCCATGTGGATAACTTGAACTCGTATAACCATTGGAAATTCAGCACTATTTAACCTCCCTTCCAATTGTCAAGAGCAAGTTATCCACATTTTTTCTTTGTTCTCTATGATTCTTTTGTTCGTCCTTCGATCACAAAAATTTTCGACTTTTCCGTCACAGATAATTCGTATTTTTTCGCCACGGATTTCATAATGCAGCCGGCGATTTTCTCCTGATAGCCGGCTTCGGTCAAAAGCCTTGCATCGTCGGGATTTGATAGAAAACCGCACTCTACCAGGATCATGGTCCTGTCAGCTTCACGGAACAGGTACATGTCATTTTTGGGGAGAACGATGCGGTCCTTCCCCTCGTTTGCCTCTTGATTCAGCCGGTTCTGTATCTCCTCTGCCAGCGCCTTGCTTTCTGCCTTCTGCTCCTGGCTTCCCCCTCCTGCGAAAAAGACCTGGGCGCCGCGGACGCTACTGTCAGCCATGAAGCTGTTGAGATGGATGCTGATCACCAGATCCGGATCAGCCTCTGCAATGATCCGCTTCCGCTCCTTCAGATCTTCTACCTTGGACCATCTTCCGTCCCCGCCTGTCTGCGCGTACAGTCCGTCCTCCGTCTCCCTGGTGAGCACTGCCCTCACCCCGTATTTTTCCGCATCGGCCGCCAGTGCTCTGGCTATAGTCAGGTTAATATCCTTTTCACAGGTCCCGTCCTTTGCCGAGGCTCCGCTGTCCATGCCTCCATGTCCCGCGTCTATGACCATGGTCAGAGGCGAGCTGAGGTTTCCTGCCATCTCAACCACCTGACTATAGCCGGGCATGACCGCGACTGCGGCCAAAAGCGTGCCTGCCAGCAAAATCTTCTTTATTTTCACAGCAAATTTCTCCCTCATTTCATCTTTTCTATAACAATATATGTTATACTGTAAAGAAGCATTCAGCAAAAGGAGACGGTAACATGAAGACAAAACGCTTATATAGAGAAAACGTATATCAGAAGTCCTGCACGGCACAGATCACCGACGTGTCGAAGACTCCGGACGGACACCCTTTGATCACGCTGGATCAGACAGTTTTCTTTCCGACCGGCGGCGGACAGAGCTGCGACACGGGGACCATCGGCGGCATAGAGGTCGCAGACGTGTATGAGGACGGCGGCATGATCCGCCATGCGCTGACTTTGGATGGCGATACAGCGTGTAAATTGTCGATAGGCGATGAAGTTGAAATTGCAATTGATTGGCCGCATCGATTCGACAACATGCAGCGTCACTGCGGAGAGCATATCCTGTCGGGCAAATTTTACGAGCTGTACGGCGGCGTCAACCGGGGCTTTCACATGGGCGAGGATTACATGACCATCGACATCTCTCTGGAGGAAGATCCGGCATACGACAGGATTTCCTGGGAAATGGCAAAAGAGGCAGAGCTTCGCACCAACCAGGCCATCTGGGCCGATCTGCCTGTGATCACCCGCCACTTTGACAGCCGCGGGGAAGCGGAAAACCTGCCGCTGAGAAAAGCGCTTGCTTTCGACGAAGACATCACCATTGTCTGCGTCGGCGCTCTGGAGAATCCGGCAGACTGTGTGGCCTGCTGCGGCACTCATCCGTCTACCTCCGGCCAGGTCGGCATGGTGAAGATCTACAAGGTGGAACCGAACAAAGGCATGTTCCGCATCTATTTCGAGGCGGGACAGCGGGCCTTCCGTCAATACCAGACCCGTTTCGACGTTCTGACCACGCTGGAAAACAGGCTTTCGGCGGGCATGGACGACCTGCTGGACAAATTCGCCGCCCAGCAGGAAAAGAACAAAGGAGTCCGTGACGAGCTGTATCACCTGAAAAAGTGGATCATCTCCCGCGAAACAGACGACATCAAAAACGCCATGACCCCTGCTTTCGTCAGAAAGTACGACAAATTGTCAATTAACGATATACTGGATATCGGCCGGGGACTGTCCGGTTTTATCCCCACCATCGCCTTTCTGGTCCACGAACCGTCCAATACCGTCCTGCTGTTCTCAGATAAACACGACTGCGGCAGACTGGTAAAAGAAAATGCCGGCATCTACGGCGGCAAAGGCGGCGGCAATAAAAATTCCGCCCGGGCGATCTTTGCCAGAGCGGATTACGTGGATACGTTTATAGATCTGATCGAAAAGCACCTGAGATAGGTGCTTTTCTCTCATCGGTATATTTAAGATCCCATATTGACTGCAATATTGATCAGCCAGATAAGAATAGGATAGTATACGTAAAAGGCCCACTTTATCACAGGTGACCGGCTTCCCCTTTTTCCGTCATACATTCGGATAAACGGGACCACCAGAATGAACAGAAAATCTCCTTTTGACGCGAGAGCTGCCGCGGCGCCTGCCGGACCTGCGCCGCCGAAAAGGTTCGAAATGAGAAGAAGGATCGACAGGATGATCAGACAGCCATCTCTCTTCTGCGGATTCTCTCTCAGCATCAGAGAAATAAACATGACCGGAATCATGATATAACCGTACTGGCACATACATCCGCAGAATGCCAGGCTTACTGTCAGCAGCACGCGAAACGCCTTCGCGAAACCGCTGTATTTCTTTGCGGAGCGGTACAGTCCCATAGCGCTGACACCCAGAGCTATGGTCAGAAACGCATTATCACTGACCGGCTCAGAAGACATACCGAACCCTGTATTCAGGATGCTGTTGCCCAGAAACATGACTGCCGCCGCGATGTATAATCTGGCAGCGTATCTATACAGATCAGCCGTGTGCACAACGCCCTCTGACGCGGCGAAGGCAAACCAGGCCACTGCGGTTTTCGCGAGCAGATCATACAGCATGGCAAGATTGGCAGGCATAAACGGCTGCAGACCGGCAAGTGTCATCAACATCGCCATGAAAAACTTCATCTGATTCCCATTGACTCTTCTCATTTTTTTCTCCTTATTCCCGCGTATTCAGTTCCATCAGGAGATGTTCCAGCACATCCGCAGTTTTTTTCACTGACGGAATGTAGAGTCTCTCCTTTGGTGAGTGCACATCCAGCACGTCAGGACTGATGGATACCATCTGTATTCTTTCGTTTTTTCTGCGGAATTCAGCGCATTCCAGAGCTGCGTGCACCGCTACAGCCTCCAGTTCCTCACCGGTCACCGCTCTGTACGATCTCTGGATCTTCCGCAGCAGCGGCGCATAAGGATCGGCAGGCCAGGACGGTGTGATCTCACTGCGCTGTGCCGGAAGTCCGGCAGCTGCCGCGGCCGCCTCGATCTGCTCCGCTGCGGCTGTAAGATCATCCTCTATCTCGGCTCTTGCCAGTACATCATATTCTATACCGTCAATGCCCGCATGAAAGATCCCCAGATTCGAGGAAACGCCTACAAGACCTTCCACCTGTCTGCTCATGGAAATCACACCGTCAGGGATCCCGCTAAGAAAGGACATGATCTGCTTTGGCAAAAAAATCTCTTTTTGCCGCGCTGCTTTCTCAGCTATGACAGACAGTTCGTGCTCCCCCTGCCATTTCTGTCTCAGCTCAATCTCCGCGTCACAGGCAATGCGCTGTACTTCAGCGAAAGAGGATGTATTTCCCCGGATAACAGCCCCTGTCGGAATGGCATTTGACGCCTCACCGCCCTTTATCAATGATATTTCACAGTCTGTTCCCGACTCCAGGATCTTTTTCAGGATCCAGCCGGCAGCCAGAATACCGTTGAGCCGGCATTTGTGAATATCATCGCCTGAGTGTCCGCCGCAGAGTCCTTTCACTCTCACAGAAAAACCTTCCGGCAACGCGGCCTCACGGGTCTGCATTCCAGTCTTCCCCGTTATTTCTACGCATCCTGCGGAGCTGATCATGACCTGACTGCTGACTTCTGAGTCCAGATTGACAAGATAAGGCGCATCCAGATATTCCGGTTCCAGTTCTACAGCGCCGACAGTCGTCTCTTCCTCGTCCACCGTAAAGATCAGTCTCAGCGAACCTCTGTCTCTGCTGTGCTCTGCCAGATACTGCGCGATGGCAATACCGATCCCGTCATCGCCGCCCAGGCTGGTTCCATCCGCACGAAGCCAGTCTCCATCTTCTACAGGACAGATCGGATCTTTCTCCGGACACCAGTTTATGTCATCTGACGCGATACACACCATATCCATATGCGCCTGCAGGATCATCAGCGGATAATCTTCAAATCCCTGCCGGGCCGGCACCTCGATGATCAGATTTCCCGTTTTGTCACGGCATGCGTCAAAGCCGCAGTTTTCCGCCCATCGCGCAAGATAAGCGGCTATCGCCTCTTCCCTGCCGCTGGGTCTGGGAATGGCACAGAGCTTTCTGAAATATTCCAGAATCAGTTCAGTCTTCATATCTGTCTACACCTCACACCTGTCCTTTGAGAGCAGTTCAATTATCTTCAAAAGGATCTCCTCTGATTTTTCCATGGCCTGTACAGATACATATTCTCTGCAGCTGTGGTAGTTGTGTCCGCCAAGAAACAGATTCGGACATGCCAGCCCTTTCTCCGAAAGTGTAGAACCGTCTGTGCCACCGCGAATCGGCACGACTGTCGGCTGGATCCCGCAGAGTTCGAAGGCTTCCATGCACACGTTCATCAGCTCGGGTACTTCTCTGATCAGCTCTCCCGGGTTGCTGTATTCGTGAAGATATTCCAATCGCACTCTGGTCTGTCCGTATTTTTCATTCAGACTGTCAGCCGCTTTTTTCACACTGTCGATCTTGGTTTGCAGTCCGTCCTTATCGAAATCTCTTAGAATGTATTCCAGAACTGCATTTTCCACATCGCCTTTCATCTCGCAGAGATGATAGAATCCTTCACGGCCTTCGGTGAATTCGGGGCGCTGGTCTTCTGGAAGCAGGCGGTCAAACTCCATAGCCAGCGTGCATGCGTGGATCATCTTACCCTTTGCCTCTGCAGGATGGATATTGTTGCCTTCTATCTTCACTGTTACCGAACAGGCGTTAAAGGTTTCAAAGTTCAGTTCCCCTATGCCGTCACCGTCTACCGTTATCGCATAGTCCGCGCCGAAACGGTCTACATCAAAGATGGACGCGCCGCCTACGGAAACCTCTTCATCAGGAGTGAATCCGATCCGGATCTTTCCATGAGGGATCTGCGGATTTTTCAGAAGTTTCTCCGCTGCCGACATGATAATAGCTATGCCCGACTTATCATCCGCGCCCAGAAGTGTAGTTCCATCTGACGTAACGATGTCATCTCCTCTATACCGGAGAAGTTCAGGATATTTGGCAGGATCGATCTTAAGGCCGTTATCCAGCGTAATGATTCCGCCGTCGTATGCTTCATGTACACATGGCTTCACGTTCTTCCCCGGACAGTCAGGCGCTGTATCCAGGTGGGCAAGAAGACCGACGGTCCTGGCATTTTCACAGCCTTCCGAAGCCGGAATTGTTGCGAAGACAAAGCAGTCATCTGTCACTTCTGTTTCTGAGGCGCCGATTTCATCCAGTTCCTTTTTCAGAAGCTGTGCCAGATCTCTTTCACCCTCGCAGCTGGGGATGCGTCCTGCCTCTTCATCAGACGCCGTGTCAATTTTTACATACTTTAAAAACCGTTCTAACAAGCTCATTTTCTCTGCTCCTAACTATAGTGAAATATTGTCATAAGAATCAGCGCGATTACCGAGATCGGGATGTATACGGTAAATACATACTTTGCCGCCTGCTTCAGATATTTGAAAAACGCTACGCCTGCCAGGGAACACATCGCGAAGTTGATGCCTTCCCAAGGCACGATCCAGCCAAAGGTGCCTGTGCCCAGCGCATACGCGGTAACCACTGTCTGTCGCTCGATTCCAAGCAGGTCTGCAAGAGGTGCCATGATCGGCATCAGCGTCGCGGCCAGTCCGGATGAACTCTGCACGAACAGCATCGCTACAGAAGAAACCAGGAACATTACGACAATGGAGAATATCTGCGGCATCTCTGTCAGCGCGCTGGACATGTAGTACAGGATCGTATCCATGGTATTGCTGTTAGTCAGGATTGCGGTGATCACTCTGGACGCGCTGATCAGCAGAACCGCGGAGATTACCGTTGACATGCCTTCCACATTCTTGCTGATCATCTCATTGACAGAAAGCCCTCCGACCAGAGGAATAATCACACCCATGAACAGGAAGATGGAACCGATTTCGTTAAACCACCAGCCCCATACGATTACGCCGTAGACCATCAGACCCATGCCTGCTGCCAGCAGGATCAGAACCAGAGCCTCTCTTTTGCTCAGGCCCTGCAGCTGACTTGTATCGAATTCCTTATATTCGCTGCGCTTTTTCAGATCATCCTCATAGCATGGGGAAAGCAGCGGATTGCTCCTGACTTTAAAAGCGTAACGAAGAATGTATGCGCTTGTCGCGGCCATCATGACAGCCCAGAGCAGGATCCTTACGCCGATACCGCTCATCATAGGAACCTCCGCCAGAGCCTGGCCGACACCTACGCAGAACGGATTCATGAACGCTGAAGAAGCTCCGACCGCAACGGAAAAATGCACTGTCATCAATCCTACCATGGAGTCAAAGCCCATAGCCAGAGCCATCGGAACGAGAACCAGAACGAACGGGATAGAATCCTCATACATTCCGTAGGTCGCGCCGCCCAGACCGAAAGCAAAAACACATACCGGAATCAGAATATATGCTCTTGTTCCGAACTTCTTCGCGAGAGAATTGATACCGTTGGTCACCGCGCCTGTCGCGATGATCGCTGTAAACGCGCCCGCGCAGAGGAAAATGGAAAAACTGATATCTGCGGCCTCAATGGCGCCTTCCATGAAGGATGTCCAGATCTGCCGGAATCCCTGAGGGACCGATTCCGCGAAGTGGAATGACCCCGGGATGATCAGCTCACGGGTATCTCCGCCCAGAGCTTCAATTGCGACTTCGTACCTGTCATAGGCTCCGCCCGGAATGAAGTATGTAGCGATCGATACAAGTATGATAATTCCGGTTACGATCATAAGCGGATGAATGTTAGCGAGCCATGCCCATTTTTTTGTTTCTTCTGCTGCTGATATATCGTAAATATCATCAGGAATTTCGGGCATGATGTTTTTTTCTTTTTGTTCTGTCATAATGAACCTCCGTTCTGAAATATTCATTTTTATCTTTTCTGAATATTTTTATTTACAAGTCTATTATACGGCATTTCTTCATCATGTCAAGAATTTTTTTATTTGATTTTTGATTATTTAAATATTTTTATTTAAGCTTTTTGTGGTATACTATCCATGCAGGGAGGATTTACTTATGGAAACAAAAAGTATCAAGCAGCTGATAAAAGATCATTACAATCAGCTTTCGCCGGTCTGCCAGAAGGTAGCCTGCTTTGTCATCGACAACTATCAGCAGACTATGCTCCTTGGCTCCGCAGAGCTGGCTGAAGCTGCCAATGTAAGCCATACGGCTGTCATCCGTTTTGCCAAATCCCTTGGCTTCTCCGGTTTTCTTGAATACCGCAATGAATTAAAAAAAGAGTACATAACTACGCAAAAAGTATATTCATCGCTGGAAACTATGCATCCGGACAGCGAAGGAAGCTATCTGAATGAATATTTTTCCACGGTCAAAAGAGATCTTGACGCCTTCGTGTCCGGCTTTGACAAAAATATTCTTGATGATTTCTGTCTTTCCCTGCTGAATGCCGATACGGTTTACATCATGGGGGTCGGTTCTGATGAGATCGTAACAGATTTTCTCACCAATTATCTCAATGTCATGGGCATTAAAACCATTCCGGTATATCAGGAAGGTCTGACTCTTCGTGAACGGCTCTTTCTCATCAGCGAAAATGATGTTCTTTTTCTGTCCGCTTTCCCGACGACCATGGCAGACGAGTACTGGGCATCTGAGTACGCGCATAAACGCGGCGCGAAAGTGCTGATTCTGACTGATTCAGAGATTACCGCAAGGAGTCTGCACGCGGATAATTATGCTCTCGTGAGAGAGCACAGCGATATCTTCTTTAATTCCTATGTACTGCCGATGCTTTTCTGCAACACGCTGATCCTTCATCTCTATGAACTGGAACAGGAAAGAACTTCGGAGTCCATGAAGGCATATCATGAAATGCTCAGTGAAGAATGATCTCTTTACGTTGCCTGTATATACTGAAAGCGCCGGTCATGCCGGCGCTTTTTTTGATTTAGCCATATTCATGATCGCGATGGAGCACAGCACGCAGATGATGCCAGCCAGTTTCCAAAGCCCCGCCTCTTCCCGAAACACGAAAATGCCAATGATCGCAGCTACCACAGTCTCCACTGACGCGATGACCGGAACCTTTGAGGTCTCCAGATTTCTTGCCAGACCCTTCATATAGAAGAAATACGATCCCACCGTAGGGATCAGTCCATATCCAACAGCCGCGGCAAAAAACGGCAGACTGAACGACTGCGCAATATTCGTCCACGGATGGCCGGCCGCTGCAAGCGCGATAGAGCCGAACAGGAAACTGTAGAACAGTATCGTCAGTGAGTTATATTTTCCGGTCGTGGTGCTGATAATAGTCATAAGCGCATACAAAAATCCCGCCAGAACACCGGCAGCCACGCCGTAGACAGAAAACTTTACCGAGGAAAAATCCCCGCCTGTCACAGTCAGCACGCTTCCCAGTATATTGATCGCCAGGGCCAGCAGCTTAACCGGTCCAATGGTTTCTTTAAAGCACAGCTTCGACATAACACACACAAAGATCGGCGATGTGTAAAGCAGCACTGACGCAGTGGCCACGCCCACATGACTGATGGACTCTGTATACGAAACATTAAACACGGCCTGACACAAAAGACCCAGAACCGCGCAGGTAAGCAGTCCTCTTCTGTCGATGAGAAACAGCCTTTTTCCACCCATGGCCAGCATCAGCGGTATCAGCAGCAGCATACCGACAAAGATCCGGAGAAACGCTACAGTAGCCGACTCCGCTCCCTGACTCTGCAGAGTACTGGAAAAAAAGCCGATGCTGCCCCATAGTATTCCTGCCGTCAATATCATCAGATATCCCCGCAGCTGTTGATCCTTCCCTTTACTCTCCATTTCTGGCTATCCTCTCTTTCAACGTTTGATTCCCGGCTATTTCAACCGCTGTCATGACAAATCCTTCGATGATCTGCATCATCCTGTCATACGCTGCTGTTGAATTGACAATATCCAGCGCGCTTTTCTCGTGCACCCTGCAGACTTGAGGTCCACCCGGTTCCACCTCAAAATACAGGGTCGGACAGCAGTAACTTACATTCCCTATATCCGAGGATCCCGGCGTGAGATACTGCTCACCTGAAATGAATCCCTCTATTCCTGCCTCTTCAAGATGGGGCCGTACTGTCTCGATCAAAGCGCTGTTGTTCTTCATATCATCAAAAGGATTTTCACAATACTGGTATTCCATCCTCGCGCCGCTGATCAAAGCCGCGCCCTCAGCAATATGCAGAACCCTTTCTCTTACTTCTTTCAGACAATCCTTATCATTGGCCCGAATGGAGAACTGGCACTGCGCGAATGCAGGTACGATATTAGCAGCCTCTCCGCCCGCCGTAATGATGCCATGCATCCTGACATCGCTGCGGACATGCTGGCGCAGAGCATTGATTCCGGCGAACAGCTGCAGCACCCCATCCAGAGCATTGATCCCTTTCTCTGGAAACTGAGCCGCGTGAGCCGCTTTTCCATAATAAGTAAATTTTATGGTGTTCATGGCCAGCGTCTTTGCCTCCAGACATGTGACCTCCGCTAAATGTGCCTGAAATGCCGCATCAGTATTATCAAAAACGCCCGCCTCACAGAGATCATATTTTGCCCCGAAGGTTTCCTCTGCGGGCGTTCCCACCACGCGTACCAGGCAGTTCGTTTCTCTGGCAAGCTTTGACAACACGATACCGCACCCGGCCATCGCTGCAGCGATCCAGTTATGACCGCAGGCATGGGCCGGCTCTCCATTAGGTCCATAGCCCGGCAATGCATCATATTCCGCAAGAAAGTCTATCATGCAGCTGCTTTCTTCCGGGGTTCCATACTCCGCCACAAACGCGGTCGGCAGCTGCGGACATGGAAACGTTATGTGAAAGTCTTCCCTGCGCAGAATATCTATTAAATACGCCGAGGACTGGTGCTCCTCACCTCCCAGTTCGGGATGATGAAAAATGTAGTCTGAAATTGTTTCAAACGTATATCGGTTCTCGCTTATGAGTTTTTTAACCTGTTGTCTCAAGTTCTCCAAAACGGTTCCTCCTTTTCTGCAATGCTTCGATATCGAGAGTATATCACAGGAAAAAGAAAAAATAAAGTCATATTTTTAAATTTTGAAAAAATTTTTTCTTGCATTGTGTAGAGAAATGCCGTATAATTAAGAAAAAATATTTTTATATTGGAATAATTGAAAAATTTCCAACAATCTTTTTAAGGAGGATATCATGTCAAAAGATCAACCAACTCTAAACAAAAAGAAAAAATTTGAAATGCCTCACTCTTATGTCATTCTGGTCGTTATCGTTTTTCTCTGCGCCCTGCTGACCTATCTGATCCCTGCCGGTTCCTTTGAACGGGTCATGGACGAGGAGCTGGGCCGCGAAGTGGTCGTTCCTGGATCCTTCCACTTCATGGACAAGGCTCCTACTTCCATATGGGGATTTTGTCAGTCCTTTTACCGAGGCATGCTGGATGCTGCTGATATCATCTTTTTCGTCCTTTTCGCATCATCATACATTTTTATGCTGATGAAGACAGGCGCTATCAATGCTCTGGTCGGCGCGACCCTGCGAAAACTCGGAAACCATGACCATCTGCTGATCCCTATCTTCATGTTCCTCTTCGCCATCCTCGGCTCTACCTTTGGGATGTACGAAGAAGTCTATGGTCTGATCCCTGCGTTTATCATCATTGCCATCACCTTAGGATATGACAAGCTGGTAGGCGGCGCTATCGTCTTTGTTGGGATCGCTACGGGTTTCGCTGCCGCGACCATCAATCCTTTTACTGTCGGCCTTGCGGCTTCTATCGCGGAGGTTCCTCTTGCCACAGGACAGGTTCTGGTCTTCCGTATCGTATGTTTCATTTTATTCACCGGACTTTCTTCCTGGTATGTCATGAGATACGCGTCCAGAGTACGCAAAGACCCGACAAAAAGCGTTCTCTATGGTACGGAAGACGCGCAGCATATCGTTGGCACTGCCGCGTCACGCGATGAAGTTATGCAGCTGCAGTTTACAACAATACAGAAGATATCTCTTCTCGGTCTGGTAGCGCTTCTCATTGTAATCGGCTATACCGTCATCGCTCTGGGTTTTTATCTGCAGGAACTGGCCGCCCTGTTTCTGATCTGGATGGTCATCACAGGTCTGATCAACAGATTTTCCACACGTCAGATCGCGGATGTCTTCGTAGAAGCGGTAGAAGCTTCTATGTACGGCGTCATGATCATCGGTATCGCCAGGGCTATTCCGATCCTGTTGTCTGATGCCAATGTCATCGACACTGCAGTTTACTACATCTCCAACGCCATCGACGGTCTGCCGAAACAGCTTTCTGCCGTCGGCATGCTGATCGCTCAGAATATCATCAATTTCTTTGTTCCATCAGGCACCGGTCAGGCTGTTATCACCATGCCTCTCATGACGCCGCTGGCAGATATTCTGGGTATCGACCGCTATATCGCCATCATGGCTTATCACTTCGGAGACGGTTTCTCCAACATGTTCTGGCCTACAGGCGTCGCTGTGGAATGCGGCATTATCGGTATCGGTATGGACAAGTGGTATAAGTTTATCACCCCGCTGTTTCTGATGATGTTCGTTCTTGAAGCAGTCATGCTGGTAGCAGCTGTCGCATTGGGAGTCTGAATTACGGGTATTTTAAAGGGACGCATTACTTTCCTGCGTCCCTTTGTCATCTTTTTTCTTAATCTATCTCGTTCGTCTTAGCCGTCCTGCCCGGTTATCTCATCATACTTTTTCAAATAGACATCCGCTCTCTCAGGATCCATCTCATGGAGCTTCATTAATAAAATATCACAAAAATACATGGAAAGAACCGCTGAGTTATAGAAGGTCTCTATGGAACTCCCTGTCTTTACGTAATCCGCCGAAGGATCGATAATTCTGGCCGTAATATCCGAATCTGTGATCAAAAACAGCCCTGCTCCCATTTCACGGGCATACCTTGCCATCCAGAACTCATCCTGCTGCACTGAAGGATACGATGACATGACGACATAATCCCTGTCGCACAGATGCATGACCCGTTCTTTCATGGACAATCCCACCTCATCGATCAATTCCGTCCGTATTCCGATCAGGGGAAAATAGTTATTCAGATAATCGGCAACGACCCGATCCGATCCGATACCACACAAATATACGGTCTCCGCATCCAGAATCCTTCTGGATACGCGCTCTATCATTTTCATATCCAGCCCCGCCGCGAATCTTTCCGCGTCAGCCTGCTGAGACAGGATATACCGGCTGATCCCATTATCAGTCAAAATTTCGCCGGCATTTTGACTGGCTGAATACAGGCTTCTTACTGTACCAAGCTCTTTTTTCATATCATTTCTCAGCTGCAAAAAACCTTTGTATCCCAATGTCTTTGCGAAGCGTACCACTGTGGCGTCGCTGACTCCGGTGATCTGCGCCAGCTCCCCGCTGGAAATCGCCAGGATCTCCTGATAATGATCTGTAACGTATTTCGCGACCTTCTTCTCTCCAGCTGAAAAGGCTTCGTACTGAGAAATGATCCTGTCTCTCAATGATTCAACCATGCGACCTGCTCCATTCATCAAATTCCGCGCTGCTTCGCCTTCACTGTCCCTGTTGAGGCGGCAGCGCTTTTTTATATTATACCATGTTTTTCGCATCTGCGAAACAGTTTATCTTTCCGTCCCGCTCCATTTAGCGATGCCGTATACGAAAAAAGAGGACCGCGCCGGCAGTCCTCTAATCGTCTGAATCCGAAGATTTATTCCTCTTCCATTGCCTTCATATCAGGATCGAAGTGGAGTGTGCAGCCAGTAGCTGCCTGGATGTCTTCCTTCGTGAAATCCGGATGTAACTCAGTTACCCAGATACCGTCTTCTCTGACTTCCATTACGCCCATCTCAGTGATGATCTTGGAAACGCACTTTTCTGCAGTCAAAGGCAGTGTGCACTTCTCTAAGATCTTGTGGTTACCCTTCTGGGTGTGCAGCATTACGATGATAACCTCAGGGCAGCCTGCGCACAGGTCCATAGCGCCGCCCATACCGGCAACTTTCTTGCCCGGAATGATCCAGTTTGCCAGATCTCCGTTTTCAGCAACCTGCATAGCGCCCAGTACGGTAGCTCTTACATGTCCGCCTCTGACAAGACCGAAGGACTCAGCTGTATCGAAATACTTAACTCTGTCTACTGCTGTTACATAAGTACCGCCGGAGTTGATGATGTCAACGTCCAGATTGGAAGCATCCGCAACAGCGTCGATGCCTGCGAAACCATTTTCGGAGTGGCAGGTAACCATGATATCTTCAGGAAGGTAGTCTGCAACCATAGTAGGCAGACCGATTCCCAAGTTGATGAAATCACCATCTTTGAATTCTTTTGCGCATCTCTTCGCAATTCTTGTCTTTAAATCTGCCATTTCTTTTCTCCTTCCACGATAGTATCTACCAGAACGCCGGCAACTGCAAAGTAGTCAGGATCGATCTCGCCGATCTCAACAAGCTTCTCAGGCGCGATGATGGTGTGCTTTGCAGCTCCTGCCATCACGTAGTTGAAGTTCTTTGTTGCCTTGGAGCAGTAGTAATTGCCGAACTTGTCAGCAACAGTCGGTCTGATGAACGCGTAGTCTGCATAGAGCGGCAGCTCAAACAGATACTTCTTGCCTTCGATCTCCATGACCTTCTTTTCTCTGCCCAGTTCATCAGGCTCTGTCTCCATCGGAGTCGCTACACCGGTCGGAGTCAGTACGCCGCCAAGACCATAAGCAGCAGCTCTGATCTTTTCTGCCAGAGTTCCCTGTGGTACCAGAGTATACTTCAGAGTACCTTCAGCGATCTGCTCGTTGATTTTAGGGTTTACACCGATGTGGGATGCGATCAGATGGTCTACCATGTGGTTTTCCAGCAATTTGCCGATACCTCTGGCAGTCTTTCCGCCGAACTCGCCAGCCGGCTGACCAGCGTCCAGACCGCCGTCATTACCGATGACAGTCAGATGCTTTACGCCTTTTCTTACTAATGCGTCCATGAGGACTTCCGGAGAACCTGTTGCCAGGAAGCCGCCGACCATGATGGTCATACCGTCTTTAACGCCGGCAACTGCTTCATCCGCAGTCATAATTTTGTTAATCATCTCTTTAATCACCTTTCTATATAAATATAGGATTAACGACTAAATCAGCCCAATGATGAGGAATCCTCCACAGATCACGATACCTGAGAAGAACAGGGTGATCAGACAGTAGCCCATGATATCTCTTGCCGAAAGACCTGCGATACCCAGTGCAGGCAGCGCCCAGAACGGCTGGATCATATTGGTCCATGCATCGCCCCATGCGATAGCCATGCCGGTGACAGCCGGATCAACGCCCAGCTCAAGTCCTGCGGGCATCATGATCGGACCCTGTACTGCCCACTGTCCGCCGCCAGATGGTACGAAGAAGTTTACGATACCGGCTGACAGGAACGAGAACAGAGGGAAAGTAACGTCTGTCGCGATAGATACGAAGAAATCACTGATAGTGCTTGCCAGAGAAGCCCCGTCTTCTGTAAGCTTGAAGGTCATCATAGCCATGATGCCGGCATAGAACGGGAACTGCAGGATGATGCCTGCGGAACCTTTGGTAGCCTCTGTGATAGCGTGGACGTATCTGATCGGCGTCTTATGGAAAATGATTCCTAAGATCAGGAAAATAAAGTTAACGATATTCAGTGTTAAATTGAAACCGTTGTTAATAAAATAATACACAAGGAAAATCAGTCCCGCAATAGCGATAACGGCAGATGAGATCGGGCTGTTTTCGATCTTCTCAGCCGGTGTTTCAGGCTTTTTCCAAACCATTTCTTCTTCCACCAGCAGAGCGGGATCTACACTGATGACCTCGTCAGCAGATGGATGCATCTTCGCATTGATAAACGGCAGGCATACCAGAATGACCGCGCACATGATCAGATTGTACGGCGCAAAGATCGTCTGGGATGTTGAAATCGCTTCCGTTACAGCTCCTCCCGTGGCCTGCACCAGCGCTTCCTTGCCCGGAGTTGCCAGGGCAAGAGGAATAGAACCGGAGATACCTGCATGCCATACTACGAAACCGGAGTACGCAGATGCGATCAGCAGACGATAGTCAATACCTTTGACCTGTCTCGCGATCTCCTTCGCCAGAATTGCCCCTACGACCAGGCCGAAGCCCCAGTTGAGCCAGCAGGCAAGTACGGAAAAGAATGTAGTTATGATAATTCCCCGAACAGGCGTTTTCGCAGTGCTTGCGATGCCGGATACAATGTGCTTGATTGCCGGAGCGTTGGCAAAGGCATTGCCCAGTACCAGCACCAGAGCCATCTGCATGGAGAATGCCAGCAGATTCCAAACACCGTTGCCCCAGGCGTTGACCATTTCGATCGGGCCGGCGCCGGTGGCAGGCATTGCTGCGATAAACACAACCACAGTTAAAATAATACAGAAAATGAATGGGTCTGGTAAGAATCTGTTGACCAGATTTACACAGCCATTAGATAGTTTTTTGAACATGTTTTCTTTTTCCTCCCAAATAAATTTATTCGGGCCAATAAAAAACCCATGAATATTATATTCCTGTATTTTATGGTTGTCAAGAAATTGTCAATATCTAACAAAGGGCGCTGAAGCGTGTTATTTCAACGCCCTCCGGATTCTCGCAAAGTACAGTTCAAAAATTTTTTTGAATGATCTGCAGCTCTTTCAGCTAAGATTTTCCCTGTTTCAGCGACTAGCGGTCAGCAATATTTGCCTTATCCTGCCAGCCTCTCTTTTCCACTTCCTGCATGATGTAGGACATAACATGTTCTGCATATTTTCCAGGACCGAAACCAGCGTCATAGCCCAGCTCCTGTGCTAATTCGTGGGAGATTCTCGGGCCGCCGCAGGTCAGAATGATCTTGTCGCGGAGACCTTCTGCTTCCATCAGCTCTACCATTTTAGTCAGCTGCTGGATATGAATGTCCTTCTGGGTTACAGTCTGAGATACCAGGATCGCATCCGCGTTGACTTCCTTTGCCTTCGCGATCAGCTGTTCGCAAGGAACCTGGGAACCCATGTTGTAAGGAACGACGTTCTTGAATCTTTCCAGACCGAAGTGACCGTGGAAGCCCTTCATCTGAATGATCGCGTCGATACCTACTGTGTGAGCGTCGGATTCGATAGAAGCACCGACAACGGTGATATCTCTGCCGATGTGCTCGCCGATCCATTCACCGCACTCTACACGGTCCATTACAGTACCCTCTACCTTAGGCACATTGATCGCCGTAAAGTCGATGGTCGGCTGCGCGCAGCCGTAAACGTTAAAGAATGTATATCCTTTTGTCAGTTCGCAGTAATATGCTACGTTCGGCTCTGTCAGGCCTAATTTCTTCGCATACTGTTTTGCGCATTCCTCTGCTTCTTCACCGTAAGGTACAGGAAGAGTGAATGATAATTGAACTTTACCGTCGTTTAATGCGTCGCCGTAAGGCTTGACACATGTTAAATCTACACTGCTGGTTGCTTTGCATTCTGTTGTCATTGTCACACACCTCCTTATTCGTGATCCATAAATAATTCAATGAACGGATTGAAGTAGTTTTCGCCCTTAACGCAAACGCCTTCCAGACCGTGGCCGCCGTCAAACGGACGTTTTACGCCGCCGAAGATACCCTTTTCGATCGTGGAGAAAAGACCTTCTTTTTCTACTTCAGCAAGGAGCGCGTCAGCTTTGCCCAGCACTTCCTGCGCACGGCTCTGGATGATGCCGCCTTCTTTGAACTCTACTTCGTCGCCGATATGTCTGCAGTTATTGAAGATATACTTGGCATTTTCGATGGAAAGGTATCTGTCCTGCATCAGCGGTGTATGAATTGCTTCTGTCAGCATACCTGTCAGCAGAATGGACTGGTTTGTCCAGACTGTTACCAGATTGAACAGCGCATCCTGCAGATGTCCTCTGAAGATGTTGCCTGTCATAAACTTAGTAGGCGGCATGTATTTTAATCTTGCCTTCGGGAAGATCTCTCTTGCCATCTGTGCCTGTGCCAGTTCAAGGAGGAAGCCGTCTTCTGTGGACGGATCCATTTCAAACGCGTGGCCCAGACCCATCTGCTCTTCCGGAATATTCGCAAGCACTGCGAACTGTTCGTTGATGAACTGGGAAGCTGTTACGGTGTGCGCAGCTTCGATCGCGTCATCTGTAGTCAGATAGTTATCCTCACCGGAGTTGAAGATGATACCGCAGTAACCGATGATAACACGGCTCATGAACTGGTCGACCAGTGTTCTCTGCATGTTGATATCTCTGAACAGGATGCCGTAGATAGCGTCGTTTAACATAACGTCCAGTCTTTCCAGAGCGCCCATGGCAGCGATCTCAGGCATGCACATACCGGAGGAGTAGTTGCAGAGTCTGATGTATCTGCCGACTTCTTCACCGACCTCATCCAGCGCTTTTCTCATGAGTCTGAAGTTCTCCTGAGTCGCATATGTACCGCCGAAACCCTCTGTCGTCGGACCATACGGTACATAGTCCAGCAGGGACTGTGCAGTCGTACGGATTACCGCGATCACATCCGCGCCCTGTCTTGCCGCAGCCTGCGCCTGGATCATATCCTCATAGATATTGCCTGTAGCAACGATAACGTAGATATATGGTTCCGGACCTTCTCCGATAGTGTCAAGATACTCCTGACGCTTTGCCTTCTGCATATTGATCCTGTCAAAGGTCGCTTTGATGGCAGGCTTCAGCGCTTCAGCAGCCTCTGCCTGTGTGCAGGTCGGAAGTTTGGTGATGTCCAGCTTTCCAGCAGACATTTCCTCAGCGATCTCCTGCGGAGTTTTGCCGGTCTGTACGATGGCATTTCCCATCCAGTAAGCGGCGCCTGTTGGCAGCGCGCCTGCGTCCTTCAACTGGTCTACTACCACGTTCGGCAGCGGAGTATCAACATCGTCTACGCCGTCTACGCCCAAAAGTCTCAGAATAGTTCTTTCTGTACTGACAGTGGTATGTCTGTCAATGAAGTCCTGCATGTCGTGGGCAATATTTGCCGCATGCTGACGAGCACTGTCGACTACTTTTGGGTCAAGATTTAATTTGCTTTTCATCCTAATAGTCTCCTTATTTCAAATATTTTTTCGCTCCATCGATAATTTCCTTACCGATACCGAGCATTTTCGCAATGTTTAACGCATCTTTCGGGATCTCACGGTTTTCTGTCACCTCATAGAGCCTGTAATCCATGTATTTACCGATGATGTTGATCCGCTCTTTCCGGTTCGCATAGCGCAGTTCGCTGTCAAGCCGGTTGAAGTCCACATCCGCGAGGCCTCTCACCTGCATATTCGTGACGCCGGGCTCCTCACAGGCCGCCTCAAAATGCGTCGTGATCAGACTGATATATGGTTTTTCCATCAGATAATCTACCAGACTGCGGGTCAGAGCAAGGCCCTCCACCGGGTTAGTCCCGCTGGCGATCTCATCGATCAAAAGAAGAGAACGTTCCCTGCTGTTATCCAGAATTTCTTTCAGTTCCTCCATTTCACTGCCGAAACTGGAGAGACCGCGCTCCACCGACTGGCTGTCTCCAATGAGGATCTGCATATAATTTGACAGACCGATCCGCGCTTCTTTGCACGGAACAAAGAAACCGTATTGAGCCAGGATCGGCACCAAGCCGCACAGCTTCAGGGAGATCGTCTTTCCTCCCATATTCGCGCCGGTGATACAGGTAACACCGTCGCGCAGGGAAATGCTCACAGGGCAGTACGTCTTATCCTTTGATAAAAGAATATCCTCCACCTGCAGCTGACGTCCTTCCGTGATCTCTACCACATGCTCATCTGCGATCTCCGGTTTCACACATCTATGCGCGTCCGCATAGACAGCTTTTGCCAGAGTAAAGTCCAGACGCCCGATCTTCTCGCAGTTTGCAAGAAGCACGTCTGCGAATTCGCTGACTCTCAGGGAGAGCTTCTCCCTGATGATCGTCTCTTCTGCGTCAATAGCCGTATTCAGCTCTTCCATCTGTCCGGACAGAGCGTATACAGCTTCATTCTTGGTCAGTTCAAAGGTGACTGACATATAATCTTCGCTGACAGCTTCCAGATTGGAAATATTCTTCGCCTTCTCCAGCAGGTCGCTGGAACGCGGAATGACCACATCAAACTTAGGCGTCAGAACGATGCCATACGTTTTTCGTATTTCTTCCTTTCTGGCCTTCTGCTCTTTTCGGATCTGAATCTCCAGACCTTTTCGCTGTTTACGCAGATCTGCCAGCGTTTCTGAAAAATCATCATAAATATAGAACGTATTCAGCCGGTCGTGCCGGGGATCCAGAGCATCCAGCAGTTCCTCTGTATCTTCCAGCATATACTCTGAAGGCACCTGTGTCCCCGCGTCCCCGCAGATCTTAGCCACAGACCGCATATTGAGCAGCAGAGATTTGATCTCATACAGCTCCACCACAGACAGCGCGCTGCTGCCGCTGCGTTCTATGGTATAGGACACATCCTTCATCATCATAAAGGTTTCAGACAGCCGTCCGACCAGCTTCTCGTTCTCACGGACAAAATCAACCATCTGCTGGACTTTATCAAGCTCCGCCCGCAGCTCCTGTTCCTGTCCTGGAAAAAAAGGCCGGGTCTCCTTCCGGACTTTCTGACCGAAAGGCGTATTGATATCCAGCTTGTTCATCACGTATTCCAGCCCTGTTTCCGTCCTGGTCTTCACATTTGCCAGTCTCCTGTTGGAACCATGCATCATAGCGTTTCTCTCCTTTCAGCCAATTACAATCTAACGTCTATAACCGGAATATCCGGCATCGCTTTCTGCATTGCCTCCAGCAGTACGCCGTGATCAAAGGAGTACCCGCTGGGCGCGAAAGGATTGACCGTGACCGCGGCTACTGTGATATTCGCAAGTACCCGGACTGTGAATCCTTTTTTCACCAGCTGCCGCCAGCTGACCGCGTCGAGAAAGATCTTCGTCGGATCCTTCAGGATAAACTGCACCCGTTTCAGCTTTGACGGATGTATATCAGCAATAACGCTCTTTGTCAGCGCTCCCGGTATGTACACATACTGGGTCTCCTCGTCGATCGCTTCATCGATAAACCGGCTGGCCCCAAGACCGGTCAGCAGATCCAGCTGCTCAGCCCTGTCTCCTTTTATCAGCATGATCTTCTCGTCCTGCAGGCGGGAAGCGACCAGTTCTCTCGCGGTTCCTTCCTCCAGCACCGGCAGATTGTACAGGTTGACGATATGCGAGGTATCCTCTACCACCTTCTTCAGGCTTCTGGACAAAACAGCTCCTGTCGACAGTATGATCGCGTCAGAGGTCTCCGGCGAAGCGATAGATTTTCTGTCGATAGCGCCGTCGATCAGGATCAGTTCGCATCCCATGTCAAACATCTCCGCACACATCTTCTTCGTATCAGCCGTTGCCACCGGTCCTGCGATCTGCACATATCCGCTGTCCGCGACCCTGCAGAGCAGAAGCTCTCCGATAGACGTTCTGTAAGCGGACTTCCGAACGATCTCCAGTCCCGCTTCCGCCAGCTCGTACAGCTGGGTCGGGACGGAAACGATGGTGTCCTCATAAAGGTATACTCTCGGCTTATCGGTGCCGGTAACCAGATCTGTGGTCTCACCGTCTCTGCCTGTGGATGTGATCCCCAGCTGCAGTCCTTCGTCCATCGCCTCTTCGATCAGATAATTGAGAGCAGTAGTCTTTCCCGCGTTCTTAGCCATGCCTACGATGGAAATCGTCTTATATTTCGTTGATAAATCCCAGAGTAAACCCATAATTCCTGTTCCTATTTCAAAATACTTAAATCCTGTTTGTTTTCCTTTGTTTAAAGGTACAGAAAGGGGACCATCGGCCCCCTCTCCTTGCTAACCTTATTCTTCGTGCTTGTTTCTCTCGTGTCTTGCCAGGTTTGCCGGTTCCATAGATTTGATCTGCAGTCCTTCGCCTAATGCGGATACGCCCTGATACTTATAAGTCTTCTTACCGGTACAGTAGTCGCAAGTGCACTTGAGATCCGGCAGACGAGGCTGGGTGTAAGTAGTGATAACGCCTTCGTAGTTTCTGAGGATAACCTTGTCAGGTGTCTCGGAAATGATGTACTGAGGCATTACCGGAGTCTTACCGCCGCCGCCAGGAGCGTCAACTACAAATGTAGGTACGCAGTAGCCGGAAGTATGTCCTCTCAGACCTTCGATGATCTCGATGCCCTTGGCAACAGAAGTTCTGAAGTGTTCGATACCTACAGACAGGTCGCAGATGTAGATGTAGTAAGGTCTTACCCTGATTTTAACCAGCTGCTGAACCAGATCTCTCATGATGTGCTTGCAGTCGTTTACGCCTCTGAGCAGTACGGACTGGTTGCCAAGAGGGATACCTGCGTCAGCCAGCTTGCGGCAGGCTTCTGCGGAATCTTCTGTGATTTCGTTCGGGTGGTTGAAGTGTGTGTTCAGCCAGATCGGATGATACTTCTTCAGCATGTTGACCAGATTGTCAGTAATTCTCATCGGCATTACGACCGGAGTTCTGGAACCAAGTCTTACGATTTCAACATGAGGAATCTTTCTCAGTTCGCTGATGATGTACTCTAAAGTATCGTCTTCTACACACAGAGCGTCACCGCCGGAAAGCAGAACGTCTCTTACCACCGGTGTTCTTCTGATGTAATCAAGACATGCATCGATGTCTTCTCTGGATCTCGCACCGTCAGTTTCGCCAGCAAGTCTTCTTCTGGTGCAGTGACGGCAGTACATGGAGCACTGGTCAGTGATCAGGAACAGTACTCTGTCCGGATATCTGTGGGTCAGGCCAGGAGCCGGAGAGTCAGCATCCTCGTGAAGCGGGTCAGCATCGTCTGCTTCAGATCTGTGCATTTCAGCCAGAGTCGGAACTGCCTGCATTCTTACCGGATCTCTCGGATCATCAGGATCCATCAGAGAAGCATAGTAAGGAGTGATGCCTACTCTGAATCCGCCGATTACCTTTTCGATGTCAGCTCTTTCCTGCTCGGTCAGGTTGATCACCTGTGCAATATCTTCTACAGTGGATAATCTGTGAGATACCTGCCAGTGCCAGTCATTCCACTGTTCGTCAGTAACATCCTTAAACAGAGGAATGTCCTTCCAATTTCTTTTTGCCATAATAAATCTCTCCTTAATTTACGGTTTATTGTGTTTGTATGATTATAATCACTTAGAAAAATGCCGCAGCCCGCAGGGAGCTGCGGCAATAAGTATTCTATACGACTAAGCGTACATTTCCTGGAACAGATTTCTCAGGCCTTCGTGCTCTCTCAGGCACTGCAGAGTGATTGCAGCGTGACCCTTCGTGTAGCCGTTGCCGATGATCATAGTAACGTCTTTGCCGACACCTTCTGCACCCAGAGCTGCCTTAGTGAAGCTGGTAGCCATGGAGAAGAAGTATACTACGCCGTCGTCCTTGCAGGCAAGGATGGAAGCCATTTCAGTGTTCTCAATGTTTACACAGTTGATAACGATGTCAGCCAGTTTGCCGTCTGTCAGATCCATGATCTTGTTGTACATACCTACTGCGTCAGTAGCGTCGTGTACGAAGTATTCGTCAGCCAGGTCAAGGCCCTTAGCTCTTGCTTCAGATTTCGGGGAACCTGCAACGCAGATAACCTTACCAGTTACGCCGGCTCTCTTCTTTGCCTCGTACAGGCACAGCAGACCGGATTTTCCGCCGCCGCCGATGATGACAACAGTGTCACCAGGCTTAACGAGCTTAGCAGTCTGAGCAGGAGCGCCTGCAACGTCCAGTGCGGACAGAGCAAGACCTTCCGGCATATCATCAGGAAGCTTAGCATAGATGCCGCTCTGGAACAGGATAGCCTGGCCCTTGATATCAACCTGGTCGATCTCAGGTCTTACTTCTAAGATCTCTTCGATAACCAGCGGAGTCAGGGACAGAGAAACCAGTGTAGCAATCTTGTCGCCAGGCTTCAGATCTCCCTCATAAGCAGGTCCTACTTCTTTAACGGTACCGATCAGCATACCGCCGGAACCAGTCCAAGGATTCTTGTGCTTACCAGCCTTAGCAACGATGCCGAGCATGGTCTTCTTGATCTCTTCAACATCACCGCCTGCTCTTCTTTCGATCTCAGTGAAAGAAGCGGAGTCAATGTTCAGAGTCTTGACATCGATCAGAACTTCGTTGTCATAGATTTCCATAGTGTTATCGATAACATCTGCTGGCTGAGGTAAAACACCTTTTGGTGAAATAACTCTGTGGGTTCCGTAAGGGCATCCTTTTTTCATAATAATCATCCTCCTAAGATTAAAATATAACAAATTTCAATTTTATGCCTCTGCATAATTTTAATGACTAACCTCATTATAAGTGAGTTGTCGTCTGGTGTCTATACCGCAAACGCTCTCAAATCGATCATTTATCAAAAAAATAACAATCGAACCGTTTGAGGTTCACTCAATTTCAGAGTTGAACCATAATTGCTTCATTCAGATTAAGCGTACAGCTCCGCGAAGAGTTTCATGATCCTTTCGTCTTCTCTCAGAACCTGCAGCGCCGCGTTGGCATGGCCTTTGGTATAGCCGTTGCCGATCATCATGTTGACATCTTTGCCGACGCCCTCCGCGCCCAGCGCCGCCTTTGTAAAGCTGGTAGCCATAGAGAAGAAGTATACCAGGCCGCCGTCTTTGCAGGCGAGGATAGAAGACATCTCTGTATTCGGAATGTTCACCACGTTGATGACCACATCTGCCAGTTCGCCATCAGTAGCCTCCATGATCTCTTCGTACATTTCCACTGCGTTGGTCGCGTCTACGACCAGATACTCGTCCGCGCACTTTACAGACATCGCCCTGTTGAGGGATTTCTTGAAACCGTCCACGCAGATGACCTTGCCGTTGATGCCGACCTGCTTCTTAGCCTGCCAGCAGCACAGGATCCCGGACTTTCCGCCGCCGCCCATGACCACGACAGTATCTCCCGGCTTGCAGATCTTCGCTGTCTGCGCCGGAGCGCCCGCGACATCCAGTACGGACAGTGCCAGTTCTTTTGGCATATCCTTCGGCAGAATGCCGTACAGCCCGGACTGGAACAGAATAGCCTGGCCTTTGATGTCCACCTGGTCGATCTCAGTTCTCACCTCTTTGATCTCGTCGATCTTCAGCGGCGTCAGGGACAGGGACACCAGCGTCGCGATCTTGTCGCCCACTCTCAGGTCTCCTTCATAATTCGGCCCGATCTCCTTTACCTTGCCGATCAGCATGCCGCCGGAACCGGTCCACGGATTTTTGTGCTTGCCGGTCTTTTCAACGATGCCCAGGATGATCTTCTTGATCTCCTCCACATCGCCGCCCGCTCTCTTTTCTATCTCCGTAAAAGACGCAGAGTCGATGTTCAGCGTATGAACGTCGATCAGCACCTCGTTATCGTAAATTTCCATGGTGTTGTCCAGCACCTCAGCCGGCTGCGGCAGCGTGCCCTCCGGACTGATGACTCTATGTGTTCCAAAGATATCGCCTTTCTTATATGTTTTGTTTTCCATTTGCATCCTCCTCATTCTTTTTTCATCAAAGGGTGTCCGTCAGACCGCAGTCCCGACGCCGCACTTTGTGACGTGAATTACTGTAGCAAAAGTCGTGCCAACTTCTTTCCAAAGAAAAAGAACCCACTGTTTCCAATGGGTTCACGGCATTTCAGCTACATGGATCTCTCTAACTCAGCACAATTTCGAACCGTTTTATGTTCACCATTTTTAATGCGAACTGATTTATGTTCGTTTTCCAATTGCTGTTTAGATCTCGTATTTTTTCTTCTTTCTCACCAGCTGGGTCTGGCTGATTCCGAGAGCTCTGGCTACCTTTCTCGTAGAGCCGTAATTCTCGCAGGCATGCTTGATGATGTTCTTCTCAAAGTTTTCCACCATCTTTTCCATGTCCATGACCTGACCATTTCCGCCATCCTCCGGGGATGAGCTGAACTCCGTTCCCTCAAAGACCTCCGCGTGAAGCTCCCGCATGACATCCAGAAGGGCGATCTTCTCTCCCTTTGCCGATATCATCAGCCTCTGGACCACATTTTCCAGTTCGCGGATATTCCCAGACCACTCGCACTGCTTCAGATACTCTACCGCGTCATCGTCGATCTCGCGCCGGATCTGAAATTTCTCGCTGTATTTTTTCAGAAAATGCCGGACCAGAGCCGGAATATCACCAGTCCGCTCCTTCAGGGAAGGTACTCTGATCCTGACCACATTGAGCCTGTAATACAGATCCCTGCGGAATTTCTGTTCTTCAATAAACTCCTCCAGATCCCGGTTAGTCGCGGAGATGATCCGCACATTGGTTTTGATCGGCGTCGTACCGCCTACCCGGAAAAACTCGCCGTCCTGAATGACCCGCAGCAGCTTGGCCTGCATATCCGCCTGCAGTTCTCCTATTTCATCCAGGAAGATAACTCCATTATCTGCCAGTTCGAAATAGCCTTTCTTTCCGTTTACGCTGGCGCCGGTAAACGCCCCTTTTTCATAACCGAAAAACTCCGATTCGATCAGTGTCGGCGAGATAGAAGCGCAGTTGACTTTGACAAACGGCTGCATCTTCCGGCTGCTGTTTTTATATATTATGTTGGCCACCTTTTCTTTGCCTACGCCCGTATCGCCTGTGATCAGCACGTTGCAGTCGTACTTTGATACGGTCAGGATCTCGTCCAGCACAGAAGCCATAGCCCTGCTTTCGCAGACGAAATCCTCCAGCATGGTCTGACGCTGGCCCGACGCCTCCATCAGACGTGTCTGCCGGTTGATAGGATAAGACGGGTCGTCATCCATGGCCCGGTTAGCTTCCACCGCGTTTTCAATATACGGCACCAGATCCTTTACGATCTCGATATCAAACTCGTCGTAGGCTTCCAGATACCCGTCAGCGCAGCGGATATCCAGCTGGCGTGAAATAGACTCTGTAATATAGAGCGCGATATTGTAGTTGTTGATCAGGTTCGCGAAGACTACCGTGCCGCCGCTCTTTGTGGCAAGGATATTGATGGTCTCCGCGCCGGGAATATCCGCGCAGTTGACCGACAGGTCAAAGAGAGCGTCCGCATTCAGCTCGGCCAGACATTCCATCGGCTTCAGGATATCCAGATAATGGACCTCTGTAAAGACCCGGTGTATCAGCTCGTCGATGGACTGGCCTTTCAGGACCATATCCGTCTTCCGATCCAGCAGGCAGACCACCTCCGCGTCCTCTCTGGCGACCTTGCGTATGGCGTATCCAAATAACAGGTTGGAGAGCATGTTGTTTCCCACCACCAGAAACTTGCGCTTGCCTACAGCCGTATTGCTGATGCGGTACAGCGTTCCCGATTCGTCAAAGGCAAAGAGCAGCAGATTGATGGGAATGCCTTCCGGCTTTCTTACCAGAGGCACCTCATTGTATAATATGGCATAGCCTTCGATCTCCACCTGTCCGAACGCGCGATCTACAGACAGGATCTTGTCAATGTAGATAGGCACCGACGCCAGAGACGCATTGCACACCACCTCGTCTCCGGGCGCAAAACCCTTCTTATTATCATACTCAGCCCCGATCTCCGAGACCACTCCATAAAAAAGGCCGCCCGTGTCCGTAACCGGATTGTGCAGCTTTCCCCGTCGGATCACGATATCCATGATCTTCTGCCTGATCCTCTGTTCATTGTTATTAGCTTCCAGACAGATCTGTTTGAAGCTGGTTCCTTCAATATGAATTCTCCGTATATCCACCCGGATCTCAGCCGCTTCGATCGTTCTGCTGTTATCCAGCCGCCATGCCGAGGTCGGCAGCACATGCTGCGGCTCCAATACACGGTTCATTCCATAGTTCTGGGTCATTTTCGATTCGCTCCTTTATTTAGTGAACACTTTTCGGTTCATTCCCCCTGTAATTTCAATGATACCCCATCGGCGTACAATTTGCAATTGTTATTTACATTTTTCCGATATATAATTGAAGTATGAAAATCGTTTTTAAGTTTAACAAAGGAGAATGAAAATGGAAGAGAAAATCACATCACTTATCAGAGTCAGAATGTCTGCAAAGGATGCTCACTACGGCGGAGAGCTGGTTGACGGCGCACACATGGTTCACCTGTTCGGCGATGTAGCTACAGAACTGCTGATCAAACTGGACGGAGACGAAGGTCTGTTCTGCGCTTATGACAACGTAGAATTCCTGGCTCCTACATATGCCGGCGACTATATCGAAGCTTACGGCGAGATCACCAAGATCGGCAACACTTCCAGAAAAATGAAGTTCGAAGCCAGAAAAGTTATCGTTTCCAGAAAAGACATCAACGCTTCCGCAGCTGACTTCCTGGAAGAGCCTATCGTAGTAGCAAGAGCTACCGGTACTTGTGTAACTCCGAAAGACTGCAAGAGAAAATAGTTTTTCCTAATTGCTTAAAGACCCTGCCGGCTTTGGTACTCCCGGCAGGGTCTTTTGTTATGCTATGCTGTATCAGGTTACACCTGCAGGCCCGGCACCTTTGCCTCTGTGGTCACAAAGCTGGCCATTGCTGTCGCGCAGACCACGCCGGTAGCTGTATCGACAGCTTTTCCGATGCAGCGGATCATCCGCTTGCCTACGTTGGTATACTCGATATCAAACCGGAATTGCTTTCCGTTCATCGGCTTCAGATAGCTGACAGATATATCAGCCGTAGATACCATTTTACCGGATAGCGCCACCGCGCCGATTCCCATGCCCGTATCAAAAAGGCTGCAGATCACGCCGCCGTGAACGCCGCCGTAGGGATTCAGACCCCATTCTTCAGCATCATAGAGATATGACACCTTTTTTCCTTTTTCCCCTATGCTGCAGTCCGCAAGACGGAGCTTCAGACGGGCGTTGAGCCGTTCCGGCTGCTGCATGTTTCCCTGGATTATTGACTGTATCTCCTTTGCAAATTCAGTATCTTTCAAAAAATCATCCCCATTCTTTTTTTATATCAACCATATATCAACAAGGAGTTTCCGGCAATTTGCCTTCGCAAATTGGGACAACTCCATTGTACGACTTGCGCCTGGCCAGTCGTACTTCGCTTGCATGCTCGTCCTCCCGGGGCGCAAAAGCACAAGGAGTTTCCAGCAATTTGCCCTCGCAAATTGGGACAACTCCATTGTACCACGGTAAGGGTCAAATTTAAAGCAGAAACGTGCGGATCATTTTATCGATGCCGTCAGCACTGATACCCCCGTCTTTCTGATCAAAAGATATCAAAAGCTGATCCCACAGATCAATACCGCAGTGATGATATTCCTCCAGCTTCCGGAAAGCCTTTTTCAGATACCTGTCATCGGTAACCATGCCAAAATGTTCCCAGATGAATACATTCCCGTCTCTCGGCCTCTTTATGATAAAGTCAGGATACACCTGTCTGCCATTCACCTCCATGGACGCCTCATATTTAAATTCAATATCGTAAGACGACAGCAGAGACGCAATGACCATCTCTGACTTGGAGCGGTAATACACACCCTTATATAAATTTCGTTTGTCTTCCGTCTTATAGCAGTTCTGCTCCTGTTCTCTGTCATCCCACCAGTTATCAGACGGTAGAATCGGCTGGTATTGTCTCAACACTCTTTCCAGAATCGGAATATCATTTTTGACAGATGCCAGCTGTTTTTCACACCGCTCTTTATGTAAATATCTCTTCACCAGCTGCTGCTTCCCAAACAGACTGCTGCGCTTACCATTTTGGTTTACATAATAGTATATATTACCATGAGCATTTTTCCTTTCCAGTTTTCCCCCGGGCGCTAAGATAAGCAGTTCCGAAAGCTGCTTCTCTTTTCTTCTCAAAAAATCAAGCTGCATCTCCGTACTCTCTCTGTAATTCATAACTGTTCCCCTTTTATCTAATTTGTCAGCTTTATTTATAGAATAATATTACAATAATGTCATCTATTTGTCAATAAAGATTTTATTCCCATTCTCTTTCTTAACTGCCGCATCTTTTTCCTGCTGCTTTGCCATAGTTCGTTTCTAATAAAGGGCAACTGGTTTCTTTTGAAACCAAAATCATGAAAAACGAAACCAAAACCATATTCCGAGCATCAATTCGCGTCTTACCTATGTAATTATGTGTAATAATTACAAGTTCATCCATTCGTTCTCATCAAAATTCATAAAAAGCACCTATCATCACAATATATCGCTTGATTTGGTTTCAAAAATAGCAAAATCGGTTTCAAAAGAAACCGATTTGCAAAAATTTGAAACCAAATAGCAAGATAACAAACTGGCAAGATAATAAAATAAATCTACATTGTTGTAAATTCACCTATTCCGCATACCTTTGACAGCATTCTTCATCCTGCTGCCGCTTTTCTGCGATGGATTCGGCCAGCATCATATCCTTGACCTTCATCAGTCTGGTCTGATTGCCTCTCTCGTTTTCATCCAGCTTCATCTGAATGTAGCGGATGGTAGCCTGCAGCTTCGGAATCATGACATATTCCAGAGCGTTTACCCTTCGGCGGGTCTTCTCCAGCTCGGCAGCCAGCAGCGCCGTCTCCTTTTCCTTCGCCGCCAGATCCAGCAGCATCGGAAACAGATCCGAAAGGGCCGAAATAGAGTTGTCCAGCTCTCCGGAAGTCCGGGCAAAGCCGTATGGAAAGATATTAGACGGATCCTCTGCTGTCGTCTTAAAGGAGAACACCGGAACATCCACGCTCATGATGTTCTTGTTTCCCACTTCCAGGATAACGCCCTGTTTTGGAAACATCAGAGATTCCTCCATGACCTCCTGGCTCATGATGGCGCTGGCTACGGTGAAGTTCTTATACACCACAGCCAGACGATTCTCTACCTCCTGGCGCAGGCGCCCGTTTTCGCGGGCCAGCTCCAGAAATTCCTTCATCAGCTCGTCCCGCTTGTCCTTCATCAGCTTGTGGCCGCGTGTGGCAGTCTTCAGACGTTTCTTCAAAGACGTGAGCATCATCCGGGTCGGATTCACATTCATTCTTTCAGCCATGAATCATCACCTACCCTAAATACTTCTCTATATACTCGTCTTTGATTCTCTTCAGTTCACTCTTAGGTAGCAGCTTCAGAAGCTCCCAGCCCAGATTCAAAGTATCCTCAATGGTTCTGTCAGTTTCATATCCCTGAGATACGTACTGCTTCTCAAACTCCTGGCTGAACTTGGCGTACATCAGGTCGATCTCCGTCAGCGCCGCCTCGCCCAGGATCGTCATCAGTTCCAGACACTCTTTGCCACGCGCGTAAGCGGCAAACAGCTGATTCATCGTATCAGCATGGTCTTCACGAGTCTTTCCCTGACCGATACCCTTATCCTTCAGACGGGACAGGGACGGCAGTACGTCGATCGGCGGTTTGATGCCCTTTCTGTACAGCTCACGGGACAGGATGATCTGTCCTTCTGTGATGTATCCGGTCAGATCCGGGATCGGATGGGTCTTGTCATCTTCCGGCATGGTCAGGATCGGGATCATGGTGATAGAGCCCTCCTGCCCCCTCTTACGTCCAGCTCTCTCATACATCGTAGCAAGGTCCGTATACAGGTAGCCCGGATATCCGCGGCGGCCCGGCACTTCCTTACGGGCGGCCGATACCTCACGAAGCGCTTCCGCGTAGTTGGTGATATCCGTCAAAATGACCAGCACGTGCATTCCCAGATCAAAGGCCAAATATTCCGCGGCTGTCAGAGCCATACGCGGCGTCGCGATACGCTCTACAGCAGGGTCATTAGCCAGATTCATGAACATGACTGTTCTGTCGATAGCTCCGGTGCGGCGGAAGTCAGCCGCGAAGAAGTCCGCTTCTTCGTAGGTGATGCCGATGGCAGCGAAGACTACAGCAAAGTTGCTCTCTCCGCCGATGACCTTTGCCTGACGGGCGATCTGCGCCGCCAGTTCCGCGTGAGGCAGACCTGATCCTGAGAAGATCGGCAGTTTCTGCCCTCTGACCAGAGTATTCAATCCGTCGATAGCTGATACGCCTGTCTGAATAAACTCAGCCGGATAGTCTCTTGCCGCCGGATTCATCGGCAGGCCGTTGATGTCCATCTTCTTTTCCGCGATGATATCCGGACCGCCGTCTTTCGGCCGTCCCATACCGTCAAAGACACGACCCAGTATTTCAGGCGATACAGCCAGCTGGGTTCCTTTACCCAGAAATCTGACAGAGGATTCCTTCAGGTTGATGCCCGCGGCGCTCTCAAAGAGCTGCACCAGAGCGTCGCTGCCGTTGATCTCCAGGACTTTACAAAGTCTCTTCTCCCCGCTGGGCAGAAGGATCTCGCCCAGCTCGTCATAGGTAACATTTTCTACATTTTTGACCAGCATCAGAGGCCCTGCAACTTCTGATATGGTCTTATATTCTTTCATCATCGTCTTCAGCCTCCTTACTGATCAGCTCTGCGACCTGCCTGTGAAGCTCAGCAAGAGTCTCTTCATAAGCAGCGTCGATCTTATCTTCTTCAATATATTTGAATCTTCCGATGGTCTCTCTTACCGGCAAAACAGCCAGCTGGTTAAACGGCGCTCCTTTGGCCACCGCATCCCGCGCCAGTTCATAGTAGCCCAGGATCAGCTTCAGCATCTTAAACTGTTTATTCAGAGAGGTGTAGGTATCTACTTCATGGAAGGAGTTCTGATGCAGATAGTCCTCACGGATGGATTTACTTGCTTCCAGCTTAACTCTGTCCTCAAAGGACAGGGCGTCTACGCCGACCAGCTGTACGATCTCATCCAGCTCTGCTTCTTCCTGCAGCAGCATGATCGCTTCCTGACGCATCTGCGGAAACTCTCTGCTGACATTCTCCTCATACCATTTGGTCAGACGGTCCACGTACAGCGAATAGCTCTGCAGCCAGTTAATAGCCGGGAAGTGACGCTTGTAGGCCAGAGAGGAGTCCAGACACCAGAAGACCTTCACGATACGCAGAGTCGCCTGAGATACCGGTTCCGAGATATCGCCGCCCGGAGGGGATACTGCACCGATGGCGGACAATGCGCCCAGCCGGCCTTCCCTGCCTAAGGATACCGTACGTCCGGCTCTCTCATAGAACTGAGCCAGGCGGGACGCCAGATAGGCAGGATATCCCTCTTCACCCGGCATTTCCTCAAGACGTCCGGACATTTCACGAAGAGCCTCCGCCCATCTGGACGTGGAGTCAGCCATCAAAGCCACGGAGTAGCCCATATCTCTGAAATACTCCGCTATGGTGATGCCCGTATAGATAGACGCTTCTCGAGCCGCTACCGGCATATCGGAGGTATTGGCGATGAGCACGGTACGCTTCATCAAAGATTCTCCGCTGCGCGGATCTTTCAGTTCCGGGAATTCCATCAGTACGTCGGTCATCTCGTTGCCGCGTTCGCCGCAGCCGATGTATACCACGATATCTGCGTCAGCCCACTTTGCCAGCTGATGCTGCGTTACCGTCTTGCCGGAACCGAACGGTCCGGGAATAGCCGCCACGCCGCCCTTTGCGATAGGAAACAGAGTGTCGATGACACGCTGGCCCGTGATCAAAGGCATTTCCGGCACTAACTTTTCTTTATACGGACGTCCCCGTCTGACAGGCCATTTCTGCATCAGGGTCAGCTCTGCCACAGTGCCGTCCTCTTTTTTCACTCTGCATACCACATCTTCCACGGTAAACTGCCCGCTCTCGATGCTTTCAACAGTTCCGCTGATGCCGTACGGCACCATGATCTTCTGCTGAACTACCACAGTCTCCTGTACCGTTCCGATCACGTCCCCGGCTTCGACCGTGTCACCTGCCGCGACCGTTGGTACGAACTCCCACTTCTTTTCACGATCCAGAGAAGGTACGCTGATGCCGCGGGTGATGTTGGAACCCGCTTTCTCACGCATAGCCTCCAGTGGTCTCTGGATGCCGTCATACATAGTTTCGATCAGGCCCGGCCCCAGCTCTACAGAGAGCTGCGCCCCTGTAGATACCACCGGAGCTCCCGGTCCGATACCTGCCGTTTCCTCATATACCTGAATGGAGGCCATATCGCCTCTCATCTCTATGATCTCACCGATCAGTCCCAGATCGCCTACGCGGACCACGTCGAACATATCCGCGTCTTCCATGCCGGACGCCACGACCAGCGGGCCTGATACCTTTACAATTTTTCCCTGACTCATCTATTTTTCACCTCCAAATAGTATGTCCGCTCCTACAGCACGTTCGACGGACTTTCTCACGTTGTCCATCCCTGTTCCCGAAGCTCCTTCTTTACCGGGAATCGGGATGATCGCCGGAAGTCTTGAGTCTTTATATTTATCGATGTCCTCTGTCAGCTCTGCTGCCAGTTTTTCTATGATGTAAATGATCGCATATTCCCCTTTGGCAAGCTGATGCAGGACCTTTTTCGCTTCATCGCCCCGGCTGCAGGGAAACACGTCCAGTCCCACGGCCTTAAATCCCAGAACTGAATCCCTGTCGCCGATCACACCTATTTTATACATATGGTTCCCTCAATCTTTCACCGATCTGTTCCGGGGTCGATCCGATCAGGATCCCCGTCAGAATGATACGCAGGTTGTCTATCTCGATCTCCTTGGCATACCAGTATCCCGCAATAGGAACGATGCCAAAGGACTCGTACTTCGCCTGCTTGTTGAACTCCATCATCGCGTCGTCGCACAATTTCTCAAAGAGGGCAAAATCACCGGTCTCCTTCAGCTCTCTGCCTCCCTCAGCCATAGCGTTTCTCAGCCCGTAAGGCCCCAGCTTGTCAGCCAGCTGCGCGAAAGGCTCCTCATAGGATGTAATGAAGAACTGTTCGCTGATATTGCCTCCCGCGAGGAACACCTTCTGGAAAAAGGACCAGGCCTTCCCGATCTGCCGCAGACGGACAAAGGTCTTCAGATTCAGGATATCGATCTGGCGTTTAACGATGCCGATCAGAAAATCTTCCCCTGTCGCCTCTGCCGCTTCAAGCATCTGCCTGTAGCAGGCTTTATCCATTATGATATCGATCTCCTGCGGATCGCCGCCTCTGCCGAACAGGTCTGTGGCCTCAATAATGGCTTCTTTCATATGGACAGGCATGAACATATAGTTCCTGTCCCGGACCATGGCCACCACCTGCTTCCAATCCATATCTCCGGTAGATACCAGCAGATCCTCAGAAGGCGTTACGCCCAGGAATTCTGCCTTCAGGCAGACTTTCACATTGTGATAGTCATAAGGAAACAGGCACAGCGCCAGCTCCTTTCTCTCCGGCAGAGTATCATAGATCAGATCAAAGAGCTTATTCTGCTCACGCCTGATGAACCACTCAATATCATTATTATACAGTTCCTTGGCCTCGCCATAGCCGAACTCCTGCAGAATGCTCTCTGCCGCGGGCAGATCTCTGCAGGCGGCCAGACGCATCATATCCTGCCTGCTCATCAGATTCCTGACGAAACTTCCTATATATGCATCTGCAAAGATGTATTCTTCTGTTTTGCGTTTTGCCATAGAATCTATCTCCTTACTCAAACAACCGGGCCGCCACGTCTCCCGCCAGCTCTTCTCTGGCCTCATCCACCAGAGCCTCTACGGCGCAGTTCACATAGACAGAACCCTTTTTCATCAGAAATCCGCCTTTGATGTTCCGGGTCTCTTCAGATAATGTAAACGCGCTGCCGGAAATGGCCTCTGCCGCGGCTGCCACCAGCTTTTCTCCGACCCTTTCGGCATCGCGGGGATTTAAAATCAGCTGGCCTGACGTTTCGCCGACAGACACCAGCAGACGTACCAGAAAATCCGTGTAGCTTTCCGCGTCCATGGAGGTTATCTTCTCTACAGCCTGATCAAAACAGTCTGCGATCAGCTTCTGTTTCTCCTCCAGAACGATCTTGCGTCCATCGATGTCGGCTACAGCCCTTCTGCGGCTGATCAGCTTTTCTTTTTCGCTGCGGCCGTCAGCCTGAGCTTTGGACAGGATTCCGGCAGCTTCTTCTTTTGCTTCCGCCACGATCCGTTTTCCTTCAGCCTGTGCCTGATCCAGCGCTGCTCTGGCCTCTGTCTGGGCGTCGCCGATGATCTTCGATGTTATTTTTTCTATACTCATTCTTTGTTCACGCCTTTCGTTAAATTCCAAGGTTGAACAGCATCAGGATGGAGATCAGCAGCGCGAAGATCGCATAGGTCTCTACCATAGCTGCGTAGATGATGCCCTTTGCCATCTGATCAGAACGTTTGCCAAGCAGCATGATTCCTGCCGCGGCGGTCTTGCCCTGGGCGATACCGGACCAGATACCGACCAGTCCGATCGGAATGCCGGACGCGAAGATATACAGTCCCTGCGCTACGTCCAGATCCATCATACCGCCGCCCAGAAGGCCGATACGGATAAAGATCAGGAAAGCCATCAGCAGACCGTAGATGCCCTGCGTACCAGGCAATGCCTGCAGAATCAGGGTTTTACCAAACTTTTTAGGATCCTCAGCAAGGACTCCTGCCGCTGCCTGACCGGCGATACCTACGCCGATAGCGCTTCCTATACCAGCTAAAGCCGCAACTGCCGCACCAAGTAGTGCCCAAACATTTCCAGTAATCATTTCTTACCTCCATCTAAATCGCTCGTTAAGCGAACATATTTCGTATTTTTCCGCAGCGGATCAAATTCCTCTCCGCCGTCTTCATAAAATTTTCCAAAGAACTCAATATACTGCAGCCTGCTGGAATGGACGAAAGCGCCCAAAGCGTTGATGGCCAGGTTAAAGGTGTGCCCGATGACAAACACCACCAGCAGTACAACGGTCCCGAAAACGCCTCCGCCTGCCAGCGATCCCATGGTATTGACCACCGTGGCAATAACGCCGGTAGCCAGACCCAGCGCCAGCAGTCTGGAGTAGGACAGTATATCCGAGATATAGCTTGTAACATTGTACAGTGAGGACAGGCCTCCTGTGATCTTTCCGATCCCCTTGTTGTTTCGTCCTCCGGTCAGAAGCAGGATCAGCGCTCCCGCGATGGCCATATACATACCCGGCTTCACCAGAGCCTCAGACAGACTGCCGCCTGCCAGCCACATGGCCGCGCCCAGAATGACCAGATACCACGAGAAGATATCACAGACTGCATCCTTCCACTGACCCCGTCTGATCAGCATAGCAGCTTTGATGCCCATACCCAGGAACAGATGGATCACGCCAAAGACCAGCGACCAGATCAGAAGCCTGGTCGGATCCTCGATCGGATTGAACCACAGCGGCGATATGGTGATCTCTTTGTTGAAGATGGTCTTTGCAGCCACCTGGAAGAAATCTCCGAACCAGCCGCCGAACATGGCGCCCCAGAATACCGTGGATATACCGCAGTACATGAACATTTTGATCATCCTGTAGGTCATACCTTCCAGAGCGAACTTCCGAAGCACGATGAAACATGCGGCGGCGATGATGATGCCATAGCCCGCGTCGGACAGCATGATGCCGAAAAACATGGCGTAAAAGAGGGCGAAATATTTCGTCGGATCTACGCCTCTGTAATCAGGCAGCGAATACATTTCGGTGATCGCTTCGAAAGGATATACGAAGCTGTTGTTTTCTGTGAGTACCGGCACCTCTTCGCCGTCCTCGGGATCTCTGTAGGCAAAGCAGCACTCTGCCGCGTCAAGGAGCCTGTCCACCGCCTCTGCTGCCGGCTCAGGCACCCAGCCCTCCAGATGGAAGGTCCGTCTGCTTTTAAGCAGTCTGCCTTTGATCTTCTCCCGATCCCTTTCTATCACCAGGTCATCATAGAGACATTCGATGCCGTTCTTCAGGCTCTCAAGCCCGGTGATCTCCTCTTCTACCTGTCTGCACCGATTCTCTGTATCCTCTATCTCCGTGAGGATTCTTTCTCTGTTTTCTGCCGCTGTTCCGGTCCAGCCTTTAAACGGCGTCGGCGTATAGCCGTGCTGCTTCAGGATAGTCAGGACTTCTTCCTGATCCTCTTTCATGGTGACAGTCACCAGATAGATCAGATCCTTATCCCGGCCGGCCTCCAAAAGCACTGCCGCCTCTCTGCCGTCAAAGATCCTTTCCTTTATGGCATCTACGTCCGCGGCCGCAGGCACTACGCCAAGATCGACAGCTGTGCAGCGCGTTTCCTCCACTTCCAGCGGCAGGTCGTAGACCACCCACGGCGTAACAGCCGCCAGATCAGCGGTTTTCTTGTTGATCAGCTCCCGAAGCTTGTGAAGTTCGTCATTGCGCTTTAAGATCTCTCCTGCGTCAACGAAGAGTTTCCCCCTGTCTTTTACGGTCTCTTTAAAAGCAGACCGCTTCATAGCTCTGCGGGTAAAGAACAACGGGCTCCTGGCTGTAGAATACTTCTCCAGCGTATCCAGAGCGATGGACACTCTGTTGATGTCGGCGTCAAGAGCGGCCACTCTGGCCTCATCTCCGTCACGAACGCCGAAATTCTTCAGCGTTTCATCCTCAGCAAGTCTCTGGCTCTGGTCCGTGATCTGCACGGCACCCGCCTCCATCAGATCGGATATGAGCTGATCTTTCACAGTGTCATGGCCTATAACAGCCAGCTTTTTCATTTTAACGATCGACACTTGCTCCCACGATCCTTTCTGCGATATAAGATATCGCCACATCTTGTTTTTTCAAAGCGGCATCCATAACCGCCCGGCAGTTTTCCCTCGTTTCAGCAAGAAACGCGTCGTACTGCCGGTCAGACTCTGCCTGCCCCTCTGCGAGGAATGCGTCATAGGCTTCTTTCCCCTTTGCCTTCGCCTCCTCTACCAGTTTCGCAGCTTCAGCTCTGGAATCCGCTAAAGCCTGTCTGGCTTCCAGTTTCGCGTTCTTCAGAATTTCTTCTGCCTCGGTCTCGCTTTCCCGGATCTTTGCCAGTTCATCAGCAAACACTGGTTCATCACCTCCTATCGGTTTATGCTTTAAGCTTGTTTGTGGACAAAAACAAAAATTCTCATCCTTATTTCAATTATACCACTAATTCAATCTGCTAAACAGCAAAAGTCGCCAAAATAATATATTCTTTTTTTCAACATCTACTTTCTATTATATACAGAAGGAGGCAGAAAAAATCTGCCTCCCTCAACTAGAAACATGTATTATTTGGAAGAAATTCCGTCTGTTTTAAAAATGAATTTTACGCTTTCATAGCTGCCTTTGCCGCCAAAGGAATCATATTTTTTTGCCGCGTCGGCCATTTTTGAAAGTCCGTCGATCAGATCAGTCAGTTCTCCTGCTGACAGCTGATCCAGCTTATCGGCCAGTTCACCAGACATCAGTCTGACGCCTTTGTGCAGTTCCTCTGCCCCTTTTCCCAGCTGCTGTATGCCGGCGGTCAGTTCTTTTTCCTTATCCGCCAGATTCCTGGTGCCTCCATACAGTTTTTCTGCACCGGCATCCACCTTACTGATGCCGCCTGACAGCTGCTTCTGTCCTTTCTCCAGGGCTTCCGCTCCCCCTGCCAGCTTCTCCGCGCCTGCCGCTACCGCATCGATCCCGCCAGAGAAAACTTTGCTTCCTGCCGCCGCGTTATCGACGCCTGCTGTATATGTCAGTACCCCGTTATAAAACGTCAGGACGTTATCCAGCTGCTGTTTTACCGCAGCAGCCTGCGCCGATCCCCCTGCCGCGGCCTGTTCCAGCACCGCGGCATAGTTATCAGCCGTCAGCGTCACGTTTATACCTGCTGCCTGCAGGCTTTGACTCGCAGAGGCAAACACTGCGTCCACCATCTGTTTCGCGCCGGCGTTGATCGCCGGACTGGACTGTGTCAGCTGGTCCAGACCCGCAGAAAGCTGGTCAGCGCCGGTTTTCAGCTGTGTACTGCCGCCCTGCAGTTCTTCCGCTCCCGTTTTCAGTTCCTGTGTGCCCTTGGTAAGCTGTCCGACGCCGTTCTTCAGCTCCTGTGTTCCTTTATGCAGCTGTCCTGCCCCGTCACGGAGGGCATACGCGCCCTCCATAAGCTTTTCCGCGCCTTCCGTCAGCTTCACAGCCCCGTCATCAAGCTGTCCTGTTCCTGTCAGAAGCTGGTCTACGCCCTCCGTCAGCTGATCCATCTGACCCGTCAGCTCAGAGATATCCATGCTGCCTGACAGCTCCAGTTCAGAGAATACCTGACTGGTCGCGAAGGTATAGACGGTCTCCATCTGAAGATCCTTCACATCCGCTGACACTGTAACTTTTTCCGGCAGATCCAGCTTTGACGCGGCGCTGCCCAGATTCTCAGCCACACCCGGCATGCCAAGACCCAGCACGATAGTCCGGTCTCCATCGTCGGTCATGCGGCCGCCCTCTACCTTGATATCAGAGAAGTGTTCATGATCCAGCACCATGCCGCTGACGGCCAGAAACGGCACCGCAGCGGTATGATTTTCGTAGGTCAGTGTCATGACCAGATGACCGTCCCTGCCTGCCAGCTTTTCCGGCTGCATCTTTTTGCCGTCCAAAGTGTACTGTATCTTTACGGTCACCGGCAGTTTGCAGTCCTGATAGCCTTCATAGTGCAGCTCGCCCTTCTCGCTGACGATACGCTGATGTTCGGTGCCGTCTGCGTCGGTGAGCACATACACGGTCTCTTCATTTGATCTGTTCTCTTTCTCTGCGTCTTTTTCTTCTGCGGCGCTGTCTGTTTTCTTATCTTTTGATGACTGCTCGGCAAAGGCCGTCACGCTGACGGCGCCCAGGGTAACCAGGGCGACGGTCAGAAAAATGACCATCCACCGCAGACCTCTGTTTTTTTTCTTCATGCTGCTGTCCCCTCTTTCTTTCTATTCTTACGTAAAGTTCTCATACCTCCTGTAGTTCTGATGATCAGAGGATCCAGAAGCCGCAGGAAGGCCGGCAGGATAAAGATGACTGCCAGCATGCTGACCAGAGCGCCTCTTGCCATCAGGCTGCACATGGAGCTGATGATATCGATCTCCGAGTACACGGCTACGCCAAAGGTTGCCGCGAAGAATCCGACGGCGCTGACCAGTATGGACGGTATCGATGTATACACCGCTGTAATAACAGCCGCGTCCCGCTCCTCGCCCGACACACGCTCTCTCTTGTACCGGGTGGTCATCAGGATCGCATAGTCCACGGTAGATCCAAGCTGGATGGTCGTCAGGCAGATCGGCGCGATAAAGGCCAGCCAGGTCCCGGTATAATACGGCAGTCCCAGATTGATGAAGATCGCGAAGTATATGGTCATCACCAGGATCACCGGCAGGCTGGCAGACTTCACGACCAGCGCGATGATGATGAAGATCAGCACGATGGAAATGGCGCTGACGATCTTGAAATCACGGTCTGTCGTCTTCATCAGATCCTTGGTGCATGCCGCTTCTCCAATGATCATGCCGTCCGGGTCATGCTCTTTGACGATCTCGTTCATGGCTGTCAGCTGACGGTTGACCTCCTTGCTCGCGGTCCTGTACTCGCTCATAGCCAGCATCAGCTGGTACTTTCCGCTTTTCAGAGTGTCAACAGCTTCCTCAGGCAGGATCTCTTCCGGAATGCTTCCGCCCAGCGCCGAATCTAAAGACAGGGCGGCTTTGATACCGTCTGTCTGCTGCAGATCGCTGGTCATCTCCTTCATATCCTCTTTTGCCATATCCTTATCTACCAGGATCATATGAGTCGTCGCCATATCAAACTCATCCATCAGCTTTTCATTGGAGATGACGAAGTTCATATCCTCCGGCAGCGCGCTCGCCATATCGTAGTAGATATTGGTATTGTTGTAGCCGTAAACGGCCGGCCCCAGGATCAGGACAAAAATCACCAGAAAGACAGGGCTTTTCCTGACTACAAGCGCCGCCAGCTTTTTCATCTCCGGTATCAGGGATCTGTGCTTTGTCCGCTCAATAATCCGGTCAAAGGTCAGGATCAGGGCAGGCAGGATGGTCACGCATCCGATAACGCCCAGCAGAACTCCCTTTGCCATGACGATGCCCAGGTCTCTGCCTAAGGTAAAGCTCATAAAGCACAGGGCTATAAAACCCGCGATGGTCGTGACGGAACTTCCGACTACCGATGAGATGGTATGCCGGATAGCCGCCTCCATAGCCTGCTCTTTGCTGCCCTGCCGGCTCTGCTCCTCTTCATAGCTGTGCCACAGGAAGATCGAATAATCCATTGTCACAGCCAGCTGCAGAACCGCCGCCAGCGCCTTTGTTATGTAAGAGATCTCCCCCAGGAAGAGATTGCTCCCCAGGTTGTACAGGATCGTCATACCGATGCCGGCCAGAAAGATAAACGGGATCACCCATGAATCCAGAAGCAGCACCATAGCCGCCGTAGCGCAAAGCACCGCCAGACCCACATAAATCGGTTCTTCTTTTTCACAGAGATCCTTCAGATCCTTGACCAGCGCCGACATACCCGTAACATAACAGGTCTCGCCTGCCGTCTCGCGGATCTCTCCGATGGCCTCGATGGTTTCATCCGCCGACGTGGAAGTGTCAAAAAAGACAGCCATCAGAGTGTCGTCCCCCTGATTAAACGCGTCATAGTACTGATCCGGCAGCAGCTCCAGCGGCACGTCAGCAGACAGAACGCTGCTGTACGCAATGACAGAATCCACATGCCGGATCTGGCTGATCTGTGATCTGAGTGTCTCAACCTTTTCCGGCGTCTGATCTTCGATAACGATGATAGAAAAAGCGCCCTTTCCATAGTCGTCCATCAGTATATCCTGACCGGTCACGGTGTCCAGCCCCTTTGGCAGATAGGTCAGCATGTCATAGTTGATCCGGGTGCTCATCATCCCGATCACTGATGGGATGCAGAGCAGCAGACACAAGATCAAAATCACCTTCCTATGCTTAACCACTCCGCAGGAAAATTTCTCCATACAGTCATTACTCCTTTCCAGCTAAAACGCTTTTTTCAAGTTAGTATAGATTATACTCCGGCGCCCGGTGATTAAAAATAATCAAAAAAAGCACAGTGCTCAAATTTTTTGCACTGCGCAGAAGTTTGTATAATTTATCAGAATTTTTACAGTTTGGAAGCGATCTCCTCGATCTTGCGGAAACGGTTGTTAATTCCCGATTTCTTCATAGGAGGATCCATCATTTCACCCAGCTGGACCAGGCTTGCCTCAGGATATTCCAGCCGCAGCTCCGCCGCCTGCTGCAGCTTTTCAGGCAGTTTGTGAAAAACTCCCGCCTCCTGGATCTTCCGGATACTGTCGATCTGCCGCTGTGAAGCATCCAGCGTCCTGTCCGTGTTTGCCGTATCGCAGTTGGTCAGACGAACCGCTTTATTGACCATGCCTTTCTGCACCTTTACATTCTCGAAGGTCAGCATCTGGGTATGCGCACCCATAATAGCCAGCGTGTCACAGATATATTCAGAATTCTTCATGTACACGACGAACTTATCCTTTCTCTCCACGATCTTGGCAGAAAGTTCCACAAAGGTGTTTATCATCTTCTTCAGATCGGCTGCCAGATTCCGGCTGGCGCAGACGAACTCCAGATGATAGCTTTTGGACGGATCACTGACACTGCCACTGCCCATAAAGATGCCCCTCAGATAGGCCTTGCGGCAGCACTTGCTTTTGATCAGGTCGCTGTAGATGCCGTCGGAAATGTAGTTGTTGCCTTCCCGCACCAGCAGGATGCCGGTTTCCCGAAGGATCTGCTCGCTGCGCATCTGGGGCCCGATGGTCAGAAAATACGCCCGTCCCTTCTTCGGTCCCGGCGTTTCTCCTACTTCCAGTTCCGTATCCACCTGAAAGTATTCTTTTATCAGCTTCTTATAGTGACGAGCCACCGCCGGGTTATCCGTGCTGACAGCGATCTTGAACTTTCCGCCGCCTGCCAGACGAAGACTGCCTGAGACACGCAGAAATCCCGCGATCTCCGCAAGCTGGCAGCACTTCTTTTCCGGTTCGATCCTTGATAATTCGTTTTTAGTCTCTGTGGAAAATGACATTGGTATTTCCTCTTCTTTCCTGTCTCCCTGATATTCCGATACGTAGGAACTTACTATAGTATATCGTTTTATGAGCGGAAATTCAACAGAAAAAGGGGAGCTGCTGCGCGGCTCCCCGGTAAAAAACTGCTTCTTCAGATCCAGATATATGATCAGTTTAAATAAAGTTTCCCGCGAAGATCACTGCGATCGCTATCGGACACAGGTACTTCACCGACACCTTCAGCCACAGGCGCGCGATCGGTTTCTTCACGTTGATCGCGTCCAAAAAGTTGTCAATACCCCAGATCCAGCCTACAAAGATCGCGATCAGGAATCCGCTGATCACAAGCAGATAGTTGCTGGTAACGATGTCCACATTATCCAGGAATCCCGGAATCAGAATAGAGCCGCAGCCGATGACGATGATAACTCCCATTACTGCCGCCACCGCTTTCTTTCTGGTCAGCGCAAATCTGTCCATCACTACCGCGATGATCGCTTCCGCAAGACCGATCGCCGATGAAAGCGCCGCGAAATAGAATCCCACATAGAACAGCGTTCCGATCACTCTGCCGCCGGTAATATAGTTGAATACATTCGGCAGCGTGATCATGGTCAGGCCCACGCCTGCGCCCGGCTCCAGATCAAAGGCGAATACCATCGGGAAGATCATCAGTCCTGCCGCGATACCCGCAATGATGATAGAAGTGCTGATGATCGTCGCATGCTTGATAATATTTTCATTTTTGTTCTTGATATAGCTGCCGAAGATCATAGATGCCAGCATACCGATGCCGATCGCAAAGAATGCCTGACCGACCGCAGCAGTCACAGCGTTGAACGAGAATGTAGACATATCAGGCTTGAACATATAAGCAAGTCCCTTGGTCGCGCCGTCTACCCGAAGTCCGATGACGATGCAGACCACCATGATCACTGCCAGCGCAGGAAGCAGGAACTTATTGGCTTTTTCAACGCCGTTCTGCACATCTCCGCTGACGATAACCGTAATGATCGCCCAGTTGATGATCGCGAAGAGGAACATGGTTGTCGAATCCGCGGTCAAAGCGCCGAAAGACTCTGCGATACCGGCAGCATCCATCCCCACAAAGAATCCCGTAGCAGTCTTATAAATATAAGCGAGGATCCATACATAGATCGGCACCGTGTAGCCGTTTACCAGAACTGCTACCAGAATATGCAGATAGCTGGCATAATACCACTTTGAATGAGGTTTCAGGGTCTGATACGCGCCCACTGCCGTCTTCTGCGTCACATAGCCCATGGAGATCTCCGCCGTCAGCAGCGGAATGCCGATCACGATAATAACTAATACATAAACGATAATAAATAATGCCCCGCCGTTGGTGCCGCAAACATATGGAAATCTCCACAGACTTCCTACGCCTACCGCAAACCCGATGGTCGTCAGTAAAAATCCGAGAATGGAACTGAATCCCTGGTTTTGATTCTTATCTGTCATTTTTTTCGCCTCCTTCTGGCGTACACATCCGCGTCTTCTTGCGCGGCCTTCTGTTACAGTCCGATCTCCCCGGCAGCCACAGCTGCCGCCCTGTACCCCATAAACAGCGGCCCGAAATCCGTCTGCACGATATCTTCATGTTCCTCTGTCTTCACATGGATCTGACCGCCCGCGCCCCGGCGCGCGGCTTCTTCCCTCGCCAGCTTTTCTGCCAGTGTCTTCGCCAGCGCCTTCGCCTCTTCCAGGTCGGTTCTGATATACCGCTGTCCTCTGCCAAATACAGTGTAGGATCCGTCCGTCTGATTCAGCTGCACCTCCACAACTACCCTTGCGGAAACATTGCCTACAATGGCGCCAAGGGCATTTGCCGCCGGCGCGTAGTCCGGCGTCAGTACCTCTGTGCGGAGCAGCTTTGCCACCGCCGGTAAAAATACGTGGGTCGGCGCCCCTACTCCGATCAGCGGCGCTTTCGCGGCAAATCTCACATCGAAGAAGTCCTTAGAAAAGTCTTCCCCTTCCTCTGCCTTAGCCCGCTCATAGGCGTCCAGGATCAAAGCTTCCGGCACATCCTCTGTCCACGCCGGATGCGCGTCCTGCAGCAGAATGCGGACAATGTTGCAGTACAGTTTCTTTTCAACGGCGCTGTAGATCTCCGTGCAGAGGGCTTCCACACTTTCTCCGCGGATCTGCGCGTAACGCTGTGCCGCCAGCACCGAAGCCTCCCTGTCAAAACGGCTGAAATCTCCTCTGATATGCATGGCGTCGGTCGGCGTCAGACCGCAACGGATCAGAATCCCCTCGCGGACCAGCCTTTCGATCTGCCTGCCGTAAATCGAACTTCCCAGCTGTCTTCCTGCCTCTGCCAGCGTCATCGGATGATGATAAAAAATCTGCGCGATCTGCTTTTCCTCCGCGCTGTAGCTGCAGCGCTCTCCAATATCTCTAAGACCCAGATAGATGCCTTCTTTGGCGGTTATGCCCAGACTTCTGCTCTTCGCAAGCTCGCTCAGGGTCTCTTTCAGCGACGGATACGCACTGGCCGCCATACACACCGGCATCACCTTTTCCCCGGAAAGCCGCAGATTCCGCTCCGCGTCCATAAGCACGCCGCTGTCTCCTCCAAGACCGAAAGTATCTACGAAGAGTCCTTTTACAAAAGTGTCAAATCCTCCGATTCTGACGCCGTTTTCTGAAGTCCTTGGGCTGCCGTCTTTTACAAAGGCAATGTCAGTCGTTGTTCCGCCGATATCGATGATGACCGCATCCTGCCTGTCCGTCAGGGTCATAGCCCCCATCACGCTGGCGACCGGCCCGCAGAGCAGCGTCTCGATGGGATGTTCCCTTGCGAACGCCTCGTTCATCATGGTGCCGTCACTTCTGACGATCACAAAGGGCACATCGAGAGAAAGCTCAGAAAGCGCCTGTTTCACCGCCGCGGTAAATCCTGTAATAATGGAGATCAGCCGCGCGTTGAGCAGGACACTGGCGCCCCGCTTTACAATATTGTTTTCTGCGAACAGCTGATGTCCGCAGACTACCGGTATGTCGAAATGCTTCTGTATGATCTCTCTTGCCCGTTTTTCCATGGGAGCGCCGGATTTTTTCGCAAACATTTCCACTACGCCGACTGCCTCGCAGTCCGCCAGCTCACATGCGATCCGCTCCTCAAAATCCGCCCAGTCCGGCTGACGCACGATCTGCCCGTCAGGACGGGTCTTGCTGTCGATAAAGAGCAGCGTATCGTCCATGACAAGTCCGTACTCCGCGCCGCTTCTGCGCACATTATCCGGTCTGACTCCGAAGAAGATCAGCTTGCCGCGGCCTCCCTTGCCTTCTACACAGGCATTGGTCGCCAGCGTTGTGGAAAGAGCGATCACCTGCGCCGCTTCGCTCAGATGCCTTGGAAGTCCCGCCAGCGCTTCTCTGATACCGACAGACAAATCCTCTTTTGTCGTATTCGTCTTTGCACAGGCAAGGATCTGCCCGTCTTCAAACCGGTAGATGACCGCGTCTGTGCAGGTGCCGCCCGTATCTATGCCAATTCCAAGTTTCATCTTTTTCGCCTCGAATCCGGACAGGGCAGAAATACTTCCGTGATACCTTCCATACCTCTGCCCCTGTCATAAAATTTTTATGCTTTTATTTTGCTTGCCGCGTCTGCCTCATCGAGGATCTTCTGGATTGCCGCTTCCTGTTCCTCTGTCAGCTGCTTCGGCACATAGTTCTTGATAATATCTTCTACGATGGCATGGGCCCGTTCTTCCATAGACAGGCTGCCCAGCTTCTGCCACTTGTCATGATCGTTTCTGTCCTGTACCTTCGGCTCCCACATCTCTCTCATGTGGCGCAGCGTATGATCTTCTGCCAGGAAATATCCCTTCGGACCGACTTCTTTGATCACATCCATTGCCAGATTTTCCTCTGTCAGATTTACACCGTCAAAGACTCTTCTCAGCTGGCTGATGACCTCATTCATCATAACCAGGAATTCAAAGGAGAAGGTCAGGCCGTAATTCATGAAGCCCACGTCATGACACAGGTTGACGCCGGATAAACCGGAAATATATGCCTGCTGGGTTCCCTCGGAAACTGCCTGCGCATCCGGCATTTTGGAACCGCAGGCGCCGCCCATGCCCCAGGTCGGCAGATTGTAGAGCTCGCGCCCGATCTGCGGAATCAGGGAGTAGCACATATTCGCTTCCGGAGAAGAATATGCCGGCTGCGTGATCTTCAGATCCATATTGGTGATACAGCCGCCGAATACAAACGGCGCGCCCGGTTTTGCCAGCTGATGGATCACGATACCGGTCAGACACTCTGCCAGACACTGTACCAGCCCGCCTTCGATGGTCATCGGACCTGTGCCGCCCAGCATGATGGCCGGCGCGTAGTTGGTCGGCAGCATGTGTTCCGCACAGTAGATCAGCTTGTCGATCGCTTCAAAGGTATGATTCATCGGTGAAGTCGGCTCGTCGTAAAGAATGATGAGCGGCTTGTTGATCGCCTGCTCCATGCCGCCTCTGACAACGGCTACCATCTCTGCGATGTTCTTGATACTCTCTCTGTCCGCCGCGGTAACTACCATCGGCTTTGTGGTATTTCTCAGCATAGCCGCAAACTGATGCTCATAGCTGGTGCCCGGATACATGTACATCAGGCCAAGACACATCAGAAAGTCGATATTGTCCATGCAGTCGCAGATCTTCGCGCCGTTGATCATGTCCTGTTCGGTAAAGGTATGCTCTCCTCTGGTATCCCAGTCATAGAGGTTGCAGCAGTCCGAACCGGTTCCGAAATAGGAGTTGCGGCCGGAAAGATCCATTGCCATCTCTCCGTCACGGTCGTAAACCAGGATCCTGGACGGAGCCTGCTTCAGCGCCCATTCCACTAAGGACGGCTGAATATGGACTCTTTTTCTCTTTACATAGCAGCCCGCTTCTTTGAGCATTTCGATCGCTCCCTTGTGCTGAATTTCCGCGCCTACATCCTGCAGAAGTTCCAGTGCGCAGCTATGTATTTTTTCCATATCTTCTTTAGAGAGAAACGCCAGCGGTGACGCCGCGTTTAATTTCAGTTTATATGGTTTTCTCATTTCAAATTCCTTCTTTCTCTGTCAACTCAAAGTCATCTAAAGGTCAGCTAAAAGTGATTCAAACGATGCGGCTTTCTTATGCCAGCAGCTTCTTGGCAAGTTCCACTGCCGCAGGCGCGTTCGGGCTGAATCCGTCAGCGCCGATCTTATCAGCAAAGTCCTGATTTACAGGCGCGCCGCCGACCATAACCTTGACTTTGTCGCGAAGACCCGCTTCCTCTAATGCTTCGATGGTTTCCTGCATCGCGTACATCGTCGTCGTCAGCATCGCGCTCATACCAAGGATCTGAATGCTGTCGTCTTCCTCGATGGCCTCAACGATCTCGTCCACAGGAGCGTCCATGCCCAGATCGACAATTTCAAATCCGGCGCTTTCACAAAGCAGCGTAACAAGATTTTTTCCGATATCATGCATGTCGCCTTCTACGGTGCAGAACAGGCATTTACCCAGAACCTTGATATCGCCGCTGACCAGCAGAGGTTTGATCACCTCTACGCCCATCTTCATGCCTTTGGACGAGATCAGAAGTTCAGGCACATAAATTTCCCCGTCACGGAATTTTTCTCCCAGAACATTGATCGGTTCCACCAGCCCCTCATTTAAGATATCCAGCGGTGCATGGCCCTCGTCAAGGGCTGCCTGTACTGCAGGAACGACCTGATCAATCAAACCTTCTTCTACGATTGCAGCTAATTCAGTAATTTTTGACATTACGTTCACCTCCGTCAAATTGCTTTTCATTCTTTATATGGTTCATTCGTATGAGACTCGATCCTACACATACACGTCTCGCTGTTTAAGTGCATGATGGATGATGCATGATGTACGATGATTCTTGTTTTTAATTATAGTCCATTTCTCGCTGCTGTCAAGCTATTTTTTTGAAATTATCAGAAAAATAATTTATGTTTTCAAAATACATTCATTTGATGTATAATATTTCTGGAGGGAAAAATACTATGGCGACAATTATGAAAACCAGTATGAAAGACCAGGCTTACCAGGTCATCAAAGATAAAATCTTCAAACAGGAATATGACTTCGGTGATACCATCAATATCACCTCTCTCAGCAAAGAACTGGGGATCAGCAATACTCCCATCAGAGAAGCTCTTTCCCGTCTGGAAGCAGAAGGACTTGTAGAACTGACGCTGAGCACCAAGGTACAGGTCATCAGCTTCAATTCCACTTTGTTCAACGAGATCTCCCGCTCCTTTTTTGTACAAGTATACGGCGCCTACGGGCTCTGTCATGCCGCGGGCAAACTGGATTATCTGACTGTTCTGATGGACGAAGCCCTTGCGGAGCAGCAGCGTGCGTTCGACGCCGGTGATCCTGCCGCATTCATTGAAAAGGCGATCGCCTTTGACCGGATCTTCGTGGTCGCTACAGGCAATCAGAGAATGTTGAAAATTTACGATGGTCTTGCGCCGATGCTGTATCTGCTGACCCGCTACAACCATCAGGAACATGACGACAACCGGGCGCAGAACCTTGCGCAGCACAAAGCCATCAGAGAGGCGGCGGCGAAAGGCGAATTAGAAGAGGTCGAGCGCCTGATGATGCTGCACTTCGATAAACATTTTTAACCTGCGCGGCACTGCCTTTTTTCTATGCAAAAACCAGCTGGAACAGATCCAGCTGGTTAATTTGATTGTTTTAAATTTACTGAAACAAACCGTATGTATACTCCTATTTTCTAAGAGCCAGACCCAGAATCTCTCTTGCTTCATCCGGTGTAGCGACCTCTCTGCCCAGCAGCTTGGCCAGCTTAACAGCCTTTTCTACCATCTGACCGTTGCTTTCAGCTAAAACGCCCTTTTCCAGATACAGGTTGTCCTCAAATCCTACTCTTACATGTCCGCCCATAGCGATGGTAGCAGCCGCAATGTTCCATGCGTTCTTGCCGATACCGGTCGCAGTCCATGTGGAGCCGGCAGGAATGGAGCCGACCATGAATACCAGGTCTCTGATCGTAGCTGTCATCTGTACGCCCAGTACGAAGTCCCAGTGCAGCGGGTGAACCAGCAGGCCCTTTCTGTCAGCAGTCTTCATAGCGATATCGATCATGCCCTTATCGAAGACTTCCAGTTCAGGCTTGATGCCTCTTTCCTTCAGGATCTTGGCAAAGTTGATGATCGTGTTGTCTGTATTGGTGAAAACTTCGTCTCCGCCGAAGTTGCAGGTTCCGCAGTCTAAGGTTGCCATTTCCGGAGTCGGAACGACTTCTGTGGAAGCCAGTCTCTCCAGGTCAGTCATGCCTACAGCGCCGCCGGTGGAAGGCTGAATGATAACATCCGGGCACTCTTTTCTGATCGCGTCGATGCACTCCTGGAATCTTCCGGTATCCTGTGTCGGCGTACCATCATCCCATCTAACGTGCAGATGGATCAGAGCAGCGCCTGCGTCATAAGCAGATTTTGCTTCTCTCGCGATCTCCTCTACAGTGTAAGGAACGTTCGGATTCTGTTCTTTGGTAACTTCTGCGCCGCAAATACATGCGCTGATAATTAATTTGTCCATTGGTCTTTCTCCTTTATATATAACTACTTATTTCACCCCGGCCCAAACGCTCGGGATGCTCCTCAGTATCCTATTATACCATTAAAGATCCCGATGTTCAAGAGTGACTCTGTAACCATCTTCACGAAAAACCTCTGCCATTCTGTTGGCCATAGCCACAGAGCGGTGCTGGCCGCCTGTACAGCCGAAGGCGATGTTGAGATGATATTTTCCTTCCTTCACGTAGCACGGCGCGATCGTGTTGATCATGGTCCGGAGCTGAGTCACAAAATTCTGCGCGATCTCGTGCCGCAGCACATACTGAGAAACCTTCTTGTTATTGCCTGTCAGCCGCTTCAGACTGGGCACATAATACGGATTGGGAATGAACCGCATGTCCAGTACCAGATCCGTCTCCATAGGGATCCCGTGCTTATATCCGAAGGAAGTCACGTTGATGGCGAAGGCGCTTTCCGGTTCCGCGCCAACGAAAAGCCGCTCCATCTCCAGCTTGAATCCGGCCACCTTCATATTGGTCGTGTCGATGACATAGTCCGCCTGCCTGCGCAGCTCCGCCAGCTTCTCCCGCTCTGCCTCGATGACCTCCCGGGTGGTCGAGCCTTCTGACAGCGGATGATTTCTGCGGGTCTCGTTGTACCTTTTGATCAGTGTTTCGTCCGACGCTTCGATAAACAGCAGACTGCATTCGATATCGGCACGGCTCTTAAGATCCGACAGACACTGATTCAGATCGTCAAAAAACTCTCCGCCCCGCACGTCGATGACGAAAGCCGACTGACGTATCGGCCGGTTGGAATAGGCGGTCAGCTCCAGAAAATTGCTGATCAGAGCCGGCGGCATGTTGTCCACACAGTAATATCCCTGATCCTCAAACCAGTCTGCCGCGTTGGTCTTTCCCGCGCCCGACAGACCGCTGACGATCACTACTTTCATCTTTTCCATATCTTTAACACTCCTCTATATTGACGATCCTCTCTATGTCAAGCCCTGCCGCGAGAGCCCGCTGCAGGCCGCCTTCAAAACTGCCTACCCGGTCCGGCGTGTGAGCGTCGCTGCTGATCACGAACTTTACGTCCTCCCTGGCGCAGATGCGGATCTCCTCCGTAGTCAGATGCGCATGCCACGTGCTGATCTCCATCCAGGTGTCCGTGTCCGCGCAGGCTCTGGCAAGCTCCCCTATATCAAACCGCCCCTTGTCTCCCGGATGTGTCAGGATCCGCAGGTCGTTCTCGTAGACAGCCTTTACCGCCATGTCCGTATTTTTGATCAAAAGGCGTCTGCCAAAGGCTTTCGGCGCTGCGCGATGGGCGTCAAGCCAGTTTCCTATGCAGTACCCTCCGGGAATCCCGTAGTGATAGCCTCCGAGAATAAAGTCAAAATACCGCAGGTCCTCTTTGTTCACATCCAGGCAATGGCCTCCGGACACGATGTTGGCTTCCACGCCCAGATACAGCTTCAGCTGAGGATATATCTCCTTCAGCCGGTCGATCTCCCGGCGCATGAGGGGAAAGTCTTCCCGGCGCACGCCGTAAAACCGGTGGCCCGGTCCGTGATCCGTGACGGCAAGTCCCGACAGACCGGCTTTGACCGCCGCCTGCACATTCTCTTCGATGGTCCCCTTGCCGTGATTGTGGTGAGAGTAGACCGTATGCGTGTGATAGTCGAAGGTCATCCGGTACTTCTCCGTGATCAGATTATTCCTCTCCAATGATCCGTACCTCCGGCTCCAGTCTTACGCCGAACTTGTCAAATACCGTATTCTGCACCAGACGCATCAGGGAAGTGATATCCTTTGCCGTAGCGCCGCCTCTGTTGATGATAAAGCCGCTGTGCTGCTCCGACACCTGAGCTCCGCCTACTGACAGCCCTTTGAGCCCCGCGTCCTGGATCAGTTTTCCCGCGAAATACCCTTCCGGCCGCTTGAAAAAGCTTCCGGCACTCGGATATTGAACCGGCTGTTTCTCATTTCTGCGCCGGGTAAGTTCCTTCATCTGCGCCGCGATCTCATCATGTACGCCCTGCTTCAGCTGCAGGCAGACTGTGACCACGATGTCGCCGGTCTCCTCCAGACAGCTGTGCCGGTAAGAGAAATCCATATCCTCCCCTTTGACGGTCCGCAGCGTTTTTCCGTCCCGGCTGACCAGGCTCACTGACTTGACGATATCCTTCATCTCTCCGCCGTAAGCGCCGGCGTTCATAAAAACAGCTCCGCCGATGCTGCCGGGAATGCCGCTGGCAAATTCGAAGCCGGTCAGATCCCCGTTCAGCGCGGCCTTTGCCACAGAGCTCATCAGAGCGCCGCCGCCGGCAGCGATCATGTCCCCGTCGATTCGGATGCCGCTGAAGGCTTCTCCCAGCTTCACTACCGTACCGTCAAAGCCGCCGTCGGCGATGAGAGTATTGGAACCGTTTCCCAGTATGATGAACCTGCGCCCATCTCTGCAGAGCTTCTGCAGGACCTCCCTCAGTTCCTCTATCGTTTCCGGGATCACCAGTTCCGCCGCCCTTCCGCCGGCTCTGAACGAGGTGTATTCCCTCATATCCGCATCTATAAATCTCTTCATTTACAATACATCCTTCCTGTCGATATCATATTTATTAAAATCCATGTATTCCGCTGTTTCCGTCGGCATATTCCTGCGTGTCAGACGCTTTTTGATGTAGCGGCCCAGATAATAGTAGAACACCGCGAAGACCGGGACGCCCAGCACCATACCGGTAAAGCCGAAAAAGCCGCCGCCTACGATAATGGCGAACATGACCCAGAAGCTTGCCAGCCCCGTAGTGCCGCCCAGGATCTTCGGTCCCAGAATATTGCCGTCAAACTGCTGCAGCGCCAGCACCAGGATCAGGAAATAGAGAGCCTTCAGCGGACTTACCATGCAGATGATCAGAGCCGAAGGCACGGCTCCGATAAACGGTCCGAAAAACGGGATAAAGTTCGTCACGCCCACGATCGTGCTGACCAGAACTGTATACGGCAGATTGAAAATGCTCATCAGGATAAAGCACAGTATGCCGATGATCAGGGAATCGATCAGCTTTCCGTTGATAAAGCCGCCGAACGTCCTGCTGGTGAAATACGCGAATTCAAAGATCTCATCGGATTTCTCCTTGGTCATCGTCGCGGTGATGAACTTCTTGATCTGCGCGCGGAACAGCTCCTTACTGTTGAGCAGATATACACAGACGATAACGCCGATGAGGAGATTGAACATCGTTTTGATCGTCACATAGACCCCCATGGAGATCTGCGCCATATATTCTCCGATCCGCGGCATCAGATCATTTTCCGTCCACTCCGAGAAGCTGTCGCGGAAATGACTGATCAACAGTTCCACGGCCTGTGCCGCCTCCGGATACCGCTCCGCCGTAAAAGTAGACTCTCCCCAGGTGATCAGATCTGTCAGCCGGTCTGGCAGCATCTGCACCAGCCCCATCACGCTCCGGACAGTTTCCGGCAGCACCAGAGCAAAGAGGCCGCCTACGATGCCAAACAGCACCATCAGAGCGATCACAGTTCCCATCACCCTGGCAACGCGAAGCGCTGTCTTCGCTTTTTGAAAAGCGTCCTTCAGCAGATGATACATCCGCCTTACCACAACATTATATACAGGACACAGAAGATACGCCATGATCATGCCGAAAATGAACGGAGACAGAATGCCTTCCACAGTATCCACCGCTTCCCGCACCCACGCAAAGTGGTCGATGATCCGGTATAGAAAGATCAAGGCTGCCCCGGCCCAAAAGACGGTCAATCCAAGCTTCATATATTCATCCTGTACTCTTTTCACAAAAAACACCTCTTCCTGCCGCAGCCAGATACTGTTACTACTATTTCTATACTACCACAAAGCGCTTAATTTTACCACCGGATTTCAAAATCACAGGATCACCGTATTGCATCCTGTATCCCAAAGAGAATAAAAATAAAAAATTTGTAATTTTTATGAATTCCCTATTGACTTTTGTGCGTTGTGTCGTATAATTATTTTATCAAACAAATATTTATTCGGAGGGTTCTAAAATGCAGAAATCAATTCATGTGGACTGCCCGACTTATCTGGAGCTGGGTCTGAAAAATGGTGAAGTATATACGATCAATGGAAAAGAGCTTAACAGAGACGGCGTAAAGCATGTCATCGACTATCTGGGACAGGAAGTGAACGTAAAGGCTGACGATGTCCTGTCCAAGATCCATTCTCTGAAGCAGGCCGACGGCGCTGTTACCCTGAAACTGTACGACGGTATGGTCAGTGCGGTGTAAGTCTGTCTTCATTTTTCAATTTGCAAAATCCTTTTCTTTTCAAAAGCAGATGCCATCCAGGTGGCGTCTGCTTTTTATCCTTCCCTCATGATCCGGTTCATCTCCAGATTTTCCCGGATCACATTTTCTCTGCCCAGCTTCAGATACGAAGCCAGCGCGCTGTTGTACTCTCTTTCAGACAAAGACAGCGGATACATGGCCAGACCGCTGAAACGCAGCTCATACTCCATGGCCGTCCGGGCGATGACCTCACTCCAGTTTTCGTAAGGATAGATCCGAATGATCTCATTGTGGACATATACGGCCCGATCCAGCGGATCCGGCCTGCTGCCGTCATGAAGACGGCCGAAGAGCCGCCGGAGCTCTCCTTCGATCTCCTGAGGAAGCACCGGGTTATAACTGAGATGAAACAGCACCGGCGTCCTGCGTCTGTAAGCGGCTGTCTCCCCGCCGGACACCCTTTGATAGAACTTGTCCAGCGTAGGCACAGACAGTTCCTCCGAAAGTCCCAGAAGCAGATCCATCAGCGGGAGCACGTCAATAAGACCCGCGACCAGCAGATGCTCCTCCAGCGTTGCCGTCAGGTCATAGCCGCCGTCCATGATCTTCTGCACTCTCTCCCGGCTGATACTGCTGCCGGAAAGAGTCAGATTCATCATGACCCAGTCAAATTTTGCATTTTCCCTGTAATTTATCGTATCCATACCTGAATTTTAACACAAAAGCCGCAGTATGTGTTATAATTATTTGAAATGAGGGAGGTCTGACATGAAAATTTTACTCATCAGCGATACACACGGAGATATTTCCAGAGTTACAGATATTCTGGAGTACACGAAAGATATAGAGATGATCATCCACTGCGGCGACTGCCAGTCCGACATGTCGTTTCTGGAAAGGCACACCGATATCCCCATCGTCTCCATAGAAGGCAACTGCGACAGCCACCGGCGCGATCGAAAGGTAGTGGAAACGCCTGCCGGAAAACTGCTGATCACCCACGGACATTTTGAAGCTGTAGGCTTTACCTGCAATAATCTGATCTTTGCCGCTGAAGAAGAGGGAGACTGCATCGCAGTCTGTTACGGGCATACCCACGTTCCCCACTGTGAGGACGTAAACGGACTGTGGCTGGTCAATCCCGGCAGCCTGACTGAGCCGCGGGGCGGTTCCCGGCCTTCCTATGCCATCCTGTGCTGTGAAGAGGACCGGTTCCAAGCTGATATAATGGATTACGATACCTTTATGCAGACTCAGAAAGCACAGACGCAGGCAACGCGCGGCGCCGAGGATGCCGGTCAGAACGCGTCAGGCAGCAGCGCAGCCAAGAAGAAAAAAGTTACAGGAGGCTTTCTCCGGAATCTGCTCAATTACAGCGACCGGTTCTAGATACCAGCTCCCCTGACCCATGAAAAAGAAAAAAACGCAGCCTGCGCATTCCGCGCAGGCTGTTTCAATAGCTTCGATTTATTTTCCCATCTTATAATAAGCGTCCATTTCCTCTTCCGGCACCATGCTGCCGCCGGTAGCCCAGAGGATATGGGTCGCATTGCGAAGCTTATCCTTCAGATTATTTTTGATCAGATAGCCTTCAGCGCTCAGCACGTGTCCCGGACCGGTAAACGCCGCGCAGGCAGACGGCTCGATATAAATATTCTCCACATCGGCCAGCTTTGCCAGATACGGATACAGCTTTTCGTCACTTACAGTGAAACAGCCGTCAAGAAGGGTCTCCATAATGCTGCCTACAAGCCGTGACGGCCTTGCCACTGCCAGCCCGTCCGCCGCCGTTTTGCCGTCCAGGCCTACATCGCCTACAGAGATCTGATCGTGCAGACCCGTCAGCATGCCCAGAGTCATACACGGCGCATGAGTCGGCTCCGCGAAGAAGATGTGTATGTGTTCTCCGAAGACCTGTTTCAGACCGAAAGCCACGCCGCCCGGCGCGCCGCCGACGCCGCATGGTATATAGACAAAGACCGGATTCTCCGCGTCACAGGTGATCATCTGCCGTTTGAACTGATCCGCCAGCCGCTTGGCAGCTACAGAATACCCGAGAAACAGATCGCTGGATCCCTCGTCATCTACAAAATGGCACATAGGATCTCTGGCAGCTTCTTTTCTACCCTCCGCTACAGCCTTCTGATAGTCGTCCTGATATTCCACCACTGTGACGCCCTTCTGACGCAGCAGATCCTTCTTCCACTGCCGGGCATCCGCCGACATGTGCACCGTCACCTTGAAGCCCAGCCGCGCGCTGATAATACCGATGGACAGACCCAGATTTCCGGTAGAACCTACAGCCACGCTGTACTCGCCGAAGACCTTTCTGAACCGTTCCTCCATCAGGATCGAATAGTCGTCCTTCTCCGTCAGCATGCCCCGCTCCAAAGCGATAGACTCCGCCAGCTTCAGAACTTCGTAGATACCGCCCCTGGCCTTGATGGAGCCGGATACCGCCAGATGGCTGTCACACTTCAGAAACAGACGTCCGCCGAACTCCCTTCCCATCTCGTCCTGCAGCAGCTTCTTCATACGGGATATCTCCACCAGAGGCGACTCGATAATGCCGCCGGTCTCCTCCGTCTCCGGGAAGGCCGCCATAATATATGGCGCGAACCGCTCAAGCCTCCGCTGCGCGTCCTCAATATCCGCCATGCCGAAAGGCAGCTCTGCCTCACTTCCCGACTTCTCGTTCAGCCAGAAGATCTCATCGCAGTTTATCATATTCTGTATCACAGGGTGTTCCACAATCAGTTTATCAATATCCATAGGTTTCCTCCTACTTCTCACAAAAACTCTCTCCTGCTTATTTTACCATATTTCCGCTGAAAAAAAAAGTTTCATTTCTGGTGCAGCGGTTCAGCGGTTGACCCGGAAACGGGTCATTTTGTATCCTTCTGTCAAAAGGTGTCCGTCCCGCGTTCTCGCTCCGTCCCTGCACTGCGGCGTGAAAGCCTTGAAAATACACGAATTTCAAGTTTTTTCATATTTTTTCCTGCGGCGCGTCCATTTTGGCACGAAATATGCTTTATATACGGGCAAAAGACAAAAACAAAACATTCAGCCGCCAGCTGATGAAATAAAAATTATGGAGGAACAAAAAATGAACAAAGAAGAAATGTTAAAGAAGTCTTTCGCCCACACTCTGACCAACGCCGCTCTGAACTTCGCTGACCGGGAGGTCGACGCTCTCGTCATGAGACAGGATATGATCGAATTCGCGGAAAGAAACAACTTCGACCTGACCAAAGAAGAGATCGAAAAGTACATTCACCAGCAGATCGATAAGATGGCAGAATCCGTCAAGGACTTTAAGTATCAGACAAGAATGATGAAATAACCCATATGTTTAAGGAAAGACTCCTCCGCGGCCCCTTTTCACAGCCGCGGAGGAGTCTTTCCTTTTTGGTCAGTCGATGAAGATCTTCTCCTCGCCCAGAATGCGTCTGGCAAAGATCCGGGTCTTCTCTTCAAGATTTTCTACCTGCAGGATGCTCCCCGGATCGTTGGCTGTCTCCACCAGGGCAAAGTTTCCCGGAAGGATAAAGCTTTTGTTGAAATTCATGGCTCCGATCACCTGCTCCGCTACGATATCCCCGCCGCTGTAGCCGGAGATCACCAGAGCGTAGACCTTTTTCCGCGAAAAATCATGGGTCCGAAATACTGCCGTAAGCCGGTTGATAAAGGCCGTGATATTGGCGCTGACCGCATCGTTGTAATTGGGACAGATCATGACCAGGCTGTCGCATCTGATAATGGCCGGATATACCTTTTCCACCATGATGCCTCCATAGAAGCAGCCCCCCTGCTCCCCGAAATGAAGACAGTCCTCGTATTTACAGCCCCGGCAGTCCAGCATCTGTCCATTGCGCAGCGACACCTCTGTCACATCAGCTTTACCGGTCAGACGATCTCTGACCTTTTCCCACAGCAGCAGACTGTTGGAAGTCTTCCTGCTGCTGGCGTGGATGACAAGAATATTCTGTCGTTCTGTCTGCGGCATCTGAAAAGCCATGAGCCTTTCGACCAGCTGGCGGGTCATTTTCATATAGGCTCCCAGATTGTCCGTTCCAAGTACCTTTCCCATGACGTTGAAATTATACAGAGATCCTGTGGCCTCCACTAGCGGCTTGCCCAAAAACGTACAGCCGGCCTGATTGGCCGAAAACACCAGACGCCGGGCCAGACTCTTGGTAAACAGCTCACCGCTGCCGTCCACTACCACTGCCGCGCAGGCTCCTGCCAGACAGTCGGAGTTCGCGCGGAAATACTCCAGCATCCGGTAGTATTCCAGATTGATCCCCGCCTCCGATAGACAGATCGCGAAAAGGAGCTTTCGGCCCCGCAGATCCCGCTTTGAAATCGCTTCCACTGTCATGACATACTCCGTCTGCATCCCGGAAAGTGCCGCCTGCAGCACCTGATCCATCCGGTTCTTCCTCTCACACTCGCTGCAGAAAGGCTTGATCACTGTTAACAACATCCCTTTTCGCCTCTTTTCATCCTCGCTTATACTTCCTTATCCCAGAAGGCACAGATTATGATACGCATGCCGGATCCGCTCAAACAGTTCCTCCGGCAGCGGAATATCCTCGTAAACCGGTCCTGTGCCCGTCATCTTATTTTTGATACCTAAAAAAGCGCCTGTCTTCCGATCTCCCAGATACAGAGAGCTGTAATGCCACTGCCCCCTCAATGTCAGCAGAATAGAGATGGCTGCCGACGACAGCGCAGGCGCGATATACGGCTTATAGCCCAGATCCCGGATCCTCATATTCGCGCTTACCGTAAGCGCGGTCAGCTCTCTGGAAAGAGCGTCGTCGTAGTCGTTCACACTGTCAGCGATGACCAGGTCAGCTCCGTGTGGACCATAGGCCCGGCCCTCAGAAGCGTAACGGGCAAAGCGTTCATCCTTTTCCGAAAAATACAGCGCTCTGGCATTCATAACGCCCAGACCATAGCCCTGTATCTGGGCAGGTGAAAGACCCGATGCGTCGAGAAACGCCCTGCAGAGCGGATCCACCGGATCCGAAACCATGGCAACCATGCCCTGATATCCCGCTTCTTTCGCCATTTTTCCATACAGCGCCGCCAGCTCCCGGTTGGCGGCCAGCTGAGCCATCCGGACATCGCCGCCGCTTCCGACAGGCGGCACCCCCTTGCTGGCGCAGAAGATGAATACGTCGCAGTCAAAGAGCTGCTCCGGCTTCACCTTTTCTACAGCCGGCAGCGTCTCCAGACCAAAGGGATAGCGTATCTGATTCAGCTCCTGTTCCATGCGATCCATATTTGGTTCAGACAGATCGCTGATACCGATGGCGCTGATCACGTCTCCGCCCAGAAGACGCAGACCAATAAGCACCGAAGCGCCTACATCGCCCAGCGCCACCAGAGTGACCCGGTTTTTTCCCGTCAGCTGCACCGGACAGCCGTCCAGAGCCAGGGGTCTTTCAATTCCCTCCTCGATCCATAGTTCCTCGATCCTCTTCATTGTCTCATTCCTTTCTTCCATTCTGCCCGTGATACCCGTGCTGTCCCAGACGCAGCCGAAGCAGCCTCTGGATGTCATTTTCCACATAGACAGACGGCGCCAGATTTTCATCATAACAGACGCCCTCGCCGATATCCGGCCGTCTCGGACTGCTGATGACTTCGCCGAGCCGTTTCAGCGTCAGCTTCCGCTCAAACGTACTCTGATATTCCCGTTCCAGAACCTGCAGGATATCCCTCGCGTTTTCCAGACAGGTCATGGAGTAGTTGAAAATGGCTTCCTCCCCCGCGCTGCGCATGAAGGACGGCGTGGTGTACGGCAGGATCAGATTTACCGCAGACTCAGCGTCATTGTCGATGCTGTCGCCTCCGATAAACGGATAGCAGTCCCGCTCGTTGAGCCATAATCTGAGAGTCGGCAGGAAATACGCGCTTTCTACGCTGCGGTTCTTCACCGCCATCAGATCCCGCGCGTTGCCTGTGAGCACGCCTACGATGATCTCCTTCACCTCCACCTGATTATCCCTCAGAATCGGATCTATGATGTTCATCCGGTACCCTTTGTGCAGCAGATCGTCGATGAGAATGATCGGCCGTCCGAAGGATTTGATCGTCTTAGCCTGATTATCCAGCGCGGAATAATGCTTGGATTCGGCTATGGTGAAACTGTCCAGAAGATCCGTGAAATACTTTTCCGTATGCAGCGCTTTGGTCACCGTATTCGGCACCACCACGTCTGCCAGGGCCTTGCCGAACGGTACCGACATATACGGCCCCCGCGCGCCTGTCCTGCTCGGCTCCGTAGATACGCCGTTGAGACGGGCAACCTTGTGAATGATCTTGTTGTGGACCGCGCTGGTATTAAAAGACAGAATGATCTGGCCCGGATAGATGCCGGTCAGTACCCGAAGCAGTCTGCTGTGAGCCTCTTCGATCGCCTTCTGCACTTCCGGATTTTTATTCAGCGGATTTTTGATCACCGTCTCTACGTCCCGGAAAATGATCACCGGCGATTTGATATCCACCGCGTAGATCGGCGATTCGCTGCCCGGATCGGCAATGTTGACAAATCCCTGTCTGCGCAGAGCGTCTATGACCCGCTGGTTCATGCCCGCGGCGTCTACCGGATGATAGATGACGTAGGCAAAGTCTCTTGCCATAAGCTCTGTCAGTATCTCCGTCAGCAGGATCTGGTTCATACCGGAAATAGATCTGCCCTTTCCGGAGAACATGGCGCCGATGACCGCGATCCCGCCTGCCGCCCGCTCACGGATGTGAGCCGCGATCGCCGGATCTCCGAATTCCGCGAGCAGCTGGCTGGTCTCTACTCTGTGGGCTGCCGCGAAAGCTGCCATCTTTTTCTGACGGACACCGCTTTCGATGTAGATGGTCCTTACCTTTTCTCTTCCCAGATAAGCACCGATACGTTCCATATGATAACCCCTGTGGACCAGTTCCTCCCGGATCTCTGAAAGACACTCCACGGTTCTGTGTTCGTAGGTGCTGATATTGATCTCGCGGGACTGGAGAATATGCTTATAGGCCGGCTCCCGCAGATACAGATTTCTGTCATAGATATAGTTCTGGGCCACTGTATCGATCAGATTGGAAATATCCCGGTTCAGGTCGATGTTCTCTCTGATCCTGGTAGAACTGATATCCTCGTAATACTTTTTCAGGGTCAGATTCACGACTTTGGCCGTGATCGGATACCGCTTTTCTTCGCCGGTATCCCTGCCCTGCTCATTGGATTCTCTGGCAAAGGCGATATGATTCAGCGTATGGATGGAATCCTCCGCAGGCGGCGCTTTATAACAGGAGGCATTTTTGATCACGTCAGTTCCCACAGCGATATACAGTTCCTTGCCCGCAAAGGTCTCTTTCAGCTTCCTGATGTCCGCCGGATTGGCGATGTTGACAGGAATGTCCTCCGGAAATATGAATAGATTGTCCTCATCTGCGATAGACATGGTCATGATCTTTCTCCTCTGCAGCCTCGGCTGGGTATTCTTTGACCATGAGAACTCATCCAGAGCCAGATACACGGTAAATCCCATGTTCCGGATGGTGGTGGCGACGGCCTTGTGACCCAGACTGAACGGATCAAAAGTTCCCGGAAAGAAAGCGACCTTGTCCGCCTCCGGAAAGGCAAATTCCCCGGCTTCGGCCTGATGCTGGCAGATGTACCGGTAGATATGGTTCAAAACCGCGGCGTTGTTGTAAAAATCCAGTTCGCCTTCCTTTTTCTCCGCCAGCAGCGTCATCAGCTTCTTGTAACTGTGACAGAAGATCTCCGTCTTTTCCGCTAACGTCAGCACGCTGCTCCCAAAGAGATGGGTGCCGATCGTCCAGAAAGCCTCCTGGCTGGTGACGGTGTTGTAGCCGGCGTAAGCTTTGATCATCAGGTTGACCACGCGGAAACGGCGTCTTTCCCGTTCATCGGTGCTCTCCATGAACCGCCCTTTGTAGATGGCGTAATGCTCCGCAATCACGCCCAGCGTGTTGATCACAGAAGACACTGCCATCTCACTGCCGCTCTGCAGGATCTTCTGAAGCTCGTCAATAGACTCGTCCAGTTCTTTCGGCGGCAGATACAGCATGATGATCCCCAGATAGTCCGGAATGTACTTTGAAAACTGGTAATCCCCCAGTTCCAGACCGTTAAACAGCTCTACCGTCAGCTCGTTGCGCTGCTCCATCGGCATCTTTCCAATGATAGAAAGCAGTCCCTCTCCGGCAGCCTGCCGCACGGTGACTGTCTCGCTGACCTTGATCAGGTTGGCGAAATGGGTGGCCACGTGAAGCATCCGGCCCCGGTCATCATGGTTTTCAAGGTAGTCCAGCATGAAGGAGATGTTTGCCACTTTCTGGATCCACGGCGTGCCTGATTTCAGGTCATCCAGAAACATGGTCGCCAGATTTTCGTCGAAGGCGGCCTCGTCATCGGGGATGTTCATGATCCTCCGCAGATCGGCTTTGTACCGGCTCTCGCTGAACCGGTCAAAATAGTGTCTGGCGGTCTTCAGCACCGCGATATTAACGCTGCGGCTGTAGCGGCCGTAAGCATGCTCTAAAAACAGCCGGATCTGCTGAACAAAACCGGGCGTGCAGGCGCTGCGGTCGATGACCATGGCAGCATCCAGCAGGATCATCACCGTATCGGCGCTGTAATCCTTCTGATCATAGTATTTCGCCAGAATGTCAAAGTAATTGTGCCGGCAGGACAGCCTGCAGGAAGACAGAACGGTCCGGGTAAAGATATCCAGCGTTCCGCCGATCCATTTGCAGTGCTGCTCTGTCAGCTTATAGTCAGGATAGATGATGCGGTCCAGATATTCGTCGAACAGGGTCAGATTGCTGACCAGCCGGTCCGGCAGCCGGATATCCGCAGGTACCTCTTTCTTGTATTCTTCACTGAAACCGGCTACCATGTGTCCCATGATCGCGGCCGCCTGACGGCGGATATCACTTTCCTTGTGAGCCAGAAGCTCGTAGAGGAATTTCAGTGTCATCAGCTTCTGTTTTTCCGTCATATAGGTATGATATTCGCCGAAAATACTCACATAAGTCCTCAGATTCTTCCACTGGCGCTCACTTCTGGCCGCTTCAATGAGACTGGCGAACTCACTCTCCCTGTGGAACCGGCTCATCAGTCTGATATTGTGGCCGATGGCGGCGTATTTCAGCTGGTCTACCACATCGCCGCCCTCCAGCAGGACCATCTCCCGCCGGACAGACTGCGGCGCTGCCTGCGGTTCATGGGCAAAATCTTCCGAAAGCGCGGTGACAACGCCCTTCTCCACCATGTAGTCTTCGAAATCCTTCAGCTTATTATAGACCTTCTGATAGCGGAGACGCTTGGCTTCATCCACATTGTCCAGTTTTCCCAGTATCACGTCAAAGGCCTCATCCAGACTGTAGAAGTGGACAATCTCTTCCCCTGCCTCATTCCTGCTGCTCTTGACCCGGAAATCAGCATAGATCAGGGCCAGCGATTCTACAGACAGATTCTCCAGCTCCAGATCCCAGGTGGAATGATTGGCCGCGATATGGCCGATAGTCGGCAGATCAAACCGGTTATAGCACAGATCCGTATAATAATAGTGCAGATACGGAATCCGCTTTTCCTCGTGTTTGCGGCAGCCGTACTTTCCGATGTCGTGACCGGCCGCGGCTCCGGATACCAGACCCAGATCCACAGGGACCCCCGCCCGGGCAAGCTGCCTTGCCACGAACATGGAAACATAATGGACACCGGCTATATGACCCAGCGTATTAAACGGCGTGATATCCACGCCGATACGCATGAACTCGTAGACATATTTAGCCCGGACCATTCTGTGCATCCTGATGTATTCTTCCGTAAAGCCCTTCTCTTCCACCTCTGCGTCAGTCAGAAACTCCATATCTCTGGTCGGATCAAAAGGCAGGGTCTTTCTCTCATAGCTGTAGACTGCCCGCAGGAGCTGCAGATACCATGCCCGCCCCCGGCGGGAGTCTGCCGTTTCCTCTATCTGACCCATCTCCGGAAACAGCTGTCCCAGCACGTATTTGTAGCAGTGATGCTGCCAGTCTCCCTCAGGCTCCGCGGCAAGCTCCGGAATATGGCCGGCGGCCGCTTCCAGGATGCCTCCGGAAGGAAAGCGGCCTGAAGGCGCCGCCGTCTTCAGGATCGCAGACGACAGAATCTTCCACTTTTCTTCCATAAGATACTGGTCCATCTCCTTTCGTGACAGACCGGCCTCCTTCAGAAACGTCTTGTCACGAAAAGCATGACATAATTCCTCATATAATTTCAAATACTCTTTCATGATCATAACCCGTATTTCAATTTCTTTCTTGCAAGTGTAGTCTGCGGAAGGCCCAGAAGAGCTGCTGCCTTTCTCGTTGTACCTTCCTGCTTCAGCGCGTATTCAATGATCTGCTTTTCCTGCTGATCCATCAGCTGGTGGAAATCCAGCTGGCCGCTTTGATGGAAATTCCGTCTGACGTTCACCATCATATCGCCGTAGGCGTTTTCGCTTAAGATATCCGCCGCGTCCTCACCTGTAATGATCACATCCCTGCTGCTGATCACCAGTCTGTGAACCACATTTTCCAGCTCCCGGACATTCCCGGGCCATTGATACTGATACAGATACTGCATGGCCGCAGGCGACAGCTCCCTGTCCACGTGATATTTTCTGCACCAGCTGCGGACAAAGCTTTCCGCCAGACAGAAGATATCCTCGCGGCGTTCCCGCAGAGGCGGCACGTCGATACAGCAGATATTGAGCCGGTAGTAGAGATCCTCTCTGAACTTGCCTTCATCCACCAGCTTTCGCAGCGGTACATTGTTTGCCACGATGACCCTCACGTTGACCGAGATCTGCCTGGTTCCGCCCACCCGGTAAAACTGATTCTCCTGCAGAACACGGAGCAGCTTGGACTGCATATTCAGGGGCAGGGTCCCGATCTCGTCCAGAAACAGAATGCCGTTGTTAGCCATCTCGAAATAACCCGGCTTTCCGCCTGCCTGCGCGCCGGTAAAAGCGCCTGCTTCATATCCGAAAAACTCCGACTCTGCCAGGCTCTCCGCTATGGTGGCGCAGTTGATCTTAACACATGGATTTCCATGGCGCTCGCTGTTCTGATGAAGGAGAGACAGGACTTTTTCCTTTCCCACGCCGGTCTCTCCCTGAATGATCACATTGCAGTCGTAGCGGGCCACATTCATGACCTCCTCCACCATGGCCTTTGTCACAGGACTCTGATAGATGAAATCATCCTCCCGGCCCGCATTGGCGATCAGAATGCTTCTGGCATGGCTTTCCGTAAGGCTTCGGCTGTCTTTCCGCTTCCTGTAGATCTGACTGACCTCCTCCAGTTTGTCCTGTATCTGGCGGACCATGCGGATAGAAAACTCCGGATAATCCTTAATATACTGGTCAAAGGCATACATCGTGACGAACTTTCCCATAGATTCCGCTACCATCTGGGCCCCTGCGTAGTGATTCTCCACCGCGCTGAAATACACAGCCCCCAGTTCTCTGACCAGCAGCACACCCAGGGTCTCTGCTCCGGCAATGTCCTCGGCAACGATAACCTGATCCACAGCCGCCAGCTCCGGATCCTGTCTGATGATCTCCTCATAGGCAGCCAGCGGTTCTGCCAGATTGACAAAACAGGTATGCTGCACCAGAGGCTGCATGACCTTTTCGATCTCCTCACGGCTGAGACTTTCCCGCACTTCCTCATCCATGACTGCCGTGACCCGGTATCTCGGACCGATGGCCTCGCGGATGGCGGCCGCGTAGAGCATGGTGGTACAGGTATTGCGTCCGATGATGACAAAATCCTTTCGCTGCTGCTCCATTGCCACCTGAAAAACGCCGAACAGACTCCCGGCCTCGTCGATAGCCGCCAGCGTGTAGGAAGGCGACAGATCCTCTTCCAGACGGCGGACCGGCGAAGCCTCAAAGAGGATCGCGTAACCGCTGCAGACGATCTGGCCGTAGTTAAAATCTATTTCCTCTATTTCCTCTATATACAGCGGCACGCTGCACAGGGAAGTCAGGCTGTAGATCCTTTCTCCGGCAGCGACGCTGCCGGCTATCGTTTCTTTCGCGCAGATCTCTTCTACTGTACCCATGAGCACGCCGCCTGTATCCGTAAAAGGATTATGCAGCTTGCCCCGGCGCTCAACAAGATCCAGGATCTTGGCCCTGATCCGGTTCTCATCAAATCCGCAGCTGGAACAGATCTGCTGAAAGCTGTCCCATTCCAGATGGATCCGCTCCAGACTGATCCTTGCCTCGCCCTGACGCAGCGTCCTGCTGTTATCAAGCTTCCATGCCGTAGCAGGCGTCAGGCCCTGCGGTTCCATCACCCGTTCCAAACCATAATTTCTGTCCATTTGTTTCTCCCTCTATGCAAATCCGCTGCTTTCCTGTTATCCTTTTTTCATCGTATGCTAAAATCAAATAAAAGTCAACCTTTTGACCCATTTTTGGAACGCTTTTTTTAGGCTTTCGACGGTTTCGGTTCACTTAGGCAGCTCAGCCGTTCCCGCACAGTTCGTTTCAATTCGACACCATTATTGAAAATCTAACATTTTTCTAAAAACTCCACACTTACTTTCCGATTGGCACAATGTTTGCTATATATTTATGTGCGAAATATTTATTAAGTGTAAAGGAGAAAATTTATTATGAACTTTTTTAAAGCACTCGTGAAGTTCGTGCCTATTTTTGTACTGGCCGGACTCATGATGTCCGGGCAGGACGCCCTGCTCGCGGCTCCGATCGCGGCTATCGCGGCCGTAATCATCGCGAGATTGACAGAACATCTCAGTTTCAAAGATTGTATGGACGCTGCCATCGACAGTGTCAAGAACATTATAGTAGCGCTCTTCATCCTGATGTTCGCATACGCAATGGCGAATGCTTTCATGTCCACAGGCGTAGGAGCATCTGTTGTAAACATCGCGCTGTCCTTAGGCATCACTGCCAGGATCGTCGCGGTAGTAGGCCTGTGCGTAACCGGCGTTCTTTCTGTAGCGACCGGTACTTCCTGGGGAACCTTCGCTGCCTGCGCGCCGATCTTCCTGTGGCTGGCGCATATCGTCGATCCTAACGCGGCTGAATCTGGCACTCTGCTGCTGACCACCTGCGCCATCGCCGGCGGCGCCTGCTTCGGCGACAACATCGGTCTGATCTCCGATACCACTATCGTATCCTCCGGTATTCAGGGCGTAGAGGTCGTAGACAGAATCAGAACACAGGGTGTATGGTCCGTTTCCTGCCTGATCATCGCCGCTGTCATCTTCTTCATCGTCGGCGCCGCTATGGGACTGCCAAACGAAACAGTTGACGCTTCCAGCGTAATGAGCACGATCCCTCAGGAAGCTATGGACTTCTTAGCAGAAGAAAGACCGCAGGCCATTGATCTTCTGAGCCAGGTACAGAACGGCGTTGCCACTTACATGATCATTCCTCTGATCCTGGTAATCGGACTTGCTATCGCAGGTCTCAATACCTTCGCATGCATCGGTAGCGGTATCGCTTCCGCATATATCCTAGGTCTGTTCGCAGGCACTACTTCTCTGCATCCGATCCTTTCCAGTGCAGATGACGTGACCACCGGTCTGCAGGCATATCTGAACATGTGCATGGACGGATTTGCTGAGGCAGGTGCCTGGGTCGTTGTCATGATGATGTGGGTCGCAGCCTTCGGCGGCATCATGGGCAAGATGAGAGCCTTCGATCCACTGGCAGCTCTGGTCGTAAAACTGTCTCACAATGTAAGGACTCTGATGGGCCTCAATGGCGTGCTGTGTCTTGCCGGCAATGCGATCCTGTCCGATGAAATGGCGCAGATCGTAACAGTAGGACCGATCATCAAAGAGATCACCGAAGAAAACGTCGAAGCGGAAACAGAAGAAGACATGTACAAGCTGAAGCTGAGAAATGCCACCTTCGGCGACGCTATGGGCGTATTCGGTTCCCAGCTGATCCCATGGCATGTATACCTGGGATTCTATGTAGGCATCGCCGCCGGCGTATATCCTCTGTATGAGTTCGCTGGCACCGACTTCATCAAATTCAACTTCATGGCGATGGTTGCTGTAGCATCCATGCTGATCCTGACCTTCACCGGACTCGACAGATTCGTTCCATTGTTCGGACTGCCGAAGGAGCCGAAGGTAAGACTGAAGAAAAACGCAGATAAAAACAAAGCTGCTTAACGCGGCCTCTGAATCAGATAAAAGTTTCGCATCAAAAAATCACCGGCCGGCGCCTTTTCCAGAAGGTGCCGGCCTTTTTTACTGTTACTGCCATTCCTCACTGATATGGATCCCGGTAATGGAAAACTCCACCCACTCGGCAAGATTGACCGCGTGATCCGCGATCCGTTCCAGATACTTGGCGATCATCAGCAGATCCAGACTCAGCTCCGCGCTGGCCGCGCCCTCCCGGATCAGTCCCACGATCTCTGTTTTGATCTCTGTAAAATGGCCGTCTACCACATCGTCCTCATCCCGCACCCGGCGCGCCAGTTCCAGGTCTTTTTCCACGAAGGATCTGATGGCCCTTGTGACCATCAGGGACGCGGACTTTGCCATACACTGCAGATGGGTATGATTTACAGCGTCGCTTCCCTTAAAAAATCCCGCGATCTCAGCAATATCCGCAGCCTGGTCTCCGATCCGTTCCAGATCCGAGATCATCTTCAGGGCGGAAGAAATGATCCGGAGATCCTTTGCCACCGGCTGCTGCTGCAGAAGCAGCTTCAGGCAGAGAGTCTCTATCTCCCGCTCCTTCTCATCAATTTCCTGGTCTGTATCCACCGCCACAGCCAGCCGTTTTTCATCGTGGTCCAAAAGTCCTCCGATGGCGTTTGAAATAGCCAGCTCACAAAGGCTTCCCATTTTGATCATCTCAGCACTGAGCACGGCCAGCTGTTCATCAAATTTATTCCGCATCAGCCAAACCTCCCTGTAATGTAGTCTTCTGTCTTTTTATTTGCCGGCATGGAAAAGAGTTTTTCAGTTTTATCGTATTCTATGACTTCTCCCAGAAGGAAAAACGCCGTATTATCTGATACACGCAGCGCCTGCTGCATGTTATGCGTCACCATGATGATGGTGTATTTTTCTTTCAGCTCCATGGACAGCTCCTCGATCTTGCCTGTGGAGATAGGATCCAGCGCGCTGGTGGCTTCATCCATGAGCAGCACCTCCGGTTCTACCGCGAGAGCGCGGGCGATGCACAGTCTCTGCTGCTGTCCTCCTGACAGTCCCAGCGCGCTTTTTCCCAGGCGGTCTTTCAGTTCATCCCAGATCGCCGCCTGACGCAGCGAAGTCTCCACGATCTCCTCCAGCTTCCCTTTGTTTCTGATGCCATGGGTCTTCGGACCGTACGCCACGTTATCATAAATACTCATCGGAAAAGGATTCGGCTTCTGAAATACCATGCCTACCCGTTTTCTCAGGCTGTTCACATCCATGCTGCCGTAAATATCCTCTCCGTCCAGTCTGACGCTGCCTTCAATGCGGCAGCCTTCCACCAGATCATTCATCCGGTTCAGTGTCTTCAGCAGTGTGGACTTTCCGCAGCCGGAAGGTCCGATCAGAGCCGTTATCTCCTTTGACGGGATATGCAGGTCGATATCCCTGAGCCCGTGGAAATCTCCGTAATACAGATCCAGATGTTCTATGTCAAATTTATTCTTGTTTTCTTTCATCCTTGTCACCTCATCACTTTTCTCGCGATCCAAGCCGATACGGCGTTAATGATGATCACTACGACCAGCAGGATGACAGCCGTTGCGTAGGCCTGCTCTGTGTAGAGCCCTTCAGAGAGGAGTGCGTACATGTGCACAGAAAGGGTCCTTCCAGAGGAGAAGAGACCGTCCGCAACGCCTGTGATGGTTCCTGCTGTATAAATTAAAGCTGCCGTCTCGCCTACGATTCTGCCGATGCCCAGGATGATGCCGGACAGGATCCCCGGCACCGCCGGCGGCAGTACGATACGAAAAACGGTTCTCAGCTTGCCTGCGCCCAATCCGTAGCTGCCCTCCCGATACATGTCGGGCACTGCTTTCAGCGCTTCTTCTGTGGTCCGCATGATCAGCGGCAGGATCATGATCGCCAGCGTCAGAGTACCAGCCAGCAGGGAATAGCTCCACCGCAGAGCCATGACGAACATCAGATATCCGAAGAGGCCGTAAACGATAGAAGGTATCCCGGACAGGGTCTCTGTGGTCAGCCGTATAACGCGGACCAGCTTATTGCCTCTGCGCGCGTACTCTACCAGATAGATGGCCGATCCGATGCCGAAAGGCACCGCGATGAGCAGAGACACTGCCGTCATGGTCAGGGTATTGACGATGGCGGGCATCATGGACACGTTTTCGGTGGTATATTTCCATTCAAACATGGCCAGGTTCAGATTCGGGATGCCTTTGATCAGGATATACCCTACTACAGCCAGCAGCACGCCTGCGGTGATGACTGCTGAAAGATCTACCAGTATCCGCAGAAAAAGGGACAGCGGCTGTCCTTTGTATTTTTGTATCATTGATTTGCCCCCTTGTTATTGACGATGGAGAACAGCAGATTGATGATCAGTATGAACACAAAGAGCACCACTGCTGTAGCGATCAGGGCTTCTCTGTGAAGACCTGACGCGTAGCCCATTTCCAAAACGATGTTGGTGGTCATGGTCCTGGCTCCGTCTGTGATGCTATGAGGGATCACAGGCTGGTTACCCACGATCATAGATACAGCCAGGGTCTCTCCGATGGCTCTGCCTACCCCCAGAATGACTGCCGCCATGATGCCGCTCTTTGCCGCCGGAATGACGGTAAAGAATACGCTGCGCTCGTGGGTGGCTCCAAGAGCCAGCGCGCCCTCATAGTAGCTCTCCGGCACGGCGCGGATAGCGCTTTCTGATACGCTGATGATCGTCGGCAGGATCATGATCCCCAGCATGATGGACGCGGTCAGCACTCCTTTGCCGCTGGTTCCCGGAAAGAGATCCTGCATCAGCGGCACGATAACCACCAGGCCAAAGAAGCCGTAGACGATGGAAGGGATCCCCGCCAGCAGATCTACTGCCGGCTTGAGCACGGTGTGGAGCCGGGCCGGACAGAATCTGGCCATATACGCGGCGCACAGCAGACCGATAGGCACACCGACGATGATGGCGCCTGCCGTCACGTAAATGCTTCCGATGATCATAGGCAGAATGCCGTAGATATCATTAAGCGGCTTCCATTCTGTTCCGGTGAGAAAATTGAGGAAGCCGATCTTCTGCATGGCCGGGATGCCGTTTCCAAACATGAATACACAGATCAGGATGACAGCGATAATAGAGGCGCATGCAGCCAGTAAGAATACCAGCTGCATGAAAAACTCGCCCGGATGCTTCAGTATTTTGCTTATTTCACGTCCGCCCATGTCGTGATCTCCCCTGTGTAAATCTTCAGTACCGCGTCAGAAGTGATCTCTGCCAGTTCATTATTCAGATTTACGATAACTGCGATACCGTCAAGGGCGATGGCCTGCGCGTTGACGCCGCCTGCCAGTTCTTCGTCTGTCAGAGCTCTGGAAGCCATGCCGATATCACTGACACCTTCCGTAGCATCTGTGATGCCTGTGGTCGAGTCAGACTGCTGCACGCTGACAGTCACGTCTTTGTTCAGTGCCTGATAAGCCTCAGCCAGCTTCTGCATTACCGGCGTAACGGAGGATGAACCACTGATCTTGACCTCTCCTTTTACCTTGCCGCCTTTGAAGGCGCCCTGGCTTCCTTCGCTGACATAGCCTTCCTCTTCAACGACAGCCTGCCCCTCATCGCTCATGATATAGTCGATAAAATCCTTTGCCGCATCGCTGAGCCCGTCTTTTGTCACGATGTTGAACGGTCTGGATACCTTGTAATCGCCGCTCTTTACGTTGTCAACAGTAGCCTCTGTTCCGTCGACCTTCAGAGCTTTGACACTGTCGTCGAGGGAACCCAGAGAGATGTAGCCGATGGCCGCTTCGTTTCCTGCCACGGTCTGCATCATAACGGAGGTGCTGTTGGTGATCTCCGCAGTCTCTATGGTATGATCCACCTTTTCACCATTCTCGTCCTTCTGCTCGATACCGAACAGTTCTACAAAAGCGCCTCTGGTTCCTGACCCTTCCTCACGAGACAGCACGTGGATGGCCTGACCGCTTTCCTGTTCTCCTTCACCATCTGTTCCGCTGTCATTTCCGCAAGCGGTGAACGCCGCCATAGCCAGCAGCATTGCCATAGTAATCGCTAAAAACTTTTTCATCTTTTCATTTCTCCTTTTGCTTTGTACTTTCTTTATGTGATAAATATACCTGAGAAATGTTAAGTGCGTCACCGCATTTGTGTTAAAGGTTTGTAAAGACTTGCTCCAGTAAATAAAGCTGCTGTCTGCATCCATGTCGGCACTTTTTACATATTGACACGGGAAAACTGACGTGGATCGCGCCACAGGAAACGGACTTAAGGACAAAAAAAGACGCGCCCAAAAGGGTACGCGCCGTATCGATATGGTTTCAACAAAAAAGTGGCAGACTTGCTGATTTGGAATATTATGCCTCTGTGAACCTGCAGTGCTGATACATTTATACTATATCAGTTTCTCATACATCGCTCTGGTCCTCTCATCAAAGCAGACCAGGATCACTTCCTCTATGCAGCTGTCCTGCCGGCCGTCAAAGTATGCCTTCACCGTGCTGACCGCGACAGATGCCGCTTTATCCTTTGGATAGCCGTAGACACCTGTGCTGATAGCCGGAAAAGCCACCGACTGACACCCTTTGCTCTCTGCCTCCTGGAGGGAACGTGTATAACAGCTTGCGAGCTTTACAGCTTCGCCGCAGTCTCCGCCGCCCCAGACCGGTCCAACAGTATGGATCACGTACTTTGCCGGCAGATGATAGCCTGCGGTGGTCTTGGCGTCGCCGGTCTCACATCCGTGAAGAAGCCGGCACTCAGCCAGAAGCCCGGGTCCCGCGGCTCTGTGGATAGCGCCGTCGACTCCGCCGCCTCCCAGCAGAGAATGATTGGCCGCGTTGACAATGGCGTCTACGTTCAGCTTTGTAATATCTCCTGTTTCAATTCTGATTTTCATACTTTCTCCTTTTAATCGTCTGCGGACTGTTACAGCATCCCCAGCCACCACCGCAGCAGCTTTTCCGCGTCAGCCCTGTGCTCCTCGCCGCCGTGGAGGTACATCTTCTCGGGATGCCACTGCAGTCCCACGACAGGCAGCGTCCGGTGAGATACAGCCTCCACGACCCCGTCTTCTCCGTCGCTCCACACGGCCTCTGCCTGCAGGCCGTCTCCGATGATGCCAACGCCCTGATGATGCCGGGTATTGACCTCCGAAGAGGCTCCGAACAAAGGGCGCAGCCTGCTGCTTTCTCCGTACAGTACTTCGTGATAATGCTCCGGTACAGTGGCTTTATGCTCCCTGCTGCAGGACAGATCCTGGATCAGAGTACCTCCGAAATACACGTTGATAAACTGCATGCCCCGGCAGATGCCCAATACCGGCATGGGCCATGGCTCAGACGCTCCACGGGTCCGACCCGCCGCCAGATCCATCAGCCTCCACTGCGCCTCATCCAGCGCGTCATTGATATCGTGGGAGCACTGGTCCTTCTCGCCCCAAAGACGCGGGTTCATATCCTGATTGCTGCCCGGCAGTACCAGCCCGTCAGCCTGCTTCAGCTTTTCAGGCTCCAGAGACAGAAAAGCTTCTGCGCCCAAAAGCCGGAAGGTTTCTATATAGTCGTCATATTTATTTCTCGCCGTCTCAAAACCGGCGATCATGATCTTCTTCATTTTGATCCCTCAATCCTCCATACATTCGATAATTTTCAGCTGAATTCTACGATAATGCCGTCGGGATCTGTCACGGTAAAATGCTCAGGCTTCGGAGGACAATCCATGATCTCTGAAGCCTCATAACCTAAAGCGATTGCCTTTTCTCTCAGCGCCGCAAGTTCTGATTCCGCTTCATAGCTCATTACAAGACCTTTCGCGGAAACCTTTTCTGCCGCGGCAAAATCGATCAGTTCCAGCAGCGTCTCCCCTTCTCTGTTCCCTAAAAATACAATCCTTCCCATAGGCGGCTCTATCTGTCTGACGATATGCAGCCCCACGATTTCCTGATAAAACTGCAGCGATTTTTCCATATCCCGCACCATGATCGTAATATAACTCAGTTTCATTTTTTGACCTTTCTTTTATCATCTCAAGTAAAAGCAGCAAACAGGGGCAAAGCAGCAGCCCAGCCCCGTCTGATTTCTTTTTGCCGGTTTTGTTACATCTTCTGGATCTCTTCAGCCGTCAATCCGGTCACTTCCATGATCTCGTCAGTATCCATGCCTTTTGCTTTTAAATTGCAGACAATGCGTTTGCATGCGCTGGCCTCGCCGATGGAAGTGCCTTCTTCTATACCGGCTTTGTGTCCTCTATCATACCCATCTTCTCTGGCAAGGTCCCTTGCTTCTTCCTCTGTCATCTCTGTAAACAGCATGCTGATAACCTCCGTTCCATGTGCTTTCAAAAAATCAGCCAGGATATCTTCATCGATGCACTCCTGCAGCAGTGTGTCCAATTCCTTCTCTGTCAGTGTACCGGATGCCTTTCTGATATATTCGCGCATCTTGGCACCAAATCGGCTGTATTCCTGCAGGGTTCTGCAATGCTTCATAATCTCCTGATTTCTTCCCTTGTTAATATTATACACTGTCAGATTCAGTTGTAAATCATTTTTTCCTTTGCCGCGGAAGCTGTCTGAAAGCTGCATCTGTACTCTGTCGGGACATTCCTCTGTGCCGTTATACAACACGATGAAAGTTGGGCGTGGTATTTTCAACCCTGATTTTTTGTAAAAATCCTTGTTAGGAATGTCCCGCTGAATGATAGCGGAATAGTAGAGCAGATAACGGATGGTAAGATTATCTGAAAGCGTGGATTGCCTTTTCGCCCCAGCTTTAGCTGGCTAGGCGAAACGGACAGCGTAGGGAGCAAAGCGACCGTAGGAGTGAACGAAGTGAACGTTGATGTTCCAGCATGATGATGAAATTGTCCTCAAGCAGAAACGAGATATCGTTTTTTTTTAGTCTGCAGAATGGCCTCTTCTAAAGTGGTAAAACGAAATGGGGTATCCGGCCCGTAGCTATTTCCGCTGATGGCGTTGTACAGCTCCAACGCATGTTCCTTGTCGTTAAACAGCAGCCTGAATACGCTGTCTTTGTAAGTCCTGACCAGCGCAGAGGCGGTCTGTTCTGTAGAATTTACACATTTGGCGATTTGATCGTTTCTGTTTTCTTCCATGATGTTTTCCTCCATATAAATGATTTTGGGTAAAAGAAAACAGCTCCTGCAGGGCTGCTGGCGTGAATGCAGTTCGTAGATCAATGAAACCGCAAAGCAGACGTCAGCGTTCAGCAAAAGCCGTTATCCAGAAATTTCGGAGCAGGCAAATGGGCAAAAGAAAAAGAACAGTACACGCCTGTTCTTAAAATATCTGGTAATTTGCCTTTTTCTCCTTATACCAATTTAGCATGGCCCGATTCCCGCGTCAATGCCATTTTGCCAAGAAATATCACTTTTGTACTAGTCCGTTACCATTCACATCCAATGGCAATTTTCTACTCTACAGTCGCCATGTAAAACCTGCTGCCGTGCAGAATAATCTATCTTTTCTGCGGCGAGAATCACAGGAAATGCCATCTCCACAGCGAATTCCTGTGTTTTATCGACTGCGTGCCATTTTTTGCGAAAAAAATGCCTCATACGGCGCCAGTTATGAACTGCTACCCGTCAAGTAGACAATTGAAAAAATAAATTTTTTGGCCAGTCGGAAGTGTTCTCCGACTGGTATTTTTTATGCTGCCTGCAGATATGACAGATGTTTTTCCATTG
>JAETRU010000064.1 GCA_021769965.1 Eubacterium sp.
AGTAATTATATGGTACATGCTTGTATATATTAATTTCAATAAATGGATTTTAAGTAAATTATAACCAATGAAAAAAATCTTTTAAAAAATGTCGAAAAACATATTGACTTTTTGCATTCCGATTTTATTGTTATTTTTGAGTTGACAGGGAAGCAAAAAGATGGTATGATATTTGGGTATGAAGAAGAAGTCATCCGCTTCTCACCTTTCAGACGCGCAGTTTGTTGGGTCAATAGTCAGAATGTCAGCGTTTTTGACGTGTTTTGAAGCGGGTACTTTTACCCGCTATTTTTATGTGAAGTTCACAGGAGGTGCGAACCATTAGCAAGGAAAACAAGATCAACGAAGAAATTCGTGACAGAGAACTGCGAGTGATCGATGAAAAAGGTACGATGCTGGGCATTATGAGCAGAGACGAGGCACTGCGTCTGGCTGATGAGAAGAAGCTGGATCTGGTCAACGTTTCGCCTAACGCCAAACCGCCGGTCTGCAAGATTCTCGATTACGGCAAGTACAGATACGAAGCCCAGAAGAGAGAAAAAGAAGCAAAGAAAAAGCAGAAGACCATGCAGGTAAAGGAAATCAGACTGAGCACCTTTATCGAAGATCATGATATTCAGGTAAAGGCCAAGACTGCCTGCAAGTTCCTGCAGGACGGTGACAAGGTCAAGGTCAGCCTGCGTTTCCGCGGAAGAGAAAGAGACTATACGTTCCGGGGCCGCGAGGTCATGGAAAAATTTGCGGAAGCATGCAGCGAAGTCAGCACTGTTGACAAGAAGCCGACATTTGAAGGCAGAAGTCTGACCATGTTTTTAGCACCGAAATCTGACAAGTAACTTAATATATTTTAACATAGGAGGAGAGAGAGCATCATGGCAAAGAATAAGATGAAGTCCCATAGAGGCGCATGCAAAAGACTGAAATTAACCGGTACCGGCAAGGTAAAGAGAAACAAGGCATATAAAAGTCATATCCTTACCAAGAAGACCCCGAAGAGAAAAAGAGGTCTGAGAAAAGCGACAACATTAACCAGCGCTGATACTAAGAGAATGTTAAGATCAATGGCTAAATAATCGTAGGAGGTAGAGAAATATGGCAAGAGTTAAAAAAGGCGTAAATGCGCACAAGAGACATAAAAAAATCTTAAAGCAGGCTAAGGGTTATTATGGAGCAAAGAGCAAAGTGTTCAGAGCTGCTAACCCGGCAGTAATGAGAGGACTGAGATCCGCTTATATCGGCAGAAAGCTGAAGAAAAGACAGTACAGACAGATGTGGATCGCGAGAATCAACGCTGCCGCAAGAATGAACGGCATGTCTTACAGCAGACTGATGGATGGACTGAAGAAGAGCGGTATCGAAATCAACAGAAAGATGCTGTCCGAGCTGGCTATCCACGACGCAGCAGCATTTGCACAGCTGTGCGAGACTGCAAAAGCGAACTGCGGTAAATAAATATAGAAAAAAATCGAAGATGGGAGAAATCTCATCTTCTTTTTATGTTTCATAGGAAATTGCGTTTAACTTGTCGTTTTTTGAAAGATTGAAAAAGATCCTTGACGAGTGAACGTATGTTCTGTATAATGAAGACAACTAAATTTAAATAGGTTGCAAGCCAGCTTCTGCAACCAGCAGGAGCGGCTTAATATACCAGGGACGCCGCTGGCGGCGAAAGTCCACCAACCAACCGAAAAGGAAGGGAGGTGGTTGCATGAATTACATAACAGTGACTGATTTGCTTCAGTATACGTTAGTGATCGTTGCGATTGTTGCCCTGCTTAAGGGACGCAAGTAAAACGGAAACCGCCAAACTAAGCGTTTGACGGTTTCATCCCAAATTATTTTGGACTGAGCCGCCCGACCAAAAGCGGCTTTCCTTGTTAATAACAATATATCACAGGCAGTAAAAACATGCAAGAGGCTGTGGAAAAATTGATGAAATAGAAGCAGAGCCAATATTAAGTCGGGACTATATCGGAATGTTATGAGAAAGAGGCAAATGATGAAAAAATCTGCAAAAATAATAGTCGGAGCAGTATTAGTTACTGCAATACTGGGAATTACGCTTTATTATCGTAACACATTGAATGATATCTGGTCAGAAAGACTGACAGAAGAATCGGAGCTTGCAGGTTATTTGGACTTTTATCCTGCTTCCGCTGAAGGTGCTGTTACCGCAGAAAAAGGAACTTTCATTATCAATAACAAATCTGACCTGACAATGCGCACAGGGGAATTCTATGCGCTGCAAAAAAGAGTTCTAGGAAAGTGGAGCGATGTAGAGCCGTATTTAGATTTTGTTATGATAGCTTATGATGTTCCAGCGGGTGAATATAGATTTACTGTGGATTGGGGGAAGGATTATAGAAAATTATCTCATGGAACATACAGGCTCATAAAGGATTGCGATGTAACTTTAGATGAAAAGTATCACAAGTCATTAGATCTCATATTTGCGTGTGAATTTAAAATTTAATAATATGGATCAGAAGCTGGAAGTATTAGCTTCTCTTTTTGCTGTGATCCACAGTCAGGATTGCACCAAAATTGTATCTGATACAAAATGCTGGATGTATCAAAAAAAGTGTGATACAATGTAGAAAATATATAATAAAAAACAGGAGATCGTTATGAGCAAAAAAAGAAATTATCAGATGCATTCACCGCATCTTTACAGCATATTTTTTGCGCCCAGAGGAAATGCCCGTATGCTCAGACTGGGCATGCATATCGCACAGCAGTACCTGAACCCGATGGATAAGCTGATCGGTATTATCGGTGAAGCCGGAGCCGGCAAAAGCATGCTGATCAAAGGCATGTTTCCGGGTCTGGATCTGTGCAACGACGACAGCGGCGTCAACGTAAGACCGCTTCCGATTCTGGATGTAGATGAAGACGAAGGTTTTTACGCGCCCCATACCTATCATATGGATGTGCGGTTTGAATCCGCGTTTACCCAGCTGCATGAACTGGCGGAGGCTACGGAGAAGGCGATCAGGAAAGGACGCAGGGTCATCATTGAGCACTTTGAACTGCTGTATCCGTTCCTGAAAACCAACGCTCAGCTTCTGATCGGCGTCGGCGAAGAAGTCATCGTTACCAGACCGACTATTTTCGGACCGCTGCCACAGGATATTGCGGATATCGTTATCAAGTCCGTCCGTTACAGAAAGATGGCGCACACGGCGGAGGATCTGGTGGAGCACTGCATGCCGCCGGAACTGTTTGAACAGTGTTTCCATGGCGATATAAAAAGAGGATTTTCACTGGGATTCAAGGAAAAGCCGGATATCGACATCGACCAGCTCCTTGAAGATGTGAGAGAGCACATCGCAGCAGACATCCCTATTACCTATTATGATGAAGACCATATCAAAATGGGAGATGTGATCCATCCATGCACCGGACCCCGGATCCATGTCCGTTCTACAGGTGAGATCGAGAACTTCCGGCTGCTGAAGGAGATCTTCTATGATTCTATGGATGATATGTATCTGATCATTGGACTGGTCGGCGAGCGCTGGGATTACGAGACGCGGGATCTGAACAGAATTAAATTTTAACATATATAATGGAGGAAACTATGAGAACCATAAACAGTCAGGAAATTACCCGCACAGTGCGGGACCTCTGCATTGAGGCAAACTGTCATCTGCCGGAGGATATCAAAGGAGCCATTACCGGCTGCAGGGCATGCGAGCCTTTTGATATTGCGAAGAACATTTTAGATAAAATCGAGGAGAACTATCAGATCGCGGATACGGACAACGTACCGATCTGTCAGGACACAGGTCTGGCCTGCGTGTTCCTTGAAATCGGCCAGGACGTTCATATTGAGGGAAATCTGAAAGACGCTGTAGATGAAGGCGTCCGCCAGGGCTATACCGAAGGCTTCCTGCGTAAATCCTGCGTCAAAGATCCCATTGACCGGGTCAACACCGGCGACAACACACCGGCAGTCATCTACTATGACATCGTGCCGGGCGACGGTCTGAAGATCACTGTTGCCCCAAAGGGTTTCGGCAGTGAGAACATGAGCCAGATCAAAATGCTGAAGCCATCCGACGGTCTTGACGGCGTCAAAGAGTTTATCGTCAAAGTGGTGGAAGACGCAGGTCCGAATCCGTGTCCTCCTATCGTGGTAGGCGTAGGTATCGGCGGTACCTTTGACAAAGCGGCTTTCCTCGCGAAGAAAGCGCTCATGCGTCCTGTCGATGAGAGAAACGCAGATCCTTTCTACGCAGACCTTGAGAAGGAAATGCTGGAAAAGATCAATGCGCTGGGTATCGGACCGCAGGGCTTCGGCGGCAGGACCACGGCGCTGGCAGTCAATATCGAGACCCTGCCGACCCATATCGCAGGACTTCCGTGCGCAGTCAATATCAACTGTCATGTAACCAGACACAAGAGCGCGGTTTTATAGAAAGAAAGGCGGGAAAATATGGAAAAGAAAATTACGATGCCGCTGACGGCAGAAAAGACAAAAGAACTGCATGCCGGAGATAATGTTCTGATCAGCGGCGTGATTTATACAGGAAGAGACGCGGCTCATAAGCGGCTTTGCGAGCTTCTGGCTGAGGGAAAGGAACTTCCCATCGACGTGAAAGACAGCGTCATTTACTATGTGGGACCTGCGCCTGCAAAACCGGGTCAGGTCATCGGTTCCGCGGGGCCGACCACAAGTTACCGTATGGACGCTTACGCGCCGGCGCTGCTGGATCTGGGTCTGAAAGGCATGATCGGCAAAGGCAAGCGCTCGCCTGAGGTCATCGAAGCAATGAAACGAAACGGCGCGGTGTATTTCGGCGCCATCGGCGGAGCCGGCGCGCTCCTTGCGAAGTGCATAAAAAAAGCAGAAGTCGTCTGCTACGAGGATCTGGGCGCGGAGGCTGTGCGCCGTCTGGAAGTGGAAGACCTCCCGGCAGTTGTCATCATCGACAGCGAAGGAAACAATCTGTACGAAGAGGGAAGAAAAAACTATCTGAACATGGAAAGATAATATGGAGAAACAGAGATGTTTGTAGACTTTAAACTGGACGATGGATATCAGGGCCCTATCTATAAGCAGATCGCAGCGCGGATCTCAGAGGCAATTCAGGACGGGAAGCTGGCTGCTGGGTTTAAGCTGCCGACCGTGCGAGAGCTTTCCGGTGAGATCGGCGTAGCCTGCGGCACCATTAAACATGCCTATGAATACCTGGAGGAGCAGGGATTTGTGGAAATGGTGCAGGGAAGCGGATCTTTTGTCATAGACCAGAAGGAAGATTTCGCAAGCCGTAAGGAAAAGGCGATGAATGCCATCGACCAGTTGTTTGCCCGGCTGGAAAGTCTGGGATTTACACCGCGCGAAATGGAGATTTATCTCAACCTGAAACTCCGGGGACTTGAGGAAAAATACGACGTGGTAAAAGTGGCGCTGGTAGACTGCAATCCGGAAACGCTTCAGATGATAGAACGGCAGCTTTCACAGATCGGCTATGCTGAGACGGCAGCCTTTGATCTCGCCAGAATCGGGGAAGTGGCGGAAAGTCTCAACGAAGAATACGATCTGATTCTGACTACTTCCACCCATTTTACCGAGGTGGAGCAGTATATCGGCAGAAACAAGGTTCTGGCCATGGTCGCCATGACGCCGTCAGTGGGTACCGTCGTCAGGCTGGCGAAGATCGGGGACGCGCAGAAGGTGGGGATCTTCTGCGCCAGCGACGCCTTTGCGGGCGTTGTCAGGAGCAACTGCCAGGGCATGGGCGCCTGGAGCGAGCAGATGGCGACCCAGCTTGCGGGCATCCTCGGAAAAGAAGAACAGTTTTTTGCCGAAAATGATGTGGTCATCGTGCCGGAAGGTTATGAAACGTTTATTGCGCCTGCGGAAAAAGAACTGCTGCGGCAGTTTTCCGAGCGCGGCGGGGAACTGGTTCCTTACAGCTATAAAGTGGACAAGGGTTCGTTTCTGCATGTGGTAGAGCAGATTAAACGGGTCATGAACAAGAAGCGGAGTATGTGAGAAAGCTATGTATAATCCGAAGCTGGTTCTGGTGGAACTGTGGCCGAAAATTCACGCCATCTGTCCGGAGATCAAGTTTCAGCTGGTGCCTTTTGAGAATACCCGGAAAAATGCCAGGGAAATCCTGAAGAATCCGGGTCAGGATATCGACGTCATCGCCGGAATCTTTGACGATACCATGCTGAACCTCAGAAACTGCGCGGGATTTGAGACATCCAGACAGCCGCTTTGCTGTGCGGTTTCCGTTCATCACAGACTTGCGGTAAAGAACAAGCGGGAGCTGTCGCACAGTTTGATCAAAAATCGACTGGAGCGGCAGCTTCTTTCTCTTCATGAGTACTTCATAACGTGAAAATATTTCATTTAGATTTAAAAAGGCAACACGAAACTAA
>JAETRU010000065.1 GCA_021769965.1 Eubacterium sp.
GATAGTGTAAAATAGTTGTGGAGTTTTTAAAAGAAAAAAATAGAGATCAACTCCAATGTGTTAAAATAGAATTTGCAAAAACATCAACAAAAGGAGAAATCTCTATGGATAATATTATACAACAAATTGCACTGGAATTGGCAGAAAAAATTATGAAAATGGCATTTAAATCGAAGCTTTCTAATATTGACAGCCTTGCCTGCGAAGTGCTGGCGGAATGCAAAGCTGCTGCGCGCAGTATCCTGGAGGAGGTCGTCCGTGAGCTGAATCAGCAGATTCGGGACGATAAGGCAGGAAGAAAAGAACTTGGGCTTTCTCTGAAAGAAAAGGATCGGAAGCGGTCACTGTTAACCGAGCTGGGTGTTTTGAACCTGAAGCGGGATTACTATCATGACAGCCAAAATGGCTGCTATGCCTGCCCGCTGGATGACGCGCTGGGCATTGCCAAATATGAGAGGATCGGTGGCAGTATCAGTGCGAAGCTGGTAACAGAAGCTACAGAAGTATCTTACGCTAAAAGCGCCCGGATCGTAACAGATGGGGCGGTCAGCAGACAAAGCGTGCGGAATCATATCCTGAAGCTTTCGGTTCCGGAAAAGGAGCCGGACTGGTCAGAGAAGAAAGAAGTGAGCAAATTGCATGTGTATGCGGATGAGGACCATGTGCATATGCAGAAGCCGGAAAAGGCGAGAGGAAAGAAAGGAAAACAAGTTCCGTTAGTAACAGTGACGGAAGGAAACGAAGCAGTTGGAAAGAGAAACAGGACGATCAATCCGATGCACTTTGTAGATGCGCATTTCGATGGAAAGGAGCTGTGGAACACAGTTGAAGGTTACATCGAGAAGGCATATGATGCAGAAGGCATTGAGAAAATATATGTACATGGAGATGGCGGAAGTTGGATTCGGAATGGACTGAACGATTTTGCGCAGACGGAACATGTGCTGGATGGATTTCATCTGGAGAAATACCTGAAACAGATTTGTGCGCGGTTTCCGCAGAAAAATCTAGGAACACGCTTCCATAAAGCCTTTGAGGGGAATGATCGAAAAAAGGCAGACGCAATGCTCCAGAAGTTGTACGCAGAAGCCGAAGGAGATAGCAAGTTGACAAAGGCAGTAAAAAAATTCGGGAATTACATTCTGAATAACTGGGATGAGATCGTGAGGAGAAGGACGCTGGAGATTCCGGGGAGCTGCACGGAGGGCCAAGTCAGCCATGTATTGTCAGAGAGGTTCAGCCGTGACCCGATCGGCTGGAGCGAAGAAGGACTGGGAAAACTGAGCCAGGCAAGAGTATACATAAAGAACGGAGGCAAGCTGAAAGGAGAAGATTTTAAAGCGAAAGATGAGGATGGAGCGGTGAGAAAAGAGCGCTACAGTGAGTACGCAGAGCGAATGATGAAGGAAGCAGTGGAGGAGTGCTTTGACTGGAGCATCTTTGAGAAACCAATCGTGCCTTTCGATGGGGCAAGCGGGACGCAGACCCTGCTTCATGGCTTGGGACGGACAACGAATACATTGTTCTGCTAAAAACACATTGGAGCCGTCAACAAAAAACTCCACAACAACTTGACACGACCCCACTGGAAACGGGAAGGAGAAACATGCGCGTTGATCCATAAGTCAGGAGACATGCATAGAATGGTTTTGGCTGGCGAAGGATCGGTGAGAAACAACAGAGCTGCAGAAATATGGCTGTATCGTAGTTACGATACAGTTTTTTGTTATGTAAATTTGTTGTCTCAAAGAAGCAAAAAGGGAGGAAAAAGTTTGAACGTAAACTGGTTTAAAAATCCGGAACATGTTGTGTATGCAGACGCACAGGAGTTTGTCGACAACTTTGCAAAAGAAACAGGAATTAGTGATCTGAAGGAAAGGATCGAAGCCTTTGAAGCAGATCCGGATCCCGATGGCACGATTTTGAAAGGACGGAAGAGAACTTCTATCAGGCTTTTTATTCCGGATATGGTTTTTGATGAGCATATCGATATGGGGGAAAATGTATGGGTGTACATGGGCGAAAACTATGAATGCTACTGTCTGTATAATATCAGCGATCGGGGATTTTGTACAGAAGCAGAAAATTTCAAGTTTTTTTCACATCAGGAATGTGAGTACTTCCCGTGCCATGAGACAGAAGAAAAGAAAGAGTTTAACTGTTTGTTCTGCTATTGTCCCCTCTATGCGATGGGCAAAGACTGCGGCGGCAATTACTACTACACCCCTGATGGTATAAAAGACTGCAGCGGCTGTCTGGTACCGCATAGAAAGGATAATTTCGATTATATGATGGCACGTCTGTCGAAGTTTCATAAGAAACTACAGCAGGCAGAAAAGGAAAGTTAGAACGCTGAAAATTAAATAGAATTCTTTTATAGTGTGGTCACAAGGCCGTGATATCTTTCAGTTTCAGCAGATATCAAAGGGTGCTGTGTCAAATGACAAGCCGGTGAGAATCCGGCACAGTCTTACCTCTACTGTATTCGGTTTATGCCGTAAGTCAGGATTGTCAGCCGCATTGTAGGTTCAGCATCAAGGTGGAATGCTCTATCGGCTACGATTCTCCAGTTAAAGAAAAGGAGAGATGCTTTTGCTTACAAAAGAGCATCTGTCGTAGTTTGTATAGGCGCATTCCTTTTTGTTTACGCGAAAGGAGGAATGTCTGCCAGGCAGAGATCAGTATTGACATAAATCAAATGTTATGAATCAAAGAAGAAAGGAGTGTGTGATATATTTTATAAGTATATCAGATAAGAAACTATGAGAAGAGAAAATTTGAAAAAGAAAACGGCATTACTTCTCGTCTGCATGATGGTGTTTTCGCTGTTTGGCACAAATCTGGCCTTTGCAGAAGACCTGGCGGGGACATCAGAGAGCGCAGGAGTACAGCAGATAAACTCCGCCGATGATTTCCCGACGGAAATCGCAGCGGGAGAAACCTATGAACTGACAGAGGATATCACGCTGAATGCGGATCAGCAGATTACTACGCTGGCAGGAACCCTGGACGGCAAAGGTCATACGATTACGCTGAGCGGTAAAGCGCTGGCGGATACGATAACGGAGACAGGAATTGTTCAGAATCTGGGACTGAGTGGAAGTGCGAGCCTTGATGATTATAAAGGTTGCCTGGTAACAAGTTGCAGTGGAACAATTCAGAACTGCTTTTCCACAGTTCAGATAACTGATAGTGGATTCTTTTCGACATATGCAGGATTTGTAGGAGAAATGCTGGCGGGGAATATCTCCAATTGCTATTTTGCCGGAGATGCCGGCATGATGGGATTTGCATTGGTAGCTAAGGGAAATAAAGAAAACTTTACTGCCAGAAATTGCATTAGAAAGGAAAGTGGCAACGGTGGATTTGGCGGAGGAGTAAGCGATACCGAGAATTGTTTCTATGTAGGTATAGGGGGCAAAGAAACTTGGGGCGATGCAGTAGAAGTCCTTAATACCAATCTTCCCTCCACAGGCTATAAATGGAAAATGGCAGCAGGAGAATACCCTGTGTTAATCGAAGATTCAGAAACGGAGGAGCCTGGCGTAGTCGACAAGACAGTATTAGAAAATACCATTGCGGCAGCTGAAGCCAAAGTCGAAACAGACTATACAGGAGGCAGCTGGCAGGCACTTCAGACTGCTTTGAGCTCTGCAAAGGAAATCGCGTCAAAAGAAGATACAACGCAGACTGAGGTCGATGATGCTGTATCTGCGCTGCAGAGCGCATTAGATGGCTTAGAAAAAATTAAACCTACAGAGCCGGTGCAGATGCCTGATGATGCGATAAAGATCAGTACAGTGTCAGATCTTGAATCCATTGGGACAGGCGCAGGAAAATATTATGTTTTAGAAAATGATATTACCATAAAATCATCTGACTGGTACTTTGCTTTCGATGAATTTCAGGGTGTTTTTGATGGACAAGGTCATACTGTGACTTTTGAAAGGGTCGGTAGTTTATTTGGAAGCATCGGTGCAGACGGCGTAGTACAGAATGTGCATTTTAAAGGTACAGTGTCAGGCAATGGCCCACTGGGCCAGACTATCTCCGGTACAGTATTAAACTGCTATTCTGAGACAGAAGGAACCAATTCCGCCGGTTTTGCAAATAAGCTGAACGGCGGTATTCTTGCTAACTGTTATTCGATCAGTACAGCGAAGAATGGCGCTATTATCAATCTCTATGGGGACGCGAACGGCGGAAATTATATCGGCACGCTTTACAACACCTACTGGCAAAGCGGACTGACGATGCCTTCGATTCCGGCAGAGGATCTGCAGAACGGTTCCGGTGCGAAGTCGGAAGCGGAAATGAAATCCAGTGCGTTCGTTACCCTCCTCAATGAAAATAGAGGAACCTACGGTACATCCTGGGGTCTGAATAAAGAGACCGGATATCCGTATTTTGGGGAGGATCAATCTGAAACACTACCGGAGTCAAAATTTCCGATTGTCTTTACGGAAAATGGAAAAACTCCAATTGAGGACAACGACCAGGTATTGAAAGTTTTCGTTGGCAGCAGTGGCTCTCTTTCACTGAAAGATGCGCCGGAGCAGGACATTACCTGGGAATTAAAGAATGTGAGTCCGGAAGGATGCGTGACTTTGGACGGTGCGGCTTTGTGTGCAGATAAGGAAGGCTCCGCGGTTCTTACAGCAAGAATAGTAAACGAGCAGGGAGAGCAGGAAGTAGTAGCGGCGGCAACTGTAACAGCGGTTACAAGACAGCTTGTGTCGATCACACTTTCTGTCAGCGGTGACGATAATGATAAATACATAGAGAAAATCGGTGATGGAAAGTATGAAGTTGCCGGTTCTGCCTATGCGAAGATCAATATCTCAGAGAAGTATGAAGGTGATGATACCGTTTATACAGGAAGTATCAGCAGCTACGAAATCACCTCTTCCGACGAGAGCAAAGCACTGCCGCCAATGGGATCGGAGGTCAAGTTTAAGCAGCCGGGAACTGCAGTCATGACAGTGACCTCCAAAAAGAACCCTGCTGTTTCGGCAAGTGTGGAACTGACATCTACTTATGTAGAGGCTGCATCAGTAACACCGGGCATCAGCGGAACTATTGAGATCCACGGCAGGAATGCCAACGACTGGGAAAGTTCCCCGGAACGGTTTAATCCGGAATATCTGGGCGTAAATATCCAGCCGGCCAACGCCAGCTACAATGACCGGGAATATGTGACCATCACAAGTTCTGACGAGACCATCGGCGTGTATCATAACCTGGCCTATGTTCCTGTAAGCGCGGGAACCGTGACTTATACGGCAACGATAAAGGATCCGCAGGGCGGTGAAGTGTCCGGCAGTTCGCAAGTCACCTATATATACAAAAATCCGCTGAAAGCCTTTTCTGTGGACGTTAATAACTTTACAGTGAAAGCTGGCGAAGAACAGACATTGCCGCTGCAGCTTACAGGAGAAAAGGATCAAGCCGGATGGAGTATTACGGATCCGGTGATAGACTGGAGCTACAGCGAAGAGGGGATCGTAGAAATCAATCGCAAGCAGGCAAAAGCCTACAAGAAAGCCGATGAGTCGGCACCGGACTATTTGTCATATGTCCTGGACACCGGGTATGTTTTAACCGGTCTGAAAAAAGGAACCGTCACCGTTACAGGAACGCCTCATGATAAGACCAACAATCTGCAGTCGATCTCCTTTACGGTAATCGTTTCAGGCGAGGCAGCATTACCGGAAGTCAACATTCCGGAAACCATAGAAAAGGGCATGGCAGATGCCATCAACTATATTCAGCTGAAACATGTAGACGGATATACCTATAACAATAACGACTGGGCGGTACAGGCATTGATTTCCGCAGGAAAAGCGCCGACGCAGGCGGAGCTGGACGCGTACTATACAAGCGTAGAAAACACCGTAAAGGCATGGAATGAAAACCAAAAACCGACCGATATTGAACGAGTAGTACTGGCACTTGCCGCTATGGGAAAAGATGTTACAAGTGTAGGCGGTAAAAACCTGGCGGCGATGATATACAATCATCCGGATTTAGATGCCGGCTCCAACGAGCTGGCATGGGCTTTGATCGCTCTGGACGCGGCGAAGATCGATGTACCGCAGGATGCAGCGTGGACGAAAACAGAGATGATAGAAGCGCTGCTGAAGTTTCAGAACAGCGACGGAGGCTTCGCTTTAAGCAAAACAGAAGCAAGCAGCAGCGTTGACATCACTGCCATGGCTCTGCAGGCCCTTGCTCCCTATGAGAGCACAGATACGGCCGCAAAAGACGCTATTACAAAAGGACTGGCGTTTTTGAAGAGCAAGCTTTCCGGCGGCGTCAATCCCGGCTACGGAACCTGCGAAGCAGAATCACAGGTCATTCTGACTTTGGCGGTGCTGAAGCAGGATGTTAAAGAAGCAGGCTTTGGGGACGCATACAGAAATCTGTTCTCTCATTTAGAAGCAAACTATCAGAATGCAACCGGAGGATATAAGCATCAGGCGAATGACGCGGTCAGTCAGGAGATGTCTACCCTGCAGGTACTGCAGGCATATGACGCGTACAATCGATTTTTGAAGGGAGAATCATCCTATTGGGACTTTGGCAGCGGAGCGGTAACACCGGGCGAAGAAACTAGGGCAGAGGATGTCATTGCCGCGATTGCGAAGATTGCGGATACTTCAAAGCTTACATTAGGCGATGAAGAAACAGTAAAAGCTGTCCGTACTTTGTACAATACTCTTTCCGAGGAAGAAAAGAACAAGGTAGGAAAAGAGAATCTGGCAACACTGGAAGCAGCAGAAGCAAAGATTGCAGAGCTGAAGGCCCAGGCAAAGGATGTCACTGTTTACTTTACCCTTTTGGGTGACAAAAAGCATGATAGTGATGCGGATAAGACTGTCCATAACCTGGAATCCGGCAATTTGGAAACCTGGATTGCAAAAGAATCTGTTACAGTAGAGGCAGGCTCCAGTGTCAGAACCGTACTTGAGAAAGCTTTATCCGCACATGGCTACAAAGCAGTTTATACAAACGGAGGTGACTATGTAGCGGGGATTACCACCCCTGGTGGACTTACACTTTCAGAGTTTGATAACGGCAAAAATTCCGGTTGGAAATACAATGTCAATGGCAGCTATCCGGACAAGGCCCTCACGGCGTACAAAGTAAGCGCCGGAGATAACATCATCTGGTGCTATACAGACAATTACCAGAAGGACGCTGACTATGTGCCAGAAAATCCGGGCGGTGGCGATACGGATATCGACGATCCGGATACGCCGCTGGATCCTATGCCGGAAGAAGTCAAAGAAAAACTCATTGCCGGCGTCAGAGCAACGACCATCAAGGTAGGATCTTCATTGAATCAGACTTCCATTAAACTGACCTGGACCAAGTCCAAAGGCTACAAGGTGGACGGATATCAGATCTACAGATCCACCAAGAAGTCTTCCGGCTACAAGAAATATGCGACGACTAAAAAGCTGACCTATACCAACAGGGCGGGCCTGAAGAAGGGAACCCGTTACTACTACAAGGTCCGCGGCTACCGCGAGATCGACGGCAAGACTTACTACACCCAGTGGTCCAACAAAGCGTACCGTCTGATGAAGACGAATTCCGTGGACTACGGCGTGAAGAAGACTACAGTCAAAGCT
>JAETRU010000023.1 GCA_021769965.1 Eubacterium sp.
CTTTCTTTGATTGCAGCTGACAGACCGCATTCCAAGTATAGCAGAAGGAGTTTTTCTGTTCAACGGTGAAACCTTTCCGGAACCACGCGTCAAACGCGTGGTTTTACTTATACAAAGAAACTGCCTCCGGACGGTTTCATCCGCAGAGGCAGTTTCATATACTGCGTAAATTACGGCTATGCTATTTGGCGTAGTCGATCGCTCTGGTCTCTCTGACCACGTTGACCTTGATCTGTCCCGGATATTCCAGTTCAGACTCGATCTTCTTGGATATTTCTCTTGCCAGCAGGACGATGTTTTCATCGTTGACCTCTTCCGGCTTGGCAATGATACGGATCTCTCTGCCCGCCTGGATCGCGAAAGACTTATCCACGCCTTTGGTAGTGTTGGCGATCTCCTCCAGCTTTTCCAGACGTTTGATGTACACATCCAGAGTCTCTCTTCTGGCTCCCGGTCTCGCTGCGGACAGAGCGTCAGCCGCGGCAATGAGAACCGCTTCCATACTCTTCGGTTCGTAGTCGCCGTGGTGAGCCGCCATACCGTTGATGACAGCCTCGGACTCCTTGTATTTTTTCAGCACCTGGATGCCGATATCCACGTGAGTGCCCTCGTACTCATGATCCAGGGATTTTCCTATATCATGAAGCAGACCCGCGCGTTTTGCCAGCTTCACATCCAGCCCCAGCTCACCGGCCATAAGTCCGGCCAGATGAGCCACCTCTACGGAATGCTTCAGTACATTCTGACCGTAGGAAGTTCTGTACCGCAGTCTTCCCAGCAGTTTCACCAGTTCCGGATGCAGATTGTGGATACCCACTTCAAAAGTAGCCTGTTCACCCTCTTCTTTGATGATGGACTTGACTTCTTTTTCTGCCTTTTCCACCATCTCCTCGATTCTGGCAGGGTGGATCCTTCCGTCTACGATAAGTTTCTCCAGTGCGATCCTTGCGATCTCCCTTCTCACCGGATCGAAACCGGAAATAATGACTGCCTCCGGCGTATCGTCGATGATCAGATCTACTCCGGTCAGGGTCTCGATAGCTCTGATGTTCCGGCCCTCACGTCCGATGATCCTTCCCTTCATCTCGTCATTTGGCAGCGCTACAACGGATACTGTGCTCTCCGCGACATGATCTGCCGCGCATCTCTGGATCGCGCCGGTTATGATCTCCTTGGCCCGCTTGTCAGCGTCCTCTTTGGCCTTTGATTCGATATCCTTGATCATCAGGGACGCGTCGTGGCGAACGTCTTTCTCGATCTCTTCCAGCAAAAGGGCTTTCGCCTGTTCCGCTGTAAGACCGGAGATCTTTTCCAGTTCTTCGATCCGTCTGTCGAGAAAACCATCCAGTTCCTTTTTCTTTTCCAAGATTTCCTGTTCGTGCTTAGTAATGCTCTCTTCTTTTTTTTCAATATTTTCCAGTTTGCGGTCGACAGATTCCTCCTTCTGAATCAGTCTCCGCTCAGAGCGCTGGATTTCCGCTCTTCTTTCTCTGACGTCTCTCTCGGCGTCAGTACGCATGCGATGCGCTTCCTCTTTTGCTTCTAATGTAATCTCTTTTTTGATAGTCTCGGACTTCTTCTCCGCGTCCAGAATCAGATTCCGGGCCTTCTGCTCGGCACTGCCGATAGCCTTCTCTCCGATATTCTTGCGCAGGATATATCCGACCAGCAGCCCTACGGCCAATAGTACTATGCAAATAATAATCCATATTATTGGAGACATAAAAGCACCTCCTTTTCCTATTAAATTGTTCCAGATATGCCTTGTCCTGTTTTCAAAAAAACAGAACTCTAAATATGCCCTCTATTTTCAAGGTAATTTTTTAATAAAAAAAATTGCATTACAGAATTAAATCTTGCTATATTCGCACAACATATATTATAATGTTGTAGTCGACATTATGTCAAGAACAAGAGGGGAAAACTATGAACAATTTTTCAAATTTACTAAAAAACATCGATAAAATCATCATAACGGTCGCGGTACTGCTTGCGGGCATCAGTATTCTGATGATAGGAAGCACACAGATCGAGAATGGTTTTTTCAGCCGTGAGGTGATCGTACAGATCGCGGCCTACGTCATCGGACTCGTCGCTGTCTGTATCATTCTGCGGTTCAACTACAACATGTTCTTCGGCATGGAAAAATATCTGTACATCCTGTCGGTGGTTCTGCTGCTGCTGGTATACATACCGGGTCTGGGCGTTGAACTGTACGGCGCCCGCTCATGGATCACCCTGGGTTTCACCACGGTCCAGCCTTCCGAGGTGGTCAAGATCCTGTATATTCTGATCCTCGCCGGCTACCTCAGCGAAAACAGGGACATGCTGTATAACTTCAAAGGACTTCTGAAGGCGGGCATCGTGGCCGCGCCTATTATCATCATCGTCCTGAAGGAAGATCTGGGCAGCGCTCTGGTCTTCGCGGCGATCTGGGTCGTCATGGTCTTTTTCGCCGGCATCGACCTGAAGGTCTTCGCCAAGTTCTTCGCTCTGGTACTGGCTGCTGTTCCGGTAGCCTACGTATTCATGGCAGATTATCAGAAGGAGCGTATCGAGGCTTTTCTGCATCCTGACAATCTGGATCTTTCCGGAAACTATCAGGTATGGCAGTCAAAAGTCGCCATCGGTTCCGGCGGCATTACAGGCAAGGGCCTCTTCAACGGCACGCAGAAGGAACTGGATTTCATACCGGTACAGACCTCTGACTTTATTTTCTCCGTGATCGGCGAAGAACTGGGACTGATCGGCGGTCTGATCGTCATCGGGCTTTTCGCTATCCTGCTGATCCGCATGGCGAGTATCGTTCGGGACGCTCTGGACTTTTACGGCGCTCTGGTAGTCGTGGGCGTCATCGGTATGCTGACCTTCCAGGTCTTTGAAAACATCGCCATGACCATGGGTCTCATGCCTGTAACCGGCATTACCCTGCCTTTCCTCAGTTCCGGCGGATCTTCCATCATATCCAACATGCTGGCCCTGGGACTGGTGCTGGACGTAGGCATGCGAAGCAAGGCGATCAACTTCTGATCCGGAACATCAGGATCCATAAATACAACAGCAAAAGAGCTGCCCGCGGGAGTAAGATCCGATGCAGGCAGCTCTTCTTTTTCTTTTTATATATTTTCCACGATCCTTCCCGTGATCCGCTGGAAGTTTTCTTCAATATATGTGCCCGGCTTCAGCACGATAGGAACGCCCAGATTCGTTGAGATCTGAATGTTTTCATCGTACTGGATGACGCCCGCCAGAGGCGGCCGCAGCATGGCGGTGACCTCCCTCAGCCGGGGCGCGTAGCCCGCGTTCATCATTTCCGCGATCACCTTGTTTAAGACCACATAGCGTTCCTGAATTCCCATATGGAGCAGTTCCCGGTCTAACGTATCGGCGTCCCGCAGAGCGGCGTATTCCGACGTTGTTACCAGTATGGCGGCCTCCGCGCCCGCGGCTGCCAGAACCAGGCCGTCATCGATACCCGACGGCGCGTCTATGATCACGTAGTCATAGAGATTCTTCAGCTTTTCGCACAGTACCTTAAGGTGAAGCGGCGTCAGAGTTCCGTCATCTCTGGACGGCGGCGCGGCCATCATATACAGATTCTCAAAGCGCTTATCCCGTATCAGAGCCTGTTTGATGCGGCATACGCCGGTAAGAACATCATACACGTCGTAGACCACCTGATTTTCCAGACCGAAATACAGATCCAGATTGCGCAGTCCCAGATCCATATCAACCAGAACCACGCTGCTGCCCCGCCGCGCCAGGGTAGCTCCGAAGTTGACCGAAAACATGGATTTTCCAGTTCCGCCTTTTCCAGATGCGATTAAATAAACTCTGCCCATTTCTTCCTCCAGTTATAACGCAATTTTCTATATCAAATATTTTGAACGCATATATGCCTGTTATGTTTACTGCACTCTGTTGCTGCCGTTCTGATCGATCTTGTACACAGCGATGTCCTCTTCGTCATAGGCACTCATATATTCTTCGATGATATCCCTTGCCACCGGCGCGGCGTTGGAGGAATATCCTCCCTCCACCAGCATCACTGCTACGGCGATCTTCGGATCGTCAGCCGGAGCCATGGCGATGGTCCATGCGAAGTAATCGTAACCGCCCTTGCCGCTGTCGATCATTCCCTGAGTGATCTTATATTTGCTGGCCTTGATCAAAGCCTCATCCACCGTGTCGTCTTCTGTTTTATACCGGTCCGGTTCTTCTTCCATCATCTTTTCCATGGTCTTTTTGACCTTAGCCCATGTAACAGATGTACCGGCAGCGCCGTTCAGCGAAGACAGACGCTCTTTCACATAAGAGACCTCGCTCTTCGGCTGTCTGATGGACTGGTTTTCCGCTGTACCGGTCTTTCCCGCGACCTCATAAGGCAGGCTGCTGAATACGCCGGACAGCGTACCGCTGGAACATACCCTCTTCATGCCTTTAATGACTTCATTCAGGAGATTCTGGTCCATCCCCAGATCCACAGGATCCTCTTTGACTTTCGCGCCTTCTCCTTCCACGCCGCTTACGATGCTGACCTGACGGCGGACGCCGCCGTTTCCTAATGTCGCCACATAGTTTGCCATCTGCAGCGGCGTATAGGCGTTATCGCCCTGTCCGATGGAAAGGTTGAACTGGTCGCCTATGCCCCATGCGGCCTGATTGAAATAGTCGAACTTGATTCTGGCGGCTACCAGCTCCAGCTGGCTGTCCACCACATCAGTCTTCTCATCCAGCATCTCGATCAGCTCGCTGTATTCCGGATTGTCCTCCGCCCATTCAGCTATGGTATACAGATTCTTCCGCAGCCGTTCGTAGTCGTCCGCCACCTTGGCCGGAAAGATCTTATGCGCGTTATTATACAGATATTCTCTGACGTTGAGCTTCTGCATCTCCATCTTCTGCTCGGCAGAAGGCGCTTTCGCTACCACTTCGCCGATCTCGATGCCGGTCTTTCCTGCCAGTCCGAACTGCTCCGCTGTTTCCAGCAGGTCGTCGGCGGTCATCGAATATCCTAAAGACGCGCCGGTCCCCCAGTCCTTTCCGGTAGCGATACAGTAAAAGTAGTAATTGCAGGAATTACCGATGCCCCACTCCAGATTCTCGCTGCCATGGCTTCCGATGCCGTCATTGTAGTTAGAACATCCGAAGACTTTGTCGCCGTACTCGATCTTCAGATCATCGTAGATCTGGCGATACGGATCCAGACCGGCTTTCAGAGCTGAAAGAGCCGTGATCGGTTTAAATGTGGAACCAGGCTGTACAGCTGCCATGGTAGCGTTATTGTACAGAGGCGCCGGACCGAACATATCCCGCTCGTTTTCCTTCTGTACAGACTCCCAGGCTTTCTCTGTAATGCCGCCTGCAAAAATGTTGGGATCATAAGTAGGATAGCTGGCCATGGCGATCACATCTCTCGTTTTCACATCCAGCGCTACCGCAGCGCCGCTCCTGCTGTTGGAAGCTCTGGCAATACCGGCTTTCAGCGCTTTTTCCGTGGCCTTCTGCATATCCAGATCGATGGTGAGATAGACGTCTGAGCCTTTCTCTACTTCGGTCTCTTCCAGTGTCTTTACGTATTCACCGCTGCTGTTGACCTGGATCTTCTTCGTACCGGCTTTGCCATGAAGTTTCTCCTCCAGAGCGGCTTCAATACCGTCTTTTCCCACCAGGTCGGAAGCGCTGTAACCCAGCTGATCTACATAATACTCAGCTTCGCTCTCCGAGATGGCTCCCATGTAGCCCAGAATATGACAGGCTACATCCTTATTTGGATAATATCTCTCGCTTTCCGATGAAAGCTCGGCCCCTTTGATGCCTGACTCCTCAACGAAAACGATGGTCTTCTCACAGATGTCAGAAGCGATCTTGATCGGCTGGTAACGGGTAAAGCCGTTGGTCGCGATCTCATTTCTGATGATGAAGATCTTCCTGACTTCTTTGTTACTGAGCTTCTTATCGATCTTGTAGTCCTCCCGCAGCTGTTTGAAGCATTCCTCCGCGGAAACACCGGCGTCGATCTCGTCCTGCGTAAATCCGAACTTTCCCAGAAAATTCTCAAGCTCGATGTCGTAGGTATATTTCATGCTGCGCACAGAGATCGGCGGATCCAGACCGTACTTGCTCTGCAGCGTCTCCATGGAATCAAAACGGGCGCTGTCGCTGTCGTCCAGACCGTACTTTCCGCACAGCCGTCCAAAAGCCTCCTTTGCCGTCAGATCCGTAGGGAAACCCTGTTTTTTCAGCCATTTTGCAGTTTTTCTATCATACGTATAGTAGAACTTTCCCTCCGATGTGATCTTGATAGGAAAGTTATCTGTGTATTTATCCCCGTTCTTGATCAGAGTATTGATCAGATCCAGCGCAGACTCGTTGATCTCCTCCGTCGTCAGCGAGCTGGCGTTGAAATTCACCGTAAACACCTGCTTGTTCCCGGCAAGGAGCTTTCCGTTGCGGTCGTAGATATTTCCGCGCGGCGCGGACGTTGCGATCACCTTGGTGTTCTGATCCGACGCCTCTACTGACCAGCGGTCATGCTGCAGAATGGTCAGGACGAAAAGCCTGACGCCCAGGATCAGGATCAGGATCAGGATCACGCCGATGATCTGTCTGTATCTGGAACTGAATAGTCGTTGATTTCGATTTGTATTCATCTAAAGTACCTATCTCTTCTATGCTTAATAACCCTTTTTATCAATATCAGATAAAGCACGCTGCCTGCGATGACATTGAGCGCCAGCTGCCATGGCAGCGACTTCACAGCGTACATATAACTATACGGACTTCCCAATGCCGCATAGATGCACCAGTAAAGAGAAGCGTACAGCCATGTGGAAAACAGCAGCAGCAATACGATGTTGATGAAGTTTTCCTTATTCGCAAAGTGTTTCAGGAGCATGACCGCAAGGCCCGCCGTTACCAGACAAAGGGCGCCCGGCCCCACGTACATGCCGAAAAAAGCGTCCTCTATGAGTCCGAAAATACAGCCAAAGAGGATCCCCGGCAGTGTCTCGTCGTAGACAAAGGTCAGAGCCACAGTCAGGCACAGAAACAGGTTCACCTGTCCCCCAAAGGAAGGGAACAGGTTATACAGAAACGGCTGCAGAAATAACGCAGCTATATACAGCAGCAGCGCCCGTGAATATCTCATAGGATCACCGTAACTTTCTGCAGAGACTTAAAGTCGACAGACGGCTTCACGTCTACCCGCTGCAGCTGGGCGTTGCTGTCATAGCGGACCTTTGTGATCCTGCCGATCTCAATACCGGCAGGGTACACGCCCATCCCGGAGGTGACCAGCTTGTCTCCTTCTGAGATCTTTGCCGCGTCATCCAGCATGAAACCCGACAGAATACCGTCGCTGCAGCCTTCGATGACGCCGATCAGCTGCAGGTTTCCGGAGACCTTGAAGGTGACCTTATAGGACTCATCTATGAGGGAGACGACCTTGGACCAGCCTTTTCCCACGGATTGGATCTTGCCCACCAGGCCCTCGCCGCAGATGACCACGTCGCCCTCTTTAATGCCGCTTTCAGAACCGCAGTCGATGGTAAAGATATTCATCCAGTTGGTACCGTCCATGGAGATGACATCGCCGGAAACGATATCGTCCTCGCCGTCGATCCCCTTATAATTCAGAAGCTTGGACAGCTGTTTCAGTTCCTTCAGCTCGTTGGCTGACAGGGCCATAGCCGCCAGCTGCTGCTTCAGATCTTCATTTTCCTTCTTCAGGGCTTCATTTTCCTTCTGTGTATCCTTATAGGAAAAGATGCCCGACACGTTGTCCGATATGCCCCCTGCCACACCGGAAACAGGCTTCTCAATGGCAGAGTAAATACTGCCGGCCAGATTGGAGATAAAGTTCCCTCTGCCGCCGGACGCGACAGATGCAATGAGCACGATCAGGCTGATCAGGATGACTGCCAGCAAAAAGCTTATTAACTTATGACTTTTAATCCACTTCATACCCTTTATTTCCTATCTTTTATTTACGCTGGTCGCGTAGATCTTAAGCTTTTCAATATTGTTGAGACTCATGCCCGTACCCAGAGCGACCGCCTCATAGGCGCTCTCCGCGATCGTTGCCTTCATGCCTGTCCGTTTTTCGATCAGCTGATCCAGATTGTGGATCAGTCCGCCGCCGCCGGAAAGCAGCATGCCGCTTGAAGCGATATCCGCGGCGATTTCAGGAGGTGCTTTCTCAATGGTGGATTTGATGCCGTCAATGATCATATCCACGGACTCCTGCAAAGCTATCATGATATCCCTGTTGGAAACTTCCAGTGTCTTAGGCAGGCCGCTGATGATGTCCCGGCCGCTGGCCTCGACTGTCTTGATGATCTCGTCGCCGTTTTCATCAATGTCCAGGCATGCCGCGCCCACCTGGATCTTCAGATATTCCGCCGTCTTCTCGCCGATGAGAAGAGCATGTCTCTTGCGCATATACTGTATGATCGCGTCGTTAAACTTATCTCCAGCGTGTCTGATGGAGGTGCTGGCCACGATACCGCCCAGCGCGATAATAGCGATGTCTGTAGTTCCTCCGCCGATATCCGCGATCATGCAGGCAGTGGAGCTGTCCACATCCATACCCGCGCCGATAGCGGCAGCCATCGGTTCTTCCAGAATATATACTTCACTGGCGCCCATATTGCGCACTGTCTGTTCTACAGCCCGTTTTTCCACTTCGGTGACGCCGCTGGGAACGCCTACAGCCACGCGGAAGTTCTTCATCTTCGTCGATGGCACAGCCTTCTCAATAAATGCCTTCAGCATATCAGCCGTTCTGTCAAAGTCTGAGATCACGCCGTCCTGCAGCGGTCTCACCACACTGATATTGGAAGGAGCTTTGCCGATCATATCCTTAGCTTCACTGCCTACCGCCAGAGTCACACTTCTCCGGTTATCCATGGCGATGACAGATGGCTCGTTTAAGACGATGCCGCTGTCCTTTATATATATCAGCGTATTTGCAGTACCCAGATCAATTCCCATATCCTTTGCCGAAAATAAGTTAAACATGTATATTACCTCCAATATTCAATACAATCTTACTCAGTCGATCAGGCCCAACTCACGCATGCTGGCATACCTTCCGTCACCGATAACAATATGGTCCAAAACCCTGATGCCCAGGAGCTCTCCGCCCTGTACCAGACGCCGGGTCGTCACCTCGTCCTCTCTGCTGGGGCTCGGATCCCCGCTGGGATGATTGTGGACAAAGATGACCGCTGCGGCACTCTTTCTGACCGCCATATGATACACCTCCCTCGGGTGCACCGGCGCGCTGGAAAGCTCTCCTACAGAAATATCGTCGATGGAAAGGATGCCTCCTTTCGAGTTTACCAGAACACTTTTAAAATATTCTTTCTTCGCGTACCGCATATCCTCCATAAACATCCGGGCAATATCACCGGGTTTCTCTATGGATATCCGCTGCGCCGCGGGACTTGCCGATATTCGCTTTCCCAGCTCGCAGGCCGCGAGCAGGGCCGCGGCTTTGGTCTTTCCGATCCCGTCGATACGGGCCAGATCCTCCGGGCAGCATGAGGCCAGTTCGCCCAGCCCCTCGGGAAATGCCGCCAGCACATCTCCGGCCAGCCCAATGGCAGATTTGTTTCGCATGCCCGTATGAAGAACCAGCGCCAGCAGCTCGGCATTAGATAAGTTGCCGATGCCGCCGGTCCATACTTTCTCAACGGGCCGTTCATTTTCCGGCAGTGATTTCATCTGCATAGTTTTCCTCCAAATGAAAAGTCCTGCCTCTTCCGGTCACATCAACCATTTTAAATTAAACGCAAAATATCACCCTAAATTATATCATTCTTTGGCTTTTCTTACAAGCAAAAGCCATTAATATTTTTGCATCTGGCGGGCAAAATATTTATTGAAATTACACCAAGGAGGAAAAAAACATGAATTGCAAATGCAACCACAACATCCACTGCACTGTGAACCAGTGCGTGCACAATGAAAACAGGGAGAACTACTGTACCCTTGATTCCATTACAGTAGGAACTCACGAGGCTAACCCTACCCAGAAACAGTGCACAGACTGCATGTCCTTCGAGCTGAAATAGCCGGGCACAGCCAAAGAAAGTCCATGCCTTTTTCCAGATAGCCATGCACTTCACCCCCTCTTTCCGCATATGTTTAATTGCGAAGAGGGGGTTACATATATGAGCAGTTCCTTTCCACTGCCACTATCAGAAAACGAAGAAAAAAGATACGTAGAACTTATGGAAGCTGGCGACCCCTGCGCCAAAGACGTTTTGATCGAAAGAAATCTGCGTCTGGTCGCTCACATTGCCAGAAAATATACCAGCCCCGGTGCATCTGCTGAAGACCTGATCTCCATCGGGACCATCGGTCTGATCAAAGCGGTCAGCACCTATACCAGCAAGAAATCCGCGCGGCTGGCGACCTACGCCGCGCGGTGCATTGAAAACGAGATCCTCATGAGCATCCGGACAGCCAGGAAGACCCGTCAGGAAGTATCCATCAGTCTGCCCATAGGCACAGACAAGGATGGAAACGAGATCAGTCTCAACGATATCCTGGGAACTGATCCCGATGAGATCATCGACAATCTGAACCTGAAATTCCGCATTCAGGAGCTGTATCGCGTCATGGATCAGGTTCTGACGCCCCGTGAAAAGAAGATCATCTATCTGCGGTACGGCCTGGACGGCAACAGTCCCAGGACCCAGCGGGAGATCGCCGCGTCCATGAATATCAGCCGCTCCTACGTCTCCAGAATAGAAAAGAAGGCTCTGAGCAAGCTGCGCGGCGGCCTGCAGCAGTAACTGCATGCCGCCGGCGATACCTCTGGCGGTCAATAGAGCCAGTTTGCGATCTCCTCAAAGACAGGAAGCGCCGAGCCGCTTCCTGTCTTTCCGTTTTCCGCAAAGACGGTAACCGTATATCGCGGATGATCCGCGGGAAACCAGCCGGTAAACCACCCGTGCACCGTATCCCCGCCGGCTTCGGCCGACCCGGTCTTTCCGGCAATAGCTACATGGGTCTCACTTCCGGCAGCCGTTCCGGACAGGCAGACCTGTTTCATCATAGATGCCACGGAAGAAGCCGTTGATGCTGTGACCCTTCTGACGCCGCTCTCATCCTGACTGCTTTTGCTCATGATCACATCGATACTGCGGTTTATGCCGCCGCTGGCGATAATATTGGTCATCCGCGCGATCTGTATCGGGGTGACAAGAAGGTCGCCCTGTCCCACCGCCAGATTGGCAAGCCCGCTGTACGACCTGTCCGCCTCAGCAGGAAACGCGCCGGCCTCTTCCTCAGAAAACCCTTCCAGTACCCGCTCAGAAAGTCCCAGCCGCCGCGCCATCTCTATGATATTCTCTGCCCCGGTCTTCTCCGCCAGTCTGGCGAAATAACAGTTGCAGGAGCACGCGAACGCTTCCGTCATATTCAGCTTTCCATGACCGTCTTCTTTATCGCTGCAGACCATCGTGACCCCGTTTACTTCTGTCTTTCCGCTGCAGGTAAAAGTAAACCCCTCGTCAGCGCAGCCGCTTTCCAGCGCCGCGGCTGCCACAGCGATCTTAAAAACAGAACCCGGCGGATACTGGCCCTGCAGCGTCTTATTCATCAGTTCTCCGTGATCCGAGGTCAGATAGCCTGCTAACCGGTTGGGGTCAAAGGACGGCGTGCTTGCCATAGCCAGCACCTGCCCCGTCTCTGTGTCCAGAACCACTGCCGATCCGTTGATCTCTTTTTCTGTCAGTATCTTTTCCACTTCTTCCTGCAGGGTTTTGTCGATGGTGGTGACCAGAGAAGATGGCTGCATGCCTGCAGAGTGATCTGCGCTCTGGGACAGTCCAAGCCCCCGCACAGGCTGTCCGGTCCCGCTTCCGGTCAGCGACAGCATGGCAGAGGAAGCCGAAAGACGATACTGATACAGCTTTTCCAGCCCCGACTGACCCAGTCCGTCCGCGTCCACATAGCCGATCAAATGGGCCGCAGCCTGCCTCTCCCCGTACCGGGTCCCGCAGCAAAAAGCGTACGCGCCGTATTCTGATACCAGACGGCGGTTCAGAATACGGTTAAACGCAGTCAGTTTATATACTGTATAGTTCCCGCCCATCGCGCCTGCCTCACAGCCTCCGGCTCCCTGTATCAGCCTCAGGAGATCCGTGTCCACTCTGTTTTTTTCCACCAGATAATAGTAGTGCTGGCAGTTGTCGGTCAGAGGCAGCATGTTTCTATCATAGATCACGCCCCGCCGGTCCTGACTGTAGATCTGAATAGACTGCTGGCCTGCCGCGCCTTCCCGCAGCGCCTCTCCGCAGATGATCTGAATATAGCCGAGGCGGAAACACAGAGCCAGTACTGCTGCCGCTGTGACCCAGAACAGGATCCTTCCTCTTTTTCGCATGTATGTCACGTCGACCTTCCTCCAATAAAAAAGACTTTGAAGGTATTTTCTCCCTCAAAGTCTCTGGTTATACGTGCGGTTTACAGTCTGTGAATAAACAGACCGCTTCCCAGCTTCGGCTCAAACCATGTGGATTTCGGCGGCATGATCTTATCGCAGTCGGCAATGTGCATCAGTTCCTCCATAGACACAGGGTAGACCGCAAAAGCGATCCGCATGTCACTTTCAGCTCTGCGCACCAGTTCACCAAGCCCCCGGATACCTCCGACAAAGTCAATGCGTTCATCGGTTCTCGGATCTTCGATATGAAAGACCGGTTCCAGCACCCGTTCCTGCAGGATAGACACGTCAAGCGCCCTGATCTCGTCGCGGGGGACCAGATCAGGATCAAGCGCCATGGAGTACCACTGGCCGTCCAGATACATGGAAAATTCATGCGGTCTTGCAGGTCTGTACGGTTTTTCGCCTTGTTCTGTCAGCATAAATCCGGCCTGGCGGATCTTCTCAAAGAGCTGCTCCGGCGTATTGCCTGCCAGATCTGCCACGACCCGGTTGTAGTCCATGACCGCCAGCTCTCCCGCAGGAAAGATAACAGCCATGAAATAGTTGAATTCCTCGTCGCCGCTGAATCCGGGATGCTGCTCTCTCCGCAGTTTACCCACTCTGTAGGCGGAAGCGCTGCGGTGATGCCCGTCGGCTATGTACATCCGCGGGACCTGCTCAAACGCCCCGGTCAGAGCCTCTACAGCCGCAGCCTCAGACACGGCCCACAGGGTATGACGGACATCCCTTTGATCGGTGAAATCGTAGCACGGATCATGGCGCGCTGTCCAGTCTTTCGTCAAAGCTGTGACTTCCGCGTTGTCCCGATAAGCCAGGAACACCGGCTCAGTGTCGGCGTTGCAGGTGTCAAAGTGGCGGATCCGGTCAGCCTCTTTTTCCACTCTGGTCAGTTCGTGACGCCGAATGCTGCCGTTCTCGTAGGCGTCGATACTGACGCAGCCCACGACGCCGGTCTGCTCTCTGCCGTCCATGATCTGTCTGTAGATATACAGGCACGGCTTCTCATCCTGCATCAGAACGCCTTCTGCCAGAAAACGCTCCAGATTGTCTGCCGCCTTCTGATAAACTGCCTCACTATATACATCGTTTTCCTCCGGCAGATCGATCTCTGCCCGGCTGATGTGAAGAAAACTGCAGGAATTCCCTGCGGCCATTTCTGCTGCTTCACTGCGATTCATCACATCGTAGGGAAGGGCCAGCACTTTTTCTGCTTTGTCCGCAGCCGGCCGAACTGCTGCAAAGGGTCTTACTATCGCCATCTATCTCTTCATCTCCCTGCAAATAAATTCTATAACTTCTTCTATGGTCATGTTCGTAGTATCGATCTCCACGGCGTCCTCGGCCCTGCGCAGAGGATCCACTTCGCGGTGGGTATCATTATAGTCCCGCGCGTTGATGTCTTTCAGGACCTGTTCGAAGGTGATCTGTCCGTCCTTCGCCGCAAGCTCCTTAAAACGCCTTCTGGCCCGCTCTTCCGGCGCCGCCGTGATAAAGAACTTGTACTCGGCGTCAGGAAACACTACAGTCCCGATGTCTCTCCCGTCCATGATGACGCTCTTCTCGCCGCCCATCTTCCGCTGCAGCTCCACCAGTCTTCTTCTTACCATGGCAAGTGCTGAACAGTCGGAAGCCTGTTTTGATATCTCCGGCGTGCGGATCTTATCACTGATCACCTCTCCGTCCAGAACGGTATCGCCGTGACGGAAATCGATGTCAGTCGTATCCAGCAGACGGCTGATGGCTTCCGCATCAGAAAGCGCCACCCCCTGCTGCAGCATCTTATAGCCTACAGCCCGGTACATGGCGCCGGTATCGATATAATCAAGGGACAGCCTGTCTGCTATCGCCCTGGCAATGGTACTTTTCCCGGCCCCGCTGGGACCGTCAACTGCAACTCTGATGATGTCTTTCATACTCGCTCCTATTTATTTCCAAAAATTTTTTCTATTTCCTTGACAAAGGTATTCACGTCTGTAAACTGCCGGTATACTGAGGCAAAACGGACATAAGCCACCTCGTCCAGTTCCTTCAGCTGCTCCATGACAAGCTCCCCGATGAAAGTGCTCTCCACTTCTTTCTCCATCAGGTTGTTGAGTCCCCGCTCTATATTTAAGGCCACTCTCTCCATGTCGGCCAGCGATACGGGTCTCTTCTCACAGGCCTTGATGATGCCGTTTAAGACCTTGTTCCGGTCAAAGGCTTCACGCCTGCCGTCTTTTTTGATGATCATGATGATAGACTCTTCCACCTTCTCATAGGTCGTGAACCGCTTCCCGCATTTTTCACAGCCTCTGCGCCGTCTGATCGCGTGGCCCTCCTCTGTCGGTCTTGAATCGATGACTTTGGTGTCCGGGTTTTCACAATATGGACATCTCATTTCTTTCTTCCTCCTCGTATCTCTGCCCCGGCATCGCGGGCGGCAGCATCTATGAGTATTGTACTACATCTCGCGGCCTTTTACCAGAAAAAGATTCATCTTGTCCTCTGCGCGCGCATACAATAAGATCAGGAAGAACAACGAGGAGGAGCGCATATGCTGAGTACGGACAAACTGAAGAACAAAGAAGTCATCAATATCGCGGACGGCAGAAGTCTGGGATTCATCTGCGATATCGAAGTCGATCTGGAAGGCGGCACCATCGACGGCATCGTCATCCCCGCAGAACGGGGTCTCTTTCACCTTTTCGGCGGCAGAGAGGACGATACTGTGATAAAATGGGACAGGATAAGAACCATCGGCGACGATGTAGTTCTGGTGGAGCTGGACAGCGGCTTCAGCGATATCGCGGGATTTTTGAAATAGCGCGGTTTGAGACAGCGCAGAAGGATTTAAAAAGTATAGCCTTCGCTCCGGGCAGAGCGGCGGCTATACTTTTTTCTTTTTCGTTTATTTTATTCTGCGTTTACGCGCTGATCTTCATATGCGCTTCTTTTTCAAAGTATTCCTTTGTTTCTCTGGCCACGACGCCGCTGAGAGCTACCAGCGCGATCAGATTCGGGATCGCCATGAGTCCGTTGAAAATATCAGCCAGGGTCCACACAGCTTCCACGGTCAGGAACGGTCCGATCAGAACTGCCGCGATATACAGCCATTTATAGGTCAGCAGCACGTTCTTTTTCTTGCCGGCCAGATATTCCAGACATCTTTCGGAATAATAGTCCCAGCCCAGAATGGTAGTGAACGCAAAGAAGGACAGGCACATCATCAGGATGAACGCGCCGGTGCTCTGGCTCCATGGAAGTCCTTTGCCGAAAGCGTATGCGGTACACTCCGCACCCTCCAGACCCTGCTCGGTCGCGCCGGTGATCACCAGAGTCGTTCCGGTCATGGTACAGATGATGATCGTATCGATGAAGGTTCCGGTCATGGAGATCAGTCCCTGTCTTACGCTGGTCTTGGTCTGTGCCGCTGCTGCCGCGATCGGCGCGCTTCCCAGACCGGCCTCATTGGAGAAGATACCTCTGGCAACGCCCTTCTGCACAGCTACCATCATAGCGCCCAGCGCGCCGCCTGCCGCAGCTCTGAGACCGAAAGCAGACTGTACGATGGTAACGATGGCTGCCGGAAACTCTTTGATGTTATAGATAAGGATCGCCAGGCATACCAGCACATAGGTGACAGCCATAAACGGCACGATGACGGTGGTAACGCTGGAAATACGTTTGATGCCGCCGATGACTACCAGAGCTGTCGCCGCTGCAACGACGACTGCCGTCACGACGACCGCGACGGAGTACTCACCGCCGAACAGGGATATCATATGCCGGCTGTCAGGGTCGGCAAAATTCTTGACCGCGGACGCGATGCCGTTGACCTGAGTGATGGTTCCGATGCCGAGAAGTCCCGCGCCGATTCCAAAGACAGCAAACAGCTTGGCAAGCCACTTCCATCCGGCACCCATACCTTTTTCGATATAGTAGAACGGTCCGCCCAGGGCATGGCCCTCTTCGTCGATCGTTCTGTACTTGACTGCAAGAAGGCCTTCTGAATACTTGGTAGCCATTCCGAAGAAGGCTGCCAGGACCATCCAGAACAGAGCGCCCGGACCGCCGGCAACGACAGCCGTAGCGACGCCTACGATATTTCCTGTACCGATGGTGGCTGCCATAGCGGTACAGAACGCGCCGAAGCTGGTTACTTCACCCTCCGCGCCTTCTTCATTGCTGACCATAAACTTCAGGGCTTTGCCCAGCTTTCTGACCTGCAGCACCTTTACCCGGCATGTCAGAAGGATGCCGGTCCCCATGATGAGCACGATGAGGGGAATGCCCCAGACAAAATCGTCAACGCTCTTCAATACTTCTGTAAAATTCATTTCTTCCTCTCCTCTTTCTTGAAAATAATTGAAAGTAAAACAAAAGCCGAATTTGAAAAATCCGGCTCTGGAGGGATGACATAAGCGATTTAGATATTACACTATTGGCTCTGTCCTCTTTGCCTGAGATATCACGCGCAGGTTGCTTATGCCTGCCCGCTTAAACCTTCGGCGACCTTTTCCGGTTCTCTCCAGAGAGATAGCTTCTTTTCACTTTGATCTGCCTTCTGACGCATTTGACGGACATCCGACCGAAAAGTCAGCCGCCGCAGGCAAAAAAGAAAGGCCAAATCAGATGATATACAAACTACGCATGCCAGTATACCATACAATTTGGCCCTTTGCAACAAATTTTATCAAATTACTTTGTTTATTTGTTCACTTTTTATTTTTCTTTTGCGTATTCCATGACTTTATCCATGACTTTGTTGAGCAGCATGATCGTTCTCGCGTTCTGATTATCCAGATACTCTTTGATGGTCATGCCGTAAGCGGATTCAAAAGTATCCTCGTCCATGCCGGAGGCTTCCAGCACCTGATCGATGTACTTCTGATACTCGTCATCCGTTACTTCCAGGTCTTCCTTTTCCGCGATGGCGTATACCAGCATTTCCTGGAACATATTTTTCTCAATATTGTCACTCAGCGCTTTCTTAAACTCTTTTTCCGTATAACCGGCGCTTTCCAGATATTCGTCCAGCTCCATGTCATTGTCTTCGGCATCCTTCTTGATGGCTTCCATCTGCTCTTCGATCTGCGCGTCTTTTTCCTCAGGATACTTGATGATCTCAGATTTCTCCACAATCTCTTCCCAGAGAGCGTTCTTCACCTGCATCTCCGCATTTTCCTGCTTTGACGCCAGAAGATCCTTCTTGACAGAAGCCTCGTAATCCTTCAGGTTATCGTAATCGCTGTTAGCCTTGACGAAGTCCAGATCATAATCAGGCACGATCTTCACGTCCTTGGTCTTGATCTTTACCTCAAAGGTAACATCCTTACCGGCAACATCCTTGTTCTGATAGTCATCCGGGAACTTCAGATCCAGAGTGACTGTCTCGCCGACTTCCTTACCGATCAGGCCTTCTACGAATCCGTCGATCATAGACGTGGTACCGATGGTGATGGCATAGTCGTCGCTGCTGCCTCCCTCAAAGGTCTTTCCGTCGATCTTTCCCTCAAAGGATACATTGATGGTATCGCCGTCCTTGACCTTGCCGCTCTCTGCCTTTTCTGTAGTAGCCTTGTCCTGACAACGCTTGTCGATCTCGTCCTGTACTTCCTCGGCGCTGACAGAAACAGAGATCTTGTCATATTCCAGGCCCTTATACTCAGCTAACTTTACATATTCAGAAAGCTTAACATCACTGTATGGCTGTTCCTCTCCGCCGCAGCCGGTCAGAACCAGCATGGAGGACAGGCTCAGTGCCGTGATCAGACCTGCGCATAGTAACTTTTTCTTCATAGCTTCATTCCTCTAATCTATCTTACTTATCTGCCGCATAGCCCCGCGGTCTTTCCGACCGCAGCAGCAGACTATCTCATTTTATCACGGCTGTCCCTGATTTTCAAACGATAAAAGGATATTTCACGTAAAATACACAATCTTTCAGAAAACTACACCTGAGCATCCAGGCGTTCTACCGCTTTTTTCGCCTGGCTGCGTTTTCTTCTCGCGGCGGAAACAGTGATGTAAACCAGCATCAGTACTGTTGCCAGATACGGCACCGCTGCAGTCAGGTCGCTCGGTACGCCCACAGACTGAAGTCTCATACCCAGAGCCTGCAGGAAACCGAAGAGCAGAGCCGCTCCGAAAACTTTAGGCGGATTGGCCATGCCGAATACCACGCAGGCAAACGCGATAAATCCGCGGCTGGCGCTCATGCCCTCTGTAAAGCAGTTGAGGAAGCCCAGCGACAGATGCGCGCCTGCGAATCCACAGAAAACACCGCAGAGAACGCTGGAAATGACCTTCATTCTGACCGGACTGATACCTGCGGTCTCCAGGGCTTCAGGATGTTCTCCGGAAGCGCGGATCCAGAAGCCGTACGGCGTTCTGTACAGAAAGATCCATACCACCAGTACAAACAGCCAGGACAGATATACGAAAATGGAATATCCGCTGAAAATGCTGCCTATGACCGGAATATCCTTGATCACCGGAATGTTGATCGGGTCCAGACCTTCGATGCCTTCGCCCGCCCATGTTCCTACCTTTCCGAAAACGGAACGGAGCATGAAAATGGTCAGTCCGCTGGCAAAGGTATTGATGGTCATACCGATAATAAATTCATCGCTCTTCAGCTTTACAACAAAGAGCGCGAAGAACAGTCCTACTGCCACGCCTACCAGTACGGCGAAAAGAATACCCATCGGGGCGCTGGCAAAGGTGAAGCTGAATACGACGGCAAAGAAAGCTCCCATCAGGATCATGCCCTCCATACCGATATTCATAATGCCCGCATGCTCAGTAAACAGTCCTCCGAGCGCAGCAAGAAGTACCGGAGTCGCGTTACGAATTGTATTCTGAAATAGTCCGACACTAAACAGTCCCAGTATCTGATCCCACATTTGCCTTCAGCTCCTTTCTTGCAATCTTCTGTACTTTTCTCTTCTCCATCCAGATCGTGATACCGTTCTGCGCTGCCATCAGGAAAATGATGATCGAGAAGATAATATCGTAGATCTGCGTAGATACGCCGACCATCATATCCATATACGCCGCGCCAGTACTCATAATAGCGAAGAAAAAGCTCATTATGATGATACCGATCGGGTTGTAGTTCATGATCATGGCTACCAGCATGCCGTCAAAGTAGAATTCGTTGCTGACAGCTTCTGTCATATGTCCCTGTGAACCATAGATCAGAAACATGCCTACAAAACCGCATATCGCGCCGGAAGCTACCATGGATCCGATCATCAGCCTTCCGCTTGGCAGACCGGCAAATCTCGCGAATCTTTCGTTTTCGCCTGTGACCTTGATCTGCAGACCGGTGCTGGTCATTTTCATCACATACCAGATCAGAAAAGCGATCACCGCTCCTCCGATGAAACCGCTGGTCAGATTGGAACCCTGGATCAGCTTGCCGAAACGAAGCGTATCAGGCAGATAATCCGTTCCCTTAGGAATAGAGGGAGAAGATGCATTCCACGGTCCGTTTACCAGATAAGTGCAGACCTTGATAGCCACTGTATTCAGCATGATGGTAGTAATGACCTCGCTGACATTCAGCTTGACCTTCAGGATAGCCGGTATCCAGGCATAAAACCCGCCTACTATAACGGCAGAAACAAAAGCAAGGATCAGAACCAGTATGGATGGCAGGCCGCTGCACCAGAGACCTATCATAGTCGCGGCAAGAGCGCCGAAGAACAGCTGCCCTTCGCCTCCGACGTTAAACAGGCCGCCTTTCGCGCCGATGGCCGTAGCAAGTCCCAGCAAACAAAGCATCATAGCTCTTTCTAAAGTATTACCAATAAAGCGTGCATTTCCAACCGAGCCTTCTATCATAGCGCCATAAGCTTCAGCCGGGCTGAAGCCCGTAAGCAGCATCAGAACAGCGCCGATCACAAGAGCGATCACGATACTGGCGACCAGTGTGCCAATATATCTCACATTGACTTTTTCTTTCAATGTATTCATGCCTGCTCACCTCCCGCCTTCTCCGCGTCACGATTTCCTGTCATATAATAACTGATACCCATCTTGTCGATTTCGCCTTCCTTGAATTCTCCTGTGATCTTACCTTCGTACATGGTGATGATGCGGTCGCTGAGACGGAATACTTCGTCCAGATCCGCGCTGACCAGAAGAATTGCGCAGCCTTCATTACGTTTATCAATGATACACTGATGGATGAATTCGATCGCGCCTACGTCCACGCCTCTTGTCGGCTGGGCGATGACCAGGATCGGCGTGTCAAAGGAAAACTCTCTGGCAACGACCACTTTCTGCATGTTGCCGCCCGAAAGGGATCCCACCGTAGTGCTCACGCCGGCGCCTCGCATATCGAACTTTTTAAACAGTTCATTTGCATATCTGGCAATGGAAGATTTCTTCAGATGAATTTTATATTTCGCGAATTCCGGCAGAGTCTCCTTGCCTATGATCAGGTTTTCTGTAATAGTGGACTGGGTAGTAACGCCGGTAGCGATCCTGTCCTCCGGAATGTGCGCGAGACCCAGCGCGCGGACATCGCCCGGCCGCATGCGGGCAATATCCGTACCGGCAATTTTAACGGTACCCGCTTCAATATGCCGCATACCGGTGATGGCCTCCAGAAGCTCGCTCTGGCCGTTGCCTTCGATGGCGGCAATACCCAGGATCTCTCCCGCGTGGACCTGCAGATCCACGCCTCTGACAGCCAGCAGGCCCCGGTTATCAGCGACCTGCAGATTGTCTACTTCAACCATGACGCCGCCCTGCTGTCCCTTTTTCTCCAGTTTGTCAAAGAGCACGTCGCGGCCTACCATCATAGACGCAAGGATCCGCTCATTTACATTTTTCGTTTCTTCTACGCCTACCAGTCTGCCCTGCCGCATCACGCCGACTCTGTCTGAAATGGCCATGACCTCATGGAGCTTATGGGTAATAATAATGACCGTCATATCCTTCTCGCGAACGATGCGTCTGATAACGTCAAATAATTCCTCTGTTTCCTGCGGTGTCAGGACAGCCGTCGGCTCGTCCAGGATCAGAATATCCGCGCCCCGGTACAGGGTCTTCAGGATCTCCACCCTCTGCTGCAGACCTACGCTGATCTCTTCTACCACGGCCTTTGGATCTACCACAAGTCCATACTCTTCCACCAGCTGCTCGGTTGCTTTTACCGCGCCTTTCAGGTCATAGAAGAATTTGTTCTTTCTCGGTTCTTTGCTGAGTACAATATTCTGCGCTACAGTAAAGGACGGAACCAGCATGAAGTGCTGGTGTACCATGCCGACGCCACTTTCAATGGCCTCTGTCGGCGTATGCTTTTCCATTTTCTTCCCTTTGATATAGACATTGCCGTCAGTCGGCGTATTGATGCCGTAGAGCACGTTCATCAGCGTACTCTTACCGGCGCCGTTTTCTCCTACCAGAGCGAATATCTCACCTTTTTTTATATCAAAAGAAACATTATCATTGGCAAGCACGCCGGGGAACTGCATGGATATGTTCTCAAATTTTACAATAGTCTCTTGCAAAACAGTTTCCTCGCTTTTCTTTAAATATATTAAGCATATTAAATAATTGTCTTTCTCATGTAAGCTGAATCTCTTTTGTTTCAAACATTTTGCAAACGCAATCAAATCGCTGTCCAATAAAAATTCCAGGAGTAGAACCCTATAATACCTTTACTCCTGTCTTCTCCTCTAGCTTATTTAGGAGGAGATATTTGCCTAAGCGGCTAAAACCTGAAAATCGAAGCCTCAAAATCGCTAACAAGATCAGGTGCATTACACGAGTTATAAATATGATTTTATTCTTATGTTATTATATCTTTTGCATTACGTCCTTATTTTGTAAGATGATGCGCTATAAGTAGCAACAAATTTCTCACTCCAAAAATATTAAACAAGGCGCAACGCTAACACGCCACGCCCTTTTGATAAACAAGTATTTTCTTACATTGCTGTGTCAACTTTGATTTCTCCGTCGGCAATTTTTTTAATCTGCTCGTCCAAAGCTGATAATACATCTTCAGGAACAAGAACTTTCATATCGTCAGAACCGTATGCAACTTCTACATAACCACCGTCTAAACCTGCATAGAAGATTTCTCCGCCTTTCCAGTTCTCTTCACTCTCATTGATTTGATTAACATAATCAACGATGGATTTATGCACGTTCTTGATCATGGAACACAGGATATCGTCAGCATACTTTCCGTCGCCTAAAGTGATCCTCTGATCCTGGTCAACGCCGATGCACTTGATGCCAAGTTCTTTTGCCTTCATGATAGCGCCGTTACCGGAACCGCCTGCAGCACAGAAGATGATGTCTGCGCCTTTAGCCTGCAGATCCTGCGCCCATTCAGCTCCTAAGTTCGTATCGGACCAGTCGCCGGTATAGCCTTTGACGATCTTAACGTCTTTGCCTAAATCTTTGCCGGCCTGCTTAGCGCCCTGCTCATATCCAACACGGAAGTCATTGATAACAGGAATATCAGCACCGCCGATAAAGCCTACAACGCCGCTTTTTGTCATGCTGCCTGCGATATAGCCTACCAGGTAGGAACCTTCATTCTGTGCATACAAAACAGATGTTAAATTAGGATGTTTTTCTGGATTTGATGCAGGATTATCAATCCAAATAAACTTAACATCTGGATAATCGTCAGCCACTTTATCAATCATCGTCAGTTCAGAACCAACACCTATGACAATATCCGAATTCTCCGCAGCTGTTCTCAACTGTGGTTCATACTGAGTTTCGTCAGTGTTGCATTCAGTGACATTTACAGAAAAACCCTGATCACCCAGTTCATCGAGACCAGCCTTTGCTGAGTCGTTGAAAGACATGTCGCCTAACTGTGTCGCAATTACGCCTGTAACCCGAATTTTACCGCTCTGAGCATCTTTTTCAGCATCGCCGCCATCATCTGAACTGTTACAGCTTGCCATGAACAGAGTCATAGTCAAAACCATCATGGCAGCCAAAGTCAATGAAATAAACTTTTTCATACTTCATCCTCCGTAATTCTTTTTAAGCTTTAGCTATAAAAAATTTCATCACAATTTTAACACATTTGCAGAACTTTCGCAATGGTCTTTTCAAGTTTTAATATAAAAATCTTCCCTGGCTGAATGCAATGCAAAAAAGAAACATGTAAAGCACCCGCCCGCCCTACAGGAAGATGGACTAAGCTGCAGCTAATTCGAAGACACCGGCAGAGAATCAGTATTAAAAACGGTGATCGGAAATGAACACCGTTTTTAATACTGATTTAGTTCGTTACCATGGACAGTCCCTAAAATTCTCCTCATTTCTGCATCCCGCAGAGATTTGAAAAAAACACTCTACCTCACGGTCAGACCCTATTAGAGTTTAGGAAACACCACAAAAATTTGGTTACCTGTTCTCGCTTTAAAATATGTGATGCTTTAAAATTCACATCTCATATACCTATGATAATCCAATATTACCATACACTACTTCATTGCGCTTCCAGACACATTCACTTGATGATTTGATTGATTATAAAATCTTACAGTATAATCACCTGCACCATCTTCAACGGCTATCATTTTAGAAACACCATCTCCTGTCACATAGTAGGTATGTAGATGACCTCCTTCTTTACTGATAACAATCTTCACTTTAGTGCTTGGAGCCTCTATATTCGGCACACTCTGAGAATAATTCAGCGTATAGTTAGACGTTGAATGGAATTCTATAGGAGCGCTTGAATTAGCTCCGATGCTCTTACTGAACGTATAAAAATGCGTCCATGCAAATGCCACAGATGTGCTTAGTGCCATAACCAGTACTGTAGCTAGTATTACAATTTTCTTCTTCATTTATACCTCCTTTTGTTTCAACCTAATGCGATAACCATCTCAGAATTCTGAATTTTCTTATTTATATTCTAGCATCATCTTGTACAAAAGTCAATACATTTATATTTTCCATCATATTCCTGAATCCGTAGTCCAGCTGCCTCCTGTCATGACAGTCGCTGGACAGGATCACCGGGCATCCCAGTCTGTTGATCTCTTCCAGAAGAAAATCCGCCGGATACGGTCTGCTGCGGTAACCCCGCGCCATAGCACCGGTGTTGATCTCAAAAACAGGCTTTTTCTCTGCGTCATCGGCACTTGAAACTATGGCCCGCAGCGCCTGCAGCGCGGCCCGCCTGTACCAGTCCGCCTCTTCATCGAAGTATCGGTTTCCCTCGTTAAATTTGGTGACCAGATCGAAATGGCCTATAATATCTGCCCCCGTGCGCCGCAGCACGTCGGCCTCGATCTCATAGTATCGTTCCACATAAGCTCTGTAATCTCCTGCGAAATACCGTTCCACGTTATCCGCCATGACAGCCTCGGTGTTGTCCACAGACAAAAAATGTCCGTCCTTTTCTATGGAATGCACCGAGCCGATCACGTAATCATAGGGATATTCCTCTTTCTCTCCGTAATAGTCCATCTCCACGCCCAGAAGTATGCGGATCCTGTCCTCATACGTCCTGCGCAGCCGCAGGATCTCGCTGCGGTATTTTACCGTGTCCTCCCTGCTCATGCAGTAATCTTCATCATATACAGAATATCCGTGGCCGGAAAATCCCAGCGCCGTAAACCCGAGGGCAACCGCCTCCCGGACCATGTCTTCCGGTCTGTCCCTGCCGTCGCAGTACAGCGTGTGCGTATGGAGATTCACATCTCCTTTCGGGTTTAAAAGAATCATTTCATCTTCTCCTGTTTCACCTTATGATCGATGATGTGGCGGGAAGCCAGCTCGTCCAGCACGTCGTCCACACTGATGCCAAGCTCCACCATAAGCACCATGACATGATACGCAAGGTCCGCGATCTCGTAGATCGTCTCGTCCCGGTCTTCCGCTTTCCCCGCGATGATGACCTCTGTGGCTTCCTCGCCGACTTTTTTCAGGATCTTATCCAGTCCCTTCTCGAACAGATATGTGGTATAGGAATTCTCCGGCATCTCCATCTTTCTGCCTTCCAGCATCTTATACAGTCCTTTTACAGAGAACCCGGAGGGCAGCTCGCCCAGTACCGGAAACTCGAAACAGGAATCGTTTCCAAGATGGCACGCCGGACCTTCTTTGTTCACCGTGACCACCAAAGCGTCTCTGTCGCAGTCCGCGGTAATGCTGACGATATGCTGCCAGTTGCCGCTGGTCTCGCCTTTTCTCCAAAGCTCCCCGCGGGACCGGGACCAGAAGCAGGTCTTCATTTCCTTTATAGAGATCTCCAGACTTTCCCTGTTCATATATGCCAGCGTCAGGACTTTTTTAGAATCCGCGTCTACCACGATAGCCGGGATCAGCCCCTTCTCATCAAATTTCAATTCGTCTATGTTTACCATTTTTCTGCCTTTCTCTTTTTCAATACTTTGCAAAACTACAGTCTCACATTCACTCCGTCTGCAGCCAGCGCCGCTTTCAGATCACTGATAGACACCTCTCCGAAGTGGAAAATGGAAGCCGCCAGCCCTGCGTCTATGGTCGGGATCTCTCTGAACAAAGTGATGAAATCCTCGATGCTCCCCGCGCCGCCGGATGCGATGACCGGTACGCTGACCGCTTCGTTGACGGCTTCCAGCATTTCTATATCGAAGCCCTTCTTTACGCCGTCGGTATCGATGCTGTTGACTACGATCTCACCCGCGCCGGCAGCCTCGCCGCGTTTGATCCATTCGATGGCGTCAAGGCCGGTATCCTCTCTGCCTCCCTTGGCAAAGACGTGAAATCTGCCGCCGACTCTTTTGATGTCCACAGACAGGACCACGCACTGATCACCGTATCGCTTCGCCGCCTCCGCGATGAGATTCGGACTGCGTATTGCGCCGGAATTGACGGAAACCTTATCGGCTCCGCATTTGAGCACTCTGTCAAAGTCTTCTAATGTATTGATGCCGCCGCCTACAGTCAGCGGGATGAAGATCGTCGACGCCACTTCCCGCAGAATGTCCGTAAACAGCTGCCGTTCCTCAAAGGAAGCCGTGATATCGTAGAATACCAGCTCGTCGGCTCCATTTTCGCTGTAATATCTACCCAGTTCCACAGGGGATGAAACATCCGTCAGCCCTTCAAAGTTAACGCCTTTGACCACCCGGCCGCTGCGCACATCCAGACACGGTATGATTCTCTTCGTTATCATCTTCCTTCCCCCTCTCTGCCGGCCGAAGCCGCCGCAATGGCCGCGGCAAGGTCAATATCGCCGGTATACAGCGCCTTGCCGATAATGGCCCCGTATACGCCCATATCAGCCAGCGCCGCCACATCCTCCATAGAGGATACGCCGCCGGACGCCACGATATCCACAGGATACTTTTCTGAAAGCTCCCTGTACAGCTGCCGGTTGGTTCCTTCCATGGCACCGTCCCTGGAAATGTCCGTACAGATGATGCAGCTGACGCCTTCTGATGCCAGGCGCGCAAAGATCTCGTCTACTGTGATCTCTGAGACCTCGGTCCATCCGTGGACAGCCGCTTTTCTGCCGTTGATATCCACGCCGACAGCAACGCGCTGTCCATATTTTCTGATCATGTCCGCGGTAAATGCCGGATCTTTGACCGCGATGGTCCCCAGAATGACCCGCCAGACGCCGGCGTCCAGATATTTTCTGATGGTCTCCTCGCTGCGGATGCCGCCTCCGATCTCTACTTTCAGGCCGGAATTCTCAGCCAGCTGCCTTACCACATCAAAGTTGGGGTTGTCGCCGTCCTTTGCGCCGTCCAGATCTACCACGTGAAGAAACTCAGCCCCCGCCGCGGCAAAATCTCTCGCGGCAGCCAGAGGATCGTCGCCGAAGACGGTCATTTTATCATAATCTCCTTTCAGCAGGCGGACCACTTTGCCGCCTCTGAGATCGATCGCCGGAAATATTTTCATAAGTCTCTCTCCTCTATAACTCGCAAAACGCTTTCAAAATCTTCATGCCGACCTGTCCGCTCTTCTCCGGGTGAAACTGCACGCCGTACACATTGCCGGAGGATACCGCGGCCGTCAGCTCCGCTCCGTACTCTACGGCCGCGATCACGCTGTCTGCGCATTCCGCTCCGAAATAGCTGTGAACGAAGTACACGCATTCCCCTTCCCGGATGTATTTGAACAAAGGCGACTTCTCGCGGTTTTCTGGAAAATGCAGGCCGTTCCACCCGATGTGAGGTATCTTATAGTCCTCCGGGACCACGCCGTCCATGGTAACGACTCTGCCTTTGATCAGGCCGAGGCCGTCGTGCGCTCCATACTCATAGCTCTTTTCAAAGAGCAGCTGCATGCCCAGGCAGATACCCAAGATCGGTTTTCCCGCGGCAGCCTGCTCTAAAACCACATCCGCAAGACCTGTCGCTCTCAGCTTTTCCGCCGCGTCGCCAAAGGCGCCGACTCCCGGCAGTATGATCTTGTCGGCAGCGCGTATCTCTTCAGGGTCGCTGGTCAGTACAGCCTCCGCTCCGATATATTTAAAGGAGCTGTACAGGGAAAAGATATTGCCTACGCCGTAATCTATGATCGCTATCATCTACAGTACTCCTTTCGTTGACGGGATCTCATCTTTGTAAGCCTGATCGATCTCCACCGCTTTTCCCATGACACGGCCAAAGGCTTTAAACATAGCTTCGATGATGTGATGGGTGTTTTCACCGGCCAGCTGCCTGAAATGCAGCGTGATCTCCGCCTTCCTTACAAATCCCAGGAAAAACTCCTTCACCAGTTCCGTATCAAGATCGCCCACCTTCGCGGCCGGCATCTGCGCGTCAAATCCCAGATAATCTCTTCCAGAAATATCTGCCGCGCAGATCATCAGAGTCTCATCCATGGGCAGGATGATATCCCCATAGCGGACGATGCCTTTTCTGTCGCCGAGAGCTTCTTTAAAAGCGCTGCCTAAGGCAATGCCGATATCTTCTACGCTGTGGTGATAATCCACCTGTGTGTCTCCCTTGCAGGACACATCCAGATCAAAACGGCCGTGGCGGGAAAACAGGGTCAGCATGTGGTCTAAAAAACCGCAGCCGGTATCGACGCTGCTCTTTCCGCTGCCGTCCAGATCCAGACGCAATATGATATCTGTTTCTGCTGTCTTTCTGATGATCTCACTCTTTCTCATTTTCTGCCTCCCCTATGATCTCTTTCGTCACTTTCAGCAGCTGATCCATCTCCTGATCCGTTCCGATGGTGATTCTATTGTACTGAGATATTTTCTCTCTGTCAAAGTGGCGGACCAGGATGCCTCTTTCGCGAAGCCTGCGGTAATATTCGCCGCCGTCGATCTTCTCTGATCTGACAAAGATAAAGTTTGCCCTGGACGGTATCACGTCAAAACCCATTTCCGTCAGCGCCTCCGCTGTCCGCTGTCTGGTCGCCGCGATCTTCCGGCAGTTTTCCATGTAGTAGTCATTCTCTTCGATCGCCGCGATACCCGCAGCTGCGGTCAGGCGGTTAACGTTATATGGATTTGTGGAAAACTTGATCTTTTCCAGATCGGAGATCAGAGCCGCGTCCGCGATGGCAAATCCCAGTCTGGCGCCTGCCATGCTTCTGGACTTGGAAAAAGTCTGCACGACGAGAAGATTCTCATATTTATGTACCAGCTCTGCGCAGCTTTCCGCTCCAAAATCCACATAAGCCTCATCGATCAGAACGATATGATCCGGATTCGTGCTGACGATCTTCTCGATCTCGCAAACCTCAAGTGTCTTTCCTGTCGGCGCGTTGGGATTCGCGATGACGATCATTTTGTTCTGACAGACATAATCATCCGGGTCGATGGAAAAATCCTCTCTGAGAGGCACTTTTTCGCAGTCGATGCCGTAAAGATCCGCGAACACCTCATAAAAGCCGTAGGAGATCTCAGGGAACATCACCTTTGTACCGTCTCCCGCGAAAGCCATGAACGCAAAGTTCAGAATGTCGTCGGAGCCGTTGGATACGTAGATGTTCTCCGGCTTCATGCCGTAAAGACCGGCCAGTTTTTCCTTCAGAGCTCTGCTCTCCGGATCGGAATACAGCCGCAGATCCGCGGCCTCACTGCTGTTTACCGCCGCCAGCACGCCCGGTCCCGGCGGATATGGCGATTCGTTGGTATTCAGCTTGATATATTTTCTTCCCTGAGGCTGTTCCCCCGGAGTATAGGCCTGCAGTTTTCTGTATCTCTCATTTAAAAACCTGCTCATTTCACATTACCTCATCTTTTATTGCTGTCTGCCTCGCGATCTGCGCGCTCAGCGCGTCCCGGACGGCCTCGACAGCCTCTGTCTTAAATTTAAAAGCGGCCTTATTGGCGATGAGCCGGGCGCTGATGGGCACGATCGTGTCAAATACCATCAGATTGTTTTCTTTCAGCGTCTTACCCGTCTCTACGATATCCACGATCACGTCAGACAAACCAAGGATCGGCGCGATCTCAATGGAACCGTTAAGCTTGATAATGTCAATATCCCGGCTTTCCCTTTCATAAAAATCCTTCGCGATATTGGGAAATTTCGTTGCGACCCGCAGAGTCCGCTCGGTCGGATCACGGAAATCTTTCTTCGCGGCCACGGCCATGCGGCACTTCCCCAGATCCAGATCCAGAAGTTCATAGACGTCCGGAGCGTATTCCAGCAGAATGTCTTTGCCTGCAACACCGATATCGGCTGCTCCCCGCTCCACGTAGATGGTAACGTCTGATGGCTTCACCCAGAAATATCTGACGCCGGCCTCTTCATTTTCAAATATCAGCTTTCGATTATCCTCTTTGATGGAGGGGCACGCAAAGCCGGCCGCCTCAAACATATCATATACCTTCTGGCCTAACCTGCCCTTTGGCAGCGCCACGTTAATCATTGTCTTCAAGGATCACTACCTCCCCGTCTATAAGTTTTGCCAGCCTGCGGTAAGTCAGCCTGCCCGGAAGCTGCTTCTGGACGGAGACGGCAAGGCCGGTATCACGCAGCTCCTTTGCCGCCTTCAGCACCTGGCTCACGTCTGCGTCCCTGTCATAAAGAAGGACCACATCGAAGTCATACTGTTTTCCGCATGATTCGAGACGGTCCAGAGAATCCAGATATACTGCGAAGCCGATCGCTCCGCCGGTTTTGCCCATGCGCTCCATCAGCCGGTCATACTGTCCGCCGGAAAGAACGCTTGTGGGGATGCCTTTGATAAAGCCTTTGAACAGCAGGCCGCTGTAGTAGCTCATATCGTTTACGATGGAAAAGTCGATGTTGATATTCTTTGCCAGCTTGTTCTTCGCCAGTACGCCGCAGATAGCTTCAAGCTCCTGCAGGGCATCTCTCGCTCCGTTATCCAGCTTCAGCTTTGACAGCCGCGAAAGCACTTTTCTGTAGCTGCCGTAGGTGGATACCAGAACCTCTAAGGACTCGTCTGTTTCTTTATCTATATGATGTCCATGACAGATCTGATGGATCTCATGGATGTTCTTTTCACTGATGCATTTTACGATCTGCTCCTGTACATCTTCGTCGATGCCGTGCAGCAGAGATCTCACCAGACCCATATGGGAAATGTCCAGCACATGATCGCTGCTGATCGCCGCGAGACTCTTTGCCGCAAGCAAAGTCACCTCGCACAGATGATACAGATCGATATCACCCATACATTCCAGCCCTGTCTGCAGGATCTCTTTGTAGGTATGGGTGGATTTCGCTCCACGATAAATATTCTCACTATAGTAAACCTTTTCTACATATCCCTCCGCGGGATGGTAGTTCTTTACGATAGAGAGAGTCAGGTCGGGTTTCAGAGCCATCAGCTTGCCGCCTGCGTCATTGAAGGTGATAATGCTGTCAGAAGCGATAAAATCCTTGTTTCTGACATAGAGTTCATACTCTTCAAACTTTCCCATCTTGAACTGACGGTAGCCATACTGCTGATACAGGCTGCGCAGCTTGTAAGTAGCTCTTTCTTCGCTTTTCATGATGTTCTGATTGATTTTCATTACCTGTTATAACTCCTTTCGGCCATACGCTGCCGCCGCGGCCGGATACACCGGAAACGCCGCGGCTTTCGCACTTCACTATTGTAACATATTAAAGTACGAAATCAAGGGGTTTTCCATGTTTTTTTTCGTATACAAGATTCGTGGCTGCTGGCTGCTGTAAATAGCAGCAATTTATGAATAAATTTATGTATAAAAAAGTCCGGCGTGGCCTGCCGCGGCTGTCATCTGCCGGGCGGTCCGCCGAACTCTTCTCTGCATATTCTGTTCTTTATTCAGTTTCCTTATTATTTTGCCGTCAGATCCCGCAGTTCCTCCAGTTCCTTGCGGAAATCTCTGGAAACGGCGCCCGGATTTCTGCGCAGGATACGTGACAGACGAAGGTATTCTCTGTCGGTTCTGCGGCTCAGCTGTATCCGCTGTTCTTCCAGCCGCGCGAGGTATTCCTCCAGCTGACGGTTTTCATCCTCAGTTCCCGCAAAGTATCTGGCTGCCTCCTCGCCTATAGCGTCCAGCTTTGCCATATGGCGTCTGCGGGCTTCCTGCAGATTCGTCTCCAGACGCTGACGGAAGTTTTCCGCCTTCTGCTCCTGTTCTTCCTTAAACCGCCGCAGGTCATCCTCTGCCAGCGCATAGACAAAGTCGATCCTGCCCGCAAGTTTCCGCAGTTCTTCGTTGCTCTCCGCCTTCTTGATCAGCATGGCCTTCAGATCCAGAGCCTCGCCTGTGGAGATCGTCATATCCACCGCGGTCACCACGATGAGGACCATGGTCATCACGTTTACGGCCTCTTCCGGTATCGCCAGGACCACCTCTTCCACCGGCGGATGAAGGATCCGCACCAGCAGAATTGAAAAAAATCCCCAGGCCAGAGACACGAACAGACAGATATGCCCGTTGAGATTGAAGCGGTTTTTGGAATAATCCCAGTACCGTACCCCGAACAGCCTCTGCATGGCAGCTCCCGTGCAGTATTCCAGGATCGTCGATCCTATCATGCCGAAAATATAGATCAGCAGGAGATTATCCCGTACGCCCAGGGTGGACAGCAGGATCACGACAGCTCCTGATCCATAGATAGGCAGGAAAGGACCGTGCATAAAACCCCGGTTGACCCATTTTCGCGTGCGCACCGACACGTACGCCGTCTCCCAGAGCCAGCCCAGAAAGCAGTAGATAAAAAAGAAGAATACCCATTGATTCGCGCTGTAGCTCATAGCTTCTTCCCCTCTTTGTGGCACAGATCCGTGTTCGGACAGCTGCCGCAGTGAAAATTGCATTTCTCTTCATTGATATCCCGGCTGGCTTCATTTTTTCCCGCCATGACCACCGTAGCAAAGGCGATCAGCCCCAGCAGAACAGCGGCGATGATGATATATATGATGTGACTTAAGAAGTAATGCATTTCTTCTTCCCTCCGTTATGAATTCTATAAAGACCAGTCTACCATATCCGCAGAAAAATGCAAAGGACAAAACCGCAAAAATGTAATATAAATCTCCGGCAAAAGCCGGTTGACCCGGCCGCGTCAATGGTTTAAAATACTTTCTAGAAACAGTTTCAGAACTTTCAGGAGGAATTACATTGGACGCTACCGATATCAAGATCATCAAATACCTGTCAGAAGACGGCCGCGCCACCATTAAAGAGATCGGCCGGCATGTCAGCCTGTCCTCCCCCGCTGTTACAGAACGCATCAAACGTCTGGAAGAGCAGGATGTCATCAAAGGCTATCACGCTGAAGTCAACTACGCCAAACTGGGAAAATCCATTCAGGCCATGGTCTCTGTAGATGTAGATCTGAAAAAGTTTGACAAATTCTGCGAATTCTGCCGTGAAAAAGAATCTATCCTGTCCATGGTTCACATCATCGGCCCCTATAACGCTCTGCTCACCGTAGCTGTGGAAGATTCCGATGATCTGAGCCGTCTGCTGGCCCAGATCAACATTTTCGGCGTATCCCAGACCTCCGTCATACTGAACAAAGTATTCTAGGAGCAGCGAAAAAATGTGCCATGTCAACTGAATATAACATAGATTGTCAGTCCCGGTTGGTAGAAACGCCGGGATTTTCATGTTATTCTCAAAACATGAAAGGAGTATGAAAAATATGATTTCTGCGAATCTGATACAATTACGGAAGTTCCACGGCTTTTCACAGGAGTATGTGGCGGAGCAGATCGGCGTTTCCCGCCAGGCCGTAGCCAAATGGGAAGCCGGCGAGACCACGCCGGATCTGTCCAACTCTGCTGCCCTGGCCAGGCTGTATAACGTCACCCTGGATGACCTTGTCAATTTTGACGCCGCCAAAAGCGGCTACGGCATTCCCCCAAAAGGCTGCCACATCTTCGGCATGGTAAAAGTCGGCGACCGTGGACAGATCGTTATTCCCAAGGACGCCCGTGAGATATTCCATATCAGCTGCGGCGACCAGCTGATCATTCTGGGTGATGAAGCGCAGGGCCTCGCCATGATGAAGGCAGATGATTTTCTGGCCTTTTTCCATCAGGCGACCCGGAAAGGAGAAGATCAATGAATCCTGCAATTACAACCAGCGGTCTGTCCAAAAGCTACGGAGAGCTGAAAGCAGTAGACGATCTGAATCTTTCTGTACCCCGCGGCCAGCTTTTCGCTCTGCTGGGCGTCAACGGCGCCGGCAAGACCACCGCGATCAAAATGCTCTGCGGTCTGATCCGTCCAACTTCTGGAACTGCGCAGCTGGCTGGCATCGACGTAACAGCAGAGCCTCTGCGGGTGAAAGCTCTGACAGGTCTTTCTCCTCAGGAAACTGCCGTTGCCATGCAGCTGTCAGTCAGAGAAAATCTGGAATTTATCTGCGGTATCTATGGCTGCCGGCACGCCGAGGCCGCGGAAAAAGCCCGGCGCATCATGGATCAGATGGGCCTGGGCGCGCTCGCATCGGCTAAAGCCCGTACACTGTCCGGCGGCTGGCAGCGCCGTCTTTCCATCGCCATGGCTTTGATCACCGATCCTGAGATCCTGTTTCTGGACGAGCCGACTCTGGGTCTGGATGTTCTGGCGCGGCGGGAGCTGTGGCAGGTCATCGAAGCCCTCAAGGGCGGGACTACCATCGTTCTGACCACCCACTATCTTGAAGAGGCAGAAGCTCTGGCAGACCAGATCGGCATCATGGCCGGCGGCCGGCTGGCAGCCTGCGGAACCGCAGAAGAACTGATGGAAAAAACCGGCTGCGGCCGCTTTGAAGACGCTTTTATCGCATTGTGCAAAGGAGGTGACAGGTTATGAAAACTCTCACTTTTGCTCTGAGAAACACCAAAGAACTGCTTCGCGACAAGATCAACCTGTTCTTCGGATTGGCATTTCCTGTTATCCTGCTCCTTCTGCTTCATCTCATCGGCTCCAATACGCCGGTAGAGATGTTTCAGCTGGAAGAACTGACGCCGGGCATCGCAGTCTTCGGGCTGTCCTTTATCTCCCTGTTTTCCGGCATGGTCATCGCCAAGGACAGGACAGGCAGTCTGATGCTGCGTCTGTTCACCTCTCCCATGAGATCCATCGACTTTATAGCAGGCTACGCGCTGCCTCTGCTTCCTATCGCTCTGGGACAGGCGGTCATCTGCTATGCCGTGGCTCTTCTTCTGGGACTGTCCTGCACCGGAAGCCTTGCGGCCGCTGTGCTGGGCCTGCTTCCAGCCGCCGTTATCTTCATCGGCATCGGTATTCTCTGCGGCTGCCTTTTCACAGAAAAGCAGGTAGGCAGCATCTGCGGCGCTCTGCTGACCAATGTCAGCGCATGGCTTTCCGGCACCTGGTTCGACACGGCCCTGGGCGGCAAAGTCTTTGATACGATAGCAGACCTCCTGCCTTTCTCCCACGCTGTGGATGCGGGCCGGGCGCTGCTGTCAGGAAACCACGCCGATCTGGCAGGCCATATGGCCTGGGTCTGCGGCTATGGAGCGGTGATCCTGCTTCTGGCTGTCATTGCCCTCCATCGCAGGATCACGGAAGATAAATAGTTGGAGGCCCTGCGGCCGATCCGCTGTCAATCCGCGGTCAGTTCTTTTATATGCTTTTTTCCAGGCTCTGCCTCAAAGTTGTCTTAAAAACAGCATTTTAGAAATTTCGGTACAACCACTCCCTTTGCTGTAAATGTATTTTCTTTCTTATCAGTAATAATAGCAAAAAAGGTACAACTCATCCCCTCATAGCGCCGGTATACCCTTTGTTCTACAGGATCGAGTTGTACCTTTTTTGTCAAAAATGCCAATTTCGGTTGAAAACAGCATCAAAAGCTGTACTCAATTCCTTTAAAAAAGCGATTTCCAGACAACTCTATGCGCATCGCCGAATCATATTTCCGTTTTTCTCAATTCTCTATTGACAGGCAACCGTATCATATGTATAATACAGTTAACCGTACTATATAAATAATACGCTTTGATCTGCCGCCGCGGGCAGATCCCCTATCCGGTGAAAAGGAGGTGATTTCTTTGATTTCTTTTGACAGCTTCCTCATGGAAGACGGCAGTCCTATCTATCTGCAGATCATTCACTTTGTTCAAAGGGGTATTGTAGCAGGGACTATCGCAGACGGAGACGAGATGCCGTCGCGGCGCATGCTTTCTGCCTGGATCGGGGTCAATCCCAACACCATTCAGAAAGCGTACCGCATGCTGGAGGATGAAGGAATCATCGAATCCCGCAGCGGCGCCAAGAGCTGCGTCACCATAGATGAAACAAAGATACAGCGCATCCGCTCCTCGCTTCTGGCAAAGGACACGCAGTCTCTGGTCACAAGCATGAAGCAGATGGGCATCAGCAAAGAGGAAGCTTTGGCTCTGATCGAAACCGCATGGAGGGAGGAAGAACAGCCATGAAAAAATATGTATCTGTTTTCGCACTGTCGGCCCGGCATACACTGCCCCGGCTGCTGATCATTCTGATCGCCGCGTCTGCCGCGCAGATCGTCCTGTTTTACACGACGCTTTGCGGCGGCGGCAAAACTTATACTGCGGACACGATGCCGCTTTTGCAGGATGTGATCCAGCGCAGCCATATACTATGGATTCTGGGAGGGGCCTTCCTGCTGTACATGGCCGTGCTGTGCGGAGTTTTCGAGAAAAAGGCTTCCGGTCTGACCGCCTACACGATCTGCCGGCTTCCCGTCAGCGAACCTGCCTTTTACTGGATCCAGACTCTGTACAACTGGTGCGTACTGCTTCTGTTTCTGGGCGCGGAAATCGCGGCGATCCTGGTCATGACCTCTGTTTACGACGGTCAGATCCAGCTGTCCGGGGCAAGCAGGCATCTTACCTTTCTCGGCTTCTATCAAAGCTCTGTGCTCCACAGCCTGCTGCCTCTGGCCGACGTCCAGACCCATGTGGAAAACCTTCTGATCTGCCTGTCTCTGGGACTGTGTGCAGCACGCTTTGCCAAAAAGCAGAGCCGGGGTCTTACCGACATGGCCGCACCTCTGGCAGTGATCATCACGGTTCTCGCCTTCTGCGACCGCAGCGGCTTTAACGGCATGCTGCACGTCTTCCTGAGCTTCGTTATCGTCGCAGGCGCAGTTTCCGCTTATACCATATCAAAAGGAGGTACTCTGGATGAAGAAGATATCAATGCCGACCTGCCGCCAGGCGCCGGTGAAAAGCTTCCAGCAGAGAACTGAAGGCTGGACTCCTCTGGGGATCCCATGGCAGGGAGAGCGGTCTCTGCTTACAGCCGGCATGGTCGTAAGCGCCCTGATCAGTCTGACCTTTTGTGCCCGCTTCATGGATCGGTATCACAGCCTCTATGAAATGACGGAGACCGGCCGCGTTCTGATCCCCGGCGCACAGATGGAGAGCTTTGCCTCTCTCATGAGCGGCGTCCTGCTGGGCTTTCTGATCATGGCTCTGGCTATGATCCCTCTGGCCGCGTATCACTATGGGTATCACTTTCAGGGCAGTAAGAGCATCTACCTGATGCGGCGGCTTCCATCAAAGCACGAGCTGGCCCGGCGCTGTCTCACGGTGCCGGTACTGGGCGTCCTGCTGGCTGCCGCGGCGGCATTCCTGCTGGTCTGTATCTACTATCTGATGTATATTGTTATCACGCCGGAGCCCGCTCTGGCACCCGGCCAGTGGCAGCAATTCTGGTCTTTCTAAAGGAGAAGTATTATGATCGAGATCAAGAACGTAACAAAGAAATACGGACGCCAGCAGGCTTTGAGCGACGTATCGCTGACGATCCCGCAGGGACAGATCATCGGCCTCTTCGGAGAAAACGGCGCAGGCAAAACCACTTTGATGAAATGTATATTGGGGTTTCTCCGCTGCCAGGGAACTATCACCCTGGACAACGCGCCTGTCACCCGTCAGAATATTGCCCGCCTGTCCTTTGCCACCAGCGAACATTCCTTCTTCCCCGCTCTGACGCCGCAGGAGCACGCCGCGTTCTACCAGCTGCAGTTTCCAAAATTCCGGAAGAAACGGTATGCGGGGCTTATGGAATTCTTCCAGCTGCCTGAGAAAAAAGCGCTGAAGCACTTTTCTGTAGGCCAGCAAAACCAGTTTGAAGTTATCATGGCTCTGTCTCAGGGCGCCGACTACATCCTCATGGACGAACCTTTCTCCGGCAACGACGTGTTCAATCGGGAGGATTTTTACAAGGTCCTGCTGGGGATCCTGGAACCGGAGGAGACGATCCTCCTGTCCACCCACCTGCTGGAAGAAGTGGAAAAATTCATCGACCGGGCCGTCCTGATCCGTCAGGGGACCCTGGCTGCGGATATATTGTCAGAAACACTGGAAGAACAGGGCAGGACCCTGATGCAGTTTGTGAAAGAAACCTATCATTACAGACAGGACCGGGTCAGCCGCGCCCTGTCTGCCATGACAGGAGATGAAGATCAGGGGGGATCAAAATGAAGAGATCAATCGCATCGGTAATCGCCGTCATCCTGCTGTGCCTTTTGTCCATCGGCGTCTTTATATACGCCCACGGAAATCTGACCCCGCGGGGCGAAGATGTGACCGTGACAGAAACTACTTTGTTCGGGGACAGAAAAGAAGCGGAAGGGATTGAGATAAAAACAAAGATCTGCCCTACGGATATACCGGTCGGCAGCAAGCGGCTCAACTGGAACATTTCCAGCAGTCTGAGCGAAAGCGGTCTGAAAACAGATACCAGGTGTTTCCTTGATGATACGGAACTGAAAATCGGCTACCCTGGCAGCACAAACGAAATTACACTGCGGGAAAATTTCTATCTATGCTATGGTTCTAACGATCTTCTTACGGATTATGCAAACGATCAGATCAGTTTTCCGAGAAACATCTTTGACGCAGCAGCAGACAAAACCAACGCTGGAGAGCGTCACACGGAGACGATCCGTGTGTCAGATTACCTTTCCTTCTATCCGGTGAGCATGAATATTGAATCCGATAATGGGATTTCTTACGGAACTTCTTCTCAGCCTGACGGTTCTCCGGTGGATTACGGCAATTACTTCGCGATTCCTGTAGATGATGACGTCCGCCTGAAGGTAACGGTCTATAAAGACGCGCAGGGCACGCCGACGGAGATCGACTCCGAATACATCGGCGACACGATCCTTCATTTTGAATCGGCATCTGCCTTCTGCAGCCGGGATGACTGCCTCTATACCGCGCTGACCGGTTACTATCTCGGAAAGACGCAAAAGGAAGTTCCAAAGGATAAATGCGGGATACACAAGCTTCCGCTGAAGCATTACAAAACTTCTGAAATGAACAACTTTGCATATACCTATGCGGATCTGGAAAACGCCCGAATGGTCTATCCTCTGGAAGCGAATCTGGACATCATGACGCTGCTAACAGATCCTGCCGGAAAAAATCTGCTTCTCTTTACGAGGGAACAGGGAGACATCTTCCTTTCCGTTATCGATACAGACACCATGCAATGCCGTCAAAAGCTGCAGGTCATGGCAGATGCGTATCTTCCCGATGATGAAATGCCTGAAGAATTTAAGATCTGGCAATTTGAGGACTCCATGCTGCTTCTCAATCAGGAAAAACAGTTCTCTTTTCTGACTGTAAACAACGGGAGCTATACGCTGAAAGTCTGCGATAAGCTCGATCAGATCCTTCCGGAGTATCCCATAGTACGGAAAGTGACCCATGCTTACGACGGCAGCCGTTTCGCCATCGCCTTTCAGGAAGGCGTATATGAAAGCTCGGATTTAGATCATTCCTATTCCGTTTATCTGATGGTATACCGCGGATCCCGGCTGGCCTATGCCGGATACTTCGAGAACAGTCTGAGTCAGGTGCTGCACTGCAATGACTGTGAACCAGAGGATCCGCTGACAATCTCTTTCAGAGAGGGATCAAAATGAACTGATCCCCTGTAAGCTGTGTCAAAGCGTCAGGCCCGGAAACCGCTTTGACGCCGCATCAGAACAAGCCCGGCGGCCAGAGTCACAGCTTCAGACACAGGAATGGACAGCCATACGCCGGTAACGCCCAGTATCCGCGACAGCAGGAAAGCCGCAGGAGCTATGACCGCGAGCCCCCGCATCAGGGAAATGGTAAAGCTGGCCGCAGCCCGCTCCATGGCGCTGAGATATCCGGCAAAGACAATATTCAGTCCGGAGAACAAAAAACCAAAGAAATACATTTTCAGGCCCTCATCTGCCATCTGCTGCAGGAGAGGGTCTTTGCCTCTGTTAAATACCGCCACGACAGGCCCGCTGAAAGCAAATCCGAGGATGACAAAGAATACCGCCAGAGCCAGTGCCAGTACCGCGGCGTCTCTGCGTATCACTTTCAGCTGCCCTTTGATCTGTCTGCCGTAATAGTCGCTGACCAGAGGCTGGATGCCCTGGGCGATGCCGTTGAATACCGCCACGACAAAGAGGGCCACATTGGCGACCACGCCGTATGCCGCTACTGCCGTGTTGCCGCTGAGTTCCAGAAACAGAAAATTAAAGATCATCAGTACAAGTCCCACGGACAGCTCGTTGACCATGGCCGAAACGCCGAGACGGCAGCAGTTCAGGATCGTCCGCAAAGAAAAGCGGCATCGTATCATATGAAACTGATTCCGCTTCTTCAGAAAATGCTGCGACATGACACAGATGCTGATCACAGGCGCCAGCGCAGTGGCAAAAGCCGCGCCGAACATGCCCCATCTGAAGAGATAGATGAACACGTAATCCAGCACAATATTTGAAAAATTGGAGATCAGCAGAGCGGCAGCCGCCAGCTTCGGCCCGGCGTCATTGCGCAGAAAAGTAACGATCAGATGATTCATGATGTAAAACGGCGCAAAGGACATGATGATCCGCAGGTAGATCTTTGTCATATCCATGGTTGCCTCATCGGCCCCGAGGACCGCGGCGATCCGGCCGCAGAACAGATTCCCGATCAGCGCCAGAAGCAGGCCGACAGCTATGCCGCTGATCACGCCGTGGGTAAACACCCGATTGCCCTCCTCTTTCTCGTCCCGGGCCGCATGAATGGCGTACCGGGTCCCGCAGCCGATGGCGATCAAAAGGCCCAGCGCCTGATCGTAGCTGAACACAGAGATCGCCAGATTTAAAGCGGTCAGCCCGTCCTTTCCGATGCCGTTGGCGACGAAAAAAGTATCCGCCACAATATAGCAGGAAGATCCCAGCATGGCCAGGATGTTCAGCGAAACATATTTTGCGAATTTTTTCCGTCCTGCCGGATCCAGTGTCTGCGTCATAACCGTATTCTCCCTTCGTTCTGATAGCTTTCAATAACTTTAAAAAAAGTGCCTCCTGGGATACTGCTGCGACCTGTCGCATCCCGTGAGACACTTGATTCACCTACCCGGTGGCAGATGAGAAGTTGTTCTGATTCAATTTTCCTACCTGCTTATCGTATCACAGATTCCGGGAAAAGTAAAGGGTGTAAGCTGAAGTTCAGCCTTTGCACGCTTCCTGCACAGCAACCGCTACAGCTACGCTTGCGCCTACCATCGGGTTATTGCCCAACTGCGAATCAAAAAGTAATCAAACGTAAATCGCAGTAAATAGACTTAAACAAACGCTTAAATTTCAACGGTTATGACGTATCAGAAAAGTAAATAGGCGCAAATCGCGGTTTATTAAATTTGATTCAAAAATCAAAATCCGTGGACAAACCGTGGACAAGATAATTGCCAAAATGAACAATATCCATCTTCAAATGAAGAGGGCAAGTATATTTTACAAGGCTCTAATTTCCGTTTTAAGCGATTTTACTTCATAGTAAATGGAATCTAACTTCATTTCTTTATTATTTGGCGTTAGCCTCTTCACGTTTGATAAATTCTTTCACGATATCCAGATATACATCGTAAGTGCTGAATTCAAGCACTTTGCGGTTATTTGAAGAGGAATCAGCAAATTGCAAAGCTTCAAATAATCCGGCATTCGCAAGCATACACCCTTCGATAATATGATTCTTTGTCTTTTCGTCAGCGGTGGCGATATTATCAGCTTTTTGAGCATAATATCTGCGCATTTCAGATTCAAAGCCTTCTTTTTGCTGTGATTCATCAAGCCGAGAGGCTATTTTATAGGCTTCTAGTATAACCTCATAGTCACCTTGTTCTTTGACTTGCTGCAATTTGTCCTCATAATCAAGTATTTTCATTATTGGCTGGAATAGCTGCTGATGCCGCTCTATTAAGAAGCTATAAAAACTTCCTTTGCGTGAGTTTTGGATATAAACAGTTTCATGCCTAGAGCCGCTTTCATCGGATATGACGGCGGGAATTTTTCCGGCGATTTGCCTTAAGGCGTTTGCAGCTTCTTCTGAAAGTCCAGTTTCTTCACATATGTCTGCCGTTATATGTCGAGGTGTATCAATCTCACCTGTAAGATAGCCTATGTCGCATTGGAAAAAATCACACATTTTTAATAATGCGTCAACAGGAAATGGATTCTGTCCGGCCAACCATGCCTTTACAGATCTACCTGAATAGCCGATGCCTTCAGCCAGAACATCATTTGATATATAAGCGGGGCTATTCCGCTTGCCTTTTAATTCTTTCACCCTTTCGATGATGACGCTTCCTTCAGATATGGACTTGACTTGATTATACATAATTATTCCCTTTCTGGCGTTAAAGAAACTTAAAATTGTGCATTATTTGGGGAATTTTCATTCCTTTATTTTTGATGTAAACTAATTGTAACTTGAAGTTTTGAAAATGTCAAGACGGCACACATGAAAGGAAGGAAAAAATTTATGTATGAACGACTTTTTACTGAACTGAAAAAAAGGAAGATTACACGCAATCAACTTGCCAAGATGAGCGGTATTGCTCCACAAAGCCTTTATCCAGCCCTTGCGGGTAAAACACAGATGTTCCCCGGCTGGAGGCGACGTATTGCGGCGGCATTGGAGGTGCCAGAAGAATTCCTCTTCAGCGAGGACGCAGATAGAACGGAGGTGAGACAATGAGCCTACCTAGGATGATTTCATTGCAGCAGGCAGCGACAGAAACTGGCCTTTCTTACAGCTATTTGCGCCGTTTGTGCCTAGACGGTGAGGTTTACGCTGTACGGCCAGGAGTGAAGTGGATGCTCAACGCTAACTCACTTTCTGCATTTTTGGGTGGTGAAGGCAAGGAGGTTGCCCATGACCGAGAGAAAGAGCTTTCTGCTTTATAAGGAATGGGGTGAGCCAGTCAACTTTTTATCAGATGCGCAGGCTGGCCGTCTTCTCAAAGAAATATTCGCTTTTGGGGAAAGCGGGCGAGAGCCTGCTTTCGAGGATGATGCAGCTTTGCGGATGATTTCATCATTCATTTTCGCGCAATTTCACCGGGATGCGGAAGCCTACGAAGCAAAGTGCGCGGCGAATCGAGCCAACGGGAAAAAAGGTGGTAGACCGAAAACCCAAGAAAACCCAACAAAACCCAACAAAACCGAACGGTTTTCTGAAAAACCCAGAAAACCCGATGAGGAGGAGGATGAGGGAGAGGATATATATGCTGCTGTCGCAGCAGCTTATAACCAGTTATGTCCGTCTCTTCCCAGATGCACCAAACTCAGCGACAAGCGGCGGGGGCTTATTCGGGCAAGGGCGAGAGAAGGCTATAAGCTGAGTGATTTTGAACAAGCCTTTCGGTGCGCGGAAGCGAGTGACTTTCTTTCTGGCCGATCTGGTAGTTGGAAGGCAAATTTTGACTGGATTTTGAATGGCTCAAACCTGTTGAAGGTGGTCGAAGGCTCATATACGAATCCCGCCGCTATGAATAAGGCACAACGGGAGATTGCGAAGGAATCTTTTGAAGGAATTTAGAGGGAGGTAAGACATGAAAAATACAGCACAAGAACTTATTCAAGCCAAGCGGCGAGCCTTGTTCGAGTTATGGGGCAGCATGCACCGGGAATTTGAAATTTCTACCGAGCAAGAAGAAAGATTTCTGAAGGCACTGGCAGGGGCTGATTTAAAATCCTGTTGCGCCCTGGTAGAAGAAATTGAAACGGGGGTGTGGGTGTGAGTGATGATGAGAAGATTCTGCTAGGTGCATGGCTCATGGGTGATAATCTGAACGATATGGGTGAATTTGAAGAATCCGATTTTTCGAGGCCTGACGTGTTCCGGCTCCTAAAGGAGGGAGCCGGAAACATGGAGATTTCCCGAAAACTGGGAATCCATATTTCAGAGATTATGGAGTGGCGTTCGATGTATTTTCCATATCTCTACGAGGAAGCCGCAAAGGAATGGCAGAAAAATAAAATTTTGCGGCAGATTGCAGAAGTTACAAGTGAAAAAGATTTGTCAGTTATTGCTGAAAAGATTGACCGACTTCTGACCATCGGGCAGACAGTGCGGCCGGAAACCAATTTAGCAAAAAAGTTTGAAGAGGCAATAAAAGCAAGACAGAATCAGCGGGTTGTATGCTATGGTATAGAATCATTGGACGGGCTTACATTGGGTTTACACCGAACCGAATTAACTACTATAGGGGCAAGGCCTGCTGTTGGAAAGTCCGCTTTTGCACTGCAAATTGCTTTGAGTGTGGTTGAGCAGGGGCAGAAGGTATTGTATTTCCCTCTGGAAATGTCCACGGAGCAGACCCTAGAAAGAATTGCGGCTATGAACGGCTATACCGATATGGCAAGCCTTAGAACAGGCCGGGGGCTGAACAAAGAAAAGTTCAATCAGGTATTGGGGCAGATATCAGCCTTGGAGTTGTCGGGGCGATTCAAAATCTATGAAGGAGAGAATGACCTGAACCACATAACGGCAGCTGTAAAGAGAGAAAAGCCGTTCCTGATTGTTGTAGATCAGCTTACACAATTACGCTGCAACAGACGATTTAACAGCAAGCGGGAGCAGTTCTCTTATATGACTACGGAACTGAAGAGGCTTGCAATGAAAGAAAAGATTGCAGTCATTCTCTTGGCACAGATCAATAGAACAGGTGACGACACATCACCCACTATGGCACAGTTAAAAGAATCTGGGAGTATTGAAGAGGACAGCGACAATGTGATCTTGCTGCATCGTGTCCCAGAAGAGAACTGGACGCACCCAGAGAAATGGACAAATGGCAAGGTTCCATATGCTATCAAGCTGGCAAAGCAGCGGAGCGGAGAAACGGGAGACTTTTCCGCAATCTTCTATAAGCAGAATCTTAAATTTTTCAGCATGTGAAGGTGGGATTGCTGTTAAGGTACTGTGAAAGGGGGGTGGGGATACCTGCGGGGCTTGTGAGCCCTGGGAACGATTAGTTACAAAAAATTTTTTTTTGAAGCGTTTCGCGACGAAAGGAGAATCTATGAGAACGGAAACAACATTTACAAAAGCTGAATTTGCCAAACTAGTCGGCCTTTCTATTAGGTCAATCGAAAAAGCAGTAGAGGAACAGAAAGTTATTCCACTACAAACGCGCCCGACGTTATTCACAATTGAGGAAGTGTCGAAGTTTATTAAAGCGAGGCTTGACGAAGCCCAGCGTAAAGAAAAAGACCAGATTACCAAAGACAAAGAACTGTCCAAGCTTGATGGTGAGGCAAGAATCAAGCAGGCTAAGGCAGAGATGGAAGAACTAAAACTAAAGGAACTCCGCGGAGAACTGCACGCCGCTGAGGATGTAGAAGCAATCGTAACAGACCACGCCTTGTATATTCGCTCCATGCTTTTAGCGATGCCCGGCAAGCTGGCAGTAGATGTTGCCAATATTAACACAGCGGCAGAAGCTGCCGACAGAATAAAAAAAGAAGTATACCGCATATTAGAATGTGCGGCAGATTACCAGTACGACCCAGAGGAATACGCAAAGCGCGTAAGAGAGCGTGAGGGATGGAAAGAAATGGAGAATGAAGAGGAAGATTAAAGGCGTATGTGTCCCTCTTCACGGCACGAGGCAAAATTTGAGCCTATGAGGCGGGTAACGGGTTCGACTGCATAGTTCTGCAAGATTCACTAAAAAATCGCTTAGAACGCAAGTTTGAACGTCAGAAACATGTGTTCTGACGGAGGTATGGATGTAGGAGAATTCAGCGCGTTCGATGAGTGATTGATTTCTCCCACGGTGCATGGTATACTTGTATTGCTAAGAGGATAAAGGCCATTAAAGGCGGCGGCTTTCGGAAAGGAATCCGATATGACGGACTACGAAATCTTAGTCATTGTACTTATGATTTTGGGGTTAGTCTTGAGGGATAACCACGAAAAGTAAAAACCGCCCAGGCGGCATCCTGAAGCGGTTTTAAATGAAAATTTAATTCTTAATCAGAAAGTCAGCCGTTAGGCCTCCCTCTTAGCACCACTATATCACAAATCCATAGAGATTGCAAGAAAAACAGAGCCTGAGGTCGTGTCAAGTTGTTGTGGAGTTTTTTGTTGACAACTCCAATGTATTTTTAACAGAACAAAGTATTCCTTGCCTGCCCCAGATCATGAATCAAGGTCTGCGTCCCGCTTGCTC
>JAETRU010000003.1 GCA_021769965.1 Eubacterium sp.
TTGCCTTTAGGAGACGAACAGTATACACTATTAGTAAATACAAAAAGCAGATCGGCAGATACGCCGAAGGAACTGCAGGCGCTGTACGTGTATCTGGAACGTGGAGAGGTCACCGAAGGGGACCCTTTCATCAGACGGCTCCATGAGAATGTACAGATCGCCAATGAAAACAGGGAGGTGTATTCCATTATGACATTGGCAGAAGAGATGGCATGCCGGGAAGAATTCGCGCGCGAGGAAGGTCATGAGGCTGGGCTGAAGGAAGGTCAGGAGCTTACACAGAAAGAAATCGCTTTAAAACTGAAAGTTTCCGGCATGAGCGACACTGAGATATCAGATATCACAGGACTCAGTCCGGAAGTTGTTGCTGCGTTGAAACCATTCGAAAACCATCTCCCGCAATAAAGAACTTTAACATTACCTTATAGAAGCAGTGAAAGCAGGAGCCCCTTCCGGACTCCTGCCTCATACATCATATTCGATGCGCCTTATCTCAGTCAGGCGCTTTTTTATTTCACATTGTATATAAACTCAGCCCGCCGCTTAGAGCCGTCCAGATGCTTTGCCATAGCTTCCTTGGCCCCTTCCACATCGTGGGCTTTGATAGCTTCCAGCACGGCCCGGTGCTCCTGAAAGATCTCCTCCAGGTAATCGCTCTCATCAAAGATCGCTTTTCGGGTCTGTTCTATGTACTCCTTATACGAGCGCAGCACCTGCGCCATGAACCGGCTTCCTGTGGCATTGTAGATCACCGAGTGAAAATCCGAATTGATCTCCAGCACCTTCTTGCAGTCCCGGCGGTTGGTATAAAACTCCATCAGGTCACTCTGTTCCTGCAGTTTTTCCAGCTGACTCTGGGTGATCCTGCTCACAGCCCATTCCACAGCCAGAATCTCCAAGGCTTTCCTGACCGCGTACAGGTCTTCTATGTCCTGCTGCGTAAATCCCTTGGCAAAGCATCCCCTGTTGGGGATATAATCGATCAGGCCTTCATTCTCCAGCTGCTTAAACGCTTCTCTGATAGGCGTCCGGCTGACCCGAAGTTCTGACGCGATCTGATTCTCTTTGATTTTTTCCCCGATTCTGTATTCTCCTTTCAGAATACGTTCCCGAATAATGTCCACGATCTCATCTGTCAGGGAGAATGAATTGGAAAAATTGTTACTGACTGTCATGTGCTGTTCCTCGTATCTGAAAAGTCTCTTCTATAGTTATATCACTATAAAATATGATTTTCAAGCACTTGTGTATGGAAATCGAAATCTTTTATCTGCAGATAATATTCCGCAGAGTCGATCAGGGCTTTCATCGGGCACAGGCCGATGATCTCTGTGCCTGTGACTACTACGCCATATCTGGCAGCTTCCGCTTTAACAAGCTCAGTCACTCTGTACAGCGGTGTCTGCTCAAAGTTGGTCATGTTGATGGATACCTGCGCGTACTTCTTTCCGGTCGCCTCATCCTCAATATCAAAACCCATGGCTTTGACGCACTTCAATCCGCCATCTTTCTCTCTGATGATCTTAGCGATGTTCTTCGCGATCTGTACATCCTCTGTGTTCAGATTCAGATTATATGCTACAAGAGGAGGTCTGGCGCCAACGGCCATAACGCCCGCTGTCGGATGGATCCTTCTGCCGCCGAAATCCGGCTCCCAGTCAGGTTCCTGAACCTTCTCGGCCATGCCCTCAAACTGTCCCTTTCTGATCTTGACCAGATTCTGTCTTTCCGGTCTGGTAGCAGAATACTCATAGAGGAATACCGGAACACCTGCTTCCTCAGCAATTCTCCTGCCGACTACCTTTGACAGCTCTACGCAGTCCTCTGTGGTGCAGTCTTTGATTGCCAGGAAAGGCATAACGTCCACAGCGCCCATTCTTGGATGCTCGCCTACATGCTTTGTCAGATCGATCAGCTCGGCTGCCTTCTTTACCAGCTTTACACTGGCTTCCTCCACACCCTTAGCATCGCCGATATAGGTGATGACTGTCCGGTTATGACTCTCATCAGAAGAGTAGTTAAGCAGAGTGCAGCCCGGTGTATTTCTGATCTCGTCTACACAGGCCTCGATAACCTCAGGTCTGCGTCCTTCGCTGATATTAGGGATACTCTCAATAATCTGTGCCATTTTTTCAATCTCCTTTACTCTATCAATATATCTCCGTCTTACAGAGATGCCGCAACCTCTTCATACAGGCTGCTGGCGATCTCATCCGCCGCGTCGTACATCTTCTTGCCTTCCTCGGCGAAATATTTCTTCTGTTCCTCGTCCGCAAGACCCGGCAGGTTGATCAAAACGTTGAGCCACGCGCCCTTGATGCATCCTGTCAGATTCAGAACAGCCACGCCCAGGTCACTGGCGGCGTTAGGATTCGATCTGCCGATCATGGTCTTCGCCAGCATCAGACCTTCATAACCCAGCTGCATCGTTCTGAACGGGACCTGCGTGGATACCAGAGTACCGTCAGCGATAGCCTGTTTTCTGGCTGCCTTCTCGTCATCTGTGGTTTTTGGCATCTTAAAGGCTGCCGCCACCAGATTGAAAGCCTCTGTATCCTTGTCGATAGCTGCGGTCAGTTCTTCGTACAGAGCCGCGCCCTTTTCCTTTGCCTCCCTGCAGATCTCCTGATAATCCGCGTACTTTTCCTTGCCCAGAGTAAGATCCGCCACCATCATAAACAGACCTACACCCTGCGCGCCGGCCAGCGCGCTGACACTGCCGCCGCCGGGAGCCGGAGCGTCAGATCTTAAAACTTCCAGGTACTCTTTTACCTGCATGTCAATTAATTTCATTATACCAACATTCCTTTCTTAATGACCTGTAAGGCCAGATTTGAACCAAAGCGATAGCAGAGCATATCCATATCCGGCGCGTCCCAGATGACCAGATCTCCCTGCTTCCCTGTTTCCAGCGTACCTACCAGATCCCCTTTGCCGATAGCGCAGGCCGGATTGATCGTCACGGCAGTGAGCACTTCCTCCGGCAGCATTCTGTATTTAATGCAGGCCAGATTCATGACAAACTGCAGATTCAGAGATGGACAGGAACCAGGATTAAAGTCAGAAGCCGCTGCCACCGGAATCCCCAGCTCGATCATTCTGCGGGCCGGCGCGAAATCCGCGCCTAAATAGAAAGAGGTCGCAGGCAGACACATGGCGGTCACGCCGCCTTTTGCCATGGATGCCAGCCCTTCCTCGTTGATAGCGATAAGGTGTTCGCAGCTGGCAGCTCCCATCTCTCCCGCCAGAACGCTGCCGCCGATAGCCTCGATCTCATCAGCATGGATCTTCAGGCCGAAGCCCAGCTCTTTCGCTCTTTCCAGATACTTTTTACTCTGCTCGTAATTGAATACGGAATCCTCTGTGAAGACATCGGCATAATCAGCCAGATCATGCTCCTTCACGTAAGGCATTAATTCCGTGCAAATCATATCAATAAAGGCATCGGCGCCGCCTTCTCTGTCCTTGTATTCCTCCGGGATAGCATGAGCGCCCATGAAAGTGGACACAATGTCCATAGGATGATCCTGATTCAGCTTCGCCAGGACTTCCAGCATCTTTATCTCCGTGTCAAAATCCAGACCATAGCCGCTCTTTGCTTCGCAGGTAGTCACGCCAAGACCCATCATCTCATCCAGAAAGCCTTCTGTCTTATCATAGAGTTCCTCAAAGCTGGCAGCTCTGGTCTTTCTCACAGTATCCAGAATGCCGCCGCCTGCCCGCAGGATATCCAGATATCCCGCGCCTTTCAGCTTCATAGGGATCTCATGCTGACGGTAGCCGCCGAATACCATATGCGTATGTCCCTCTACCAGACCCGGCGTTACCAGATTTCCCTCTGCGTCTATGACCGTGTCCGCGTCCTCTGCCCTATCCGGCAGCACGCCGCCAGAAGTGATCTGGCTGATGATGCCGTCTTCGATCAAAACCGCCGCGTCGCGAAGTTTCAGGTTCTCTCCCTGTTTCTCGCCGCCATGGCTGAAGCTTCCTACCGGCGTCTGCAGAAGACCGATATTTTTTACTAATACTGTTGCCATTTGTTGTCTCCTGTCATCACAAGGGGCTGCAAGGATGCAGCCCCCTAAAGAATTACCTTTATTTTACGAACTTGTCAACGGTCTTTTCAACCAGATCGTCATCAGCAAGGAACGGGATCGTGATATGACCCTTTCCCGCGTAGTTCTTGTTGTATTCCACAGATGTGGACAGCGCGTTTTCATTTCTCGCCCAGTTTCTTCTGGCAACGCCGCCCATAACGTCCCACATCATAGCGGATTTGATGATCTCATCCACTCTCTCGCTTCCATCCAGCAGCAGGCCGAAACCGCCGTTGATGGCTTTTCCGATGCCGACGCCGCCGCCGTTGTGCAGCGCGCAGAGGGACATGCCTCTGGCCGCGTTTCCTGCAAAGCACTGTACGGCCATATCAGCCATAACGTTGGAGCCGTCTTTGATATTAGAAGTTTCTCTGAACGGAGAGTCTGTGCCGGATACGTCGTGATGGTCGCGTCCCATCATGATCGGACCGCACTTGCCCTCACGAACCAGCTTGTTGAAGGCCAGAGCGATGTCTCTTCTGCCTTCTGCGTCCTGATAAAGAATTCTCGCCTGGGTTCCTACGACCAGCTTGTTCTTTTTCGCGTCGCGGATCCATACCCAGTTGTCTCTGTCCTGCGCTCTTCTTTCCGGATTGATACAGTCCATGGCTGCTTTGTCCGTAGCGTCCAGATCTTCCGGCTTGCCGGACAGACATACCCATCTGAACGGACCATAGCCGTAATCAAAGAGTATCGGTCCCATGATATCCTCTACGTAGGACGGCCAGATAAATCCGTCTTTGTCATCGTAGCCGTTCTTGGAGATCTCTTTGATGCCGGCGTCGTACATCGCCTTCATGAAGGAGTTGCCGTAGTCAAAGAAATAAGTTCCCTCCGCGGTCAGCGCCCTGATCGCTTTGTAATGTCTGTGGAGGGTCTTGTCGACTTCCTCACAGAACTTGTCTCTGTCCTCATGGAGCAGTTTGGTTCTCTCCTCAAAGGTAAATCCTGCCGGGCAGTAACCGCCGTTATATACGTTATGGCAGCTGGTCTGGTCTGACAGCAGGTCGATATGGAACTTCTTCTCCACGGCTGCTTCCAGCAGATCTACGATATTGCCGTGATATGCGATGGAGATACTCTCCTTTGCCGCGATCTTTTCATTTGCCAGCTTGAAGATCTCATCGATGTCATCCATCACTACATCGACCCAGCCCTGATCGTGGCGGGTGTCGATTCTGGACTGGTCCACTTCTGCAAAAATGCCTACCGCGTTAGCGATATTGGCTGCTTTTGGCTGCGCGCCGCTCATGCCGCCAAGACCGGAGGATACGAAAGTATGTCCTTCCAGATCTCCCTGTTCAGGCACGCCCAGATATTTTCTTCCGGCATTTAAGATCGTATTGAAGGTTCCGTGAACGATGCCCTGAGGCCCGATGTACATCCAGCCGCCGGCTGTCATCTGTCCGTAGTTGGCTACGCCCATTTCCTCTGCGATCTCCCAGTCGTCCAGATTGTCATACTGACCGATCATCATGGAATTGGTGATGATGACTCTCGGCGCTGTCGGCTTGGACGGGAACAGACCCAGCGGATGGCCGGACTCTACGACCAGAGTCTGCTCTTCGGTCAGTTCCTCTAAGTATTTTTTGATCAGTCTGTACTGCAGCCAGTTCTGGCAGACCTGTCCGGTCTCACCGTATGTAACCAGCTCGTACGGATAAAGGGCGACCTCAAAGTCCAGGTTGTTTTCGATCATGACCTGGAACGCCTTTCCTGCCAGGCACTTGCCCTTGTACTCATTGATCGGCTTGCCGTAAAGTCTGCCTTCCGGTCTGTATCTGTACGCGTAGATCCTGCCGCGGGTGGTCAGCTCTTCCATAAACTCCGGCGCCAGCTTTTCGTGAAGCTCTTCCGGAACGTAGCGAAGGGCGTTCTTCAGGGCGATCTTCGTCTGCTCCTTTGTCAGTCTGAATCCTCTGTCCGGCGCTCTTCTGATGCCTTCTTTAAATTCCGGATAATCCGGATATTCATTGCCCAGCTTGATCGTCATAGCGCCTTCGATAGCTTTATTATCTAACATGTCTTTTCCTCCTTCGATATTGTATCATGCCGCCTCAAAAAAGTACTTTATTTTTCAAGGCGGCGATTCGTTTTCCCTTTTATGAATTCGTTTTTTCCGCAGTTTTTCTTAACTATATTATTTCAGTGCAACGACCTTTTCTACTGCGTCAAGGACTGTGTCATTTTCAACCATCTCCTGGAATTTTACCAGATAGTCATGCATGATGATATCCTTTTCCACCGGCGGCGCAATACTGCGGATGCAGTCATAGGCTGCGCGGGTACCGTCAGCCAGCTTATCGATGCAGCCCTCTCCCATTTCCTGACGGAGCCAGATCGCCTGCGCCGCGGCTGAAAGTTCAATACCGATGACTTTCTGCGCATTGTCCAGAACCATAGCGGCTGTTCTGGCAGAAGTAGCGCCCATGGAAACGTGGTCTTCCTGATTCGCGGAAGTTGGAATGGAGTCCACACAGGCAGGATGATCATAGACTTTGTTCTCAGATACCATGGAGGCTGCCGCGTACTGCGCGATCATATATCCGGAATTGAGCCCGCCTTCTTTTACGAGAAATGCCGGAAGTCCTTCGGAAAGGGCCGGATTGACCAGTCTTTCTACTCTTCTCTCGGACACGTTGGCCAGTTCGGAAATGGCGATTTTCAGGAAGTCAAAGGCAAGAGCCATCGGCTGTCCATGGAAATTGCCGCCGGAAATGACTTCATCGTCATCCGGGAACACGATCGGATTATCTGTTACTGCGTTGATCTCTCTGGATACCGCATCATAAACATACTGGATGGCATCTCTGGACGCGCCATGAATCTGCGGCATGCAGCGCTGGGAATACGGATCCTGCACCTTGTTCGGCTGCAGCGGCGTCGCATTGCCGGAGCCGTCAAGCAGAGCCCGCATATTCTCCGCCACGGTGATCTGTCCGCTATGTCCCCGCAGCGCGTGTGTTTTCGGGTCATAAGCTTTTGCTACCGCGTGGAGAGCTTCACCTGTCATCGCGGCTGCAATATCCGCGGTCTTCATCAAATGCATAGCATCATACAGGGTGTTCAATCCTACTGCTGTCAGCATCTGCGTTCCGTTGTTCAGCGCCAGGCCTTCCTTTGAAGCCAGCACTACCGGTGTAAGGCCGGCTCTGTCAAAGGCATCCTTCGCGTCGATGACCTCGCCTTTGTATTCTACTTTTCCCATACCGATCAATCCCAGCGCAATGCAGGAAAGCGGAGCCAGATCACCTGACGCTCCAACGGAGCCTTTTTCCGGCACGATCGGGTGGATCCCTTCGTTCAGCATAGCGATGAGAGTTTCCAGAGTTTCCAGACGGATACCGGAATTTCCGTGAGACAGAGAATTGGCTCTCAGCAGCATGGCTGCCCGCACATACTTCCTCTCATACGGTTTCCCCAGAGAGCATGTGTGGCTCATGATCAGGTTTTTCTGAAGCTGCGCTGTCTCCTCCGGAGAAATGACCACATTCGCGAATTTTCCAAATCCTGTGGTCAGCCCGTAAACGACCGCCTTCTCCTCCACCTTCTTTTCTATGTAATTTCTCGCCTTTATTACGGCTTCCTTTGCCTCCGGAGCCAGCTGAACCTTTTCGTTGCCGCGGCATACACGAATGACCTCTTCTATTGTAAGGTCATGCCCATTGATTATAATTGCCATAGTGATCTCTCCAATCTTTAAATTTTTATGCATTATCATGCATATTCATAAATAAAAGTCCTTTAACTTATCCTGCCCTATATTATACATTTTTTCTTCTTTTCTGGCTATACTTTTTTGATAAAAAACTGAAATTTTTAATAGTTTCAGCCCTTATTTCAGAAAATTCTCTGTCATTATTTGTATATATTTTTTCGTGTTATCGCTTTAGTCAGATATCGCTTTATCATGTATATTTATTAAATGCTCACTCCCGATCAGTCAAAAATAATTCGAACCCATTGAAAATTCTGTCTTTCCCGGCCGCACGGCTTTTGTACCTGCGGGAAAACATGACGAAACCGTGATCATTCAGGAAACTTACTCTTTTTTCCCGTCTCTCTCTTCATAAATATGCAGAATACGGACAGATCTTTCTCTTTGAAAAAATATGAAGGAAAACAAGTTTCAACCTTGTCTGGACATGCTTCGGGGTGCTATAATATTAGGTAGCATTTTCATCTTATATTAGTAAGGGGATCTATATGATTAGAAAGAAAAAAATTTTAACTGCGATTTTAATACTGTCCCTGGCCTTCACCTCAGTCTTCGCGTCCACGTCTGTGGCCAGCGCGGGCACCTCTGCCGGCACCTACTGGCTGAAAGTCAATACCCAGCGCAACGTAGTGACAGCATACAAGAAGGTGGACGGTAAATGGACGCCATGGCGCGCCATGCTCTGTTCCACCGGCGTCGGCGGCGCGACGCCCCGGGGCACCTTCTACACTCAGGGAAAATGGAACTGGGGCGCTTTGATGAACGATGTATACGGACAGTACTGCACGCACATCACTGACGACATTCTGTTTCACTCCGTCTATTACACTAAGGCTTATGATAAAAAATCTCAGCCGACGGCGCAGTTCAACGCTCTCGGCTCTGCGGCCTCCCATGGCTGTGTCCGCCTGTCGGTCATGGACGCTAAGTGGATCTACGACAACTGCAGCGTCGGAACCAAGGTGACCATCTACCGCAGCAGCAATGCGGGCCCTCTGGGAAAACCCTCCGGCATCACCGTATCCCAGAGCCGCTACCAGTACTGGGACCCGACGGACCCGGATCCTGCCAACCCGTACTACAAACTGAAAAAACCTGTGATCACCGTATCCTCCAAGAAAAAACTGGAGGTCCAGTACGGCACAAAATATGATCTGAAAAGCTATGTCAGCGCTAAGGATCCCAACACTTTCATGAGCCTGAAGAGCCTGGTCAAGGTCTCCAAGGTCCAAAAATGGTCTTCGTCTAAGAAGAAATATGTATCCGCCAGCTTCTCTACTAAGAAATTGGGGACCTACAAGGTCACCTATTCTGTCAGGGACCCATACAGCGGCAGGGCCTCCCGGACGATCAAGATCAAAGTGGTGGACACCAAGGCCCCTGTGATCTCCGGCGCTAAGAACCGGACTGTGACCTGGGGCGACAGGGATGCTGTCGCCGGTGTCACCGCCAGACAGGCTACAGCGTCCAGAACCAAAGCAATGAAGGTATACATCAAAGCGCCGGGCGCGGAGAAATACAGGATCTACACTTATACTGAAGCAAAGAACTATCAGTTCTCTAAAAAAGGCACCTATTCAGTGAAATATCTAGTCAAGAATAAATACAGCCCGTATAAGACCACCCGAAAGATCGTCACGGTCAAATCCGTGGAGAAAGCCGTGAATAAAGCGCCTGTTCTGGTCCTTCCAGAGAAACTGGCCGGCGCAGTGACTGCCTCCGGCGGAAACCCTTTGATCATGGACGCAGGCAGCAGACTTGACCTTACACTGGGTCTTTCGGCTTCTCACAACGGCAAGGACGTGACCAGCCGTATCAAAATCGCGGTCAAAGGGCCGGCAGACTCTGCGTTCAGGACGCTGACCGCGGCTCAGGCGAAGGCGTTCAGCTTCGATAACGCGGGAGATTATCAGATCCGGTACACGGTGAAAAATCAGTACACGCCGTACCAGACGGTGACCAAGACCGCATCCGTCCGCGTACCTGCGGAAGAACCGCCTGAAGAGCTGCCAGAAGAATAAGCAGCTTCCCGGCAGCCTATACTATGACATCAAAATGCTCAACCCGAAACTGTTCGCGCAGCTATAACGGCCGCGGCAGGCGAAGGCTGAGCATTTTTGCTTGATTTGATCCTTTTTGCTCAATTCTGCCTTGTGTCGGCCAGTTCGAATTGAGCAAATTCTGTTGTTTTACCTCGTTTTGCTCAATTCTGCCTTATCTCGGCCTGTTCAGATTGAGCAAATTCTGCTGTTTTGTCTTGTTTTGCTCAATTCTGCTTTGCTGCAGCCTGTTCAGATTGAGCAAATTCTGCTGTTTTGCCTCGTTTTGCTCAATTCTGCTTCGCTGCGGCCTGTTCAGATTGAGCAAATTCTGCCGTTTTGTCTCATTTTGCTCAATTCTACTTTGCTGCGGCCTGTTCAGATTGAGCAAATTCTGCTGTTTTACCTCGTTTTGCTCAATTCTGCCTTGTCTCGGCCAGCTCGGGTGCAACGTGACTCTTGTCAAAAAAGGACAAGGACCGGCAACCAGTGCCGGCCCCAAAACAATATGACCAAAAAACGATGTACGCGATTTCATTTATATTTATATTATCGCTCAAAAAAATGCCTTCGTCAATAGCGCTTCTTTGCATTTCCGATGCTGATTGTGCATTTTTCCGACAATTTTTTACAATGTTTATCGAAAATGTAAAACAAACCCATGGTTATTGATTATGTTTGATATCTGCAGCTACATATCTATACTTTTCATTGTACATGCATGGCATACTCCACGATAATCCGGCCTCCGTATCCAGTTCCAGAGCTTCACCGGAAACGGCTTTCAGATAGATCGTCTTTCCCGACGGAACGATCATGCTTCTGCTTTCCTGGTACAGGGTTCCGTCTTTGCTCAGTCCGATGATCTGCAGTCGGGTCCTGCGTCTTTCCACTGCGCCGCCGTTGATCCATGTCTGTGTCAGCTTTGCTTCGCCCAGCTCCGGCTTTTTGCCTGCGCCTAAACAGAAAAATTCTGTGTTAAAGCTCCATGGTTTCATGACGATACGGAAGATCATTTCCTTTTCGCCGGTCTGCGTAACGGTCACGCTGGCCGTCTTCGGATTATAGTACTTTGCCTGCTTCCTGCTGGCCTTCGTCATCTTGCCTTTGACAAGACTGCCTTTAACGGTTATATAAGGCCGCGCCTTATAATAATAGGTCTTTCCTGCTTTGACCTTTTTGTCTGTATACCCTGAGCCTTTTTCCGGATCATACTTGACCCTGGCGATCTGCTTGAACGGTCCTTTTGCATGATCTGCCCGGTAGATCAAAACACCTTCGGCCTCATCCAGGGGATTCCAATGCAGCGAGATCCTGTCTGCCGTGGCTGTGTAAGCAGAAAACCCTCTGATCGTCTCCGTTAGAGCCGGCTGTTTCGCCTTTGACGAAGATGCTCCTAAAACAGCTTGCGGCAAAAGGGCTGTGATCATCAATACAGATAAAACCAGGGTAAATACTCTTCTCTTCATCTCTGCACCTCCTTAATAATCATAGCTGAAATACGAAGGTCTTTCCGTGCTCAGAGCGATAGCGCCGGCATCTACTCTATATCCGTTATATCCTATATCCAGACCCACATACGCGTCCTTGTAGTAGGTAACCGGATTCGCTGACGTGAACTTCAGCCAGACGGAGGTCCCCGGCTGCAGAAGGAGCGTTTCCGGCATCTTTTGATAATGGATGCCGTCCAGAGAATAGCTGTCCAGCGTCACCTTCACTTCGCTGGTCCAGTATGAGCCTCCGACGGTCTTCTCGCCCCGATAGGAATAATCAAATGGGCCGAACTCGCTCTCCCCTGACCGGTAGATCGTCGCAGGAAAGTTTGTCTTTTTCGAGGTCAGCTTATAAACAAAGGTATCTGTCTTCATTTCCTGTAGATTCAGGTCTTCTGCCGCAATGTCCAGGTGGGGATCATAAACGCTGGCACCAGCCGGGCCGCTCCACTGGCTGGCACAGACTTTCCCGTTGATCTTTTTGTACGCTTTGGCCTTGTAATAGTAAGTTCCGGCAAAGACCACGTCCTCATCGACCCAGGAATACTCCTGCAGATCGTAATCGGCCACTTTGCTGTATTCTCCATCCTCCGTGTCACTGCGATAGATGACTATGCGGTCAGCGCCTTCGCTTCTCACATAGACTTCCATTGCTTCTATAGAGTACGGCCATGGACCGATCACAGGCTTCACCACGCCGGAATTGGCAGTAAACTGCGCCGACTGGCTGTATACCCTGCGGCCGTTCTGATATTTATACGCGAAGACCTCGTACTCATACAGGGTGTCCCTTTTGCATTTAGCGTCCTTGAAACTTGTAGTTTTTCCGTCTTTGATGGTCTTCACCCGCTTGAAATTACGGTTGAACAGCCCTTCGCTTCTGTAGACCACATATCCCTTGGCTCCTTTGACAGCCTTCCACTTCAGCTGGATCGAGGTCCTTCCCACAGTTTTAGCTGTGACCTTCGGCGCGGCCAGCTTACCCAGAGGACCCGGCTGAACATCGCCGTAGTAGTAGTCTGCGGCAAAAGCAGTTGATGAACCTGTGAGCAAAGTTACGATCAATGCCGCCGCCAGCATGACCGCCAGATGCTTCAGATCTCGTTTATAACGTTCTCTTCCCATTTCTTCATTCTCCTTTCTTTTTGGGTTCCGCTTTTCTGCGGCTTTTTCCGACAAAGCACGCTGCCAGCAGCACGATATACGGAGATATCGCCTTTATCGCGGCCGGAATATCCACTTGCTCCAGCATCCCTATTATACCAACAAAGGGCAGGACTGATAAAAAAGCTCCTGGATAGAAAATATATACCCACTCAGGCGGCAGCTGATCACTGTCCGCCCACAAATAGCCCAGCGCCCCTGACAGTATGAGCACAAGCAGCACGCCAAGCACCAGACCCATGGTCCTTTTCAGGTTTTCCGCCCGCTTCACTGCCCTGGCGATCACTACAGCCCATAGGATAAGCGCTGCAGCAGATAGAATCACACACAGCGGATCTATAGGGTTCGGCGCTATCATCAAATTCATATTGCAATAGCTTGCTATTGCGGTCATAACCGCTGCGGCAATGATCTGCTTCTTGGTGGACAGTTCTTTCTTCATCGATGCTTCCTGCTTTCCATGGTTTCTGTTAAATACTTCTATACAAAATATACGAATCCTGCAGCACTTCTGTAGCAGGAGCCGTATCCAGTTCTTTGACGATTTTAATGTAATAGGTTCCTTTTTCGGGAAGCTGCGCTCTATATATGCCTCCGCGGTATCCACTGATCTTCCCCTTACCTTCTTGCGTCAGAGTTTGGATCACGTTTCTTTTCTCGTCACACAGCTGCAACTCTTCCTCATAACTATCGATGACGACTTCAATTTCCTGCTTCGTTTCCGCAGCTATCTTGAAGTACACGGTCTGTTCATCCTCACAGATAAAGAAATGCTGCGCTTTGTTTTCCTTCAGATCATACTCTTCCTTCTTTACAGCATATTGGCTGCGGTAAGTGAAGTCAAAGGCTCCGTTATAACCAGCTTCTTGCGAAAGCCGTATTTCCCATAGGCGATCCGCCGTTTTTCAGAAAAACTGATCTCTTTGTCAATGCTGTATCCGTCGCAGCCCGCTTCAGCCAGTACAGGAGTCAGTGCTTCACAGTCAATCACCTCGTCAGGAACGCTGGAATCCTGATACAGCTTATATCCCCCATAAATCACCACTATAGCAATCAGAATTACGGCGAGACCAATATTCTTTTTTGCTGATATACTTATACTTCATCTCTATATCTCCCTCCCCTCACGGAAATCTTTCTATTCTGTTGTAAACGAATATTTTATGTGGTTGAGAAACAGCTTGCTGTACGTGGTATTTCTGCTTGTGAAGTCGTCAGGATAATCTCTCAATCTCAGGTAATATGTTCCGGGCTGATCAACGCGAAAAACTATATCCTGTCTTTTTTCCGGCTCTGCCGGGACTGAGACTTCCTCCGAGATCGCTTCTTTGTTTTCGCTGCACAAGCATAGTTTTCCAGCAAAGCCGGTTGCCCCTATGATGATTTCTCCTGTAGCATCCACATCTATCCGAAAATACGTCTCTTCGTTTCCATCACCCGGAAAATACGCAGGCTCCCCCTCCTGCAGCGTGATATCATTCTCGATGGTACAATACCAGCTGCTGTAAGTCAGGGTAAAATCGTCGGACTCCTTGGTGGTGTAAACGGCCGCATAGTAGGTCCCCGGCTGCAGCGCGACCCTGAGATACGGCTTATAATCCGGATAATCATCCAGATCGCCGCCCTCTTCAAATGCCCATTTTGCCTTCAGATTATAGCCCACATCCGCTTCATCGACAGCCCTTTTCAGCTGCGGATCCTCATAGATGCCGAAGGTTACGTGCTCCATTCCGATCTCCTCTGCAACATATTGCGAAACCATTGTGGGTTCCTTGATCTCCAGCTTCTCTATAAATCCATAAGCAGCCTCAGGCCATTGGCGAAGCTGATAAGTATTCCGAAAATCAAAAGTCTCAGCACCGTCATCGTAAGCGCTTTTCTGCGACAGAATATTCTTTGGCCGCAGTTTGACGCTGCCGGGGATTTCTTTTTGCTCAGCCTTCTGTTCCGCGCAGCCTGACAGGCATAGCAGGCAAAGTGCTGCCAGAACGATCAAAATGATAGCAGCACGGCGTGTGCGCATGCGAAAAACGTTTTGGTTTTTCATTGGCGTGTCCTCCTTACAATGTAAGATTTTCAAAGCTGAATTCCATTCTGTCTCTCTGCCATATCCTTGTTCAGCAACCAGGTTGCTCAAAATTCATACTTTATGGTTTGAGGTACCATGCTGTGAAATGAGCCATCCGGTGTTCGTAATCTCTGACCGCCAAAGACTTTCAAATAATACTTTTTATTCCTCGTAACTGTGAACTTTATCGGTTTCCTAGAGACTCCATCAAAAATAACTGCGTCTGATACAGGCCTCCGCTTTTCATCACAAAGCTGCACCGCTCCGCTGTTATAGCTTGCCTCAATCTGAATTCGACCTGTTTTTCGAGCTGTAAAATGGAAATAGTTTTCCTGATTTTCTTCTGCCACGAAATATTCGATCCATTGATTCTCCAAAATTTCAGCCTCTTCATGCAGACACCCATACCAATTATCAATCTTCACTTTTTCGGCAGAAAACGGATTTCTGCAATACACACCGATATAATAAGTTCCGGGTTCCAATACGACCACCTGATCTCTTGTTTCGTCATACGGCAATGGATCACCGCCTTCCTCAAAGATGCCGTCTCGGTAAAGATACTGAAAACTAACCTCTTCAACCGGAACTGAAAGCCTTTTGTCCTTATATATACCAAAATAGTATCCTCGTTTTGGCGAACAATCTACATCCTGCACCACGACGATCTTTTCTTCAACAACAATCTCATGATAAAAACCAAATTTCCAAGGACTGATAACTTGCTTATCTGAAAAATCCAGAATGGCATGCTCTTCATTGGAAAACGGATTTTCCAATGAAGAGCATAATTTCAAGTTCAGACTTTCAGTATCCTTATCTGCAAAACCGATCCTGACTACGATCAATCCGTATACCGCCGTGATCATCAAAAGCAGGAGCAAAATATATCGTGCAACTCGGTATTCTCTTTTCCCATTCAACTTCAATCAACTCCCCTGTAATTTGCTGTAATGGCTTAATGCTACAGCGTCTTTAACACCTGCCGCATCTGCAAAGGTTCTGATTTTATTTACTGTATATTTCTATAGCAGATGGGCCACATGGCTATGCCAGTATAGCTGTTAATGTGTAAAACTGAATGTCGTACTTTGATATAGTATGTTTCGCCGGGCTTAGTCGAAAACTCTGCTGAAACAGGGCTATTCTTTGCCGGGATGATTACATCACTTATTCTGTTCTTTGCTTTATCCAGTAATTGGAGAGTTCCCGCATATGCCCCGGTAGTTACTTTTATTTTGCCAGAAGCCGGGACGATCCTGCAAAGAACGCTGTCAGAGGTATTGAGAAGGGTGTATCTGCCTGTTTCCCCGGGATGCAGAAAGATTTCTTCTTGATAGGGTGCGCTCTCACATTTATATGAAATGCCCTCTGTCAAATCTGGTTCTTTTGTATAGACCCCTAAATAGTACGTACCGGGATCAACTTTGATCGTATACCCCTCTTTATATTCAGGAAACTCACTCTCACTAGCCCCCTCTTCCATCTGGGCGAAAGCCTTTATGTTATATTTCGTGTTCACTTCAATTACAGGTTTTGTAAGTTGTTTATCCCGATATAAACCATAATAAAAGAAAAACAGATTTTCTTCCATGTACTGGCTCAAAATTACGGGTTTGTCGAAGACTATTTTTTTCCTGAATCCAAACTTATCATCTGAAATCTTAGTCTTATCGTGAAATGCCAGCATCACATTTTCTTCCGCTGGTGATTTTCCTGCGTCTACCGGAGACAATATGCTGCAATCCTCAGAAAAAGGAGGGATTCTGCTGATTTTTTCCTTTTCCTCCAGGGTATATTCCCGCGTTTCTTCGGATATGTCGCCTTCTTGTGAAGACGGCTCGCTGAAACAGGAAACCAGCAAGCTAAGAAGCATTATGCAAAGGATAATCCAAGAGGATTTATGTAAATTTTTATTCATATGATAATCCTCCCTACCTCTCAAATAATCTTCTGGCAGTTCAAGATAATACTATTCTTCACCAAGTTATTTTTTTCTCTGATATTCATATTTGATATAATTCTCAAAAAATACTCCAAGTCCACCTTCCCCCTCGTTATATCCAACATCCGCTTCGTTCACCACATCCTTTAGTGCAGCGTCGTGATAAATACCAAACTTGACATGCTCCATGCCAAAATCATCATCAAATGGTAAGTCCGTAAGAGGACAATATCATCATCTTATTGATCTTTATTTTTATTTCGTCTGCAACTTGCCAAAATCACTCAGTACTGATGAATTTGTATATCCTGCCGCCTCAGCAAAGGTTTTCATTTTCGTAATTCTGAAATCCAAATTCCAGTTCTCATCAAGAGGTTTTACCATATCTTTACCGGTCTCCGCCTCGGCCTCTATGGTGAAGTCCTTTTCTACACAAACAATATCTTTATCTGTCTCCATTTGGGCAGCTTGAGAATCAGTAAGCTCCACTGTCAAAGCATCCCCATTCTCGGCAAGTACAGTATGATCCTCTTTCAGTTTTTCAGCTTTTTCATCATCCTTTGTAATAACGATATATGCGTCCTGGTCTGCTTCAGCATAAACAGCATCTGTATTCAAATACATACCAGACTGCACGATCAGCAAAGCTGCAATGCAAATACATGTAAGCCTGCGAAAAAATGCCTTTCTTTGTCTCTTATCCATTTAATGTCGCTATGCCGATCCTTCTTACTCTTCAGTTGCCAGTGCAAGATTGGTAAAACTACGTTCTATCCTGCTTCGCAGTTCTTCTCTTTTCCTAGGTAATTCATCTTTTTTCATAGAATACTCAAATCCACGCTCAGACTTTAGAAAGTAGGAATAGCAAACAGCATAATAAAGTTTTTTTAAATCAATGTAATTATTCACGATCTCTTCAACATGCATTAAATTCACATGTACCGCCGCAAACCCTTCATCCTCTGCGCAAAGCTTTTGCCAGTCAGAAAATGTTACCATTACATCCACATAGCATGAACTGATAGCTTCAAAAGACACAGTATTTTCCTTCAGCAGATCTTCCATCTCCTGATCAAGCCTATAATATGCTTCTTCCGCAGCCGTGAGCTTTGCGCTGTAATCTTTGATATTTTTATCTTTGCAATCACTATAAAACAGCCCAGCAGAAATGCTGATCAGCAGCAATATCCCTATTCCGACTTTCCACGCTTTTGTTGTGTTCATTAGCTCAAATTCCTTTTTTACTGTCTGATGAAAATTGGTCTGCTTCGGCAAGCGATTTGTTTCATTTCTTTTGATGTACATCCCTTCTATTCTCTGAGAAAGAAGGCAAATGCATAATCGATATTCTGCGATGCCGCCTTCTCTTTCGATTAGAAAAGGCAAACCCAGACTAATGCCATATCTTCAGCTTTAATTTATTTCAGTCTATAATAAGTGATATTTTTTCCATATGAGCTTGGTACATATAACACCGAATGCTGCATCAGAGGACCACTTCCCCACTTAGATTTAACGGTAGGAATTCCGCTACCCGACACAACAATTCCAGAATGCAATGTGCTGTATGCCACCTTGTCGTTTTTAGCCGGACCGCCTACTAAAATAGAAGTGTATGAATCTGTATCTGTAGTATATGCAATATTCAGCTTCAACCATACACGATTAGGCAGTGATTGTTTATACCATGCATACGAATGACAATTATACACATTTGAAGCATTCCGCAGAACAGTTGCTTTAGGATAAGTATTTTTAAACTGATTTGTAACCTGTGTGATTTCAGTACAACTGAATTCGGGATTGTCCACAATATATGAACTTGCAGGCACAATCTTCCCCGACGGAGTTTTTATTACTAATGAGGCGTTAGATGCCAAAGATGTATCTAACGCAGCCTTACCAATAAAACTCAGTATTGTTCAATTCTTTATAGGCTTTCTCGTAAACCGTTTTTGCATCGTCTGGCAGGTCGCTAAAATAATTAGAAAGTATGCGTTCTGCGAACTGCTTTTTCTTTTCTTCACAAAAGGCGCTTTCCATCTTCGCATGCGCAGCCGGATTAGATTTCTCAAATTCATCAAGCTTCGCTAAAAGGTCTTCAGATGAAGCCTTAGCTGCTTTTTTTACAGTTTCAGGAATTACATCTTCAGCCTTCAGTGTAATTTTTTTATAGCACGAGAGCAGTGTCTGTAAGCCGTCGTCTCTCCTTAAAAGCTCCTTTAATCCGTTAAAATTACCTTCTACAATCTCTATACCCAGTTCTTCATTGGAGAACGCCATACAATCTATACTCAGCGGATATTCTAGCACAAGCTCTGCGAGGTCTTTCGTCGAAATATCATCAAGAATTTCTTGTGGTATCGTACATGCCTCCACCATTTCATCATGGGTATCAAACGTAGCCCATTCTGGTGATTCTGGAGTAATAGGGTAATGATATGAATCTGTCGATACATCATACCAATCTTCTGCTTCAGTCATAGCAGGTATTATTTCATTCTCCTCAGTACCATAAACTCCGTAACACGGTGCCATTAAAAACATAAGTAAAACAATTACTGCAATCACTTTTCTTTTCATATTATTTACCTCCTTTGCTAGATTTAAAATATCACCTCTTTGCTGTACTTCGTAACATGCTCGCATTTTGTCCCGCTGTATGCATAGCAGGATGCTTTCGCACGATACTTATAGCCCTTGGTCACCTGCTTTGACTTCGTCAAACTGCGGTTGACCGTTTCGCCAGTTGACAGCCAGTCGTCAACATCTTCCCAGACACCGTCCTTGTAACGCTGCAGATACAAGTGAATTGTAGTTTTAGTTGTTGTTCCTGGAACACCACTTAGCTTTGCTTCTACAGAGGCATCGCCATCTTTTGAAATATCAAGATATGCCACCGCTGAGCGATAGTATAGTGCCATAATATCTGCACTACCATCTGGCTTTACTGCTGCAGATACAGAAGTCATGGCCATAACAAGCAATAAGCTCAGTACAGCTACAATACTTACAAGTCTCTTCAACATATTTCCTCACCACCTTTCCTTTATATATTTGCTTGGATTACAATCCTTACATCCATATAAACCTGAAAAAGTGATAAAAGGGGACAAGAAATTTCAAAAAATTTATTTTTCTTTATTTGTTAAGTTAGTCTCAATCTATTTTTTCTGCAATCTGATAAAGCTTCTCTACGTTACATGTTCCCGCCAGATCGAAAAGATATATTCCGTTTGACCATGTTAGCGCATGAAATTCTCCATTTGACCATTCATATCCCTGATTTCCATTTACCAAAGTCTCATTTAACTCTCCTGTTTCATTATCTATACTCAACCCCATACTATCTACCGCCCCCGACTGGGAATAATAGATCACCGTACCATCTTCACCTTCATACTCTATATAATAGCCCAGATCGCTTTTATCTTCCTGCACGATTTTATACCCTTCCGGCGTTTCCGGCTTGATATGCCGGAACTCCTCTGTCAGCCCGTCCGGGTCTTCCACCTCGAATTCCACGTCCAGCGTCCCCTGCTTCTCATTCTCGCTGGTCAGCCATTTCACCAGCGGTTTGGTCACCGCCGCACCGCACGCCGCCGTCGCCATGATCAAAGCGGCTGCCAGAGCCAGCGCCGCGGCTTTCCGTATCCTGCGTCTTCCCACGCTGACATACGTCCTGTCCGCCATGGCAAAGATCTTGTTCATGCGCGCCGCGAACCCGTCGCTGAAGCTGTAATCATACTCCTTCGGATCAAAGGCGTCCGTCTCGGCAAAATCCAGCAGCAAAGCATCTTCTATGATCTGCAGAGCGTTATTCGCCATCCTCTTTGTCCTCCAATCTTTCCCTCAAAAGGTTTCTGGCCCGCTGCACCCGTTTCTTCGCGGCGTCTACGGTGATCCCCAGCAGATTCGCCGTCTCCTTCAGATCGTACCCGTAGTATTCATGCAGATAAAACACATGGCGGTAGATCTCCGGAAGCTCCAATATCGCCTGCACAGCCTCTTCATACCGCGCCTTCTCTGCCATATCCGCCCACGATTCCCCGCTCTCTGTAAATTCTTCCGCATCAAAAGATTCTGCTGCGGAATTTCCCTTTGCCATCGTAAGCGCAGCGTTCTTAACTATAATAACCACGAAATTCTTCGTTTGGGGACAAAAAATCTCATTTATTTTATGAAAATTTTTCGCAATGCGAAGAAAGGCCTCCTGCACCGCGTCCTCTGCCAGATGATCATCCTTCAGGATCCCTCTGGCCACATAGTGCATCAGCTTCCGATACTGTTCATACAGCTGTATAAATCTGGTTCTCTCGTCTTCTGAGTCCAGCATCATCAAACATACACTCAGCACATCCATCCCACCTTTTCTATATATCAGGTTTATCTAATTATATCACGCATTATATTGTTTTGCAATTCTATACAGAAAAATTTGAAAACGGCATATTTTTGGTTTTCACTTGACTTTTTGGTTTATTTATGGCATCTTATTGGTATAAACGAGTGATATAATCCACACATAGAAGGAGGTACCGCCGATGACGAGAGAATCGAAAACCAAACAGAACATTCCCGCTGACACTGTTCCGACCGTCTGTGAAGAAGCTTTTTCTTACATTACGCGGAAGAAACAGGGAGAATACACCATCGACGACATTAACGCCCTGCCGGAGGACTACCGGGCTGAGCTGATCGACGGCGTGATCTATGATATGACCGCTCCCGGCAGCAGACATCAGATCATCATTTCAAGACTGTTTACAGCTCTGGCAAATTACATCGATGCCAACGGAGGCGGCTGTATTCCTATGATCGCTCCCGTTGATGTCCAGCTGGACTGCGATGACAAGACTATGGTCCAGCCCGATCTGTTTATCGCCTGTGACCGCAGCAAGCTGAGAGATGCCGGCATTTTCGGCGCACCGGATTTTATCATCGAAGTGCTTTCTCCGTCCACCAGAATGAAAGACCTGAGCATCAAACTTGCGAAATACCAAAATGCCGGCGTCCGGGAATACTGGATTGTCGATCCTGAGCAGGAAAAAGTGCTGGTCTATGATTTTACCCGGGAGGTCTATCCAGTCATCTACGGGTTCGCCGACAAGATCCCTGTAGGTATCTATAAGGGAGACTGCATCGTCGACTTTGATGTGATACAGAAATACCTGCATTCCATCTTCCATGATAAGCCTGAAACAGAAAACATACTTTGACGAAAAGGAGCGCTTTGACCATGACTTTGACAGAAATGAAACGAATAAAACAGGAACTGGGTTACTCCAACGAGCAGATCGCGGAGCTTTCCGGCGTGCCCTTTGCCACTGTGCAGAAGATCTTCTCCGGCACCACCAGAAGGCCCCGCTATGCCACGCTGCAGGCTCTGACCCAGGTCTTTGAAGGAACAAAGCTAGATGACGCGGACAGGCAGGACAGCGGTGCTTCGGCTGTGAAAGAAGAAATTTTTTCCTATGGAACATATAAAACAAAGAAAAAGCAGGGTGAATATACGCTGGAAGACTATTACGCCCTTCCGGATGATTATCGAGCTGAGCTGATCGACGGCGTGATCTACGACATGTCTTCAACTAATTTCAATCATCAGTTATTGTTGGCCAGACTTCACATGACATTATTCAGCTACATCCTGGCTAACAAGGGAAAATGCTTTGCTCTGGGAGCTCCTTTGGACGTGCAGCTGGACTGCGACAACAGGACCATGGTTCAGCCCGACGTCATCGTCCTGTGTGACCACAGCAAAAGGCGCAGGTTTGGCATCTTCGGCGCACCGGACCTGCTCATAGAGATCCTGTCTCCTTCCACAAGGAAAAAGGACCTGGGTATCAAATTCATAAAATACGAAAATGCCGGAGTACGGGAATACTGGATCATCGATCCGGAACAGGAGAAGGTCCTGGTCTACGATTTCTCAAAGGAAGTATACCCGGTCATCTATGGTTTTCAGAGCAAGGTTCCTGTGGGTATCTTTGACGGAAAATGCGTCATCGACTTTAACGAGATCGCGGAGGACCTGTACACGGGAGAGGAGTAACGATATGAATGACAGCAAGACAAATAACGAAAAGAATAACGGACAGAAAGCAAATACTCTTCGGAAAAACCATCCGGAAGATACGTTGATGATGGTAAGGGAAGAAGCTCTTTCTTACGGAACAGAAAAGAAGCAGGGTCAATATACCCTTGCAGACTACTATGCCCTACCCGATGAGCAGAGAGTCGAACTGATCGACGGGATTATTTATGATATGACTGCGCCCAATTACAGGCACCAAATATTGCTCTCCGAATTATTTCTGGAGATAAAGAACTACATTCGCATGCATAATGGCTCCTGCATCACAACAACTTCGCCTACAGATGTTCAACTGGACTGCGACGATAAAACCATGGTTCAGCCTGATCTGGTCGTTCTATGTGACCACAGCAAAAGGCGCAGGTTTGGCATCTTCGGCGCACCAGATCTGGTCATGGAAATTCTTTCACCATCGACAAGAAAAAAAGACACCGGCATCAAGGTCACTAAATACGGCAATGCCGGAGTTCGGGAATACTGGATCATCGATCCGGAGCAGGAAAAGGTTCTGGTCTATGATTTTACCCGGGAGATCTACCCGGTCATCTACGGATTTACCGACAAGATCCCTGTCGGCATCTTTGACGGAAAATGCGTCATCGACTTTAATGAGATCGCGGAGGACCTGTACACGGGAGAGGAGTAGAACCGGCTGGGAAAACTGCAAAACCACAGCTATGAAAAAATCCCCTGAATCTGATTCTTCACACATTCAGGGGATCTGATATTCTTACTTACTCTGCGGCTTTTGATTAGTCTGCAACGTAAGGCAGTAAAGCGACGATTCTTGCTCTCTTGATCGCAGTTGTCACTTCTCTCTGATGTACTGCGCAGGTACCGGTGATTCTCTTAGGCAGGATCTTACCTCTTTCGGTAACGTACTTTCTAAGTTTTTCTACATCTTTGTAGTCGATCACTTCAGTCTTGTCAGCGCAGAACTGGCATACTTTTTTTCTTCTCATGCCGCCACGTCTTCTATCCATCATGTTACATGTATCTCCTTTCCTTAGAATGGAACATCTTCATCGATCGCCTGGAAGGAATCCGGCATTTCTTCCGGCATGCCGTCTGACTGCGGTTCACTGTAACCGCCCTGGCCGCCGTAATTCTGCTGCGAAGCGTATCCTCCCTGTTGATTTCCATAGCCGCCCTGCTGGCTGTAACCCTGCTGGTTATAGCTTTGCTGGCCGCCATAGTTTGAAGAAGCGTTCTGTCTTGGCGCGCCGCCGTTTTGATTACGGTCGCCCCACTCCAAAAATTCAACTCTGTCTGCCACAACATCGGTGGTATAAACAGTCACGCCATCTTTGTTCTGATAGCTTCCGGTCTGTAGTCTTCCCTGAACGCCTACCAGTCTTCCCTTTGCCAGATAACGTTCGCAGTTCTCCGCCTGTCTTCCAAATACGGTGATACGCGGAAAATCAGTCTGCTTTTCTCCGCCCGCACGTACAGGTCTGTCGATGGCGATAGTAAAAGTCGCGACAGCCATCTGTGTGGACGCGGTATATCTGATCTCAGGATCTCTGGTGAGCCTTCCGATTAGTACAACACTATTCATTTAACTACACCCCATTCCTATTTTGCTTCTTTACAAACGATGATGTGTCTCATGACATCGTCAGAGATTCTCAGTCTTCTGTCGAGTTCCTTCGGTAATTCCGGGCTTGCGGAGAATTCGATCACTACATAGTAGCCTTCGTTCTTCTTCTCGATCGGATATGCAAGCTTTCTCATTCCCCAGGCGTCGACTTTCTCGATCTCACCTTCAGCAGTGATGACTGCCTTTACTTTTTCGATGGCAGCTTCTCTCTTCTCATCTTCTAAAGCAGGGTTGATAATGAACATAACTTCATACTTTTTCATTTGTTTCACCTCCCTATGGACTAAATGGCGTAAGCCTTCCGCTTACGCAGAGATTTTGCACAAAATCGTGCTTTATTAGTATATCACAAATCTCCGGGAATGCAAGGATTTTTTCAAATATTACAGAATATCACAGAATATCATTCCAGATAATTTTCTCTCATCCTCCGCATATCCTCCGCAGACAGGCATAGTCCCGTCCTCAAATATGCTTTAAAATCACCGAACCGTTCCGCTGCTGCCTCATAAAAGATTTGCAGATATTCTTCTTTGGCAAGCAGCAGATACTCCAGCGATTCTTTTGCCAGAGCCGCCTTCTCACCCATCTGTTTCGTCAGCAGCATCGTCAGATTCTGCAGATCCGCCTCCAGATAGACATTCGTACTTAAATAATCTTCAAAGATCTGTTCTCTCGGAACGCCAAGAATTTCCTCTATGATCACAGAGGCCACTCCCGCGCAGTCTTTTCCCGCTGTGCAGTGCCATAATATTGCCTTATCTCTTTGGGGTAAAAGCAGCTGCACAAACTTTGCGTACTGGGCCAGCGCGTGATCGCTGAAAACGAATTCTCTGTAGATGCCGCACATATATTGTTTCGCCTCTGACGGCCTCAGCAGAAACTTTGAAAATGCCTCCTGGTCTGCCGAAGATTCTCTGGTAATTCCGGCGACCACTTTGTCAAAGATGGGGATGTGAAAATATTCCGCGCCGAAAGTCAGCACATCCGGTTTTTCCCTGCGCTCTGCATCGGTCCTGAAATCGACGATTATCTCTGCCAGTTTTCCAAGGTTTTTCTGATCCTCCTCAGAAATATCAGAAAGATGTCCCGAACGGATCAGTTTTCCTTCTGCGATCCTTTTTCCGTCTTCGGCTGTCATGCCGCCCAGATCTCTGATGTTCGGCAGTTTATCGTAATCCAGTGATCTGCTCAATCTGCTCATCGTTTCCTCTTGTCCTTCCTACTTCTTTTCGTGATAAATATCGTGCAGCTTTTCATACAGCCCGGACAGGTTGCCGTAAATCTTCTTGAACACATCCTCATAGAGGCGCTCGTAAATTTTATGCTGCTCCATATCCGGCATGAAAACATCTTTTTTGCGAACCATAGACGCTGCCGCCTCTTCATAGCTGTCAAACACGCCAAGTCCCACAAAGGCTGTCATCGCACAGCCGATGCCCGCCACCTCATAGGTTTGGGTGCGAATGGTCGGAATGCCGAACATATCGGCGGTAATCTGACAGATCTCACTGCTCTGGGAGCCTCCGCCGCCCAGATAAAGCTCCGTGAATTTGTGATTTCCCCGCTTTTCCATCAGCCTCATCCCGTCCATCAGGGCAAAATTGATTCCCTCGATGATGGCGCGGTAAATGTGAATTCTGGTATGCTGGTCAGAAAAGCCGATGACTGCGCCGCGGGCCGTCGGCATGGTAATATTCGGCGTAAAATAGGGCTGAAACAGCAGACCGTCACAGCCCGCCGGCACTTCCTCAAGCCGCTGATTCAAAAGCTCCTCTGCAGAAATACCCATTTCCTCCGCCTGCTTCATTTCCTTTTCCGCAAATTCTTTTTTGAACCATGAGATCAGCCAGTAGCCCCTGAAAATTTCGATTTCTGGTGTGAATCTCCCGGGAATGATAGAATCATAAGGCGGAATAAAGCGCTCCGGTTCCATATATTTGTCCACGGTAAAGGTCACCGTTGCCGTCGTGCCAAAAGAAATCGCCGCTTTTTCTTTGCTGATACAGCCCATACCGAGAATTTCACAGGCTTTATCGGAGCCGGTCGCAATCAGAGGAAGTCCCTGAGGGAGCCCGGAGTCGGCAGCCGCAGTCTCCGTAATGGTTCCCAGTACATCGCCGGAATCCTCGATCTCACAGAGTTTTTCCTCTTCTACATCAAAAACCGGACGGGTCAGCGCGGTTTTTTTCTGCCAGTTTCGCGCCTGGCAGTCAAAAGGAATGTGACCCACCATACTGGCGGCGGTATCCACCATATTCCCTGTCAGCTTAAAAATCAGATAGCCGCTGAGCAGCAGATATTTGTCGGTTTTTGCCCAGATTTCCGGCTCATTTTCCCTGATCCAGTTGCAATGGGATTTCTGGTACTGAACATGAACGGCTTCTTCCATACCCACCGCCTTGAACAGCACTTTGTTAAACGCCGGCACTTTCGGTTTTCCTTCTGCTTTTCTTTTGTCCAGCCACAAAATAGCAGGGCGCAGCGGTTTTCCCTCTTTATCCACACAGACCACCGTATCCCGAATGGTCGTAATGGAGGCTGCTTCCACCTTTGCAAAGAAATCCGGGTGGCTCTCCTTCAGCCGGGCAGAGGCTTTGCAGATGTTATCGTAATAAAAATCCGCGTCTTTTTCCGCCCAGTCCGGATTCGGTCTTTCATATGGAATTTCGTGCTTCACCTGGCTTTTCGCCAGAATCTCACCCCGCTGATTTATAAGCAGGGCTCTGGAGCTCTGGGTGCCCACATCATAGGCAAGTACGATCCTGTCTTCCATCTATGCTACCTTCCTTTTTTCAAATTCGTCTACTGGATATCCTCACGCAGGAAGCGCTTTTCTTCTTCTTTCAGATCCAGTCCCAAAGTGCCGCCCGGATTCATGTTGTAATCCGGATCGAAGTAGTCTTTGAGGGCTTTGAACACGCCGTATTCTGTTCTGCCCAGCTGTCCTTCCAGCCATGGCGCAAACATTTTGCCGATTCCATGGTGGTGACTCATGGACGCGCCGGACTTCTGAATCGCGTCTAAAATGGTGGAATGGTACTTTTTGAATTCATCCGCATCGGACATTTTTGTAATGAAAATAAAGTACAGGTTTGCGCCCTGCGGATAGCAGTGGGACATATGCGTGGTTACAATGGTATTCGGCAGCGCATGGCAGACCTTGCGGACTTCTGCGTGTACCTTTTCCATGTTGGACCAGTTCACGGTACATTCCAGCGTATCTGTCATGATCCCGAAGTCAAGCATGGTATCTCTCAGATACGGGTCATTGAATCTTCCCTTTTCCCAGCTTGAAGTTACAAAAGAAGTCAGGCTCATGCCGCCATATTTGCGGGCGATTTTCCTGATGTTTTTCGCCACATTCCTGGAAAATCCCTTTTCGCCGTCGGTAAAGCCAAGGAACAGGCAGCGCTCCATATCTTCGAATCCACGCATATTGAGAATTTCCCACAGCGGCGTTTCGTCTACATTATAAAGGCGCAGCATCAGATTGGTTTCCTCCGGGTCAGACAGACGGAATACCGATGCGTTGCCTGCTTCACACTGCATCATTTCCCGCGCTGCTTCTCTTGCGATCTCCCAGTTTTTGAAAATATAGGAGAAGCGTTTTCTGTTCTCCGGCATATAACGGAATACCTTTAAGGTGACTTCTGTCAGCACGCCAAAGGTGCCTTCGCTGCCCATCATGATCTGATTCAGATTCGGTCCCGTTGCTTCTCTCGGATAGCAGCTGGTCTGTATGTTTCCGATCGGTGTCGCGTATTTCTGCCCCATGACAATATCTGTGATGCAGCCATAATAAGTGCTGTTCTGTCCAGCGCCGCGGGTAACGACCCAGCCGCCTACACTGCTGTATTCAAAGGACTGCGGGAAGTGACCACAGGTGTAGGCTCTCTTGGCGCCGAACAGCTTCTGCGCATTGTTCAGCGTTTCTTCCAGCTTCGGACCGGACATACCGCTCTGTACGGTAATGGTCTGGTCTGTTTCATTAAAGGAAACAACCTTATTGAAATTCTTGCGCATATCCAGAGAAATACCGCCTAAAGTCGGCTCTACCCCTCTGGTAACACTGCTGCCGCCACCGTAAACATACAGCGGAATCTTGTGTTCCGTACAATACGCCACAATTTTTTCAATCTCTTCTGTTTCACTTGGATACAGCACTGCATCAGGCAGACTGTCCACTCTGCGCTGACGCAGTCTTGCCGCGTCATAACCGGTTTTACCATAAGCCACTGCCAGTCTCGGATAGTCTTCCGTCGTTACATTCTCTTCACCAACGATGGCTCTGAACGCTGCTAAGTGTTCTTCTGACAGATTACATGGCGCATCCAGCTTTACAGCTTCCATCCCGATGTTGCCGCCGTACGCATACTGCTTAAAATCCTCGTCGGTCATCTGAAATTTCTCTTTCATCATATTAAACAAAGATTCTTTCGGATATTTGACAAATTCCGGATCGCCCCACCGGAAAATCGAACGCCAGCTGTCAGAAGGCGCTGCCTCTTTTACCCATTTCGGTTCAAAATTCTTATATGGTTTTGTGCTCATTTTACTGTTCTCCTCTTAATATATTGCTGGTTACAATGATATCCGCGCCAAGTCCCAGTACATCGGCAATCAGTACTTCACCGCGCGATACAGATCTATCCAGACGGACTTTATTGATTTCCGCCATGACATCAAAAATCTTTTCTTTTGGAATTTCTCCGGAAACCCGCACCGGCACCACCGGTACTTCCGGAAACACCGTCCGCACTGTACTGCAGATGGTCCGCATCGGGTGTCTTAATTCCGCCTCTGCAAAGGCCTGCCCCCGCTTGCAGCGGTTTCCTGTTACGAAAATCTCACCGCCTTTTTCCTCTACCTGCAGTGTACATCCATTAGGGCAGGTAATACAAGTCATTTCTCTCATTTTGCGTCACCTTCTTTCCGGATACGCACCTGCAGGCGACTGTCTTTCCCTAAAGGGAATCTGTTAAAATTCAATTTCAGCCGTTCCATTTCAGGCGGTTTCAGATTCTTGTATTTCTTTTCAAAAACAGTCTTGCCGTCCACATCAATGCAGAGTGTGCCGCTTGCCAGCGTTTCTCTGCTTCGGAAATACAGCACCACATCATCTATGCCTGCGTCAAAGTCAAGTTTCTGCGGAACCAGATATGCCAGTGACCCGTCGATCTGCAGTTCTGCCTGCGCGCTGCCGGGCTGCCCTGATTTTCCGCAGCCTGCATATTCTGCCGCCGCGCTGCCGGCAAGTTCGCCGCTTTCCGACACATAATCCACCAGATCGTTAACATGGAGCGCGTTGCCGCAGGAGAATACCCCCGGCACATCGGTCATAAAGCGATTATCACAAACCGGTCCCTTCGTATGCCCATCCAGCGTCACGCCGAGGTTTTCTGCTATTTCATTTTCTGGAATCAGACCCACAGACAAAATCAGCGTATCACATTCTACGATTCTTTCTGTGCCTGGAATCGGTTTCATTTTCTCATCGACTTCAGAAATTTCTACTGCGGTCAGTCTGTCATCTCCGAAAACTCTGCTCACCATATGAGACAGGTGGAGGGGAATATTGTAATCCTCCAGACACTGCACGATATTTCTGGTAAGACCCGAAGGCTCCGGTTTTACCTCGTAAACGCCCTCGACTTCCGCACCTTCTAAGGTCAGACGGCGCGCCATGATCAGACCGATATCGCCGCTTCCCAAAATGACGCATTTTTTTGCGGGCATCTCACCCAGCAAATTTACAAAATGCTGCGCCGCGCCGGCGGTAAATACTCCTGCCGGTCTGGTACCATGAATAAAAACCTGTTTTGCGGTTCGTTCTCTACATCCTGTCGCAAGAACAATGGTCTTCGTCGTGTATTTCTGCAGGCCTTTTTTGTTTACCGCAGTAATCAGAAATCCTTCGGCGCTTTTCTGAATATCTGTTACAAAGGTCTGCACCTCATATGGTATTTCTAACTGGTAAAATTCCTCTTCAAAACGCTCTACATATTCAGGGCCGGACAGCTTTTCGCCGAATCGCAGAAGCCCGAAGCCGTCGTGAATACACTGCTTGAGGATTCCGCCAAGTCTGGCTTCACGCTCAATGAGAAGCACTTTCGCGCCCTTTTTTTTGGCGGCGATAGCTGCGGAAAGACCTGCCGGTCCACCGCCGATCACAACTGTATCAAAATTCCCCATTACTTCGCCCCCTTTGTTTTTCCGAAACTGATGACCGAATCCTCACCGGATTTTCTGACTTCCTCAATTGGAATCCCCAGATGCTCGCTGATGATTTTGCTGACCAGCGGCATACAGAAGCCTCCCTGACATCTGCCCATACCCGGGCGCACCCGCTTTTTCACGCCGTCTACGGTAGCCACCGGAATCGGCGCATTGAGGGCATCCAGAATTTCACCCTTACTGATTTCCTCGCATCTGCAAATGATGATACCGTAATCCGGATTTTCCTGAATCAGGCGATTGCGTTCCTCCTCCGGAAGTTCTTTTACCTGCGGAATCCCTTTGCGTTTGGGGTTGAAATCCCCGTTGACTTCGACGGGTTTTGACTGTCTCAGCATATCGACTGCCATTTCCGCCAGATCCACTGCAACTGCCGGCGCTGTCGTCAGTCCAGGAGACTGGATGCCTGCGCAGTGAATCAGGTTCTTTGTTTTTCTGCCCGGTTCAATGACAAAGTCTTCCTCAAAGGTGGCAGGACGCACCCCTGCGAAATATGTAATAATGTCCCGCTGGGAAAGTCCGGCCGCTGTCAGCTTCTGCTTTTCAAAAACCGCATCAATGCTGGTCTGTTCCGTTGCAAAGTCTTCTTTTTCATAAATTTCTACTGCGTTTGGCCCTATGAGCAGATTATCATGGGCTGTATGCACAATTCCGCCGCCCTTGGTATGCGCTGCATTTCCTTTCAGCTTCTTGATGGAAGAAATACTCTTCACCATGCTGCCTGCTTTTTTGTCCAGAATGGAATTGGTGCCTTTTCTCGGGTGAATGGAGAAAAACCGGTCGCCTGCCATCTTCGCGATATCCTCCGCAAATACGCCTGCGGCGTTGATCACCAGTGCGGGATAAAGGGTTCCCCGGTTGGTCTCTACGCTTTTGATCCGGCCCTCCTCTACCTTCATGCCGCGCACTACTGTATTCAGGCTGACAGATGCGCCGTTTTCTACTGCGTTTTCTCCATAGGCAATGGTCAGTCCGTAAGGACATACACTGCCTGCCATAGGATTGTACAGCGCGAATTTAAAATCCTGATTCAGCCCCGGCTCCCGCTTGTGCAGTTCAGTGCCGGAAATGATCTCTGTATCATCTACGCCACAAATATGCTTTCTCTGCCATGCAAACAGGCGCATAAAAGGATATGCCCAGCCGTCCACAAAGCCTACATACTGGCCGCACCGTTTGAAGGGCACCTGCAGATCCTCGCAGATCTGATCAAACATGCGGTTTCCTCGTACCACATATTTCTGTTTCAAAGTACCCTTGCCTAAATCCACACCCGGGTGCACCTCGCCGTCATTTCGGCCCGAAGCCTGCACTGCCAGGTCTGCTTCTTTGTCTACAAGGAGTACCTCCAGTTTCCATTTCATCAGTTCTCTGGCGATGCTGGCACCGGAAATGCCCCCGCCGATGATCAGTACATCCGGCCTCTTTCCATCCAGACTCTTGTCTTCTATCTTCGGAATCCGCATTTTCGGCATGGCGGCCCCTTTCAGGACCACATCATTGACTACATGAACGCCCGGCTGTGAAGATACACACATGGTACAGGCTTCAACAATATCTTCCCATTTATCTAACTGACCCAACACACGGATCAGATCTTCCTCAGCTCTGGCAGTCACCTGCTGTCCGAATCTCTGCTGCAGCATCCTGTTCAGCTTTTCTTCCGGTACTCGTTTCTTCATGATCTCCCTTCCTTCTCAAAGTCCTTTTCGAAGCGCTGTACATGACACTGTTCATCGTTCTGCACATCACGCTTCGCAGAGTCGGCTGTTCGACCGACTATCTATCCATATCTTAGCAAAAGCCCGCTGAAAAGTCAATATATGTAGAGGAATGTGCCAGAACAAACCCATGAAAATGAAGTAGTGTGACAAAAGTCCGTGATTTCTTTATTTTTGTCAACATTTCATTCAATTTCTACTTGAAAGCGCCTGCAGATCAATCTGTTTAGTGACAAAAGTGACAAAAAATATTAAAAGTGTCACTCCTGTCAACATTTCAGAATAAGAACGTTGACAAAAGTGACAGATTATTGGATTTTTGTCACTTCTGTCATCGTTTAAGGATATTTTTGATCCGCCATTCAGACAGTTTGTTGACTAAAATACGTAAAATGATGAAATTTGTCAACGTTGATAGAACAAAAGAATTTTTATACGTTTGCCGCGGGAAAGGTGTCGTATTTTTATAAAGTATATTCTGCTTTCTCGACAAACTCTGTAATCAATGGTATACTGACAAAGATATCTTTATCAATCGCGCGAGCGCGGCAAGATCCGCCGGGCTTCATAATATATGATTTTACAAAGGAGGGCCCATGGCCGCACCAAGAAAAGACAATGTAAAAGAACTGATTCTGCAGGCTGCGGAAGAATTATTAAGCAGTAAAAAATCATCGGATGTTTCCCTTGCGGAGATCGCTGCGCAGGCAGGTATCTCAAAGGGAACCCTATATTACTATTATAAAAATAAAAACGACATTCTTTTTGATCTCACTGATTTATATCTGGATAAACAATACCAGGATCTGATCACATGGACTGAAGATGCCTCCAAGGATACTTCCCTGCATCGTCTGATGAAGTATGTTCTGGAACGGGATGTCGCCACAGCCAGCATGCGTCTGCATCTTTTTTATGACGCTATGCAGGGCAATGAACGGATCCGGGAGAAATTGCTCCAGCGCTACAGCGAATTTGCCGAGATCATCGCGCAAAAAATCGGAGAACGAACAGATTCCGTGTCTCCGGATTACCTGGCCTGGCTGCTTCTGCTGCTTTCCGACGGCTTATATATTCATCAGACCCTGGATAACCCCGACCTCAATGTAGCCGAGTTTATCCGCCAGTCCAGTGAATTTTTTTCGAAATGAGCGGAGTTTGTTAAAGAGGATACAGGACTTATATAAAAATCCCTAAACAACTGGAATTCCAATCGTTTAGGGATTTAATCCTGCATTTTGATTTATGGTATAATATAGTGTGAAAACAAGTCTTCCGCATCTACATCACATAGTTCTCCACGTTGGCGACCTTAGACGATTTTATCTTATCCAGAAGATGAAGTTCCTCGCCGCTTCCGATCCTGCCTACATTCTCGCTGACAGCTGCAACGGCGCTTTCCTGCTCCGGACCGCACACCACACTGCCGCAGTCGCAGATAGTCAGCCTTTCCAGAATATCTTCCGGGTTTACAGCGCTGTCGATGATCACCTTCAGTACTTCGCAGACCACAATGCCTTCCGGGCAGCGGTCAAAAAGTGTCTGATCGATCTTAACTCTCAATTTGTCTGCCAATAGCCGCCCGCTTTTGATCACCTTCAGTTTCCCAAACTCAGCGCCGGTCTTCAAAAAATCTTCTTTCTGAGTTTCCGTCACCGTTACCGTTCCGAGCACTTCCAGCCGGTCGATCTTTTCTGCCAGAACTGCCATATCCGCCGTCCGGTCAACTGTCAGATCGCCATAGACGAAAAGACTGCCGCCGTATTTTTGCAGCAGGAAAGTATCCAGCTCCGCGTCCCCGTAAATTAACTTCATTCCTTCCGGTACTGTCACATATTCCGTCTGCAGATCAAAGACAGCAGTAGAATCCTCCACCATAGACTCCGGCAGGATCAGTTTCGGGGTTACGATCCGGACCTGCTTTTCGATGAGTTTTTTCAGATTTACAGCGTCATCGCAGATAACTGTCTCGCCGCTCACGTAATACCGGCCCCCCTGTTCTGCCCGCAGAGTAAAAAGTCTGTCTATCGTAAGCGTGTCTTCCAGCACAGTGTATCCGTCCGGATACATCTCTGTCGCACCATCGATCTGGATCCTGTTCAAAAACCCGCTCAGGCTCTTTGGTATCTGCAGAGAACCCGCGACGATAATCTTTTTGTAAGCCTTGAGCGCCTCCTCAGCTCCTGCCTCCACTTTCAAGCGGCCATTGACCACCAGCAGGCTGTTCTCCTGTACCTGCATCGACGCCGTGATCTCAAAATCGCCGTTTACAACCATCGCCTCCACATCTTCAACATCGTCCAGTTCAACTGTCAGCCCGCAGTTCTGAATGATCGGCAGCCGGGCAAGAATGGCCCTGCTGCGCTCTCCAACCAGCAGTATCTCTGTATTGATGATGATAGATTCATAATCTTTGTACGCTTCTTCCTGCATGCCTCTTGCGTCACATACGCCACTGTTGATGATCAGATTCTTCATTTTAAATTTCTCTCCCTTCTTACATCTTTCCTGTTGTTTAAACTTCTGCTTCCAGTTCACTGACTGCCGATTGCCTGACGAAGATGTTTTCTGGCTTCATGAAGCTTCGCCCGTACCGTGCCTGCCGGCATATGCAGCCTGCGTCCGATCTGCCCGGAAGTATAACCGTGCAGATACCGCAGAACAAAGACCTGTCTCTCAAGCTTCGGAAGATGCGTCAGCAGCTCTCCCCATTCCACCATGAACATTTCTTCTGATATATCCGAATCAGCCTGTGTCTCCGGAAAGCTGTCCACTGTCAGTTCCCACTTGCGGCGGCGTACACAGTCAACATACAGATTTTTCACCGTCCGGTAAAGCCATGCCCGCTGCTGGCTTTCGCTAAGCCCTGCCAAAATATCTGCGTGGCACAGTCCCCGCAGAAAGGCTTCCTGCACCAGTTCTTCTGCCGTTCGCTGATCTCCTGTCATCTGCCGGCACCACCTGAGCAGCTGGGGATACAGTGTTTTATACAGCTGTTCCATCATCTTTTCGGTATGTTCCTCAGTCATAGCCTTTTCCTTTCCCGGGTTTCATCTTGCTTTCTTTTACACTTATATAACGAACCGGCAGAGCAAAGTGTTGGAAAGAATTTTTTATCAAAAAAGCAACATCGGAGATTTTCCAGACGCTATCTGGAAAATCTCCGGATATGTTTTGTAAAAGGAATAGAAACTCTCACAAATTCGTCTTTATGAAGCCTCTATTTCCACAGCTTCTCAGGATACAGACCCTTATCTTTCATGGATTGCAGGGCATCTACCACACCTTGTTTATCCTCTTTGTATGTCACGCCGTACCATTTGTCGTGAGAGGTCAAAACCCGGACGGACGCCTTTTGTTCCTGAATCAGCTGATCCACAACGCCGGGCAGGAAATATTCGCCTTTCAACGGGTTTTCCGCAAGGGCTTTGTCAAGAAACGCCGGGAAACGCGCTTCCATTTCATGTACGAAGGACTCGGTAAAGCCCCAGAAATTCATGGAGACAGTGGTCCCTTCTTCTAAAGGCTGCCATGTCGCGCCGTCATCTTCTGTAAACGCGATACCGCCGTCATGATACATAATTTTTGTACGCTCCACGATATCCACAAGCTGTCCATTCTCTCCCACCTCGCAGACGCCGCGAGCCACATGGCCATTTTCCGTCAAAGTCTTTTCCAGCTGATAGCCGACCATGCAGTACCGGTACTTTTCATCATCCTTGGCATTTTCCAGATAGTCGTAAATAGTCTGAAACGCGCCCGGGCCGTAGTAATCATCCGCATTGATGACCGCAAAAGATCCGTCAATGAGCTTGCGCGCGCTGAGTACCGCATGACAGGTTCCCCACGGTTTTACCCTGCCTTCGGGAACCTGGTAGCCCGCCGGAATATCCGAAAGCTCCTGGAAAGCGTATTCTACCTGCATATATTTGCCCGCGCGCTCATCGATCAGCGCGCGAAAATCCGCTTCATTCTCTTTTTTAATAATAAAAATCACTTTTTCAAAGCCCGCCATCATGGCGTCGTAAAGAGAAAAATCTAAAATGATTTCCCCCTTGTCACTAATCGGGTCGATCTGCTTCAGCCCGCCATATCTGCTGCCCATGCCGGCAGCCATAATAATCAAAATCGGTTTTGCCATCTCTGTTGTCCTCCCTTAGTTTTTTGGCTGTACTTTATCTCCACGTGAAAGTTTGCCTTTGATACATCCACTTTTTATTTAATACATCAAGTTTTTGATCAATACATCAAGTTTTTCGATAAAAAAACTTCTTCCATGTCTTTTCTTTTCAATCAAACCCTGACCAATCATTCGGTTTAATGCAAATGATGCGCCTGCCGTTCTAACCTCATCCCTGATTTCATTATACCAAACAGCCGGTATTTTACAAGCCGAATGCGTCTGATATCAAAACAAAAGTATGAAATAAATTCAGAAATCGTTCAGCGGCAGGATTTCCTCTCCAGCTTTCATATGCAGCGATTTCTCCTGAGATTTCTCTCTGTATACTTGTTAACGTCCATAAAATCCGCTATAATATTATCACTAAAAAAGAAGTTACAGGAGGAATCTACTATGATAAAACCTATGGAAGCTGCAGAGCGGGACGCTGCGCTGCGCGTTGCCGATCTCATGGCAGCAGCCGCCAGAACCGCTCCAAAAGGAAGCGGCAAAGACAAAGTCATAACCATGATTCTCACAGGAGAAGATAAAGCAGCGCTGGCAGAAGAAATGCGCCGTGCCGCCAGTGAATACGAAGAAGAATTCATAGCCCGTGATGCAGGCAACGTAGATGACAGCCACTGCGTCGTCCTGATCGGCGTTACAGGCCAGCCCTTCGGACTTACAAACTGCGGCATGTGCGGCTTTGCAAACTGCGGTGAAATGAAAAAAGCCGGAGCCAACTGCGCCTTTAACATCACCGATCTGGGGATCGCCATTGGTTCAGCCGTTTCCGTCGCCGCCGATCACCGCATCGACAACCGGGTCATGTACTCCGCCGGCCGGGGCGCCGTCAGAATGGGCATCTTCCCCGAAGACGTACGTGTATGCTACGGCATACCCCTCTTTACAGGCGCCAAGAGTATTTACTTTGACCGGGGCGCAGGCAGCGTGCTGCTGTAACCTTTCTGCGTCAAAATAGATATCCGCCGCGGCAGGCCTATTTATATCAAAAAACAAAAAGAGCCCCATCGGGCCTATTTGAAATAAGCATCTTTGGGAAACCTTTTCTGTGTTTGGATTTTGGATTTTTGGATTTATTAAGTGTAGGATTTTATTTCATTTTTTTTTAGGACTTTATTATGGATAGAAAATATTTCCCAAAGGTGTCTTATTCAAAACTTACAATTACATTTTAGCAAAGTTGCAACAATATGTCTTTGTTATTTTTCATGAAAAAACAGTATTATTTTTGTTCTTTGTTCAAATCAGTCAAAAATCATACATTTTTGTGAATCATGCACAATTTTTTAAAGGCCTGACTCATAAAATCAGGCCTTATCCATCAAAATTCAGCCGATCGGCTCAAAGTCTTCTGCGCCGTGTTTACATAACGGACAGATGAAATCATCCGGAAGTGTATCTCCCTCATAAACATATCCGCAGATCTTGCATACATACCCCTTTGTCTTTGGCTGCTCCGGCTTTGGTTTGATATGGTCAAAGTAGTACTGATAAGTAACAGAGGCGACATCAGAAATCACTTCTTCTTCCATAACATCGCCGATAAACATCAGATGTGTCCCCAGATCCAGAGTCCGGTTTACCTTGACGGAAATAAACGCATTCGCGCCTTTTGTCAGATAAGGCAGGCCGCCTTCGGACCGCTTCACGTCTTCATAACCGGCAAACTTATCCACATCCCTGCCGCTCTGGAAACCGAAATGCCGGAACGTCTCGAACTTTACATCCTGACTCAGGAAGGACAGACCGAACTCGCCGGTACGCTGGATCATACCGCAGGTATAGTTGCTCTTATTGACACAGATGGATACCTGTTTCGGGTCCGCTGTCACCTGAATTGCTGTATTGATGATACATCCGTTTTCTTTATCGCCTTCCCGTGCTGTCAGCACAAACAGACCATAACTGAACTTAAACATTGCACTCATTTTTTCTCCTCCTTTTTTTCATTGGTTAATAAATATATCTTGACCGCCATGGCGAGATTCAGGTAAAATTCCTTTTCATTGGAGTGGGGATCCAGCTTTTCCTGAAGCTTTCCGATCCTGTACCGTATAGTATTCTTGTGGCAGTACAGACGCTCCGCCGTCTTCATCGTATCTCCCTTTGCCAGAACATATTCAACAGCCGTATGCATCAGCTCGCCGTCCTTCTCTTCCTCCTCAAAAAGCGGTGCGAAGAAATTCTGGACATAGCGGCGCATATGAGGCGTGTGGATGTAAGAGACGATCAGCTGATAGATGCCGATGTCCCGATAATACCGCAGCGGCGCCTGTTCTATCTCTGCCACTCTTTCTGCCCAGTATGCCTCCCTGACAGCCATATTAAACTGGTCGTCGATCCTGCGCATATTGCTGATACCTAAGGTCAGATCTCTGTCAACAAGTCCGTAGACAATGGCCACATCCTCCAGCAGCGTTTTAAACCGGTCGGGATTGGCTTCATCCTGTGACAGAATGATGATGATCAGATTTTCGTATTTTCCGACAAAGGTCTTGCTTCTCAGTTTTTCGTCCGGCCGGCTTCGTCTGATCTTGGCGCTGATCTCGCTTTCTGACAGTTCTCTGTCACGGACGCATACCGCAGCCACCATAGGACGCAAAAGTGGATTGATACGCTCATGCGCGTCCTCTGCCTCCTCTTCTGTAAACTCTCTGTTCAGCATCTCCCCGATCAAAGGCTCTGTCTGTCCCAGTATGTCGTCGCGTTCCACAAGGCTCCGTATGCTGAAAATAACGTCCTCGAAGAATTCATCGTGGCCAAACTTGAATATGGGAAAATCCATCTTATCCGCGTACTCCAGCGCCTCCGCCGGCAATTCATCGAAAAAGACCGGTTTATAGGCCAGCGCCTGCACATTCTGGCTGATAAGCCTTTTGACCGCCTTCAGGATCAGCTCCGGCTTATCCTTCGCGAACAGCAGACTGGTCAAAACCAGACTGTTACCGTCAAAACCCCGCTCTCTGTAAGCCAGCCCTTCATCCATAAATTCAAAGTCTAAGATCTCTGTTGCCGTAATGGTTCTGTTCAATCCCTTCTTTCCAGCGATCAGAGTGAAATCCCGCAGGGTATCCAGATTCAGCAGATCGCTGATCGTTACAGCCATATTCTTCTCCTTCCTACATATCGAAGAGCACGGTAGACAGATATCTCTCGCCTGAGTCCGGCAGAATCGCAACTATATTCTTTTCTCTGTTCTCCGGCCGTTTTCCCATCTGTACAGCTGCCCACAGAGCGGCACCTGACGTAATGCCGCAGAGATAACCTTCCTTTCTGGCTGCCAGGCGGGAAAGTTCGTAAGCGTCTTCCTCTTTTACTGTGATGATCTCGTCGATGATATCCCTGTCCAGTACCTCAGGCACAAAATTCGGTCCGATCCCCTGCAGGTTATGAGATCCTGTTCTTCCTTCCGACAGAAGAGGGGATCCAGCCGGTTCTACAGCAATGATCCGGACCTGCGGATTTTTTTCCTTCAGATATCTGCCGCAGCCCGTAATAGTGCCTCCTGTTCCTACCCCTGCCACCAGAATATCGATCTTTCCATCCAAATCTTCCCATATCTCAGGTCCTGTCGTATCCGTATGCGCCTGTGCGTTGGCGGGATTCACAAACTGTCCGGCGATGATGCTCCCCGGTATTTCCTTATGCAGCTGCTCTGCCTTGTCCAGACTGCCCTGCATCCCCTTAGCTCCTTCTGTCAAAACGACCTCGGCGCCGTATGCGGCCAAAAGCTTCCGCCGCTCCAGACTCATGGTCTCCGGCAGAACAAATATAGCCCGATATCCCTTTGACGCTGCCAGGGCGGCAAGACCGATGCCTGTATTTCCGCTGGTAGGCTCAATGATAACGCCGCCTTCCTTCAGAAGACCCCGTGCCTCGGCATCTCTGATCATGGACATGGCCGCTCTGTCTTTGATGCTGCCCGCCGGATTAAAGGCCTCCAGCTTGGCATACAGCGCGGCAGGACACCCTTTCTCATCCTCGATCCTGTGCATCCGCATCAGCGGCGTTTTTCCGATGGTTTCTGTAATGGAATTATAAATCATGATCTTCACCTCTTACTTTCTCATAGATCAAAGTGGCGGCAAGGAGAAATGCCAGCCCCAGGCTCCAGCCTCCGATAATATCAGTAGGGTAGTGAACGCCTACATAGACACGGCTGCAGCCGATAGACAGTATCAAAAGACTGAGAAGTACCGTCGCTGTATCAGCCGCTCTCCGGTTTTTACAGTATCTGCGTATCAGATAGATCAGAATGCCGTAGCATACGATACAGTTCATAGAGTGACCACTGGGAAAAGACCAGCCGCTTTCCTCAATGATCCGTACAGCCAGATCCGGCCGCGGCCTGGCAAAGACAGACTTCATAGCTTTATAAAATACTGTTGACGCCGCGGAAATACACGTATAAGGCAGGCCATACCGCATTCTTGTCCGGGGCAGAGCAAGGAGCACCAGCGCTGCCGTAACTACCGTCTGCCAGTTTCCCAGATACGTCACGGCTATGACGATCCTGTTCAGTACAGGCCCTCTCTGATCATAGGACCACTGCCTGATCACAGTGTCAAAAGCCAGTGTGTCTCCTGAAGAGATCTGCCAAGCAACATAGGCGAAGCATAACAATGCTCCGCCTATAAACAGATACCTTTTGTCGATGGTATAATTCTCTCTTTTCATTATTTAAATTTTACGGCAGTTCCATATACAATGACTTCAGCAGCGCCCTGCATGATTGCGGAGGATGAGAATCTGACATTGATGACCGCGTCAGCGCCCAGAGCTTCCGCTTCATCTACCATTCTCTTGGTCGCGATCTGTCTTGCCTCCTGCAGCATCTCTGTATAACCCTTCAGTTCGCCGCCAACGATAGTTTTGAAACCTGCGCCGATGTCCTTTCCGATATTTTTAGACTGTACGACATTTCCCTTTACCATTCCGATCAGATCGAAATCCTGTCCGGGTATATAATCAATATTGATCAATTTCATGATATCTTCCTCCTTATTTTGCTGGAAATTCAAACTTTCATACTCATTATACCTTTTTTGAGTAGATATTTCCACTGGTTTTATGGTATATTATAAATAAGAAAGTTTTTAATTTTTGTTTGGACAGGAGGCACACCTTGAAATTATTTCGAAATATTCCCAACGGCATCAAACTTTTTCGCTCTGTCGGCATATTTAATTACTATCTCAAAGATCTGGAAAAGCTTCGGGCCGATGGAGAGGCTGAGAAAGAACGGGAATTGATCGCATACGCCACCAACCTGTGGGTCGATAAGGTCATTGAAATCTTTGATCTGACGATCAATATTTCAGGACAGGAAAACATTCCGGCAGAAGGACCGTGCGTGTTTATCGCTAACCATCAGGGCTATGCGGATATCGTGGTAATGTTCAAGGCTGCACAGGGCCGCCAGATCGGCTTTATCGCCAAAGACAGTCTGGAAAAAGTGCCTTACTTCGGAAAATGGATCAGAGCGATCCGGGGCGTCTTCATCAAAAGAGGGGATACCCGCGAAGCATTGAAATCCATTCAGACCGGCGTCCAGACGCTAAAAGAAGGCTATTCTCTGGTTATCTTCCCTGAAGGTACGAGAAGCCGCAGTACAGAAATGGGGAGTTTCAAGGCAGGCAGCTTTAAACTCGCTACAAAAGCCCGCGTACCGATCGTACCGATCTCTATTAACGGAACGCGCCACATGTTCGAGGACAGAGACGTAATTACAGGAGGCGCTACTGTGGACATTCTGATCCACCCGTCTATTGACACATCTTCCCTGGACCGGCATCAGACGGCGAATATTGTGCATCAGGTTGAAGATACTATTAGAAAAGGTCTCGCCCAGCTGGTCGAGATTGAGCAAAGGAGAGAAAAACAAAAGGAGGAGTAGAGACTATGACAATTCATTTAACAAAAGACAATTTCGAAAAAGAAGTTATCCAGTCCGATATCCCGGTACTGGTAGATTTCTGGGCGCCGTGGTGCGGACACTGCATCAATCTGGCTCCGATCATCGACGAGATCTCAGATGATTATGCAGGCAAAATCAAAGTCTGCAAACTGAATATCGACGAAAATCAGGAGCTGGCCCTGCAGTACGGAATCATGAGCATTCCTGTATGCGCCAAGTTTGAAAACGGAGAGATAAAAGCAAAGACCCTTGGCGCTCTGCCGAAGGCTGCGCTGATTCAGCAGCTGGCCCTGTAAATTGCAATATGTGCATTGTTAAGAAGACAAAGATACTGCCGCACTCATTTATGCGGCAGTTTTTTTCTTTCTTCCGGTAACATCCATGTTGCACAGTAATACCGGGAACGCTTTCCCAGCATAAAATCTCTAATACTTTCTTCCGAATTCGTTCATACTTTGGTCTGCATTCACTTCATATCTGTTTACTTTTTCTTTTTCATAAGGTAAAGTAAAATTCGAAGGAGGATAAGAGATGTGTATGTGTTAAAGTTATTTGTTGGTGTTGTTTTATTGTGTATGAACATAGGAGGCCTTGCGCAGTTTATCCTGCCTCTGATTGGTGCGGCAATCATCGCGGTCCAGATCGCGAAACTCAGAAACAACGAGTGTCTCTTTCCCGCTGGACTGATCCTGACAGTTCTTACAGCAGTCTGTTCAGGAGCAGGCGCCATCCTATATCTGATGCCCGCATATGGTGAAGCTATGGACAGCCTGATGTTTTACGGCAGAATTTTTCTGACCTGCCTGGTATTTTTCTCGCTGTTCATCGGATGCAGAGCGTATACAGGACAAAAGTTTCACAGCTTTATCCTGCTGTCTCTCATGCACCTGGGTGTCGCCGCTGTCACTATTTTGAATCCAATATTCCATTTCGGCTATGATACCTTTACAAAAGGGATGGCCGGCATGGTATACATGTTCATCCTGATGTACGTATTCGTGGACATGCAGGAACTGGAACTGGATCTGGATGAGAGTGAAACGGTATCACGGCCTGCGCTGGCAAAAGAAAGCTGAAATTTTTGGAAAGTCGAGGGACTTTCAAGCAAGTGTGAAGTGTAACATGTGGAAAAAGCTCCGGTCATTTAAACCGGAGCTTTTTCGTATGATTATCATACGCGCCTTTCATATATTTTACCTGCGTTTCCTGACCTGATTCAGTCGTCCCAGTCATCGTCCCAGTCGTCATCATCATCGTCATCGTCGTCGTCAAAATCCTCGATACGATCCTTATCCCAGTCTATGATAACACCGGAATTCGCGTCGATTTCAAATTCATACTCATAATCGCCTAATACAGCTTCACCCTCGTAGATATAACGCCCATCATCCTTTTCCAGCTTCAGCTTGTTGATCGTTGCTCCCGGGATTTTGGCAAGCACGATGGATCTAGCTTTTTCAGAAGAAATGTGGCTGCTGCTGGAAGTACTGCCGGAGGTTCCGGAACTTCCCGTGCCGGATCCTGAATTTCCGGAAGTGCCGGAGCTGCTGTTATTGCCGGAGCTGTCCGGTTTCGCTGCTTCCTCATCATCCCGGTCATCATCATAATCAAAATAGCTTTCATGCTCATTTTCCAGCGTCACTTTTCCTGATTCAGCGTCTACGATATAGTCGTATTCTACGTTATCTTTGATCAGTTCTACTTCATAGACATATTTGCCGTTCTCTTTTTCCAGATCGATGTCCTTAACGAATCCTCCACCGGCTTCTTTGATCACCAGCGTTTCAACTTCTTCATAAGAAAGGAACTTTCCATTTTCACTGGAATTATCATCATTGCTGTCACCAGTCGGGATCGTTATGGCAGTACCGTATTTCACTGTACTTTCCAGGATCACGCCTGATTCCGGATGGACTTCCGCATCGCCGTAAAAATCATTGGATTTAAAATCTACGCTGTACTCGTAGAGACCGTTATCCTTCTTTAAATTGACGGATACGCTGGTCACACCTTCGAATTTCTTTTTTATGATCTCCTTGACCTGGCTTTCCGTCAGCTTTACATTCTTGCTTCCCATATCGTTGTCCATCTGGGATTCAACTTTCTTTACCTTTTTTGTATCCTTATGGACCTCGACCTCAAAACCTTCTCCAGCGGCGTCATCATGAAACATGACTTCATACTTGTTTTCTTCCTCTTCACTGGTCACGAACTTTGCCGTAGACGGTACATACTTTCCGGCAATGTCTTTTGCCTCATCCAGCGTCAGCGCCTGAGAAAAAGAAGTGGAAAGAATCACTGCGGCGGCAATTATGACCACAGCCGCTGCGGCAATAAGACCGTTTTTCTTTGTTAATAATCTATTCATTGCTTATCCTCCTTGCATTTAGTATCTCTTTTTTATAGCTAAATACTAAATGCAAAAAATGAAAATAAAATGAAAAACTCATTGAAATTTCATTTTTTTGAGCTATCATTAAATTAACCGGAAAACAAAACTATAAAAAGGGGAAAAATACTATGAAATTACTCATTGTAGAAGATAAAAAAAGTATCTGTCAGACCATAGCGAAGCATTTTAAAGATGAGGGCTACACGGTCGACGCCTGTTATGACGGCAGCGACGCTCTTGCCTATATAGAGGGAACAGAATATGACGCCGTCATTTTGGATATCATGCTGCCCGGCGTAGACGGCATAACCGTGCTGAAAACCATGCGCAGTAAAAAGATCAAAACGCCTGTGCTGCTGCTGACCGCTAAAAATTCCATAGAGGACAAGGTGAAAGGCCTAGACAGCGGCGCCGACGACTATCTTACAAAGCCTTTCAGTCTGGAGGAGCTTTCTGCCCGCATCCGCGTCATGATCCGGCGCGGCGGCGTAGAGCGTATCGACCACATTCTGACTGCCGGCCCTCTGTCTCTGGATACAGAGAAGAAGACCGCCTTCCGGGACGGCAGAGCTATCACTCTGACCGCCAAGGAATATTCCATTTTAGAGTATCTCCTGCACAATAAGGGCATCGTTCTTTCCAGAGATAAGATCATGCATCATATCTGGAATTATGATTACGAGGGGAGCAGCAATATCATCGACGTCTATATCCGTACTCTGAGAAAGAAAGTCGACGCCGACTGTGAGAAAAAGCTTATACAGACGGTCCGCGGCATCGGCTATGTGATCAAAGATGAGGAAGAATAACCATGTTTAAAATGAAAAACGCTTCTATAAAAAAAAGAGTGACCCTCTATTATTCTGCCGTACTGATCTCGATCACTGCAGCGCTTTTTATCGTATTCAGCTTCACTTCTCTGCGTGAAATGAATGTCATATCCAAAGACACCGTCATGAAAGCCGTACAGAATTCTTTTGACGATATTCAGGCCGGAGAAGACTTTATTGAAATAGATAACGACTTTGATTCCTATCGGAAGGGAGTCACGCTTCTGATCTACAGCGAGTCGGGAAAACTGATCAAAGGCCGTCTCCCAAAGGACTTTCCAACCTTTCTCCCGTTAGAATCCGGAAAATTTGACGAGGTGAAAGGCAATGATGATACGTGGCTGACCTACGACCTCTATAATACCTATGAAAACGGACAGAGTATCTGGGTCAGAGGCGTTTATCCCATAGACAATGCCGTACAGATGCTGGACTCCATTTTCCTGATCATGCTCATAGCTCTGCCTGCTATCCTGATACTGTCCATTCTGGCAGGGCGGCGTATTACCAGGAAGGCCTTTGTTCCCATATCAGATATCACGGAAGCGGCTAATTCCATCAGTAACGGTCACGATCTGACCAAACGGCTCCCTCAGGGTGAAAGCAGAGACGAGCTCTATGATCTGACTGAAACGCTGAATCAGATGATAAGTCGGCTGGAAGAAGCCTTTCAGGCAGAAAAGGATTTTTCCTCTGATGTTTCCCACGAGCTGAAAACACCTGTGTCTGTCATTATGGCAGAATGCGAATATACGCTGCAGAAAGAAAGAGTTCCCGAAGAATATCAGGATTCTCTGAGGACCATACACAGTCAGTGCCGCAGGACCATGTCGCTGATACAGCAGCTGCTGCAGCTGACCAGGACCATCGACAAGGAAAAGACCATAGAAAAGGAGAACTTCAGTCTTTCTATGCTCTGTGAAAGTATTTCAGAAGAACTCTCTCTGCTGGCAGAAGAAAAACATATACAGTTTCAAACGGAAATTCAGTCAGACATAGATATCTGCGGCGATGAAACACTGATCATGCGTATGATCCTGAATCTCGCTACCAACGCTATCAAGTACAGCAAAGAGGAAACAGCAGTGGAAAGATGGGTCCGCCTGCAGCTTTTGACAAACAATGAAAAAGCCGTCATCACAGTGGAGGATAACGGCATAGGCATCAAAGCGGAAGATATGGAAAATATTTTCCACAGATTTTATAAGGTGGACAAGGCCAGAAGCGAAGAAGCCGACAGCTTCGGTCTCGGACTTTCCATGGTCAAATGGATCGCGGAAGCCCACGGCGGCACTGTAAGTGCCGAAAGCACTTTTGGTATCGGCAGCCGGTTCAGTGTCATTCTGCCGCTTCTGCCTATTGCCGGTGAAACTCCTCTCGAAACTGACTGATGATATTCCGTTCCGCGCGGGAAATGGTCATCTGAGATACGCCTAAAGTCCGGGCTATTTCCGCCTGAGAACGGTTGTAGATAAATCTTTCCTTGAAAATGTACCGGTACTGGTCGCTGAACCTGTTCATGACCTTCTGGATGATCTCAGAGTTTTCGACTCGTTCATAGCCCTTTTCATCAAATCCGGTATATTTTTCAAGAAAAGAATTTTCTCCGTCTTCGCCCATTTCATCAAAGGTCTTATCCAGAGAATAAGTACCGTAAGCCTGCGAGCTTTCCATTGCCTCTACGATCTGTTCCTGCGTAAATCCTGTTACAGCGGCGATCTCTTCCACAGTGGGTTTTCTGTGATGCTCCGCGTAGAGAAAATCTTTGGTTTCCTGAACCTTCGCAGCGATCTCCTTCAGGCGCCGCGGCACCTTCAGGCTCCACTGCTTATCCCGAAAATATTTTTTGATCTCTCCCAGGATAGTAGGCGTGGCAAAGGAACTGAATTCGAACCCCTTGTCCGGATCAAACCTTTCCACAGCGGAAACAAGAGCCAGAGCGCCTACCTGATAAAGATCATCATAATCCACGCCTTTTCCCAGATATTTGCGAATGAGAATATCCACCATGTAAAGATATTTCTCAACGATCTGATTCCGCAGTTCTATACTGGGATTTTTCTTATATTCGACAAACAAATCCTGTTCTATCATAAACTTTTCACCATTTTTATAGACTTATGTCCGTCTTCTTCTTTCCCAAATATTACTTCATTCATCAGCGACTGTATAACGAAGATTCCCAGATCACCTTCTTTAGGGCAATTCTGGCACGGTTTTGCCAGTTTTTCCAGTGTATGCTGATCGCAGCCATCCTTTACGATGATCTCAATGCGGCCTTTTTCTACATTGCATTTCAATTCATATTTATCAGAAAAACCGTCAAATCCATGGCAGGATACGTTCTTGCACGCTTCTGATACTGCTGTCTTGATATCCTCGCAGGCGTCCAGATCAAATCCTGCTGTGGTTGCTATGGAGCCGATAGCGAGCCTTACCATAGTCAGATATTCCGGTTTTCCCGGTATGATAAATTGTAATTGATCCATATATGTCACTCCCTCATAAAAAAAACCTGTACGAAACATTCCGTACAGGTTTAGTATATAACAAGTGAGGAATTTTTTAAAGAGTTAACTGCTCGTTATTTTCTTCTTTTTTAGCCGCCTTTTTATTTTTATCTGCCGCCTCTTCCTCTTCGTCTTCTTTGATCACCTTTGCCATGGCAACGATCTTGGTATTATCTTCAACCTTCATGATCTTGACGCCCTGTGTAGCTCTGCCAAGCTTGGATACTTCGCTTGCTCTGATTCTGATGATAATGCCCTCTGAATTGATCATCAGGACCTCATCCTCCTCGTCTACGACCATGGCGCCGATCAGGGCTCCTGTCTTCTTAAACTTGCCTTTATCATAAGTCAGAAGACCTTTGCCGCCTCTAACCTGAATTTTGTATTCCTTCACAGGCGTTCTCTTGCCGTAACCGTTTTCTGTTACGACCAGCAGCTCCTGACCCGGTTCAACAAGTTCCATCGCCACAACCTCATCGTCTTTTTCCAAATTGATGGCCCGGACTCCGCCTGCGATCCTTCCCATGCTTCTTACATCTTCTTCTTTGAAGCAGATGCACTTGCCGTGTTTGGTCACAATAATGACGTTATTTGATCCGGTCGTCTGCTTGATACCGATCAGCTGGTCGTCATCCTTCAGATTGATGGCGATAAGTCCTGTCTTTCTCTGAGTATCAAACTGCGAAAGCGGCGTCTTCTTGATGGTACCGTACTTGGTCACAGCGATAAGATACTTGTCATCCGCGAATTCATGAACCGGAATGACCGCTGTGATGCGCTCTCTCTGCATCAAACTCAGGAAGTTGACAGCAGGCGTTCCTCTGGCGGTCCTGGTCGCTTCCGGAATCTCATAAGCTTTGATCTTATGCGCTTTTCCTGTATTGGTAAAGAACATCAGATAGTCATGTGTCGACGTCATGATCAGGTCCTTGACAAAGTCATTTTCTCTGGTGGTGATTCCTGTAATGCCTTTTCCGCCTCGTCTCTGCGCCTTATAAGTGTCCGCAGGCACTCTCTTGATGTAACCCAGATGTGTCAGCGTTACGGCAACCTTTTCTTCTTCCACCAGATCCTCGTCGTCAAATTCATCTACGTCGGCGACCATCTTGGTCCTTCTCTTATCTCCGTATTTTGCCTTGATCTCCAGCAGTTCGTCTTTGATGACGCCCATCAGAAGTTTTTCGTCTGAGAGCAGGGAATTGTAGTAAGCGATCTTTTCCATCAGCTCCGCATATTCCTTTTCGATCTTCTCTCTTTCCAATCCCTGCAGTCTGGCCAGTCTCATATCTAAGATAGCCTGTGCCTGAATCTCGGAAAGACCAAATCTCTCCATCAGTTTTTCTTTGGCGTCGTTATAGGAGCTTCTGATGATCTTGATGATCTCATCGATATTATCCAGCGCGATACGCAGACCTTCTAAGATATGCGCTCTGGCTTCTGCCTTTTTCAGATCGAACTGGGTTCTTCTGGTCAATACTTCCTTCTGGAATTTCAGATATTCATCCAGAATCTCATAGAGACTAAGAACCTTCGGCTTTTTATCTACCAAGGCTATCATGATCATGCTGTAGCTGTCCTGCAGCTGCGTATGCTTGTATAATCTGTTCAGAGTGATCTGCGGATTCGCGTCTCTCTTCAGCTCAATGACAATACGCATTCCGTTTCTGTTAGATTCATCTCTGATCTCAGAAATACCTTCTATCTTCTTTTCCTTGACCAGTTCCGCCATCTTTTCTATAAGTCTGGCTTTGTTGACCTGGAACGGGATCTCTGTAACGATGATCTGAGATCTTCCTCTGGTCGTCTCTTCGATCTCACAGCAGGCTCTGACCTTTACCTTGCCGATACCGGTTCTGTAAGCCTCTCTGACCCCGGCCTTTCCCAGGATCTGCGCGCCGGTAGGAAAATCAGGACCTTTGACGATTTTGATCAGGTCGTCTACTGTGGCGTTTTCATCGTCGATGAGCTTTACCGTTGCGTCGATGACTTCACCCAGATTGTGAGGAGGAATAGATGTGGCCATACCGACGGCAATACCGTTGGAACCGTTGACCAGCAGGTTCGGGTAACGGCTCGGCAGAACGACCGGCTCCTTTTCTTCTCCGTCAAAGTTAGGAATAAAGTCTACAGTGTCTTTTTCGATGTCCCGGATCATTTGCAGAGAGAAAGGGGACATTCTGGCTTCTGTATAACGCATGGCCGCAGCGCCGTCGCCGTCCACAGAACCGAAGTTTCCGTGGCCGTCTACCAGCAGATATCTGGTAGAGAAGGGCTGCGCTAATCTTACCATAGCATCGTAGATAGAACTGTCTCCGTGAGGATGGTATTTACCCATAACTTCACCTACGATACGGGCAGATTTTTTATGTGGTTTATCCGGCGTTACACCCAGCTGATGCATGCCGTATAAAATTCTTCTGTGTACCGGTTTCATGCCGTCTCTGACATCAGGAAGGGCACGGCCTACGATGACGCTCATGGAGTAGTCAATGTAGGACTTTTTCATTTCTTTAGATATCTCATGCTGTTCTAATCTGGTATCCTCTAATAATGTACTCAAAGCTTTGCCCTCCTTTCTTAAATATCAAGCTCTGCAAGATGCGCGTTATCTTCGATGAATTTTTTCCGCGGCGGAACCTTGTCACCCATGAGGATGGTGAAGATCTCGTCCGCTGCCGCCGCATCGTCTATGGTGATCTGGATCAGAGTTCTGTTGTTATAATCCATAGTAGTCTCCCAGAGCTGATGATCATCCATCTCTCCAAGACCCTTATATCTCTGAATATCTATTTTTCCGGCTTTCCCGTCAGTTCCCAGCTTTTCCAGCAGACGATCCTGTTCCGGCTCACTGTAAGTATAATATACTTCTTTATTCCGTTTGGTCATGAAGAGCGGAGGTTTAGCCGCATAGACATATCCTCCCTCGATCAGCGGCGTCATATAACGGAAGAAGAAGGTCAGAAGCAGTGTTCTGATGTGGGCGCCGTCCACGTCGGCATCTGTCATAATGATGATCTTATGATATCTGAGTTTGGAAATATCAAATTCATTGCCGATACCGCATCCAAACGCCGTGATCATATTTTTGATCTCATCGGAGTTGAGAATCCTGTCCAGTCTGGCCTTTTCCACGTTGAGTATCTTACCTCTGAGAGGAAGCACAGCCTGTCTCAGTCTGTCTCTGCCGGATTTTGCGCTGCCGCCTGCAGAATCACCCTCTACCAGAAATATCTCTGACTTGGAAGGATCCTTTTCAGAGCAGTCAGCCAGCTTGCCGGGCAGGGTAATGCTGTCCAGCACGCTCTTTCTTCTTACCACTTCTCTTGCTTTTCTTGCCGCTTCTCTGGCATGAGCCGCTTTCAGACATTTATCCAGGATGATTTTTGCCTGCGCGGGGTTCTCCTCCAGAAAAGCTGTAAGATTCTCACTGGTAGAAGTCTCAACAAAACCTCTCATTTCCGTATTGCCCAGCTTCGTCTTAGTCTGGCCTTCAAACTGAGGCGCAGTAAGCTTGACAGATACGATGGCAGTCAGACCTTCTCTGACGTCTTCACCTGCCAGAGAATTATCTTTTTCTTTCAAAATATTGTTTTTCCTGGCATAATCATTGAAGATTCTGGTCAGTGCGGAACGGAATCCGGCCATATGGGTTCCGCCCTCTGTCGTATTGATATTATTGGCATAGGAAAGGACCAGCTCGTTATACCGGTCGGTATACTGCATGGCGATTTCCACTTCCATATCTTTTTTTGCCACCTCAAAATAGATGACTTCTTCATGAAGGGCGTCTTTATTGTTGTTTAAAAACTTGACGAATTCCTTCAGACCGCCTTCGTAATGGAAGACTTCCTTCTTTTTCTTTCCGTCTCTTTCGTCAGATAATGTGATCTTTATGCCTTTATTCAGAAAAGCCATCTCTCTGAGACGATGCTGAAGCGTTTCATATTCAAATTCTGTAGTCTCTGTAAATATCTCAGGATCAGGCCAGAATATGGTCTTGGAACCGGTCTTCTTCGCGTCGCCTACGATGGTCAGAGGCGTAACAGTCTTTCCTCTTTCGTAGTCCTGCCGGTAGATGTGGCCGTTTCTCTTTACCTCCACTTCCATCTTGGTGGAAAGGGCGTTTACAACAGACGCGCCTACGCCGTGAAGACCGCCGGACACCTTATATCCTCCTCCACCGAACTTACCGCCGGCGTGAAGGACCGTATGGATAACTTCTACAGCCGGAATACCAAGCTTCGGGTGAGTGTCGACAGGCATACCTCTGCCGTCATCCTCTACCATAATAGAATTGTCCTTCTGAATGGTAACATCTATTTTCTTACAATATCCAGCCAGCGCTTCGTCCACACTGTTGTCAACTATCTCATAAACCAGATGATGCAGACCTCTTGGACCTGTACTGCCTATATACATACCCGGACGTTTCCGGACCGCTTCCAGTCCTTCCAGAACCTGTATTTGGGCGGCGTCATACTGATTTTTATTTTTTTCTTCTGTGCTCATATTACACCCACCTTTTGTATAAAATTACCTTTTTACATACCGTATTATTATACACCAAAAATGGACTTTTGGCAACAAAATACCCTTATTTTAAGTTTTTTCTCTATTCTTCTCAAAAAATCCTTAAAATCGAATATTAGACACGAAAAAACCTATCAGAAATTGTCGATATATACCCACAGATTCTGACAGGTTTTATTTTTCTATTATCTTACCGTGTTCTACATATATCTTCCTGGCTTCCGGAAAAGAATGAAGCAGTTTTTCATCGATATCTGTAGTGGTGATAAACAACTGATTGTTCTTTAATGTTTTGATCAGATATTCCTGCCGCTGCAGATCCAGTTCACTCATCACGTCATCCAGCAGCAGAATAGCGTCTTCCTCTGTCTCCTCTTTGATCAGATTCAGCTCTGCCAGTTTCAGTGAAAGGGCACAGGTACGCTGTTGTCCCTGCGATCCAAAGCTGCGCATATCGACGCCTCCCACATAAAAGGAAATATCATCCTTGTGCGGTCCCCGCGTCGTGGTCCGCTGCCTGCAGTCGCTTGCAAATGCCCGCTTTATCTCGTCGTAGAAAAAGCCTTCCATATCTTCCGGCTCCTCAGTCAAAGAAATATTCGGTTTGTATTCTAAAAACAGACTTTCCTTTCCTGCTGTGATGCTGCTGTGTATCGCGCCGGAAAAGACACTGATCTTCTTAATGAAGCGGTCTCTCAGCTGCATGATCCTGGCGCCGTATTTTGCCAGCTGCAGATCCCACAGATCCAGCACGCCGGGATCGATCTTTTCTTCCTTCAGATAAGCATTCCTCTGCAGCAGGGTCTTTTTGTAATTGGACAGACTGTCGTAATACAGAGGCTGTATCTGACACAGCTCCCTGTCTATGAACCGCCTGCGTTTTTCCGGTTCGTCCTTTACTATCTTCAGATCTTCCGGTGAAAATATGACGATCAGAATGTTTTCAAGAAGCTGAGATGTCTTCTTGATGTTAACGCCGTCTTTCTTTATAGATTTCTTAGAATCTCTTTTGATAGTGATCTCTACTGATGTTTCCGCTATGTCCTTTTCTGCTTCGGCATAGATTTTTGCCGCCTGACAGTCAAAACGTACCAACTCGCTGTCTCTGCTGGTCCGAAAGGACCTTCCCATAGAGGTAATATAGATAGCCTCAAGCAGGTTTGTCTTTCCCTGAGCGTTGTTGCCGAGTATCAGATTTACATTCTGGTGAAAATCCTCCCTGAGGCTCTCATAATTTCTGAAATCAGTCAGTTCGATTCGTTTGATATACATATCAGTTTCCGGTGATCCTTACAGGCAGGATCAGATATTCAAAGGAATTGCCTTCCAGAGGTTCCACCAGGCAAGGCTTGATGCTGGCATTGAAATACATCAGAATTTCTTCATCATCGATAGCTTTCAGTACATCCAGAACATATTTGGCGTTAAAACCGATATCCAGATCTTCACCTTCCTTGGAGATCAGGATCTCTTCTTTCACGTTTCCTTCTTCTGATTTAGATGTAATAGTCAGGATATTATCTCTGATAGCAAATTTGATCAGGTTATTTTTTCCTTCCTTTGACAGCAAAGAAGCTCTCTCAATACTTTCTGTCAGATCTCCCTTTGAAACTTTGATCTTGATATTACTGTCTGCGGGAAGTACGTCTCTGTATTTGATGAATTCACCGTCCAGCAGGCGAAGTACTACTTTTACATTACCGATAGCGAAAACAGCGTTTTTATCGCGCAGGATCAGTTTTACAGTTTCCTCTTCTTCTGACGCGTCGCTTAAGATCTTATGGATCTCATTCATGATCTTCGCTGAGATGACAACGTTCTTTTCCTCCAGGTTTACCATAGCTTTTCTCGATACAGCAAGTCTGTAGCCGTCGATGGCTGCCAGATTAACACTGTCAGAAAGCAGTTCGATCAGAATACCTGTAAGAACTCCTTTGGACTCATCCACGCTGGCTGCGAAGGATGTCTTTCTGATCATTTCCTTTAATACTGATTTTTCAAAGAGAATACCGTCCTGCTGGTCTGAAATGATTTCTACAGCAGGAAATTCATCTGCCGGAAGACCGACGATGCTGAACTGGGAGTTAAGACATCTGACAGTTACGCTGCCGTTTTCCACTTCTATGGTAACTTCTGCGTTAGGCAGCTTTCTGATGATATCACTGAATAATTTTGCCTGTACGACGACAGATCCTTTTTCTGTTTCTGATACGTCGATGGTCTCTTCTATGGTGATCTCATGGTCAGACGTCACCATCCTCAGTTTGCCGTCTTCTCTGACTTCCATGAAGATTCCTTTCAGTATAGGAAGCGTAGATCTGTTTGTAACCGCTTTGGAAACAATATTCAGTGCTTTGGTTAATGTGATCTGACTGCATTTAAATTTCATTTTTACCTCCGAAAATGCTATCTTTTTCTTTTATTAAAGATAGTAGTATTAGTAGTAGGGGGTGTTGATAATGTGGATAACTTTTCATCCCCTTGGAAAATATAGTTTTTTTGTGCTGGAAGATATGTGGATAACCTGATTCATTTTTGCAGATTTATTCAGAGATTTCCTTCTTCAGAGTATCGATGATCTCTTTCAGCTGTTCGTCGTTTTTCAGTCCGGACTGGATCTTATCGCAGGCATGCATGACTGTGGTGTAATGTCTGCCGCCGAAGAGATTTCCGATCTTCGGGAGGGAATAATCAGTCATTTCTCTGCACAGGTACATGGCGATCTGTCTCGGATAGGCTACGCTGTTGGTGCGCTTCGAACTTTCCATGGCGGTAACGTCAATGTGAAAGTAGCGGCTGACGATCGTTTTTATCTTTTCCGGCGTAGGGCTGCTGCTGTTGTTCTGCAGAATGTCTTTTAAGATCCTTCTGGCAAAGACCTTGTCTACTTTTTCCTTCATCAAAGAGGAAAATCCAATGATACGGTCAAAGGCACCTTCCAGTTCTCTGATATTGTTCTTGATGTTTTCCGCGATGAGGCAGATGACCTCATACATGTCGTCGTTGACTTCGATGTTGGCGTTCTCTGCCTTTTTCATCAGGATGGCTACCCTTGTCTCATAGTCGGCAGGCTGCAGGTCCGCTATAAGGTTCCACATGAAGCGGGAACGGAGTCGTTCTTCCAGTTTTACCAGTTTATTTGGAGCGCGGTCGCTGGAAATGACGATCTGCTTGTTCAGGTCGTAGAGGGCATTGAACGTATGGAAGAATTCTTCCTGCATGGTATCTTTGCCCTCAAGGAACTGGATGTCATCGATAAGAAGCACGTCAACCTTTCTGTATTTGTTCTTGAATTCCCGGACTTTATTTTCTCCCAGGGCTTTGATGAACTCGTTGGTAAACATCTCCGAGGATACATAGAGGACGTTCAGGTTTTCGTTGTGTTCCAGCAGGTAAATGCCAATAGCGTTCATCAGGTGGGTTTTTCCAAGGCCGGAACCTCCGTAGATGAAAAGCGGATTATACGCTACCGACGGGGATTCGGCTACGGCAAGGGCTGCTGCCTGCGCGTATTTATTACTGTTTCCCACGACAAAGTTATCAAAGGTGTATTTCGGGTTGAAAATTTTCTGCTTGCGCAGCTTGGGGTCCATGATCACAGGCTGTCTTGTTACAGGACCGGGGTCTTCCTTCTGCTGCGCGTAGTCAGATGTATGCTTTACCACGACTCTGTAGTCTTCTCCTGTCGCGCTTTTAAAGGCATTTTCTATCATTTCTATGTATCGGTCTTTCAGGACTTTAATGACGAAATCCTCATCAGATTCCAGATAGGCGATCTTGAGATTCTTATCCAGAGTGTTCAGTCTGGTATTTTCGAACCATGTATTATAGCTGACGGGCGTTACGTCTTTTTCAATTATTTCTAAAACTTGTTTCCAGATGCTTTTCATTTTTGCTCCTTCATTTTATCTCTCATATTTCATTGTACAAAATAAGTTATCCATATACAAGTGTTAATTTAAAACCGCGAAAAATAAATTTTTTTAAAAGTTTTCCATGTTGTGTGGATAACTTTGTGCATATCTTTCAAAAACATCTTTTTTTAGAGAAAAAGGAATGTATTTTTTGATAAGATCAAAATTTATCCACAGGCGGATGATGATGAAAATATGACAAAACAGTTGACAAGCTCTTTTAATAAAAGTATAATAGATAGGCATATGTGCATCCATTGGAATTTAGATGATGCATGGATTTTACATTGAAGGAGGTAAAAACAAGTGAAACAGACTTATCAGCCAAAGAAAAGACAGAGAATGAAAGAGCATGGCTTCAGAAAGAGAATGAGCACCAAGAATGGAAGAAACGTTCTGAAGAGAAGAAGAGCAAAAGGCAGAAAAAAATTATCTGCTTAATTTGAAATGCTAAAAAAAAACGTATTAAGAAGAAAGACTGATTTTCAAAGTATCTACAACAGAGGAAAATCAGTCGGCGACCGTTACGTCGTTCTTTTTTACAAGAAGAATCATCTTCCGTATAACAGGATGGCGTTTCTGGCCAGTAAGAAGGTCGGCAACAGTGTCAGTCGGAACAGAGCCAGAAGATTGATGAAGGAAAGCTACAGACTTACGAAGCTGAAGATTCCCGAAGGGTATGATGTGATAATCATAGCCAGAAACACTATTGCAGACGCAAAATGCGCAGAAGTAAGGAAATCCTTGGAATCTGCCATACGAAGGACCGGGGTGCTGAAGAAATAATGAAATATATCAGCCGTTTTTTTAGGGGGATCATGATTTTTCTGATCCGTGTATATCAAAGATGTATTTCGCCTTTATTTCCGCCTGCCTGCAGGTTCTACCCTACCTGTTCCACCTATTTTATTCAGGCTCTGCAGAAATATGGTGTTTTTAAGGGTAGTTACTTAGGAATCAAACGAATTTTGAAGTGTCATCCGGGTAATCCCGGCGGATATGACCCTTTGAAATGACGGAGGAAATTGAATGGGAATTTTAGCTAAACCTCTGGGATGGCTCCTTTCGCTTCTTTACGGGATCGTAGGAAGTTACGGCATCTCAATCGTCATCATAACCATCATAGTAAAGATGATACTGTATCCTTTTTACAAGAAGCAGATCATGTCTACTGCCGGAATGACGAGTATTCAGCCGAAAATACAGGAAATCCAGAGGAAATACGCAAACGATAAAGAAACGATGAACGCCAAGCTTGCCGAGCTGTATAAGGAAGAGAATTTTAATCCGATGGGCGGATGTCTTCCTATGATCGTGCAGATGTTTATCATCATGGCGTTGTTTGGACTTGTAAGGAATCCGATGCTCTATCTGTCTGATGACAGCATGTACTTCGCGATACACGAAAGTTTCCTGTGGATCAAGGATCTGAGCCAGCCTGACTTATGGATCCTTCCTATTGCTGCGGGTATAGCGACGTTCTTCTCATTTTGGATGAATCAGCAGTCGGGTTTAAATCCGCAGGCCGGATCCAATATGATGACGAATATCATGAAGTACTTCTTCCCGATCATGATCGTATGGCTTGCCAGATCATATCCATCTGCCCTGGCGATCTATTGGTTCATGAGCCAGTTCATTCAGATTTTCTTTAACTTGCGTTTTAATGCACTTAGAAAGGCTCTTAAAAATAAGAATAAACCAGCTAAGAAGAAAAAGAAGTAAGAGCTATTGGAGGAAAAATAAATATGGATGTTTCTGAAAAATGGGGAACCGACGTGGAGACTGCGGTCAATCTCGCACTGGCGGATCTCAAATTGACAAGAGACGAAGTTGAGGTAACTGTACTGGAGGAGCCTTCCAGGGGTTTCTTTGGAATCGGTTCTAAGCTTGCTTTAGTCAGAGTCGAAAAAAAGAAACCGGAACCAGCACCCGAACCGGCGCCAGCGCCGGAACCGGTGAGAGAAAATAAAAAAGAAGAAATCAAGGCTTCCAGACCAGAAGCAAAGCCGAAAAAGGCGCAGAAAAATGAAAGAAGAAGTGAAAAGAAGCCTGAGAGAAGAGAAAAAGCGAAGGAAAAAGAACCTGTTAAATTCTCTTTAGAGGCTGAATTTACTGATTTAGAACCTGCGCCGGATCATCCTGCTATCGCCTTCCTTACGGAAGTAACAGAGCAGATGGGTCTGGATATCCAGATTTCTGCAAAGGCCAATGAAGAAAACGTATTTATCAATATTTCCGGCAAGGATTCCGGTACTGTGATCGGTAAAAGAGGTCAGACTCTGGACGCGATCCAGTATCTTACAAGCCTTGTTGTAAATAAGGAAAACGAAAAATATACCAGAGTTGTCGTAGACGCGGAGAATTACCGCGCTAAGAGAGAGAAGACTTTGGAAAAACTGGCCAACAGACTTGCAGACAAAGTCGTAAAAACCAAAAGAAGCGTAAGGCTTGAGCCTATGAACCCTTATGAACGTAAGGTGATTCATGCAACTCTTCAAAGTAATCCGCGCGTCACGACCAGAAGCGAGGGACAGGATCCGTATAGAAGGGTTATCATTGAGCTGAAGTAATTTATAGCCCGCAGAAACAGCGGGCTTTTCTTGTTAAACGGAGATACATCATGGAAGATACCATTGCTGCAATCGCGACGCCTCCAGGTGAAGGGGGTATAGGAATTATCAGGATCAGCGGAGAAAACGCCGCGGAGATCCTGGACAGGATTTTCGTTCCTGCAGGCGGCAGGAAAATGGAAAACAGAAGAATGACATATGGCAATATCGTTGATCCAGTAGACGGCAGAAAGGTTGACGAAGTCCTCTGTGTTTTTATGAAAGGTCCCAAGACCTACACCGTAGAGGATGTCGCGGAGATAAACTGTCATGGAGGTATCATTCCTCTGCGTCAGACTCTGCAGCTGGTTTTGCAGTACGGCGCCAGAATGGCGGAGCCCGGTGAATTTACCAAACGGGCTTTTCTGGGCGGCCGCCTGGATCTGACGCAGGCGGAAGCCGTCATTGATCTTATAAAGGCTAAAACAGACAAAACCTTTGATGTAGCTATGTCCCAGCTGGACGGCCGTTTTTCTGAAAAAATCAAGGCCATCAGAAAAGACCTTGTAGATATTCTGGTAAATATCACAGTAAATATAGATTATCCTGATGAGGATATTGAAGAATTAACATTTGAACGGCTTGAAAAAGAGCTGCATAAGGTAAAAGACAGTATTGATGAGCTGGTTTCCGGCGCTTCCACCGGACGTATTCTGCAGGAAGGGCTGGCGGTAGCCATCATTGGAAAACCAAACGTAGGAAAATCCTCTCTGATGAACAGCCTCCTGGGAGATGCCCGGGCTATCGTTACGGACATTCCGGGAACGACCAGAGATACGATAGAGGAATATCTCAGCATTAAAGGTATCCCTGTCAGACTGACGGATACGGCGGGCATCCGTCATACTGAGGATGTCATTGAAAAGATCGGTATTGAAAGATCAAAGGCTTCCTTTAATCAGGCTGATCTGGTCATCCTTATTCTGGATGCCAGCAGACCTCTTGAGGACGAAGACAGAGAGATCATGGAGCGCGTCAATCCTGAAAAGACTATAGCAGTCCTGAATAAGGCAGATCTGGATCAGGTTATAACCAGAGAGGATATAGAGCCGCTGCTGCCTTCCGTCCGTATCATTGAGACGTCTATGAAAACCCGGGACGGAATCCCTTTGATCGAGGATGAAGTGGTATCTATGGTCTACGGCGGCAGGGTCAGCCAGAGTGAAAGCGTTATGGTTACCAGCGCGCGGCATCAGGATCTGCTGACAAAGGCGCTGCAGTCTGTAAAGGACGGCATTGCCATGACGGAGAGAAGAGAAGCCCTGGAATTCATCGAGATCGATGTGAACAGCTGCTATGAGCGGCTTGGTGAGATCATCGGCGAAACGGTGCAGGATGATATCATTAACGAAGTATTTTCGAGATTTTGCTTAGGAAAGTAGGATAACTATGGAACACATTTTAATGGGTGAATATGACATTATCGTGGTAGGGGCCGGTCACGCGGGCTGCGAAGCGGCTCTGGCAGCCGCCAGAATGGGAAATAAGACGCTGCTCTTCTCCATCAATCTGGAGGCCATTGCCATGATGCCCTGCAATCCTTCTATCGGGGGGACCGGAAAAGGACATCTGGTAAGAGAGATCGATGCTTTAGGCGGTGAAATGGGAAAGAACATCGATAAGACTTTTATCCAGAGCAGAATGCTGAACACGGCAAAGGGTCCGGCGGTCCATTCCCTTCGGGCGCAGGCCGATAAGCATAAATATCATACGGAAATGAAGAAGACGATCGAGCAGCAGGAAAATCTGGACATGAAGCAGGCAGAGGTCGTTGATCTGATCGTAGAGGACGGCAGAGTCTGCGGCGTGGTTACGATGACGCACGCGTGGTATAAGGCGAAGGCTGTGGTACTGGCCACCGGAACCTTTCTGCGTGGCAAGATTTTCATTGGAGACAGCAGCTTTTCCAGCGGTCCTAATGGTCTTGCGCCATCTGTTCAGCTGGCGGATAATCTGGTGAAGCACGGTATGAAACTGCGCCGGTTCAAGACAGGCACGCCGGCGAGAGCTCTGGCTTCTACCTTTGATTACAGTAAAATGGCTGAACAGAAAGGTGATAAGAAAATTGTACCTTTTTCTTTTATGAATGATAGATTAGAAAAGGATCAGATATCTTGCTGGTTGACTTATACCAATGAAAACACGCATACTGTGATAAGAAATAATTTTCATAGGTCTGCATTGTTTGGAGGTCAGATAGAAGGAATAGGACCTAGATATTGTCCATCTATTGAAGATAAGGTAAATAGGTTTGCCGATAAAGAGAGACATCAATTATTTGTTGAGCCGGAAGGACTGGATACTGAGGAAATGTATATTCAGGGTATGTCATCAAGTTTACCTGAAGATGTTCAGTTAGCTTTCTATCATACTATACCCGGACTCGAAAATATCGTTATAACAAGACCTGCGTATGCGATAGAATATGATTGCATAGACCCTTTGGATCTAAATATTAATTTAGAAAACAGACAGATAAAGAATTTATTTTGCGCGGGACAGTTTAACGGAAGTTCCGGATATGAGGAGGCGGCAGCCCAGGGACTGATGGCAGGAATCAACGCGTCACTGTTAATAAATGGAAAAGAACCGTTTGTTCTGGACAGAAGTGAGGCTTATATTGGCGTTCTCATCGACGATCTGGTGACAAAAGGTACTAATGAGCCTTACAGAATTATGACCAGCAGAGCGGAATATAGGCTGGTTCTGAGGCAAGACAACGCGGACATGCGTTTAACGGAAAAATCTTACAGGATCGGACTGGCTGATCAGGAAAGATACGACAGATTTCTGGAGAAGAAAGCTCGTGTAGAAAAAGAGAAGGAGCGTCTGGAAAATACTTATATTTATCCGAAAGACGCCAATACGTATTTGGAGAATATTGGAAGCGCGCCTCTGCAGAACAGAGTGACGCTGGCAGACCTTTTGAAGCGCCCTGAAGTAACCTACGAAAATCTTGCTGCTGTTGACAGGGATCGCCCTCAGCTCTCTTCTCATGAGGAAAATCAGCTGGAGGTGCAGATCAAATACGCGGGATATATCAATAAGCAGCTGGCGCAGATCGAGCGGTTTAAGAAACTGGAGACAAAGCCCCTCAGTGAAGACCTGGATTACAGCAGTATCGAAGGACTTCGGATCGAAGCTATGCAGAAGCTGAATCAGATCAAGCCGAGATCTATGGGCCAGGCGTCCCGTATATCAGGCGTTTCGCCGGCAGATATTAACGTTTTAATGATTTATCTGGAAAAAAACAGGAGAAGTAAGGGAATATGATGGAACAGTTAAAAAAGGCCTTTGACCATATGAACATTCCTCTGGATCAGAAGATGGAATCCCAGTTTATTTCCTATATGGACGGCGTGCTTCTCTGGAACGAGAAGATAAACCTGACAGCTATCACAGACCGGGAAGAATTTGTACAGAAGCACTTTATCGATTCCGTCCTCTGTGTTCCTTTTGATGAATACCAAAAGGCTGAAAAGGTTCTGGATCTGGGTACGGGCGCTGGTTTTCCCGGCGTGCCCCTTGCCATTGTAAGCCCGGAAAAAGAATTTACTCTGGCAGACTCGCTGAACAAAAGGCTTCGGGTCATTGATGATCTTGCCGGACAGGCAGGTATTTTAAATATCACTACGGTTCACGGCAGGGCAGAGGAGCTTGCGAAGAACAAAGCTTTCCGTCAGGCTTTTGATCTGTGCGTCAGCCGTGCCGTCGCGAATATGACCGTTCTGGCGGAGTACTGTCTTCCTTTTGTAAGAACGGGCGGTCATCTGCTGGCTTACAAGGGGCCTGACGCGGAAAAAGAAGTAAAGGACGCGGCCAAAGCCATCAAAATTCTGGGAGGCAGACTGGACCGGATCCAGTCAGTGGATCTCAATGGCTACGCGCATAACATCATCGTTATAGAAAAAATAAAGGAAACTCCTGCGAAATATCCGAGAAAAGCAGGAACTCCGGCAAAGGAACCCATACGCTGACGAGGTATGGGTTTTTTTGTCGAACGCTTTATGTATCATTCCCCGGGAAAACATGGTATGATGTAAAAAAAGGAGGGATAGCATGTTACAGCGTAAAAGTGTTGAGTTGGCGGTCAGCAGTGTGTATGCCAATCCGGAACAGCCCAGAAAGTTTTTTTCGGAGGAAGAATTATTTGATCTGAGGGATTCTATTGCTGAATACGGTGTGTTGCAGCCAATATTAGTAAAAAAGGATAATAATGGAAAATATCTTCTGATCGCTGGGGAAAGGCGTCTGCGGGCGGCAAAGCTGGCAGGGCTTTCTAAGATACCGGCTCTGATCAAGGATTTTGACGAAAGGGACGCTGCTTTTATTTCCGTAGTGGAGAACGTGCAGAGGGAAGATCTCAGTTACATAGAAGAGGCGTACGCCTATAAGAAACTGATAGATGATTTCGGGCTGACCCAGGGGGAACTGGCTGCCAGGATAGGTAAGCGTCAGTCCACTATTTCCAATAAGCTTCGGATCCTGACTTTGCCGCCGGATATCCAGCAGCAGCTGGTCGACGCCCATCTGACGGAGCGCCATGCGAGAGCCCTTTTGCGGGTGGACAAGCCTGAGATCCGAAAGAAGGTTCTGCAGAGAGTTATCACGCATAATCTGAATGTAAAACAGACAGAAAAGCTGATCGATGACTATCTGGCAAAAGAAGAGGATTCCTTGAGGAAGAAAAGAAAAATCGGATATATAAGTTATAAAATATATATGAATACGATAAGAAAAGCCTTTGCTCAGATTCATGACATGGAGGAGAATGCCGAGTTCTTTGAGGACGATAAAGGGGAATATGTTGAACTGAAAATCGTGATTCCAAAAAACCAGAGATGTTTCACGTGAAACATCTCTATTTTTTTGTCTAAAACGGGTGGTAAAATCCGCGGAGATAATATATAATAGTAGCAGTAAGAATTTTAGCAGGAGGCATAACATTGGGAAAAGCAATCGCGATTTTTAACCAGAAGGGCGGTGTGGGCAAAACAACCACCAACATAAATCTGGGAGCAAGTCTTGCCATGAGAAATAAGAAAATACTGATGCTGGATATCGATCCGCAGGGAAATACCACCAGTGGAATCGGCATCTCAAAGAAAGACCTGCCATACACCGTTTATGATTTGCTTATAGAGGATGATTTTGATACGAAGAAAGCAATTATCAACACAGGTGTAGAAAATCTGGATATCATACCTGCCAGTGTTGATCTGGCAGGCGCAGAAATTGAGCTGGTCGAAATAGAGGGAAGAGAAAAAAGGCTGCGGCAGGCGATCGAAAAGGTAAAAGATGATTATGATTATGTATTTATCGACTGTCCGCCATCGCTGGGACTTCTGACTATCAATTCTCTGACTGCCGTGGAAAGCGTGCTGATACCGATCCAGTGTGAATTTTACGCGCTGGAAGGAGTCAGCCAGCTGGTAAGCACCATAGAACTGGTAAAGAAGAACCTGAATAAGAAATTAGAGATCGAAGGTGTTATTCTCAGCATGTTCGATGGAAGAACCAATCTGTCCATTCAGGTGGTGCAGGAAGTAAAGAAATATTTTGGTTCCAAAGTTTATTCCACAGTGATCCCGAGAAATATTCGTCTGGCAGAAGCGCCGAGCTTCGGTATGGCTATCACAGAATATGATCCTAAATCCAGAGGAGCCGAGGCTTACAGAGATTTTGCGGAAGAGTTTCTTGAATGGGAGGAAAATCGTTAATGGCAGGCAGAGCGAAAAACAGAGGACTGGGAAGAGGACTGGACGCGCTCTTTGCTGATCAGGCACCTGCTGTCCCTCCTGAAAGAGAAGAAGATACGCAGGCACAGAATAATGCGAAGGATACTGTACAGTATATCGATATCAATGAGATAAAGCCGAATGAGAATCAGCCGAGAAAGGTTTTCGATGAAGAGAAGATCGGCGAACTGGCTTCTTCTATCACAGAACACGGCATCATTCAGCCTCTGGTAGTAAGAAAGAAAAAGAACGGTTTTGAGATCGTCGCTGGAGAACGGAGATGGAGAGCTGCCAGAAGGGCAGAATTGAAAAAAGTTCCCTGTCTGATCCGGGATTTTAATGATGAAGAGAACATGCTCATAGCCATCATTGAAAATATGCAGCGGGAAGATCTCAATCCTATTGAGGAAGCAGAGGGTCTGCATCAGATGATCAAAACATATGGTCTGACGCAGGAGGATGTTTCTAAGAGTGTGAGCAAGAGCCGCCCCTATATTACCAATGCTCTTCGGCTGTTGAAACTGCCAAAGGAAATACAGGGACTGGTTACAGAAGGGAAGCTGACCACAGGACATGCCAGAGCCCTGATCCCGATCGAGGATAAGGTCCTGCAGGCTCAGCTGTGCAAGAGGATCATAGATGAAGGGCTGTCAGTCCGCAAGGTGGAAGAACTTGCGGCAGCTGCCGGCAGGCCAAAGAAAAAGCCGGCTAAAAAGACGAAAAGCGCTGATACGCTTCATGTAGAGCATGAGCTGAAGAATCTGTTCGGCACCAGAGTCAATATCAATCAAAAGGGGAAAAAGGGAAGCATTGAGCTTGAGTATTACAGCACAGAAGAATTGAATCGATTGATAGAGCTGTTGAAAACAGTGGAACAATAGCGATTGTTTCACATGAAACCGCAGATGACGGGATGCCCTTCTCCGAAAGGCATCCCGTTTGCTTTCAGTAAGAGTGCAGATCAACAGGTCCTGATCAGCAGAGCACCGATAGAGAGGAAAAAAGTTGCAGAAACAGAAAACATATGAAAGCAGTCCATATATCCGCCGCCTGGAAAAACTGATGGCAAACTGTCTGAGGCAGCTGTCAGATGTGGGAATTCAGCCCTGCAGGAAGATCTTCCGGATAGAAGAGAACCGGAGGGCGAAGAAAAGACTGGGATGCTGCAAAGCAGTGCGGGAAGGTGGAAGAGAAGGCTTCGTCATAGAAGTATCGTCAGCCATGAAAGAATGCGCAGACGATGTTCTTAAAGATGTGATCTTTCATGAACTGCTGCACACCTGCAAAGGATGTATGAACCACGGAGCGAAATGGAAGTCTCTGGCCGCGAAAGTCAACAGAACGTATGGATATAACATTCAGGTCCGGGCTGATGAGAAGCAGATCCCAGGTCTTAGAGAAAGAAAGGAAAGAGATCCGCAGTATAAGTATGAGATACGGTGTGAGAAATGCGGAGCTTTGTTTTACCGGCTGCGCAGGAGCAGGGTGGTGGATCATCCGGAAAACTACAGGTGCAGCGGCTGCGGAGGGCCTCTTACCGTCCGAAAGCAGTGAAAGCTTTGCATTCTAAGCATAAATGTGGTATACTATACTATTATTATCACAAAAACTACACCAATAAAGAGCAGTTTCATGGTATATTTAAATATACCGCTGTTTTTTGAAGGAAGAGGATACAAGAATGTCAGAAACATTATTTGGAAAGCTGGTTTCATCCTATATCCCGCTGCCGATGTGCATTGTCAACCGGAATGGAAAGATCGTCCGGTCCAACGATCATATCAGCGAAGTATTCATTTATGATGGAATAGAAAGCGCAGACTTTTTCGCCTTGACAGGGATCAAGGCAGCAGAGCTGTTTCAGGAGATCGGCACAAACAATTATCATGTGCTCGAGAGAAACGGGAAGCAGTTCAGGCTGCGGATCAACCTGGAGGGCGAAGGAGAGGACGCGAATCTGCTGGTTTTCTTTGAGGACATAACCAATTTTGAAAATCTGAAGGACAGATATAATGATGAAAAGGTCTGCGTGGCAAAGATCAATATCGACAACTACGACGATCTGATCGCCAGCACTTCCGCGGAGAAGAGAATGCTGGTGTCTACAGAGGTGGATCAGGCTATCCGTAAATGGGCGGCGAAATGCGCCGGCTCCATCAATAAGCTGAACAACGCCAAGTACATCATGTATTTTCAGTATTCTTATGTCGAAGGCATGGTAGAGAATAAATTCTCCATCCTGGACGAGGTACGGCAGATAGAAACAGAGGCAGACTTTCCAATGAGTCTCAGTATCGGAATCGGAATCGGAGGAAAGAATCTGGTAGCTACCGAGGATTACGCCAACGCGGCCCTGGATCTGGCACTGGGAAGAGGCGGCGACCAGGCGGTTATCAAGAGAGTCAGCAAAATCGAATACTACGGCGGTAAAATGCAGACTGTGGAGAAGGGAAACAAGGGAAAATCCCGGGTCGTGGCCCACGCGCTGAAGCAGCTGATCGACCAGTCCAAGCGGGTCGTCATCATGGGACATGCCAATCCCGATATGGACGTCTTCGGATCGGCCCTGGGCATTTACAGAATGTGCATGACCATCGGCAGAGACGCCTACATAGTTATTAACGAAGTCAACGAATCTCTGCAGGCCATCTATCAGCAGGCAAAAGCGACAGAGAATTATCAGTTCATCAACAATAAAAAGGCGGAAGCTATTACAGATAAGGACACGCTGGTGGTGCTGCTGGACACCCACAGGCCGAGCTATTCAGAGAACGCTCAGCTTCTGGAGATGACCGAAAAGATCGTAGTCATCGATCATCACCGAAGAGCGGAGGACTGCGTCGCGGCGCCTACGTTGTCCTATATTGAATCCTACGCGTCGTCTACCGCGGAGCTGGTAAGCGAGATCCTGCAGTACGCAGCGCCGAAGAAGACTCTGATAAAGCTGGAGGCGGAAGCGCTTCTGGCCGGCATGACCGTAGATACCAACCGCTTTGCCGTCAAGACCGGCGTGCGGACCTTTGAGGCCGCCGCGTGGCTGAGAAGAGCGGGAGCGGATACAGCAGAAGTTAAGAGATTTTTCCAGACAGACATGGAGGCTTTCAAAGTCCGGGCAAAATGCATTGCCGCCGCGGATTTTCATGAGGAAGGCATAGCCACGTCCGTATGCAGCGGGTGGAACGAGAACGCACAGGTCCTCAACTCACAGGTAGCCGATGAACTTCTGACCATCAAAGGCATCAAGGCATCCTTTGTTGCAGGACGGACAGAAGCGGGCCGTACCGTGATCAGCGCAAGATCATTGGGAGATATCAATGTTCAGGTGCTCATGGAGAGAATGGGCGGCGGCGGCCATCTGACTACAGCGGGAGCTCAGGTGGACTGCACGCCGGAGGAAGCAGTGGCGCAGGTGCTGGAAATGATCAGAAATTAAGGAGGAAGAAAGATGATTGTAATTTTAAATAGAGATGTAAAAGGAACCGGTAAAGCAGGAGATATCGTAAAGGTTAGCGACGGATACGCGAGAAATATGCTTCTGCCAAAGGGTTACGCGACAGAAGCGACGCAGGGCAATATCAGAAGTCTGGAAAAACAGAAGGAACTGATGGCGCAGAAGAAGGCTGAGGAAAAAGCCGCCGCACAGGCACTGGCAGCTAAGCTGGAGGACGCCAAAGTCGTGATCAGGACAAAGTCCGGCGAGGGCGGACGGCTGTTCGGATCCATCACATCAAAGGATATTGCGGATGCTGTCAAAGAGCAGACCGGTCTGACAGTAGATAAGAAAAAAATACAGCTGGGAAACCCGATCAAGAACATCGGTACTTTTGAGGTAAGCATAAAGCTGTACCCGGAAGTCAGCTGCAAGCTGAGTGTGCAGGTCACTGACTAAGCGGGAGGAGCGTTGCCATGGTAGAGAGAATACCGCCCCATAATACAGAGGCGGAAAAGTCTGTTCTCGGCGCGTCCCTTCTGAGCAAAGACGCTCTGGCCGACGTGATCGACGTAGTTACCGGAGATGATTTTTATGACGCCGCTCACAAGGAGATCTTCAACGTCATGCTGGATCTGTTCAGAAACAACGTGTCTGTGGATATCATCACTGTCTGTGATGAGCTGAAGAAACGGCAGTCCCTGGAAATGGTAGGCGGACGTGTGTATATCAGCAGCCTTTCTTCAGAAGCGCCTTCTACCGTCAATGCGGCAGAATATGCCAGGATCGTGGCGGAAAAAGCGTCCATGCGCCGGCTGATCAAGACCGCGGAGGATATCAGGGAGAAGGGCTACGAAGAATCCATGGACGCGTCGGAGATTCTGGACTACGCGGAAAAAGGAATCTTTGAGATCGCGCAGCAGGGCCAGAAAAGCGACTATTCACCTATAAAGGAAATTCTGCTGGAAAATGTATCCATGATAGACAGAGCCATCCAGACCCAGGGGCAGGTCATCGGCCTGTCGACTGGTTTTAAAAGGTTGGACGAGCTGACCAGCGGGCTGCAGAAATCAGATCTGATCATCATCGCGGCCAGACCCGCAATGGGAAAGACCGCCTTTGTTCTGAACATCGCGCAGAACGCGGCGATCAAATCAGGCGCGTCTGTGCTGCTGTTCAGTCTGGAAATGTCCAAGGCGCAGCTGGGACAGAGACTGCTGGCGATGGAATCCCGCGTCGAGATGCAGAAGCTGAAGACAGGAAACATTGAGCGGGGCGACTGGGACCGTATCAATATGGCCCTGGACTCTCTGTCAAAGACGAAGATACATATCGACGATACGCCGGGCATCAGCGTGCTGGAGATGAAAAACAAATGCAGACGGCTGAAGGCCGAGAAGGGACTGGACCTTGTTATCGTAGACTATCTGCAGCTGATGAAGGGCGAAGGGAGGACCGACAGCAGACAGCAGGAGATCAGTACGCTGTCCAGATATCTGAAGCTTCTTGCCAGAGAGATGGACTGCCCTGTAATGGTTCTTTCCCAGCTTTCCAGAGCCCCGGAGCAAAGGCAGGATCACAGACCGATCCTGTCAGACCTGAGAGAGTCCGGTTCCATCGAGCAGGACGCCGATATGGTCATGTTCCTGTACCGCGATGATTACTATAATAAGGATAATTCAGAGAAACCCGGGATCTGCGAGGTCAATCTGGCGAAGCACAGAAGCGGTCCGACAGAGACCTTTGACCTGACCTGGGTGGCAAGATATACAAAATTCAGCGATAAAGCATAGCTCTGCGGCTTAAAAACCCAGAGCCTGCAGAAAAGAAAGGTAATAACTATGAAGATTACTGAAGAAATGCTGGTCTGTGAGATTCTCGACCTGGATGATGAGCTGGAAGCGGTATTTAAGAGGCACGGGCTGCTGTGTCTGGGATGTCCCGGCGCTGTAAGCGAAACGCTGAGAGAAGCGGCGGACGGTCACGGCATAGATATTGACGCCCTGCTCTCAGACCTGAACAGACAGGTTCAGAGAAAAGAAGAGGTATAAGGAAAAAAGAAACGGATGAATTTTATCAAGGAAAAGACAAGAGATTTTTACCTGCTTGACACAAAAGTGGAAAATATATTCTTAAGCGAGTATATGCCGGGCGCTGACGGCGTATTTGTCAAAGTCTATCTCTATGCGCTGTCCTATGCTGAGCACGGCCTGGAAATGAGCACAGAAGCCATGGCTAGACAGCTGTCGGTCTCAGAACAGAAGATCATGGACGCGTGGGATTACTGGGAGAAGATGGGCGTCGTCAGAAAGCGTTATCTCACAGAAGGCGGAGAGCAGGATTTTGCTGTGGAGTTTATCAACCTGAAGGAGCTTTTGTACGGCAAACATAAAGGCCCGGCAAAGGGCGTACCGGAGAAACCGGAGAAGGACAATGTTTTCGGCAACAAAGCCGTCAAAGAAATGTTTACCTTCATCGAGCAGACTCTGGGAAGAGCGCTCAGCTCATCGGAGCTGACAAGGATCCTGTCGTGGCTTTCCGATTACGGAGCCACGCCGGAGGTAGTTCGTTTCGCTGTGAAATACTCCGTAGACAGAAATAAGACCAGTCTCAACTATATAGAGACAGTGGTGTCCGGATGGGCCAGAGAAGGACTCAGGACTACCGATCAGGTCAATGAAAAGCTGCAGGAAGAGGACGAGAGATACTATCGCTATAAACGGGTGCTGCGAGCCCTGGGCTTTACCAGGAATGCCACAGAGGCAGAAAAAAATATGATGGACATCTGGTTCGGTGAAATGGGATACACCATGGAGCGGGTACTGGAAGCGTGCACCAAGACGGCCGGCATATCAAGCCCCAATTTTAATTATGTTAACAAAGTTTTAGAAAACTGGCGAAATGATGCGGAAAAGAAAGGCGTAGATGTTAATAAGAAGATTATCGTGACCCAGGCAGTGCTGAATCAGTACTATGATTTCCTCAGGGAAAAGGCGGAAAAAGAAGCCGAAGCCAGAAAGCAGGAGATCTACGCGAAACTGCCGAGGATCCGGGAGCTGGATGACGAGATACGCAGTACCAGTTCCCAGCTTTCTAAAGCGTTGATCATGGGCAACGCGGAAGAAGAAGGAAGGCGGATCAGAGCTGCCATGGATACGCTGTCTGCAGAGCGGGCGGTACTCCTGACGGAAAACAATTACGAGATGGATTATACCGATATCAAGTACGCCTGTGAAAAGTGCAAAGACACCGGTATCACCGATCTCGGAGAAAGGTGTTCCTGTATCAAACAGCGTACAGAAGAGGCGGAAGTATGGGTAAAGAAAAAAAGTTTAGAAAAATAACGGATATCGCCGCGGGGCTGGTGTTCTGGCATGACCGGATGCAGATCCGGTTTGACCGCTGGATGACGGCGGTATGGGCCGGCATCGTCAGCGGCGCCGCGGGACTGATTACCCTCCATGATAATCTGCAGGCCCGGTTCGACAGACTGGTTCTGATCTGTCACTATCATCTGGCCAAGTCCATTCACGAGAACAGAAAGAAGTTAGAGGGCAAAAAGAAAAGCCTCATGGGCCATTTTGCCGGGGCAGTCCTGGTAGCCATCGCCGTGGTAGCGCTGTTCAATCACGCCACAGGCTTTGAATATTCCTATAATGGAAGGGTACTGGGCTATGTCAGGAATCAGGAGGATGTACTGAAGATACTGGACCTGGTCAGCGATGAGCTGTCCAAGGAATACGGCTCCACCATCCAGATAGACAAGGACAACGATATCACCTTTAAAAGCGTAGTGATCATAGATAAGGATATTGACGAAGTAGATACGGTGCTGAAGCGTCTTACCTACATGTCAGATATGGAAGCGGAGGCTTACGGCATCTATATCGACGGCAGATTCTACGCGGCCTGCGAGAGCAGAGAAGCCGCAGACGCCGTGCTGAAAAAGGTGCAGGATCAGTTTCTGGAAGATAAGGACAGTATCCAGTATGAGAAGGTCGGCTTTAAGGAAGATGTAGAGATCAAGAAATACAATACCAAACTGGCTTATATCAGCAGTGTGAACAAAGCAGTAAAGGGAATTCTGTCTGGCGGAAACAAAGAAGAAGTGTATACCGTCAAGGCGGGAGATACTTTCTATGAGATCTGTCAGAAGTTCGATGTTACCTTTGAAGAACTGAAGAAAAACAATCCGGATATCAAAGAAGAGGCGCTTTTCCCGGGGGATAAGCTTATCATGCAGAAGGCGGTATCCGCGCTGACTGTAGTGACAGTGGAAAAGAGCACCTTCGCGGAAAAAGTAAAATACAAGACAGAGTACAGGGACGATGATTCCATGTACGAAGGCGATAAAAAGGTGATACAGAAGGGCGTCAACGGCAAGAGAGTCGTAACGGCCAGGATCACCAGAGAAAATGGAGAGATCATAGAAAAGGACGTTCTGAAGACGGAAACGATCAAAAAGACTGTCAAGAAGATCGTTCTGCGGGGGACCAAGCCTGTGCCGAAGACGGCGCCGACAGGCCACCTGATCATACCGGTCTCCGGCTACAGCCTCTCTTCCGAATTCGGATGGCGGTGGGGCCGGATGCACGAGGGCATCGATCTGGCGTGTCCGACCGGGACGACCATCAGGGCCGCCGACGGAGGAACTGTGACCCGGGCCGGCTGGTACAGCGGCTACGGTCTGTGTATCGATATCGATCACGGCGGCGGCAAGATGACCAGATACGGTCATTGCAGCGTGATCAATGTCAGCGTAGGCGAAAAGGTATATCAGGGTCAGAAGATCGGAGAAGTGGGAAATACAGGAAACAGCTACGGCTCGCACTGCCACTTTGAGGTAAGGATCAACGGAAGTCCAGTAAATCCATTTGATTATCTTTAGAAAACAGCAGGCAGGCTCACGCCTGCCTGCGTCATTGTTTTCCGCAAGATTTCAGGTATCAGCGCATATACTTTTCTCAGACAGAAGTAAGTCACAGAGGAGGGTAAGCCATGGAAAACCACTATATTCAAATGGAAAACAGAAAGAGGATCACAGTTACAGAAGTCACATCGGTAGAAGGCTTTGACGATGAGACCATATTGGCCAATCTGGCTGAACAGGGTCTGATCATTTCCGGAAAAGATCTTCATATAGAAACACTGGATCTGGATGAAGGAAAGCTGGTGGCGGACGGAGAAATAGAGAGCCTCAGCTATATCAGAAAAAAGTCAGGCGGAAATATCTTTGAACGGCTGGGAAGGTTTCGGAAATGACAGAACTCATAGGCAAAGAGCTGCACACCTGCGGGATCATGTTCTGCTGCGGCGCCGCAGTCATGCTGGTCTTCATGGCCAGAGACGCGCTGACAGCCCGCTGCGGGAAAAGGCGGCGCGCGGGACGGGCTGTCTATCTGTGCGGCTGGCTGTGCGCGGGGTATCTGTTCACAGAGTTTCTGTACACCGCGTCCAGAGGCGTTATCAGTCTTCACGGAATTCTGGCCATGGCCGCAGGCATATTATTGTGGAAAAAGATCGTTTGTGGTATAATAAGTCCATGCAATTTTTATAAATACTGCAGTTCAAGAAGATACGACAGGGATGAAGGATATGAAGAAGAGGAGAAAAGGGAGAGTCCGGGAGTTTGAACGGGAGCGGGATGGAAAATCTCTGGAGGAATACCGCAGAGAGCGCCATCAGAACGTATCAGCGCAGACAACTCCAAGGAAGAAAAAAGTCAGGATCAACAGAGGAAGAATCGTACTGACCGTTATCGTGCTGGTGCTCATAGCGGTCGTTGGCGTGTCTATAAAAAATGTCTTTGATCTGCGGGCCGAGCAGCAGGAGCTGGCAGCTGCTCAGAAGAAGCTGAACAGCCAGAAAGCGGCGCTGGAGGAAGAACTGAAGAATGTCAACGATCTGGAATATATTGAAGAGCAGGCCCGGATCCAGCTCCGGCTGATCAAACCGGGGGAGATCCTGTATATTTTAGATGATGAGGATGAAGAACAACAGTATGGAGAAGAAAATAATTAAAGAAGCCATCATAGTAGAAGGGCGTGATGATACGGCGGCTATCAACCGGGCAGTGGAAGCTGTTACGATAGAAACGCACGGATTCGGCATGCCGGATTCCATCTGGCCCCAGATAGATAAAGCGTACCGGGATCAGGGGATCATCGTATTTACTGATCCTGACTATGCCGGAGAGAAGATACGCAGGAAGATCGCGGAGAAATACCCTGAATGCAGACAGGCCTTTCTGCCAAAGGGAAAAGCGCTGAAAAACGGAAATGTAGGCGTGGAGAACGCCAGACCGGAAGATATCATAGAGGCTCTGGAGAAAGCCCATTGCACCCTGAGCGCCGGAAGCGGGATCTTTACGGAAAAAGATCTCAGCGACTGGGATCTCGCGGGCGGACCGAGCGCCAGAGCGCGGAGAGAAAAGCTGGGAAACCTCTTGTCCATCGGTTACGGCAACAGCAAGAGTTTTCTCAGAAAGCTGAATCAGTTTCAGATCTCACGAGAAGAATTTTTGGAAAAGGTTAAGGAATTAGAATGAAGCTATACGCATCGTCTACCATCAGGGACATCAAAGAAAGATATGGATTTAAACTGTCTAAAAGTCTTGGGCAGAATTTCCTGACGGACAAGAATATTATAGACAAGATCATCGACGCGTCCGACATCACAGAGGAGGATCTTGTCATTGAAATCGGCCCCGGTATCGGAGTCCTTACCGCGGAAGCGGCACAGAGGGCGAAAAAAGTGGTGGCTGTGGAGATCGACAGAAATCTGATCCCGATCCTGCAGGAGACGCTTGCAGAGTTCAGCAACGTGGAGATCATCAACCAGGACGTGCTGAAGACGGATCTGAATCAGATCATCGAAAGCGCGGGATGCCGGCGCGCGCGGATCATCGGCAATCTGCCGTATTATATTACGACCCCTATCATAATGGGTATTCTGGAAGGCCATGTCAGAGCTGACAGCATTACCATCATGATGCAGAAGGAAGTGGCCGAGCGGATCAAATCCCGGCCGGGGACCAAGGCCTACGGCGCTTTGTCCGTGGCAGTCCAGTACTACTGCACCGTGGATAGTGTAGCGGTTGTGCCTAAGGAAGTCTTCGTGCCGGTGCCGAAGGTGGATTCCGCAGTGCTCCGCCTGGATATTCGAAGCGAGATGCCGGTGACGCTGACTGACGAGGAGATGTTTTTCCGCTGCATCAAAGCGGGATTCGGTCAGAGAAGGAAGACACTGTCTAACTCCCTGATGGGCATAGGCGGCGTGACCAGAGAAGATGTGAAAGCCGCGCTGGCGGCCTGCGATATAGACGAAAAGAGGAGAGCTGAGACCTTATCGTTAGACGAGTTTGCAGATCTTGCAAACTATTTCAGCAAAGGGGAATAGAGAAAAGAGGGTAGAAGCAATGGATAGAGCAAAGAGTTTTTACAGGAAATATCTGCATAACAGTTTTTTCTTTTGTCTGGTATGGGCGTTTCTGCTGAATCTGATCATAGAAACGCTGGCAAGGAAGGGCATAGGAGGATTTCTCTTTCTGTTCGAGAATCCGGTGGTGTTTTTATATAACACCCTGATCATCTTTGCCATACTGGTCATTGCGACACTGTTTCGCAGACGGATATTTTTCATTATTATTGTGACCCTGGTGTGGCTGGGAATCGGTATCACCAACGGTGTTATTCTGATCCAGCGTATGACGCCGTTTACGGTAAAGGATCTGAGTGCTATTACTGACGGAGCGACGCTGCTGACCAATTATTTCTCCAAGACCCAGATCACTTTGATCGGCGCGGCCATCGTGGCAGGCGTTGTCGCTCTGGTCATTTTGTTCATCAAAGCGCCGAAAAAGCCTAAGGGCGAGGTAAAGCTGAAGAAAAACCTGGCGGCAGTGCTGCTGATCATCGCCATGACTTTCGGCGCTACTTTCGGGCTGGTAAAGGTCGGCCTGCTGTCCACCTTTTTCGGCAATCTGGCCTACGCGTATGAGGACTACGGCGTGCCGTACTGCTTTATCAATACGTGGCTCAATACAGGCATCCATAAGCCTATGGGCTATGATGAAAAAGCGGTCAAAGCGATCTTTGACAAGAGTCAGTACGGTGAGGACGGCACTATGAAGCTGGATGAGACTGATGTGGATGAGGAGCATCCGAATATTCTGTTTCTGCAGCTGGAATCCTTTGTCGATCCGACATTGTTTAACAATATCAAACTGTCCAGTGATCCGGTCCCGTACTTCCGGAGCCTGATGGAAAAGTATTCTTCCGGAAGTCTGACGGTTCCTGCCTGCGGAGCAGGTACGGCCAACACAGAATTCGAGGTCATGACCGGTCTTTCTGTCAAGTTCTTCGGACCGGGTGAATATCCGTTCAAGGCGGTTCTGAAAGAAAAGACAGCAGAGTCTATCGCCAGGGATCTGAAATCCATGGGATACGCCACCCATGCCATTCACAACCACAGAGCGCTGTTCTACAACAGAAATGAAGTGTTTGACAATATAGGCTACGATACCTTTACGTCTCTGGAATACATGAGTGATGTGCCGAAGACCCCGAAAAACTGGGCAAAGGATTCGATCCTGACCGAACAGATCATGGACGCTCTGAAGTCCAGCGACGGACATGACTATATCTATACCATTTCCGTTCAGGGCCACGGCAAGTATCCGACGGAGCAGCTGATCAAAAATCCTGAGATACAGGTGACCGACGCGCCAAGCGAGGAACTGAAGTGGAAATATGAATACTATGTCAATCAGGTCTACGAGATGGATCAGTTTATCCAGAACCTGACGGAGACGCTGTCTCAGTTTGATGAGGATGTGATCCTGGTCATGTACGGCGACCATATTCCGGCTCTGGACGTGACGGAAGGCTCCTACGACGCCAAGGATCTGTATCAGACCCAGTATGTGATCTGGAGCAACTTCGATATGGAAAAGAAGGATAAGAACCTGACCACCTATCAGCTGGCGGCGGAAGTGTTTGACCGTATCGGCATCCATACGGGAACCACGATCAAATATCATCAGAGCGTAGATCATAAATCAAAGGACTACCTGTCCGATCTGAAGCTGCTGGGCTACGATATGCTCTACGGCAGAAATTATATCTACGGCGGGATCAATCCGTTTGAAAAGACGGGCATGAAGATGGGCGTCAAGGATATCAGGATCGAAAAGGTGGTCAGCGTAGGTGGAAAATACTATATCAAAGGGAAGAACTTTACCGAGTACAGCAAGGTAACGCTGGACGGCGAGACTCTGAAGACGATCTATCTGGGACCGAATCTTCTGGGGCTTCAGGAGGAAGTAGATCCTGCGGACGCAGTTAACATGAAGGTAAGCCAGATCGACAAATCCAACAAGGAGATCATCAGCACCACAGAATAACCGAGCAGTGACGAGGGCGGCCGGAAGGCCCGGGAGGAAAAATATGAAGACCCTGGAAACAGAGAGAATGACAATGACAATGTTTACCCGGAAAGACGCAGAGGAGCTGTACGACTATGCCAGAAATCCCAATGTGGGACCTCACGCGGGCTGGGAGCCTCATAAAAGTGTTGCGCACTCCCGGCAGATCATAGAGGAACTTCTGATCCCTACGGAGGCGTGGGCGATCCGGATCAAAGGAGAGGGCAAAGTAGTCGGCATTATCAGTCTGGAACCGGATCGGATCCGGCCCGATGCCAACAGCCGGGAACTGGGCTACAACCTGGCGGAAGACCACTGGGGACGCGGCTATATGACAGAGGCGGCACAGGAAGTCCTGCGCTTCGCCTTCTGCGAGCTGGGTCTGGATCAGGTAGGCATCTGTACGTCCGAAGTCAACCGCCGGTCCCAGAGGGTCATAGAAAAATGCGGTTTTACCTATGAGGGGACCATTCGCAGGATCTATCAGACCTACGATGGCAGCCTGCGGGATTCCATGATCTTTTCCATGCTGAAGGAAGAGTGGGAAGCGCTGCAGAGGAAGTAGAAACAATATTATTAAATAAGGAACAGCCGTAATTTGTGCTGTTCCTTTTCTATTAAAGCGAATATTAATTTATCCTCAATCTTCCGAAAGCCCCAGTTCCACGAACTGGCGCAGTTCCGACAGTGAGATCTTCTGTAGGCGGCATTTTCCGATGGACTCAGGGATGACCATAGAGATCTTGTCGCCGGAAATCTTTTTGTCCATGAGGGCGTAGCGGTAAAGCTCGTCCGCGGAGTAAGGGATGGAAAGGTCAAATCCCAGGCCATTAAGCAGTGAGGAAAGCTCCGCAGCGATGTCTGCCTCCGTCAGCCCCATTTTATAGGCTGCGCGGCTTTCAACGATAAGCCCCTTTGCCACAGCCTGACCGTGGGAGACAGAAAAGGCGCTCAGCTTTTCTATGCCGTGGCCTACGGTGTGCCCGAAGTTGAGAAGCTGCCGCAGCCCTGTATCCCGTTCGTCAGCCTCGACGACGGATTTTTTGATGGAGACGCAGCGTTCGATGACGTATTCGTAGTCCCAGGCCTGTATCTTCGGGATCAGAGAAGCCTCAGAGATCACAGCGCATTTGACTGCTTCCGCCACGCCGTCCAGCCGTTTCACATCAGGCAGACTGTCAAAGGTCTTGTAATCGCAGACCACCAGAGAAGGCTGCCAGAAGGCGCCGGCCAGATTCTTGCCGCAGAGCAGATTGATGCCTGTTTTGCCGCCTACCGACGCGTCGATGGCGGACATATAAGTGGTAGGAAGCTGAACGTAGGAAATTCCCCGCATGTAGGTGGCGGCCACAAAACCGGCCATATCGCCTACGACTCCGCCGCCCAGCGCTATGACAGCGTCGGAACGGGTCAGTCCCTCATCGGCCATGGATTCCAGAATATTGGAGTAAGTCGTCAGATTTTTAGAATGTTCCCCGGCGGGAAAGACGATCTTGGAAGTCTGATATCCGGCCTCTATGAGAGATGTCATGACTACCTGCGCGTAAGCTCTGTTTACAGTACTGTCCGTGATGATGCAGAGTCTGCATGGCGGGATGCACTGCCTGATATAAGTGCCGACATTTTTGATGATGTCCTCGCCGATTATGATCTCATACGGCGAATCTGTCGATACGACGAATTTTTTCATAGTCCTGCTCCTGATACTGAATGGAAAAAGCCTTTTCCCCTGAAATAACTGAACCAAGTCCTTTCATTATACCGCGGCGATTCCTTTGAATATTGAATCGTAAGCCGCGATTCAATGAACGCTTCCCTGCGGCAACGCCGAAGGAGCGTATGCGTTCATTATACCATAGCTTGCCCCAATTTGCAAAAAGTAGCTATTGCATTTTCCCACCGGGTCGTATAAACTATTTTGTGAGACAAGGTTATCAAGACACAAGGGGTGAGGTACGATCAAAAAAGTAATCGGAAAACTGATCCTGCTTCTGGCCGCGCTGGCGGTGCTGGCAGGTATCGTTGGAATGACGATCAACAATCATGTTGTAAATAAAGAAAAAGAGAATATTCTCTGTGCCGTTACAGAGGATAAGGAAAACCTGCTTGCAGCTGAAACGGATCAGCTGAAGGCGATGAACGCGGACTGCATCATGATCCTGGGAGCGGGTATCCGGGACGACGAGACTCCGACGCCTATGCTGAAAGACCGGCTGGATACGGGGATCATGCTCTATGAGCTTGGGGCGGCACCAAAGCTGCTTCTGACCGGTGACAACGGGCAGGTGGGTCACAATGAGATCCACGTTATGCTGAACTATGTCAGAAAAGCCGGTGTACCGGAGAAAGATATCTTCTGCGATCACGCGGGGTTTTCCACCTATGATTCAATGTACAGGGCGCAGAGTATTTTCGGAGTTTCATCGGCCATCGTCGTGACTCAGACCTATCATGAATACCGTGCGCTGTATATTGCAGAAAAGCTGGGGCTCACTGTCAGGGGCGTTTCCAGCGACCAGATGAAGTACAGAGGACAGGCTGCCCGGGAGGCCCGCGAGGTTCTGGCCCGGGTCAAGGATTTTTTCAAAGTCATGACCAGACCGGAAGCAGAACTGGGCGGCGAAGCGATTCCGATCAATGGAAGCGGTATCAGCACCCATGGAGAGTAACGATGAGAGAATATCAAATATATGAACTGCTTCTCTTTTTCGCGTTGTACAGCGTTCTGGGCTGGGCGGCTGACCGCTGCGTTTTCGCGCTGCGGAAGCGCGGAGGAGGCAGAGGCCTGTGCAAAGGGCCATATATGCCTGCATTTGGGACGGCTTCCCTTTTGATCATTGCGGAAAGCGGTCCGGCGGCGAGAGAAATGGCGGCGTGGCTGGGCACTGATCTGGATATGACGCTGCCGGCCGCGGCGGTCTGCGGTCTTCTGGCAGGCGCGGCAGTCTGGGCGGTATCCGGCCTTCTGGCTCGGATCTGCAGCGGAAAATGGCTGATCCGAGCGCGCTTTTCTGATGTTTTGCTGTGGATGGCGGCAGGCGTGATCATTGTCGCGCACCTGCAGCCGGCTCTTACAGCAGTGATCCGATGGATAAACCCGTGGATCCATATGATCTTCCTGACAATATTCTATCTGCTGATGAGCGGAGACTGCATGGACGGCGCCGCAGTCCTGCTTCAATATCGAAAGAAAAGCACCATTTCAAAAGAAACCGAATAAGATATAGGAGGACTGATAGGTCCTCCATTTTCTTTTGAGAGGTGAAAATGATGATATATCTGGATAACAGCGCGACTTCTTTTCCGAAGCCTGCCGGTATGGCGGCAGAAATGGGGGACTGCATGGAGCATTACTGTGGTAACCCCGGCCGTTCCGGCCACCGCATGTCCATGATGACAGGCGAAAAGATCTACCAGGCCCGCAGAGACGCCGCCGCTTTTTTTCATATACCCGACGCCAGCCGTCTTATCTTTACCAAGAATACGACGGAAAGCCTGAATCTGGCGCTCATGGGTCTGCTTGGGGAGGGCGATCACGTGGTCACCACGTCTATGGAGCATAACTCTGTCCTGCGGCCGCTGGAGCATCTCAGATCAAAGGGCGTCAGCCACACTATCGTCACCGGCAGCGGTGAAGGCCTTGTAAGCGCGGACGATATCGAAGCTGCCATAACCGAGAATACGCGGCTGGTGGCAGTGACCGGCGCCTCCAATGTTACCGGGACGATTCAGCCGCTGGATGATATCGGCAGGATCTGCGCGGAGAAGCAGATCCTGTTTTTGGTCGACGCGGCGCAGCTGGCCGGGTGCGCCGATATAGACGCAGTCAGGCTGGGGATATCCCTGCTGGCATTTCCCGGTCACAAAGGACTGCTGGGACCTCTGGGAACAGGCGGCCTCTATGTAGACCCTTCGGTCTCTTTAACGCCGCTGCTCTTTGGCGGGACCGGTACAGAATCCAGAAGCAGAGTGCAGCCTGCGGAGTTTCCCGAGGGATTTGAAGCCGGTACGATCAATGCCCCGGGCATTATCGGACTGGGATATTCTCTGCGCATGCTGCAGAAGGTCGGTGTGGAGACTGTGGAAGTTTACGAGAGAGAACTGATCCGGTATTTTGATGAGATGATCGGCAGCATGGATTTTGTCGATCTGTACGGACCGGCGCCGGAGGGAAAGACCGGCATCAGCTGTTTCAATATCCGGGGTATGGAATGTGAAGAGGTGGCGGACAGACTGAACCGGGATTACGGTATTGCCGTTCGGGGCGGTTATCACTGCGCAGGTCTTGCGCATAAGACCATAGGCACATGGAATACCGGCGCTGTGCGTCTGTCTGTAGGGCCGTTCAATACACGCAGGGAGCTTGCGGCTGCGGCAGAGGCTGTCTGGCGGATCGGAAAGAAGAGATAGACAAAAAAACCGAAAACGCAATTGACATATGACACCCTGTCATGTATACTGGATTAAGATATGACAAGGTGTCATTTTTGCGTGAGAAGAAAGAATGAATGAAAAGGAGGCATATTTATGCCGAAAGATACATATTACAATCTGCCGGATGAAAAGAGGCGGCGGATTTTCGACGCCGCCATAGACGAGCTGATCCGGGTTCCTGTCAGTGAAATGTCCATCAATCAGATCATTCAGAACGCGGGCATCAGCCGGGGCAGCTTCTATCAGTACTTTGAGGATAAGCACGATCTGGTCCAGTATATACTGGCCGACTATGTGGAGCAGCTTGCGGGTGTGGTCCGGACTTCTATGAGAAAGTCCGGCGGAAATCTCTTTGACGGCCTGAGAGCCCTCTTCGCGGTGATGGTGAACATGGCGGAAGATGAGGCTGTGCGGAAGGTGCTGACCAATCTGATCATGGAGGCAGGCGGCGGAGGCTGCACTTTTGATTATGCTGTGGAGGTACAGCGGCGGATCGTGGAGATCCTGACGGAAGAAGCGGACGGAGCCGCGCTGGCGCTGGAAAGCAGAGAGGATATGAGCCGGATGATCCGGGCGCTCTTTGCTGTAATGAAAGAGGCCGCGGGCCAGTGCCTGCATGATTTTGCAGAAGCGGAAAGTGTGCGCAGGGAGTTTGAGAAAACCCTCCGCTTATTTCAGGACAGAATAGAAAGGAGATAATGGATGTCCAGGTATAGCGTAAAAAAACCATTTACTGTATTTGTAGCAGTTGTTCTCATTCTGGTTACCGGTATCGTGTCATACACGAAGATGACGCCGGATCTGTTTCCGAATATAGATATGCCGTATGTCATTGTTGTCACACCGTATCCCGGGGCAACGCCGGAGAAGGTGGAGACTTCTGTTACTAAGCCTCTGGAGCAGACTCTGGCGACTCTGACCGATATCAAGGAGGTGCAGTCTGTGTCAAATTCCAACTATTCTATGGTGGTGCTGGAGTTTGAGAACAGCGTGAATATGGATACCATATCTTCGGATATTCTGCAGAAGATCAATCTGGTCAGCGGCAGCTGGGAGGATATGGTGGGGACGCCGACGATCATGAAGCTGAACCCGAATATGATACCTGTCAACGTAGCGGCGGTCAGCTGTGAGGGAATGGACAGGAGCGAACTGTCGGCTTTTGTCAGCGATACGCTGATGAATCAGCTTGAAGGGACCGCGGGCGTTGCCAGTATCACCGATTCCGGTATTTTAAAGGAACGGGTCAATGTGGTCATCAGTCAGAAAAAGATAGATAAGATCAATAATAAGGTACTGGCCAGTGTGGATTCGCAGCTGGCCGACGCTCAGAGCCAGCTCAATACCCAGAAGCAGAAGATCGCCGATGGAAAGAAGCAGATAGAGACGCAGAAGGCGAAACTGGAAGAGGGAAAAGCGCAGGTCGAAGCAGGTAAAAAACAGCTGGCAGAGGCCAGAGAGAAGCTTGAGGCCGGAAAAGACCTGCTGCCGCCGGAGCAGTATGAGGCCCAGGCAGCGGCTCTTGCGGAAAATGAAGAAAAACTGGCCGCGACGGAAAAGCAGCTGGCGGCAGGAGAGAAGAAGCTGAAGGAAACCTCCGGTCAGCTGAATTCCGCCTCCGGCGAGATCGCCAAAGCGCAGAGCCAGCTGGATTCTCAGGCGGCACAGGCCAGAGAAAAAGCTGATATCGGCGAGGCGATCACAACTGAGATGATCTCAGGGATCCTGCAGGGTCAGAATTTTTCAATGCCGGCTGGATACGTTCAGCAGGATGGCGTCAACTATCTGGTCAGCGTGGGAGACGAGGTGGCCACGGAGCAGCAGGCTGAGAATCTGTTTCTCTTTGATTCGGGCGCAGGCAGCGTGGGAAAGATCTATCTGAAGGACGTTGCAGATGTGTTTATCAGTGACAATTCCGAGGATCTCTATGCTAAGATCAATGGAGAGAACGGCGTGGTCCTGTCCTTCTCCAAGCAGTCCAATTACGCTACGGCGGAGGTCTGTGAAAACATTCAGGAAAAGTTCGGCAGTCTATCCGGGGAATATGACGGCCTGCAGTTTACCACTCTGATGGATCAGGGCGACTACATACACCTGGTCGTGAATTCTATTGTCAGCAGCCTGCTGTGGGGCGCGCTGTTCGCGGTGCTGATCCTGTTTCTGTTCCTGCGCAGCATCAAGCCGACGCTTATCACGATCTGCAGTATTCCGATCAGTCTGATCTTCGCTGTCCTGCTGATGTATTTCTCCGGCATATCCATCAATCTGATCTCCATGTCAGGTCTGGCTGTGTCCGTGGGAATGCTGGTAGATAACTCTGTCGTCGTTATCGAAAATACAGTTCGTCTGCGCCGCCAGGGAGCTACAGCGCCGCAGGCCGCAGTGGCGGGGGCAAAGCAGATCGCGGGCGCGATCACAGCCTCGACTCTGACTACAGTCTGCGTTTTCGTACCGATCATATTTACTGACGGTCTGACCAGACAGTTATTTACCGATATGGCCCTGACCGTCGCGTATACTTTGATCGCCAGCCTTATTGTGGCTCTGACGCTGGTTCCGGCCATGTCCTCTAAGATGCTGGCAGATATCCGGACAGATGAGAGCAGGCTGTATACAGCTTTGATCAGGAAGTACAGGATCTCTATAGAATTCGTGCTGCGTCATAAAGCTCCGGTACTGCTGCTGGCTGTAGCGCTCCTTGCGGGCAGCGTATATTTCAGCCTGGCCAGGGGATTCATCTTCATGCCGGAGATGAGCTCGCCGCAGCTGCAGGCTTCTATGGAGATGCCGAAGGGGTCCAGTCTGGAGGAGACAAAGGACCAGGCCGATCAGGCTATGGAGAAGATCCGGGAGATCAAGGATATTGAGACCGTAGGCGCCATACTGTCCACCGGAGGTATGGGCGGCATGGGCGGCGCCTCCCAGTCTTCCGTATCCTTCTACATCATGCTGAAAGACGGCGCCGAGCGCAGCAGTGGAGAGATCGCTGAAGATATAAATCAGCGGTGCGAAGATCTGACCGGTGAAGTGGAAGCCTCCGGCTCGTCCATGAGTGATTTCAGTTCTGCCATGGGAGGCAGCGGCGTGACCATCAACATTTACAGCCCGGATCTGGATGACCTGCAGGAAACGGCAAAGGGCGTCAGCGAGAAGCTGTCCGATGTTAAGGGTATCGAATCTGTAGAGAGCGGCATTCAGGAATCCGATAAAGAATACCACTTCACGGTCAGGAAGACAGCGGCCATGAAGAAAGGCCTTACCGTGGCCCAGGTGTATGCCGCTATCGTAGACGCCATGACCTATGAGGATACGGCTACTACGGTAACATGGGAGGACAACGACTATGATGTGGTGGTCTCCAGCCAGGCCAAGGACGCCCTTACCACAAAGGATATCAAGAACCTTACTCTGGAGATCAAAGGAAGCGACGGGAACGTGCAGACCGTGAAGCTGAACGATATCGCGGATCTTGAAGAGAAGGAGACGCTGAAGTCTATAAGCCGGGATAATCAGAGCCGCTATCTGACCGTGACCGGAACGCTGGCACAGGGATATAATATTACAAAGGTGACCGCTGCGGCGGAAAAAGCTTTGGACGATTACCAGACCCCGGACGGAACTACGATCGAATTCTCCGGAGAAAACGAGACCATCATGGATGCTATGCGGGATCTGGTGCTGATGCTGATCCTGGGTATTGTCTTTGTATATCTGATCATGGTAGCTCAGTTCCAGTCGCTGAAATCACCGTTCATCATCATGTTCATCATTCCGCTGGCCTTTACCGGCGGCCTGCTGGCACTTTTGATCTTCGGAAAGGAGATCAGTGTCATCGCTATGATCGGCATGATCATGCTGACGGGTATCATCGTCAACAACGGCATTGTACTGGTAGACTATATCAACCAGCTGCGGGCAGAAGGCATGGGAAAACGGGAGGCTATCGCAGAGGCTGGGCAGACCCGTATACGGCCGATCCTCATGACTTCCCTGACTACCATACTGGGACTTGTGGTCATGGCCTTCGGCAATTCCGCAGGTACGGATATGATGCAGCCGGTGGCGCTGGTGTGCATTGGAGGATTATTGTACGCAACTTTACTTACCCTCTATGTTGTTCCGGCAATTTATGATATAATGAACCGAGAAGAATATCATCATATTTCAGACGAGGATTTAGAGCTGGACGTGAACTAGAAAATATATTTGAGGAGGTAATAGATTGAAGTTATTTGACAACAAAGTGCAGGAGACCAAGTATAATGTGCTTCGTGAGGTTGCCATTCAAACGTGGAAGGGCAATGATGTGTTTGCTGAATTCAATGAGGTGGCCAATAAGATCATTCCAAAGGATGAACCTCCGCAGCGGTGCTGTATTTACAAGGACAGAGCGGTAGTGGCGGACCGTATGCGTCTTGCCATCGGCGGAAGCAGAAGAAACAAGAATGTCGTGCAGGTCATCGATATCGCCTGCGATGAATGTCCGGAGGCCGGCTACGTGGTTACAGACCTTTGCCGGGGCTGTCTGGCGCACAGCTGTTTAGATGCCTGCAAGCTCCACGCCATTGCCATTGACGAAAAGCACCACGCTAAGATAGATAAGACCAAATGTGTGGACTGCGGCAGATGCGCCAGCGCGTGCTCCTACAGCGCGATCCATAATTTCCAGCGGCCTTGCGAGATCGCCTGCAAGGTAGGCGCTATTTCCATGGGGCCCGGCGGAGAAGCTCATATTGATTATGATAAGTGTATCAGCTGCGGTTCCTGCGTGTATCACTGTCCTTTCGGCGCTACAGTAGACGTATCCAACATCGTGGACGTGATCAACTGTCTGAAAGAGAGCACCCGCAAGGACTCCAACAATCCGACGATCGCCATCGTCGCGCCGTCCATCGGCAGTCAGTTCCTCTACGCCAATTTAGGTCAGGTCATCACCGGCATCCGCAAGCTGGGTTTTGCTGAGGTTCTGGAGGTAGCTCTGGGCGCTGACATGGTAGCGACAAAGGAAGCGCAGGAGCTGGTGGAAAAGGGATTTCTGACATCATCCTGCTGCCCTGCTTTTGTTAAATACATAGAGACGAAATTCCCGGAGCTTAAGGATAAGATCTCTCATAATCTGTCCCCTATGGCAGAGCTGGCAAAGTTTGTCCGCGAGGGCCATCCGGAGTGCACCATCGTCTTTATCGGACCGTGCATCGCAAAGAAAGCAGAAGTCCGCAAGCCGGAGATCAGCAAGTATGTGGATTATGCCATTACTTTTGAAGAGCTGCAGGCTCTGTTCGACAGCAAGGATATCATTCTGCGCGAGCAGGAGAGCACGGACTGGAACCAGGCTTCTTATTACGGACGGATCTTTGCCCGGGCCGGCGGTCTGGCTGAAGCCGTGACACACGCGCTGAAGGAAATGGAGATCGAAGACTTTGATTTCAATCCGATCTCCTGTGACGGTATCGACAAGTGTAAGGTAGCCCTCATGCGGGCGAGCAAAGGCGTCCTGCCTAACAACTTCATTGAAGGCATGGCCTGCGTCGGCGGCTGTGTCGGCGGCAGCGGCAACCTGATCCGTTACTCTGACGCGCCGAAGTCAATGGAAGAACACGCCGAGAAAGCTACAGCTACAGAGATACTGGAAAATGTAAAAAAGACGAAGAGTATCAATATTTTCTAAGGTGATCACAAAACGTACATGAAGGGGCTGCTTGTCAGCCCCTGTTCGATTGTCCAGAACGCAATACGGATCGGGATCAGGGGAAGTACTGTTTCTGTTTCCGCCAGATAAATTCTTTCTGACAGAGAGTCGGTTCTCCGAATAAAAAGAGGAATTTTAACGAAATACTTATTTTTATCTATTCCGTTTATAATGATAATGCAGTATACTGAAGAGGTCAGAGTAAGAACAGCGCGTCAAGTGCCGGCGGATGGGATGTAGCCGCCGGACGAAGGAGAAGAAAGCTTCTCCGCGGTGCTGTTCCGCGTCCGCTGCCGGAAGAGAGGATCCAGCTCCTTCCCGCAAGCTTGTAACAAGGAAGGAGTTTTTTTCTATGTCTAAAAAAACAAAACAATTAGCGATCAATGCTATGATGGCGGCCATGTGCGCTGTGCTTGGCTATCTGTCTCTGGATTTCGGAAACCTGAAGATAACGTTTGAGAGCCTGCCGATCCTGCTGTGCGCCCTGATGTTCGGGCCGCTGGACGGCATGGCCGTGGGCGGCCTCGGAACGCTGATCTACCAGCTGCTCCGTTATGGGGTCTCCATTACGACGCCTCTTTGGATGCTGCCATATATCGTATGCGGCCTGGCTGCCGGGTGGTATGCGCGGAAGGAGAATTTTTCCCTGTCTGCCCGTCAGGTCATGGGCGTGGTCGTTATCAATGAACTTCTGATCACCATTCTGAATACCGGCGTGCTGTATCTGGACAGCAAGATCTACGGATATTATTCTGCTGTCTTTATCTTCGGCAGCCTGCTGCCGCGGCTTGCCCTGTGTATCGGGAAGGGAATGGTATTCGGCGCTGTGCTGCCGGGCGTTATCCGGCCGGTGCGCAGAGGTCTGCAGTAGCGTCCGGTGTCAAGCTTTTGGAAAGGAGTCCATGCGAATATGGAACGAAACGCGCTGAGAAGAGAGAAGATAAGAGCCCGCGACAGCCTCACTGCCGCGGAGCGGATGGAAATGTCGGAAAATATCTCACGCCGGATACTGGCGTCGGAGGAATACGGCCGGGCGGAAACCCTTTTGATCTATAAGGGAGTGCGGGGAGAGGTCCGGCTGGACGTATTGGAAAGGGCCGCGGCGGCGGATGGTAAGAGGCTGGCTTATCCGCTGTGCGTGGGACCGGGTGAGATGATCGCGCTGATTCCGCAGGACGAAGGATCCTGGTCAAAGGGAGCCTACGGCATTCTGGAGCCGGTGCGGGAGACTTCGCGGGAGATCGCGCCGCGGGATATTGATCTGGTGATCTGTCCGTGTACGGTCTTTGATGCGGCGTGCGGACGCATGGGTATGGGCGCGGGCTACTATGACCGGTATCTACCGGGGTGCGGCAGGGCGGTCATTGCCGCGGCGGCTTTTGAAGTTCAGAAGGCAGAACGGGTGCCCATGGAACCGTGGGATCGGGCCTTGGACATGGTATTTACGGAGAAGCGCGTTTATCAGGGGCGGCAGAGTTTGTGCCGGTTGGAGAAACCGGCGGACAATAAATGAACAGGAAATCTGATCAAATGAATTGTAATGAAAAAATTATCTTATACGCGAATAAGGATGCTGACGAGGCGGTCGTCCGCAGTATAGAGGAACAGCTGCAGATCAGCGCAGTGCGGGAGCAGCTGATGGCTGAGCGTGAGACGGAGTTTGAGGACGCCGCGCCTGCGTATCTGCAGATAGACGCGAGTGGGCTTTCGCTGGTAGAAGACGGCCGCGCTCTGCGGGGGGATTTCAGCAGGCTGCTGCCCCGGCTCATTCCCAATAACCTGAACGGGGAGCTGCTGGTGAAAGCGGCCAGGTTAAAGGGCGTGCAGAACACGGCCGCGCTGACTGCGGTCGACGCGACTGCGGGACTGGGGGAGGATGCATTTCTCCTCGCGGGAGCCGGATTTCAGGTAGACCTGTACGAGCGGAATCCGGTCATCTCGGAGCTTCTTTGGGACGCGCTGCGCAGAGGGCTTGAGGATCCGGCGCTGGCACAGGTCTTATGCCGGATGCGGCTTCATATGGAGGACAGCATCGAGGCGCTGGCCGGACGCGCGGTGCCGCCGGATATCGTGGTCCTTGACCCGATGTTTCCGAAAAGGCAGAAAAGCGGGCTTATCAAGAAAAAGTTTCAGCTTCTGCAGCAGCTTGAGCAGCCCTGCGGGGAAGAAAGCGATCTGCTTCAGGCAGCGATCTCCTGCGGGCCTCGCAGGATCGTGATAAAAAGGCCGCTGAAGGGACCGTATCTGGCGGGGATGAAACCCAGCTACTCGATCAAAGGAAAATCTATTCGCTACGACTGCATCGTGCCGATGCGGTAGAGCCGGGAGGAACCGGCTGGTGGTCATGGCTGTCTGGCAGGGCAGCCTTTTTGATTTTGGACTAGTCCAAAGTGTTTTTTTAAATTTTTTGGCACTTTATATCCGGTTCATTTTTTCGTATGATTTAAAAAAGATATTATGACTTTTAGATCAATTCTGAAAAGGAGAAAGAAAAATGAGCGGAGAAAGTAAGCTTAGAAAGCATATGTTTCATTTGGTCATTATAACCATTGCGGGCGCAATGATCTACGGATTACCGTATTTCAGATCATATTTCTATGACGCCTATCTGGAAACATATCATTTAACCAACACGCAGATGGGTACCTTTGGCTCTATGTTCGGAATCTTCGGTATGATTTCCTATTTGTTTGGCGGCGTTGTCGCCGATATGGTTTCTACCAGAAAACTGATGTCTGTATCCCTGATTCTGACGGGAGTTGGCGGAATTCTGCATCTGCTGCATCCGAATTATGTGATGCTGCTCTGCATTTACGCGTTATGGGGTTTCACTTCCCTGTTCGCATTCTGGCCATCCCTTCTGAAGAGCCTTCGTGAGATCGCAAATGAAAATGAACAGAGTAAGGCGTACGGTTTCATGGACGGCGGCAGAGGTCTGGTATATGCAGTAGATGGTATCTGCATTGTTTCCATCTTTGGCTACTTCAGCAAGAAGGCAGGAGACCTGGGCGGACTCAACGGCGTTATTACATATTACTCTGCAATTGCCATTGCTCTGGGTGTTCTGCTGTTCTTTATCATGAAAGAACAGAAGCCGGATACATCCGTAAAACTTGAGGAGAAGCAGGAGAAGATCAGCCTCGCGCAGGTAAAAGAAGTCGTAAAGATGCCGGCTGTATGGATCCTTTCTGCGATCCTGTGCTGCACCTATGTAATGAATATCGCGTTCTACTACTTCACACCGTATGCGACTTCCAGATTCGGAATGGCCGCAACAGCAGGCGCGTTTGTTACCATCGCGGCGCAGTATGTCAGACCGATAGCAGCGTTTGGAGGCGGCGCTATTGCTGACAAACTGGGAAGATCCAAGGTTATGTACGTGACCTTCTCTATGATGGCACTGGGAACTCTGCTGATGGTAGTCATGGGCAATATGGGTTCTACCCTGTTCATCGTACTGTGCATCATGATCTATGCAGGTATGTACGGCGGATACAGCATGGTATTCTCCATGATGGACGAAGGCGGCGTACCGATCAGAGTTGCAGGTACTGCGATCGGCCTGGTATGTACACTGGGTTATCTGCCGGAGGTTATCGTTCCGTTCTGCTCCGGTAAGCTTCTGGATACTTTCGGAGAAGGCGGATATCGCTATCTGTTCATTGCGATCGTAGTGATCATGATCACCGGTATCATTATGCTGACTGTCTGGGACAGATACGTAAAAAAACTGAAGGCTAAAAACGCATAACTTCTTGCATAAATCAGCGCAGAAGCATAAAATAATATAAACGACGAATGGAGAAAGGCTTTTTGCGCAGTAACCCGCGTGAAAAGCCTTTTGTGCAGAAACGCTGTCATGCATGCAGATGAGGATGTGACACGATGAAACTGAAAATTGACAGGAACAGCAGCATCCCGGTCTATAAGCAGATCGCCGGTGAAATAGAGAAAAAGATTCTCAGCGAAGAACTGCCGGCAGGCTACAAGCTGCCTTCGGAGCGGCGTCTGGCGGAGGAGACCGGCGTGCACAGGAATACTGTGATCAAAGCCTATGATGTGCTCATTACCAAGGAACTCTGCGTAGTATCAAGGCAGAAACCCAAGGGCTATTTTGTCAAGGCGCCGCAGGAGATACAGGAATTCGGCAAGCGGTTTTTCCCGCTGGAAAAGGCATTTCGCTATGAATTTAAGCGGGCGGAAAAGCGGTTTAATGATATTTACTGGAGGTCAGAGCCTGATGAGGTGATCTCTTTTGGCGGACTGATCATGGACCGCAAGCTGAATCCGGTGACCGGCATGGAGCATGTGGTTTCCCGCATCTTTGACAGCAGCCAGATCGCCAGTATGAAAGGATTTCTCCGTGAAACGGACAGGCTCAAAGACAATATCTGCCGGCTTCTGACAGAGCGGAATATTTATGTCACGCCAAAGAATGTGCAGATTTTCGTGGAAACCAATCAGATCCTCAGTTATCTGATGCTGATGTATCTTCGTGAAGGAGAGTGCATTGTAGCCGAGGAGCCGATGGTGCCTGATAACTTCAGCATTTTTCACAATCACGGAGTCAAAGTCATTACAGTTCCCATGGAGCCGGATGGCATGAAAATGGACTTGCTGGAAGATGCCATCAGAGAGCATAAGCCGAAATTTATCTATACGCAGCCCAGCTATCATAATCCGACGGGAATTACCATGTCTCTTGCAAAGCGGCAGACGCTGCTGCGGATCGCCAACATGTATAATGTGCCGGTGATAGAGGAGGATTATCAGATCGATTTTTCTTATGAGGAATATCGTCTGCCAAGTCTCTACGCCCTGGATTCCAATAGAATGGTGATTTATCTTTATTCGTTTACGCTGGCGTTTCCATATATGATGAAGATCGGCTACGCGGTGGCGCCGCCTGATCTGATCGACATGATGGGCTATGCCCTCAGCGTGGACGAAACAGCGATCGGAGGAATCGGACAGTTTTTTCTTAATGAATATATAGAGTCAGGCGCTTTTGATGAGCATGTGAGGCTGATACAGCGGCTTTATGGCGAAAAGCTGTCTCTTCTCTGCCGGGAACTGGACAAGATCGCAGACAAAGGCATCACCTACCAGAAGCCTAAGGGCGGACTGCTTTTATGGTGTACCCTGTCAGATGATATCAGTGAAAAAGAGGTCTATCGGCGGGCAGAGGAAAAAGGCGTGCTTGTTATGCCGGGCAGCATCTTTTATATGGATAATCGTCATCGAAAAGGGCATATCAGACTGAGTTTTTCTAATGTGACAGATGATCAGATCTGCCAGGGCGTCAAGCTTCTCGGGCAGGTTTTAGATACATGCAAAAGAGTTTGAGAAAAGGAGAGGAAACATGAATCAATTTGTAGAGTACAGAAGAGAATTCCATCACTATCCGGAGATCGGCTGGAGAGAGATCAGAACCAGCGCCAGAGTTGCTGAAATTCTGGAGAAGGAAGGCTACAAGTGCCTGATGGGAACCGATGTAATTAATGTAGATACTGTTGGTTTTGAGATGCTTTCAGATGAAGAGAAAAAGGCGGAAATGGAGAGAGCCGTCGCTCAGGGCGCTAAACCGGAATATGTAGAGAGAACAGGCGGATATCCGGGCGTTATCGCAGAGCTGGATACCGGCAAAGAAGGTCCTGTAACGGCATTCCGTTTTGATATCGACTGCCTGCCGTATGAAGAACCGCAGAAAGAGGGTTTTAGACCTTTTGATGAAGGATATATCTCCTGCAATAAGGAATGTGTACATGCCTGCGGCCACGACGCGCACACCGCCATCGGTATCGGACTTGCTTGCGAGCTGATGAAGCGAAAAGACCAGCTGAAAGGTAAAATGCGTATCATCTTCCAGCCGGCGGAAGAACGTTACAATGGCGCCCAGTCTATCGTGGACAAAGGCCATCTTGATGACGCGATGAACTTTATTTCCGTACACATGGCGCTGACCGCAGAAGGCTGGCCGCTTCCGTCAAACACCATCGCCTGCGGCTGCAAGGACTTCTTAAGCGACGACCAGATCGACGTTACGTTCCACGGCACAGCGGCACATCCGTGCGGCGCTTCCCAGAACGGAAAGAACGCGCTTCTGGCAGCCTGCACAGCGGCACTGAATCTCCACGCCATCGCGCCGCACGAAGAGGGACTCTGCAGAGTCAATGTAGGTATCCTCAACGCTGGTGTTGTGGTAAACACCATCGCGCCTAACGCGTTTATGAGCATTGAGTACAGAGGCCAGACCAGGACCATCGCAGCTTATGCCCGCAAGAGAGTATTCGACATTCTGGACGGCGCGGCAAAGGCATACGATATGGAATATACCTATGAGGACTTCGGCGAGATTCCGGCAGCACAGAGCAGTGACGCCATGATGGAAGTCATCGAAAGAGCCGCGAAGAAAGTGCCTTGGTTTGAAAAGATCTACTTTGAAGGAAATGTTGGCGGAACCGACGATGCTTCTGTCATGATCAACAAGGTTCAGGATAACGGCGGTATCGCTACTTATGTAGGTATTGGCTGTGACACCACTCAGACCCTGCACAGCGCGGAGTTTGATCTTGACGAAGATTCCATCCCTGCAGCCATCGAAATGCTGGTGCACGCAGTGGAAGAACTGAATATGTAGATGTAGTTTATATCAAAAGGCTGCGCCTGGGAAATCCCGGCGCAGCCTTTTGTGATATTTTATACCCAGCTTGCCATAACGCCGGCAAAGACAACGGAAACGATGGATACAGATACCATACCTGCGATGATCATCTTTGGCAGGATATTCTGCAGGATCACTTCCTTTTCCTCTTCGCTGTCTGCGACAGCTTTCGCGACTTCAGTCGGAACGATCATAGTTCCAGGGAAGCCAAAGAGGGCAGTCACGCCCAGAGCGCAGGACATGTACCAGCTCTGGTGGAAGATCTTTCCGATGAGAATGGATACAACCGCGCAGCATGCCAGGCCGACAACAACGACAACTGCCAGCGGTTTGATCATGGACAGAACCAGCGCCGGAGTGGTGTTGGCAAGACTTGCGAATACGTTGACGAGGACTGCGCCGATGACGAAGGTAAAGCCGTTGGCTTTTGTCAGAGAAGCCTCATCAAGGAAGCCGATTTCTTTGAAGATAACGCCAAGGATCAGGCAGATGACCAGCATGTTGACATTACCGTTTGTCAGACCGGACAGCCACTGAGCGAGACATGCAACGATGGCGAGTTTTGCGATCAGATAGTTTGGTCCGTTGTAATCCTCCGGTGTTTTCGGGAAAATGCGGAAAGCCGGTTTCGCAGCGTCGTCATCCAGCGGTTTGCTGAGCATCAGCTCGCCGGACGCGATCTGACCCTTCAGACGCAGGGCTTCTTTCTTGCAGAGGAAGGAAGCGATCGGAAAGCCTACAACACCCTGAATCACGAGGACGAGGGAACCGAAGACGATAACCGATTCACCGGCATTTTTCAGTGCATCGCTCATTACAACAAATGCTACAACACCGCCGCCCAGGATCGGAGCGCCGATCAGAGCCATAGCCTTATCGATGATCATGCCGCCGATAAAGTAAACGCCGAGACAGATCGCTACAGTGGAGCAGAGTACGATGATCACAGTTTTCCATTCCTTGATTAAGTCCTTCAGTTTGATGGTAGTACCCATATGTACCAGAAGCAGACCGACTGTCACGCTGGCAAAGCCCTGCAGGGCAGAATCAGCAAAGATAGTTGCAGGCAGTCCGTTCCAGAAACCGATGGCAAAGACTACGGAAGCAACAAACAGCATGGAGATAATTGCTTTTGTTTTGGTGGCGATCATATCGCCCAGTGCGTAGACAATCATGATAATTGTCAGTGCGTATAATCCGTTCATGATAATTCCTTTCTTAAGTTCAATGATACAAATGTTACTTGTGATTTGCAAGCCAGTTTATTGCGCAGTTTACGTGAACCGCCGCGCCGTAAGGCAGTGCCTCTTCATCTAAAACAGCTTTTGGATTGTGCATGGAGTAAGCATAGCCGTCATCCGGACTTCCCGCGGAGATATTGGCGAAGAAGGTCGGCACGTGACTGCAGAGATTGGCAAAGTCTTCCGAGCCTTTGACCGGCGGGATGACTTCCACTTTCTTCATGACTTCTGCCGCGTAGCCAGCCATTTCAGCGGCAAGGTCAGGATCATTGATATTCGGCGCGACGCCTGCGATATACTCTGTGACAGCTTCCGCGCGCCATGCGGAAGCGATGCCGGATGCGATTTCGCGGACCCGCTCTTGCATCAGCGCCCGGTACTGGGGATTGTAGGCTCTGAAATTTCCCATGATCACCGCCTCGTCAGGAATGACGTTGGACGCGTTTCCGCCGTGGAGGCTGCCGATAGAAAGAATCGCTTTTTCGTCTGCCGGAAGCTCCAGAGCGAGCAGCTGCTGCAGCGCTGTTACGATAGCGGATGCGGCGCTGACTGCGGAAATTCCCTGAAAAGCGCAGCTTCCGTGGGCAGATCGGCCTTTGACCTTGATTTTGAATTCGTCAGCTGACGGCATCATCTGACGGGCCGCGTAAGTCATCGTTCCCGCATGGAGGTCAAAATCTCCGCATGGACCGAAATTCATGTGCAGTCCCATGGCCGCGTCGACTTTTGGATTTTCCAGAATACCCGCGTCGATCATCTTCTGAGAACCCAGCAGGGTTTCTTCTCCTGCCTGAAACATCAGCTTAACTGTACCGGAAAGTTCGCTTTCGTGAGCCTTCAAAATTTTCGCCGCAGCAAGCAGCATAGCGGTATGGGCGTCGTGGCCGCAGGAATGGCAGGCGCCGTCTTTGCAGGCAAAGGGAAGGCCTGTATCCTCTGTCTGGGGCAGCGCGTCCATATCGGCGCGAAGGAGAAGAACCGGGCTGCCGCTTCCGATGGTGCAGGTGATTCCGCCGCCCAGAGGCTTTGGCTCGCAGCCTATGGAGCAAAGGGTGTCTGTCACAAGTTTTTTTGTCTTCGGCAGGTCGAATGCCAGTTCCGCGTTTTCGTGTATCTGCCTGCGGAGACTGATGATTTCTTCTTTCATGGACATGGCTTCTTGTAGAACCTGATGCATATTGTTCACCTCTTTTCTTTGAGAAAATTTTCTGAAATAATTGTATCGCTGTCGTTGCAAAATGGGAAATAATTAGATATAATACGGTTATAAGATGAAGTTATAAGCAGATGTCCGGAAAGGAAATCATTATGGAAATTCGCCAGGTCTATTATGTGCTGGAAGTAGCAAAACAGCGAAGCTTTTCAAAGGCAGCAGAAGCGCTGTTTGTCAGTCAGCCGGCAATCAGCCAGCAGATTCACGCCTTAGAAGAAGAGCTGCAGACAAAGCTGTTTAAAAGAGATACGCACAATGTGGTACTGACTGCGGAAGGGGAGAAGTTTTGTTCTTATGCGAAAGATGTGGTGGGATCTGTAAATAAACTGCTTGCTGCCTTTGGACAGAGTACCGCTGATAATAAAACGATGATCCGCATTGGCGTATTCCCGTTTTATAAGGCTTCAGGACTGGTGTCTATTATCAACGATTTCTTTATTGAGAGGCAGAATGTCATCGGCACCATTAGAGTCGTAGAAAATTACAGAGCGTATGAAATGCTGGAAGAGGGGGAACTGGATTTTATCATCATTAAGTCGCGCATAGAAAACGCAAAACGCCCCAATGTCCGGTATGAGATTTTACGTACAGAAAACCTGAATGTGCTGATCAGTAGTCGGAATCCAGTGGCAAAGGAAGAAAAAATGAAAATTACAGACCTTTCAAAGGTGCCGCTTTTGACAGGGGAAAGTGATTCGCATTTTTTTAATGAAATGAAAGAACTTTATGAGCGGTATAATGTAGATTTCAATGTAGCATTTATGAATACGCAGGAAACAGATATCATGCTGGATATGGTGCAGGCCGGCACCGGAATTCTGCTTGTAACAGATACAGTAGCAAAGAGCTATGAAAGTGAGAATATTACTGCGCTTCCGCTTGAGCCTGCGCAGGAGGTGCTGACTTTTCTGGCATGGAAAAAGAGCTGGAGGCTTTCCGGCGCGTATACCGCCTTTAAGAATTATATTTTAGAGCGGTTTCAGTGATTTAAAGAACCGGCAGCGCGTCGGATTGAGCAAAATCGAAGAATTTGCCCCGTTTTGCTCAATTATCCGGGACCGCCGGGCAGCCTGATTGAGCAAAATTAAAGAGTTTAGCCCGTTTTGCTCAATTATCCGGGATCACCGGGCAGCTGAATTGAGCAAAATCGAAGAATTTAGCCCGTTTTGCTCAATTATCCGGGACCGCCGGGCAACTGGATTGAGCAAAATCGAAGGATTTGCCCCGCTTTGCTCAATTATCCGGGACCATCGGGCAGCCGGATTGAGCAAAATCAAAGAATTTGCCCCGTTTTGCTCAATTCCTCGAAGGCTCTCGAAGGCTGCGGTGCCGCCCGCTTCTATTTCACATATACCCGCGGCGGTCTTGCCATGATGCGGGCAATAATATCGTTTTTGTTGGTGCCTGCCAGATGGGAGGCATCTTCGATCGTCATGGAGCCGTCGCTTCCGTCTCCATAGATGATGGCTTCCATGCCTTCGCAGACGCCGGGTACATCGGTAACGTCGGCCATGCACTGGTCCATGCAGATGACGCCAATAATAGGTACGCGGACACCTTCGATGATGACATATCCTTTATCCCTCATGTTGCGCGGATAGCCGTCCGCATAGCCGAACGGCAGGGTGGCGATGACGCTGTCACGATCCGCTTTCCAGAGATAGTCGTAGCTGACGCCTTCTCCCGCAGGGATCCGATGCAGCTGGGAAATGGCGCTGCGGAAGGTCAGGGCCTGCTTTACAGGAAGGTGTCCTTTTTCAAAACCGATCATGCCGTAGATCAAAGCGCCCGGACGAATCATGTTGAGACGGTACCGGGGTGCGTCTACACAGGCGATGCTGTCAGCCAGATGTTTATAGCGGAAGCTGCAGCCGCGGTTTTCCAGTTTTTCTATGAAATCCATGAAGAGGCCGAACTGCTCCTCGTCTTCGGCGTCTCCTGCCAGAGCGAGATGGCTGAAGATGCCCTCTACTTCCAGAGAGTTCAGCTGGAACATGGCAGCGATCTCATCGGCAAAGGCATCAGACGGGATCTGGCCCAGACGATGAAAACCGGTATCTACTTTGATATGAACCTTTGCGGTCTGTCCTGCCCGGCGGGCAGCGTCAGCGAGGATCTGCGCCTGCTTCAAAGTAAAGACCGTCTGCGTGATGCAGTTTTCGGCGGCATAGTGAAGCAGCCGGTCCGGCGTGTGTCCCAGAATGAACAGCGGATAGTCAGGGTAGGCGTCACGAAGTTCCAGGGCTTCTGTCAAAGTGGCCACGGCAAGATAGGAAGCGCCGGCTTCCATCAGGGTCGGCGCGATCTGGACAGCGCCGTGGCCGTAGCCGTTGGCTTTGATCACCGGCATGACGGCTACGTCAGGGCCGGCCATACCGCGGATCAAAGCCATGTTTTCCGCGATTCTTCCCAGATCCACCTTCACATAGGTGTCGCGAAGGATCTCTTCTGTGTTTATCATGCTTTGTATTCCTCCTCAAAAATTTTCAGTACTGCCGCTACCTGGGTCAGGATACCGGTGCGGATACATTCTTCGTCAGGATTGAAGCGGTCGCTGTGGATCGGATAGGCGTCAGCTTCTCCCGGTCTGCGGGCGCCGATGTTATAATAGAGCCCCCGGCTGCTGTGGCAGAAGAAGGAGAAGTCGTCGGCGCCGAGACTCGGCTGTTTGGTGAGCTTGATGTGCTCTTCGCCCAGGACTTCCTTTGACGCGTCCATGACCCATTTCAGCAGCTGATCATCATTTTTCAGTGTCGGATAGCCGTCGGCAGAAAATCTGATCTCGCAGGTAGCGCCGAAGGCCGCCGCAGTCGAGTGACAGAGCTCGGTCAGATACTTTTTGATCCCGGCCATAGCGTCCATGTCGAGAGAACGGATGGTACCGGAAAATACCGCTTCTCCGGAAATTACGTTTTCCTTGACACCGCTGTTGAATGTTCCCACAGTGATCAGCACGGAGTCCGTAGGATCCATACGTCTTGTAAGGATGGACTGCAGGCTGGTGATCATGGTGCAGGCCGGCAGCAGGGCGTCGATGCCGTCAGTAGGGTGAGCGCCGTGGCAGGATTTTCCGATAACGCGGACATAGAATTCACAGCAGGCGGCGTTCATAGCGCCGGGAATGAATTCCACGCTGCCCGCGTCAGTTTTGGTATCTACGTGAAGGCCGAGGACGCTGGTGATCTTCGGGTTTTCCAGACAGCCTGCCTCGATCATCTGGCGGGCGCCGCCGATGGTTTCTTCAGAAGGCTGAAACAGCAGGCGGACGCTGCCGGGCAGCTGATCCCGCATCTGCATCAGAACTTTGGCCGTTCCCAGCAGGATGGCTGTGTGGATATCGTGGCCGCAGGCATGCATAACGCCGGGATTTTCGGATTTAAATGGGATTTCAACCATTTCTGTAATGGGAAGGGCATCCATGTCAGCACGGATGCCGACACCGCGGGCCTTGTCTTTTCCATAGATGACAGCAGAGATGCCGTTGCCTGCTATGCCTGACTCGTAGGGAATCCCCAAAGCCTGCAGCTGCAAGGCGATCAGACGGGCTGTGCCGCTTTCCTGCTCTGAAAGCTCCGGGTGCATATGAAGCTGGCGGCGGAAAGAGACGGCTTCATCAAAGACGCTGTCTACAGCTGCCAGTAATTGTTTTTTGTCATAATTCATGTGTGACCTCCTCTATATATAAACAGTATAATGCAAGATTCGTGCCGATAGAAGAGTAAATTTAACTCTGATCCTCATCAAAGCAGATGTCGGAATACGGAACAGGCTCTGTTTTCCGGTCATAAAAGTGCCACCATTCACCGGAGTAAGGGGTAAACCCGGCGGCAGTCATGATATCCCGCAGATATTCCGCGTTTTTTCGAGCTTCGCCTGTTGTCGTCGGACAGTCCAAGCGGGCCCTTTCTGTAAAATCATCCAGACCGCTTGGCATCAGTATCTCTTTTCCGTCAGCGTCACAGAGAGTCACGTCAACGCACTGTCCGTTCATATGAGAATTTTTAAACTGTGTCATTGTTTTCATATCCGGCGGGTAGGCGACATAGTCGTTATCCTGCACCAGGTCCCAGAATCTCTGCTGGGCGCTGACAGGCCGGTAAGCGTCCCAGACCTTCATGCGGAAACCGTCCTTCTTCGCAAGTTCTTTGGCTTTAATGAGCCGTTTAGCAGTATGGACATCGATATAACACTCACCAGAGGTATATACGATGCTGCCGGTAAAATTGTCAGGCGTCGCGTAGGCCAGATCGATGATAAACTCATCGTCTACATCTAAAAGACGCACCAGATTTTTATATTGTCGCATAGCAGTCTCCTTAAATTTTATCTACCTATAAGTTAAGCAGAAAACCTGTCCCAATGCAAGTCAAAAAAGCCAGGGAGGAGTTTCCTAAAAAGAACCTTTTAGGTGATTTTTTGCATTTTAACAGTAAATTCCGTCAAAACAACTCCGGATTCGACAAAAGTGTCGTATCAAGACACTATAGACGCAAAGGTTTCCTCTAAAGACACCGCGCGGCATTTGTCTCAGCAGGTTTTTTTCTATAAAATAACTTCATATTTTTTATTACGAGGTGAGATGATGAACAGAATTAAAACAGTAGATTCCCTGACGATCGGCTTTGCTCTCTTTGCCATGTTTTTCGGCGCGGAGAATCTTATTTTTCCGCCGTTCTTAGGCTGGGAGTCAGGCGGCTCCTGGATGATCGGTTTTATCTGCTTTATTTTTATCGATATCGGCATGAGCCTGCTGGCCATGATCGCGGTCTCCAGGCAGGAAAAGGGCGCGGAAGGCCTGACCGGCCGACTGGGCGCAAAGATCTCCACCATACTTCTGGCGGTAAACTGCCTGTGCATCGGTCCTTTTGTCGCTATTCCCAGAACCGCGTCGATCACCTATGAGATCGGAATCGCCCCTAACTTTGGCACTCTGAATTCCTGGGCATGTACAGCAGTATTTTTCTTCATAGCATTTCTGCTCAGCGTGCGGCAGAGCAGAGTGGTAGATCTGGTGGGAAAATTCATGGCGCCGGTGATGTTCGCCGCTCTGCTTGTGCTGATCGGAAAGGGTATCGTTTCTCCTATCGGTGAGACCGGTCCTGCGGCGGCAACAGGCAGTGTAGTTCGAAGCGGGCTGCTGTCAGGCTATCAGACCATGGACATGATGGCGGCGTATATTTTTTCAGTAGCGATTCTTTTGACCATCCGTCAGAAAGGATATACAGGACAGAAAGAACAATCGGCGCTATTTTTGCGAGGGGGCCTTGTGGCGACTGCGCTGCTGGTCGTTGTTTACGGAGGTCTTGCATATATCGGCGCGACTATGTCTGTCTCTGTGAAAGAGACGATGTCTCAGCCGCAGCTTCTGATCCTGCTGACGGAACAGCTTCTCGGAAAGCCGGGTCTGGCGCTGCTTGGAGTCATCGTGGCTTTTGCCTGCCTGACGACTGCCGTGGGACTGCTTACCTCTATCGCATCCTTCTTCGCGGAAAAAACAGGCGTGAGATATGAGACCATGGTAGCGGGTTTCACACTGATCTCATGGGCGATCTCCAACTTTGGCACGGCGGCGATCATTTCTATGGCCGCCCCGGTGCTGGATCTGATCTATCCTGTACTGATCGTGCTGGTCGTATTCGGGCTGGCAGACAGATTCATCCATCAGGATACTACGTACCGTTTCGCTGCTTTCGGCGCTTTCGCGGCGTCAGCATTGCTGCAGATCGGAAATATTCTCAGAATCGATATCTTCGCGAGTCTGCTGCCGCTTTCCGACCTGGGATTTGGCTGGCTGATCCCCGCGGGACTCTTCGCAGCAGCCGGGTTTATGAAACAGAAAAGCATCCATCGCTGAGCCTGACTGTTAACGCCGGAGAAGCGCTACGATGCCGGTATTGCGGATCCTTCTAAGCTCTGCCTGATCAAAGGCCAGAGCGGAGAGCAGGGTCTCGTTCTCAGGCAGCGGTTTTTCTGAGATGACCGCCTTGCAGGAGACTGGTACCAGGCTGGCAAAGGAGAGACCGGTGAGAAGTCCTACATCAAAGAGCAGGTTGTCCAGATTTGATCTGTAACAGAGGGACACCTGCTCTATATTATTCTTCTGGTTGATCACATGCAGATGGGTGAAGATGTCCTGCTTGGTAATAGAGCCGTAGTAAAATCCCTGGCATTTTTCAGGGCACTGAAAAGAGGGGAGTCCATAGAATATTGACGCGTCCTGATGAGACAGATTCTGTCCTTCGCCGCAGCGTGTATAGATCTCTATGATGCTTCTGGTCAATATGCCGCTGCGGCCGGCCAGATTATACAGATAAAGCCGCTGCACGCTGATCTTTGCAGAGCCGCTTTCCGTATCTTCTGTTATGGTAAGAAGAACATGGGGCGGTATCTTCAGAAGCTGGCAGATCTCGCGGAGGGTCTCCAGATCCAGAGCGATGGCGCCGTGTTCATATTTGGAAATCGTGGACTTGGTCTTGTGCAGGGCGTTGGCGAATGCCTGCTGACTGAGTCCTTTTGATTTTCTGATGGTGCGGATTCGGTTCCCGACTTCTTTGCTGTATTGATTCATCGTTTGCGTATCTCCTTTTGTTCATTTTACATCATCAGGGTGAAGTTTTCCAGAGGTACTTTTTGAATACTTGTATTTCGCGGATTTTGGCGTATACTATAGCTATGAGAAAAAATTACAACTGAGGGGGAGAAAAAATGTGTACAGCCATTACTTATAAGACAAAGGATTTTTATTTTGGCAGAAATATGGATTATGAGGTCTCTTACGGGACGGACATCACGATCACGCCGCGGAATTACCCGTTCCGGTTTCGCGAGGCGGGGGATATGCCGCATCACTACGCGATGATCGGCATGGCCTGTGTGAAGGAGGAATATCCGCTGTATCATGAGGCGGTCAATGAAAAGGGACTCTGCATAGCGGGGCTGAATTTTGAGGGAAACGCCGTATATAACAAAGAGCTGCAGGCGGAGCGGGATAATATCGCGCAGTTTGAGCTGATCCCCTGGCTGCTGGGACAGTGCGCTTCTGTGAAGGAAGCGCGCAGACTCCTTGACCGGATCAATCTGCTCGACATTTCGTTCAGCAGCGATCTTCCTATCGCGCAGCTGCACTGGATCATTGCTGACCGCGATGAGGCGGTCACGGTGGAAGCAGTCGCGGAAGGACTGCGGGTCTATGATAATCCGGTCGGCGTGATGGCTAACAATCCGACCTTTGACCGGCAGCTGTTTCAGCTGAACGATTATATGGGCCTGTCGGCGCGTCAGCCGGAAAATCGTTTCTGCGACGGACTGGCGCTGCAGACTTACAGCCGGGGAATGGGCGCCTTGGGTCTTCCGGGAGATCTGTCTTCTCCGTCTCGTTTTGTCCGGGCGGTCTTTGTGAAGATGAATTCTGTCAGCGGCGATTCAGAGGCTGAGAGTGTCAGTCAGTTTTTCCACATTCTCGGCTCGGTAGACCAGCAGAGAGGATGCTGTGATCTGGGAGACGGAAAGTACGAGGTGACGATCTATACGTCCTGCTGCAACGCGGATCGCGGCGTTTACTATTACACCATGTATGACAATCATCAGATCTCGGCAGTAGACATGTGGAAGGAAGATCTGAACGCTTCGGACCTGATCCGCTATCAGGCGATACAAAGTGAGCAGATCAGGATGCAGAACTGAATATTTTGCGTGATGCGGCGGCCGGCGGAGAAAGATGCGAGCCGCTTTCTGATTGCGGGATAAGAAACTTTTGTGTGTTTTTTTCCGTACCTCTTGATTCAAAAACGAACGTTCATTATAATAATAAAATACAGGCGGAACCCGGATATGAAATTTGTAGAGGAAGTGGCAGTTTGATCTTTGGACGTCATATCAATCAATATTATCTTCGATACGCGCCGATGCTTTTGCTGGGCATAGCGGCGCTGCTTTTGGTGGACTGCATGCAGCTGGAGATCCCTAACCTGTATCAGATGGTGATCAATGGGATCAATCAGGGCGTTGTCGATACAGGCGGACAGACGCTCCCCTTTGATATGGATTTTCTGCTGGACAGGATCTGCATGCCGATGACAGGGATCATTCTTTCTATCGTCTTCGGCCGTTTTTTGTGGCGCGTCATGTTTTTCGGCGCCGCGGTCCGGGTGGAGGCAAAGCTCAGAGAGGATATGTTTGACAACTGCCGCAGGCTCAGCTGTGAGTATTATCAGCACAACAAAGTCGGCAATCTGATGAGCCTGTTTACCAATGATCTGGATACAGTGCAGGAATGCTTCGGATGGGGTATCATGATGTTTCTGGATACGCTCTTTCTTGGTGTACTTGCCATCGCCAAAATGTGGAGAATGGATCCGGTGCTGACGCTGCTTTCTTTGATCCCTATGGGGCTTCTGCTTGCCTGCGCCACAGTGGTAGGCAGGTATATGATGGTGAAATGGGATATTCGCCAGGAGGCGTTCTCAAAACTGTCCGATTTTTCCCAGGAAAGCTTTTCGGGTATCGCTGTCATCAAAGCGTTTGTCAAGGAAGCCAGGGAGCTGATGGCGTTTCAGCAATTGAATATAGAGAATGAAAAGGCCAATATCGCTCATACGAAGGCTTCTGTGCTGCTTCGCATTCTGGTGACTCTGTTTGTGGAAAGCGTGATCTGCATCATATTGGGATACGGCGGCTATCTCGTTTATAAGGGCGTGTTCAACGCGGGGGAACTGGTGGAGTTTATCGGCTATTTCAACGCTGTTGTGTGGCCGATCATGGCAGTTTCCGAGCTGATCGACATGACCTCCAGAGGAAAGGCGTCGCTGAATCGGATCAGCGAGCTTCTGGACGCGAAGCCGACGGTAAAGGACCGGCTGGGCGCTGCCGCGCTTGTGAATGCCAGAGGAGAGATCCGTTTTGAAGGTCTGAGTTTCCGCTATCCCGGCGAAGAGCGGGAAACGCTCTCGGATATCACCTGCAGTATAAAGGCGGGAGAACAGATAGGCATCGTGGGAAAGACCGGCGCCGGGAAGACTACTTTGGTGGATCTGCTTTTGCGGACCTATAACGTGGGTGACGGCATGATCTTTCTGGACGGTAAAGATATAAATGATCTGACCATCGAATCTGTGAGGAAGGCATTTGCCTATGTGCCTCAGGATAATTTTCTCTTTTCGGATACGATCACGCGGAATATCGCCTTTGGAAATGATGGAGATACCGCGCGGATGGATCGCATTGCGGCAGCTGCGGAGATGGCGGATATCGACGCGGATATCCGGGAATTTTCGGAAGGCTATGAGACGGTGCTGGGCGAGCGGGGCGTGACGGTATCCGGGGGACAGAAGCAGAGAATATCCATTGCCAGAGCCCTCATGCTGGACGCGCCGGTACTGATCCTGGATGATTCGGTTTCGGCGGTGGACACGAAAACAGAGAAGGCGATCCTTCAGAATCTGCGCGAAGTTAGAAAAGGAAAGACGACCCTTCTCATCGCGCATCGTATTTCTACGATAGAGCAGATGGACCGGCTGCTGTTCCTGGAAAACGGCCGTCTGACGGCTGAGGGCAGTCATCAGCAGCTTTATGACAGCTGTCCCGCATACCGCAGGATGGTCAGGCTGCAGGAACTGGAGGAGAAAGGGGCGGCAGATGCATAAATATCTTCCTATTCTGATCGTCGGCGCGATCATCGGCGTTTTTACGCTGATCTTCACTTTGACTTACCTGACGGAAAAAAACAGAAAAGAAGAGCCGGATCTTGACCGGCACATGGAGGACAGAGAGCTGATCAGAAGGCTGATGACTTATGCCAGACCTTACCGAAAAGAATTTGTGAAGGTATTTCTGCTTTTGCTCATTTCTATCGTTTATGATCTGGTTTCGCCGCTTCTGATCGGCTATATTGAGGAGACGGTAAAGGGCACCTTCGCGCTGTCTTATCTCTGGAGCATGGTGGGATTCTACGCGGGTATTCTGGTGGTCAGCATGATCTGCACTTATGGACAGTCTATGATTCTGCAGAGCACCGGTCAGAAGATCCTTTCTGCCCTTCGTGAGGATATCTTTGTTCATATTGAGGGCTTATCACACGGGCAGCTTTCTTCTATACCGGTGGGCAAACTGGTCACCAGAGTTACCAATGACACCAACGCCATTTCTTATATGTTTACGAATATTCTGGTGACCCTGATCAAAAATATGGTGGTGATCGCGGGCGTGCTGGCGGCTATGCTGATGCTCAACTACGCGCTGACACTGATGGTGCTCTGCTTTGTGCCGTTTGTCGTGCTGTTTACGGCGCTTTTTCGTTATTTCTCCCGAAAGGTGCACCGCAGAGTAAATAATGCCACCACCGATGTGAATACATATCTTTCGGAAAATTTATCGGGCATGAAGATCACACAGGTATTCAATCAGGAGGACCGTAAGCTGGAGGAGTTTCGGGCCCGGAGTGAGACACTGCGCAGGTCGAAAAGGGACAGGATCTTCGTTTTCGGCATCTTCCGTCCGATGGTATATATGCTGTATGTATCTTCGGTGATGTGTCTGTTCTACCTTGGCGGACGGGGATATATTGACGATCTCCAGCTGTTCGGACAGACCATGAGCAGCGGCGTCGTGGTGACCTTCTATATGTATATTTCGCGCTTTTTCAATCCGATCCAGACGCTGGCGGAGCAGTTTGATATGCTGCAGCGTTCTTTTGCGGCAGCGGAGAAGATCTTCACCATTATGGATATAGCGCCGGAGATCGTGGATGAAAAAAGACCGCAGGCTGCCTCAGAGACTGCGGCGCGCGGCGAAGCAGAGACGGAAACGTCAGCTGAGGAGCCTGTCGAACTGGAGACTCTGCGGGGAGAGATCGAGTTTCGTGACGTGTGGTTCTGCTATAATCCGGGGCAGTGGGTGCTGAAAGGCGTTTCCTTTCACGTATATCCGGGACAGACAGCGGCCTTTGTCGGCGCGACAGGGTCAGGCAAGTCGACCATATTGTCTCTGATCTGCCGGAACTACGATATTCAGAAAGGACAGATATTCATCGACGGGATCGAGATCAGAAACATCAAAATTGCCTCTCTGCGCCGTCATTTTGGACAGATGCTGCAGGATGTATTTCTGTTTTCCGGTACGATACGCAGCAATCTGGCGCTGCGGGGCGATTTTACCGATGAGGAGATCTGGCAGGCATGCCGTTATGTCAATGCGGACAGCTTTATCTGCAGGCTGAAGGACGGTCTGGATGAGGAAGTGCGGGAAAGAGGGAATAACTTCTCCGCAGGACAGCGCCAGCTTTTGTCCTTCGCGAGAACGGTGCTGCATCAGCCGTCGGTAATGATCCTGGATGAGGCCACGGCTAATATTGATACGGAAACGGAGATCCTGATTCAGGATTCTCTGGAAAAGATGCGGAACATCGGCACTATGCTGATCGTGGCGCATCGTCTTTCCACTATACAGCACGCGGACAATATCATTGTCCTTTCTCATGGGGAGATCATAGAACAGGGCAGCCACCAGCAGCTGCTCGAAAAGAAGGGCAGGTACTATCAGCTGTATATGCTGCAGTACAGCCGCGGCCAGCTGGAAAAGGAAGCGTAGCAGGAATATACAGCAGAACGCGAAGGGATTTGAGATTGGAGGAGAGAATATGCCGGGATTTTACGCGCATCATCGTTTTGGAAAAGAAGTGCTGGAGCTTCTGCCGCCGGATCTGCAGGAGATCTGCGCGAAGCACCGGACCCAGTTTGATATCGGACTGCAGGGACCGGATCTGTTGTTCTTTTATAAACCGTATACAGCAAACAGGGTGGTGAAGTACGGGCACCGGCTGCATAAAAGCAGCGCCTATCCGTTTTTTGAACACAGTCTTTCTGTGATCGAACGAAAGGGTGTGGACAGCGGGCCCTACGCGTATCTGCTGGGTTTCGTCTGTCATTTTATTCTGGACAGCGTCTGTCACGGCTATGTGAACGAGCAGGCAGAGGAGACCGGAGTATCCCATCTGGAAATAGAGGAGGAGTTTGAAAAGCATCTGCTTCGTATCGACGGGGAGGATCCGCTGGCTTTTCCTGTTTATGATCTGGTGCCGACAGGCGAAGAAACAGCAGAGGCGGCCGCGCCGTTTTACGAGGGAATAACGGCAGCCGTTATAAAACGCGCGCTGTCAGATCTGAAGAGAGTGAAACGGTTTCTTACGGCTCCGGGTGCTTTGAAACAGAGACTGATCAACGGCGGAATGCGGTTATCCGGCAGATATTACGCTTCACTGAAAGGTCTGATGAACCAGAGAAAGGATAACCCTCTCTGCCGGAAAACAAGCAGAGTCCTTCTGGAGATGTTTGAAGACGCGGTACCTCTCGCGGCGGCAATGGCGGTAAGTCTTGATGAGAGCCTGAGGACGGGAAGCAGGCTGGCAAAGCGGTTTGACCGGAATTTTGAATAAAGAAGAGCTTACCTGAAGCCGGAGGCAGATGACTGCGTCCGGCTTTTATATAATTCTGGCATGGCTTTTGCGTGTATATGTGCTGGAGGCTTTTTTGATATGTGCAATTTCTTCTTCTGTATGATATACTGGAAAAAGTTTTGAAAGGAAGTGGGAAGATATATGGAGAACATCGACGCAAAAGCCATAGAACTTTTGATGGATAACATGGGCCAGGGCGTTGTATATGTGGATCGGGACCGGCGGATCCAGACCTGCAGCCAGCGCGCCAAGGAGATCACCGGTATCATCATCGACGCGCAGGCCTGCCATGACGGCGGCAGAATCGCGGAAGGGGATATCGTCATCATTGCTGACAACAAGCTTGGCGGGGATGACGGTGACCTGGGCATGGAGGAACTTGCACTGCTGAATATCCATGATAAAGAGATCCAGCCGGGGGATATGCTGACAGCGGCAGGCGTATACCGCAACAGGAAAATAGAACCCCAGTATAAGCATTTGCGGGGACAACAGCCGAGGCTGTCTCTGAAGCTGGACGTCAACTACCTGGGGTTTCATATCGCGGCTTCCATTGATCCGGAGAAGGCGGAGACAGTGATACAGGTAGGAACAAAGGTGTTCAGGCTGGGCTATTATTACTGCGTCGGGAATATGGTCGTTATCGACGGAGCTACAGGCGGCATAAAGTTCTTTCAGGCGAAAGGATACAGCGTGCGGAACGAAGACGCCGGAAACCTCTTGCGCGGACAGCCCTGGCTGGCGAAGAATACGGAAGACCGGGGCATAGACGTGGTAGGAAGAAAGTTTCTGGATATTTTTGACGAGTCTGATCTGAGCCGGAGATTATTCGCCGTACTGGACGGTGAAGCAGAGCCGGTCAGAAATCGTCTGTACGAGATCAATAAGAGACCTTTCATCTGCGATATCGTGCCGTGGATAAACAGTGTGGATCCGATCGGAGCGTTTCTTATCATACGAGGCGCGCAGGATCTGGATGATCTGCTGGCTGACAGAAACGAGCTTATCCGCCAGATAGAGGAAAAGTCCCTTGGCGCCGAAAGGGGCTCTGAATCTTATCCGGAGAAGGCCTTCAGCGGATTCGCGGGTAAAAGCCAGAAGACCCAGGAGGTGAAGTATCTGGCCTGGAAGGCGGCAAACAGCCGGTTCAATGTAATTCTGACCGGGGAAAGCGGAACGGGAAAATCCAAGCTGGCACGTGCGATCCACAACGCGGGAGAGTATGCGAAGGCCCCGTTTGTAGAGGTGAACTGCAACGCTATCGCGCCGACACTTTTTGAAAGCGAGCTGTTCGGCTACGTTGGCGGAGCGTTTACCGGAGCCAGAAGCGAAGGCCACGCGGGCTATTTTGAGGCGGCAAACGGAGGGACGATCTTTCTGGATGAGATCGGCGAGATACCGCCTGAGATCCAGGTAAAACTGCTCCACGTGCTGCAGAACAAGGTCATCTACCGGGTCGGATCCTCAAAACCGGTCAAGGTGGATGTGAGGGTCATCGCGGCTACCAATAAGAATCTGGAAAAAGAAGTATCCATGGGGCAGTTTCGTCAGGATCTGTTCTATCGTATCAACGTCTTTCCCATCGAGATCCCGCCGCTGCGGGAGAGAAAGGCTGACCTGTACGTTCTGATCAATCAGCTGGTGAAGGATGTCTGCGACCGTTATGGACTGGAGCAGAAACAGTTTTCCGAGGAAGCGATCCAGAAGATGGTGGCCTATGACTGGCCGGGCAACGTGCGTGAACTGGAAAACGCCATTGAACGCGCCATCACGCTGTGCGACTCCAACATCATCTACTCAGAGCATCTGCGCATCGGCAGGGGATCTGTGCCGACCACCATGAAGGAGATGCTCGCGAGAGAGGAGGAGAGGATCCTGGAGGCGGCGTTGACCAGATTTAATGGCGACAAGCAGCGGGCCATGGAGGAACTGGACATGTCCCGGACTGTCTTTTATGAGAAACTGAAGAAATACAACATAAAATATTAAAAGGAGATGATGATCATGATGAAAACAATGAGAATTGCTGATATGCACTGTGATACCCTGATCGAGGGATGGAGAAAACCGGAGCGCAGCTTTTACGACGGAAATACGTCCATCAATCTGAAGCTGCTTTCAGAACACGGAAGTCTGGTACAGTTTTTCGCTATCTATTTATCCCGAAACGAGATGAAAACGATGAAGCCTTACGACATCCTGAAAGGCATTTACGGCTACTATCAGAAACAGATGGAGCAGTATAAGGATCTGATACGTCCGGTATTCAGCGCGGAGGATATCCTGAAAAACCGTGAAGAGGGACGCCTGTCCGCTCTGCTGACCGTGGAGGACAGCGTATTTATGGATGACGAGGAGACGGGAGAAGGCCATATCGAGAGGATCCAGGAGGTCTATGATATGGGCGTGCGGCTGATCACTCTTTTGTGGAACTTTGAAAATGCCGCTGGCTATCCGAGCAGCGATAAAACGGCAGAACATCTGCGGGGCCTGAAACCCTTTGGCATTGAAGCAGTGGAGAAGATGAACCAGCTGGGCATGATCATCGATGTGTCACATATGAGCGAAGGCGGATTTTATGATGTGGCAAGGTACAGCAAGGCCCCGTTCATCGCGTCCCATTCCTGCGCCCGCAGCCTGTGCAGCCATCGGCGTAATCTGACCGATGATCAGCTGAAGACGATTGGAAACGCAGGAGGCATCGCCGGCGTCAACTTTTACGGCGCTTTCCTTATGGATGGCGAAGAGGCGCCGAAGATCGACTGGATCGTCAAACATCTGCTGTATATGAAGGATAAGGCGGGTATCGACGCGATCGGCTTTGGATCTGACTTTGACGGTATTGACGACAACGGTGAGCTGGTGGACTACAGCGGCTTCACCCCGTTGCTCGCGCGCATGGAAAAGCACTTCACTGACGACGAGATAGACAAGATCACCCATCTCAACGCTTTGCGGGTCATCCGCGATGTCATCGGCTAAGGGCGGGCGGCATAAAATGAAGACGGTGTAACGGTCATTCTGACCGCTGCACCGTCTTTTCAGATTCGGGATTTCAGTTCCAGCAGACCTTCCCGCAGCTTTTTATACTGGCGGGCGGTGATGGATACAGGATAATAGACGTATTCTTTTCCGTCTTCCGTGGTGAAGACTACCCGGCCGCCCAGCAGACTGTCTCTTTCCGGATCTTCTACAGGACCGTCAGCGTTGGCAAGGCGGATCGCGGAAAGCTGTGAAAGCGGGAACTGGGGGTGTTTGCCGCCGACGCCGCTGGCATCGGCAAAAACCACCTGACCGGCTTCTACGTCCACACCGGCGGTAATGACAGAAACCAGGATCATCAGGCAGAGCAGAAAGATGATGACCGAGACGATCAGTGGGATCAGCCAGAGTTTGGAGCCGCCGCCAAGTTTCATGGACAGACTCAGGGAGAAGAGCAGGATGCTGAAGCATGTAAGGATACAGGCTGTCAGCATGCCCCGCTTATTGATAATAGAAAAATGTCCTTGCATATGAGGTACCTCCTTGAATTATCGGGAATTTTCGTATATAATGAATGCCAGTATACGGGCAGAAAGGAGAATCCAATATGATAATTAAAATCATTGGTCTTATCGTCATTGCAGCGTCTTTCGTCTTCGTTCTCAAGTCTCCGGACAAGAGCATGATGGACAGGCTGCTGGAGAGGAAGAGAACCAAAGTTTCTCAGGCTATGGAGAAACTTGAAGAGACAGAAGAAACGGAGAAAGCTGGCGATCCTGATTCTCCTGAAAAATAATATGATCTGCAGAGTATCCTGTGGTTTTTCAGCCCGGTCTGTTGTCTTGGACAATGCAGGCGGGCTTTTTTAATGATTCTGAAACAGTACGATGATGACGGTCAGCGGTGTTGACAGGCTCATGAAACAGACGACTGCCAGCAGGCCGTAGGCAATGGTCACGAACCGCCACTTCTTTGTATAGCCCGGCAGTACCCGGAATTTCTTGATGACTGCCATGTCGCCCCGCGCTTTGAGATATTTGTAAAAGTTATTGACCGGTACGGCGTCTATAATGCCGTCACGGAAAAAAGGCAGGAAAAAGACCGGCTGCGCGGTTTTAGGATCGACGTCGGCATCCGCATAAAATTTAATGCCGAAGGTATCCAGAACGGCCAGCCTGGCGTCGGTAAAGACCAGCTTTTTTTCCCGGCGCAGCAGACTGTTGCGATAGATCAGCTGCTGGTCGTCGTAAAGACTGTAGCAGAAGGTATGCCCCCGCAGCAGAGCGATCAGAAAAGCAAAGATGACCACGTACATCAGAATGGTAAGGGGAATATTGGTGTTTTCATAGAATTTATCCACCTTGAAGATGATGATCTCAGTCATGATAAGCAGCCGGAAGAGAGCCCGCAGCATGAGGGTGATGATAAAGGCCTGCTTGGCTATGTTAGTATAGTGATATGGTATTTTTTTCATAAAGATCTCCTTGGTTTTTATCTATCATATAGAACAAGCAAAAAACGTGCCCGAACGGAATCGGGAAAAAGCGGGCAGATAGAAGGAATTCTGCCACCTAAAAACGGATGAATCCTAAAAATGGGATTTGGCGTCCGGAAAAACGGAAAAACTCAGATCGAATTTAGAAAAATGTGGAATTACCGCGGCGGATTCTGTAGAAATTTGATTTGGCACAGAATTTGCGTTTGTCTAGTTTTGCGAAATGCTTGAAGGAGATCCCCGAAGACTGCCGGAAGAATAGTGGCAGATAATTCCGGCGGCCGGATGGAGATGTTCTTTAAATTTATGTAATTATGTAAATCGCATCTCATAGCTGTTTATGCGTATGCGAAATAAATTCTAAGGAGGAATTTTGTTATGATGAATTATATCTGGGTAGCACTGGCTGTCATCGCGGTTATTGCCGGCGGCGTAACCGGAACGATGAACGATGTGCTGAATAATATCTTTGATTTTGCAAATACCGCAGTCATGGATATCGCGCTTCCATTAACTGGTATTATGGCTTTCTTCTGCGGACTGATGAAGGTCATGGAGCAGGCAGGCCTCTGCGAAAAGCTGGGCAAAGCCATTTCTCCGGCTATGCGTCTGCTGTTTCCTGACGTTCCCGCGGATCATCCTGCCAACTCTGCCATGGCACTGTACTTCGCGGCGAACATTCTGGGTATCGGAAACGCGGCAACTCCGTTTGGTCTGAAGGCTATGCAGGAACTGCAGACTTTAAACCCGACCAAAGGCATTGCGACTAACGCGCAGTGCATGCTGATGGCTATCTCCACTACATCCATTACTTTGATTCCTGTAACTGCCATTGGTCTTCGTGCTGCTGTACAGACTGAAGGCGCTGCTGAGATCATCGCGCCGGTTATTATCGCGACGACGATCTCTACTGTTACCGGTGTTGCTTTCACTATATTATTCCAGAGAGTGAAGAGATGGAAATGGGAGAACGTTATCGAGAAGGAGATCGCGGCAGGCACTCTGGAGATCAACGAAGATTATGTAGGTAACGATCCGATCGTTCTGCCGGAAGGCTACAAATCAGTTTACGCTGATGATAAGAAAGTATCTTGGTAAGGAGGGAAGAACATGACAGCAGTATTAGAAACAATATCTATATGGGCGATTCCTGTTGTAGTGGCAGCGGTTGTGCTGTACGCAATTATTAAAAAAGTACCTGTATATTCAGCATTTACAGAAGGTGCGAAGGATGGTTTTTCTACAGTAGTAATGATCATCCCGTATCTGGTAACCATGCTTTGCTGTATCGGTATGTTCAGAGCATCTGGAGCTATGGACTGGCTGTGTGATTTACTGTCTCCGCTGACGAACCTGATCAATATGCCGTCCGAGGTGCTTCCGATGGGTATCATGAGATCCTTCTCAGGCGGCGGCGCTGAAGGTATGATGGCTGAGCTTCTGGATACATACGGCACGCAGTCACAGATCGGACGTATTGCTTCCGTAGCGCTGGGCTCCACAGAAACCACTTTCTATGTTGTAGCCGTTTACTTCGGTTCTGTAGGTGTCAGCAACACCAGACATTCTATCGCGGCAGGTCTGCTGGGCGACCTGGCATCTCTGATCGCGGCAACTGTTATCGTAAACGTAATGTGGTTCTAAGCGCATGAAATATCCGAAAAAATTAAAAGAGCATGGCTGCATCGGTCTGGTCTGCCCAAGCTCCTGTATAAGCAGCGAGCGGATCAGCGCGTGCAGGGATACGATAGAATCAATGGGATACAGCGTTAAGCTGGCTGACAATCTGGATATAAATTACGGCGGATATATGGCCGGAACCGGTCAGATCCGCGGAGAATGGATCAACAGAATGTTTGCCGATCCTGAGGTGGACGCGATCTTCTGCGTTCGCGGCGGCGACGGCAGCAGCAGGATCATGGAATATCTGGATTATGAACTGATTCGAAACAATCCGAAGATCTTCGTAGGCTACAGCGATGTGACGAACCTGCATCTGGCACTGAATCAGAACTGCGGTCTGGTCACCTTCCATGGCCCGATGGTCTCATCTAATATGGCAGACGGCTTTGATCCGGAGTCAGAGGCTTCTCTGTTTGAGGCGCTCAGCGCGGACGGGTCATATACGTATAAGAATCCGGAGGGCTTCCCTATCAAAGTACTGAAAGAGGGAAAAGCCAGCGGCAGGCTGACGGGAGGAAATCTATCTCTGCTTTCGGCCAGCATGGGTACGCCGTACGAGATGGATACAAAGGGCAGGATCCTCTTTATTGAAGAGGTCTGCGAGCCGATGAGCAAGATCGAGAAGTGGGCGTATCACCTTAGAAATGCCGGAAAGCTGAAGGATTGCAGCGGAATTCTGCTTGGACAATTTACAAAGGTTGACAACGCAGATTGTCCGGAGTATGATGTAATAAAGTGTTTAACTGATATTTTTGAAGGATTTGATATTCCTGTACTTTATAATATTCAGTCGGGTCATGGATCACCGATGATGACCCTGCCGATGGGCGCGGTGTGCAATATCGATACTGCGTCCCAGACGATAATCTTTGATACAGAAAGATAAAAAGCCGGGGCGGCAGAGCAGAATACCTGCCGCCCCATTTAAAGAAGAAAATTAAGCCTGCATGCAGGATCAAAATATAATGAATTAAAGAATTGAGGACATTGAACATGGAAAAAGAAGTTAAGGACAACCGGCTGTACTGGGACGGATGCGATACTGTTCAGCTGGCAGAGAAGTATGGCACACCGCTCTTTGTCTATTCAGAGGGAGAGCTTATCGGCCGCTTTGATGAGCTGCGGCGGGATTTTGTCGAGAAATATGAGAATACCCGCGTGGCCTACGCGGCTAAGGCCTTCTTCCCGCTTGCTATGGCGAAGCTGGTGGAAGACTGCGGCATGTGTGTCGACGTGGTTTCCGGCGGAGAACTCTATACGGCGGTCAAAGCGGGTTTTCCCGCAGAGCGCATCGAGTTCAACGGCAATAATAAAAGCAGGGAGGAACTGGAACTGGCGGTGGAATACGGTATCGGCCGCATCATCATCGACAGCCTGCAGGAACTGGCACTGATCGAGGATGTCTGCAGGGAAAAGGGCAGGACCATGAAGGTCCTATTCCGGATCACACCGGGCGTTAAGAGCAGTACCCACGACTACATTGTAACGGGTAAGAAGGATTCAAAATTCGGTATTCCGCTGGATGACGACGTGATCCTTCCTCAGCTGAAAGCTGCCATAGAGTCGGAGTATGTTGAACTGTACGGCCTTCATTTTCATGTAGGTTCCCAGCTTCTGGACAACGTCTCCCATCTGCAGGCCCTTGATATTCTGCTGGATCTTGTCACGAAGGTCAGAGATCAGCTGGGCTATGAGATGAAGGAACTGAATCTGGGCGGAGGTTTTGGCGTAACTTATGTAGATGAAAAACGGCCGCCGTACAGTTACTTCCTGGATCCGATGATGGAGAAGATCGAGGGCTATTACAGCCAGAAGGGCCTGCCGAGACCTAACGTGGTCATCGAACCGGGACGGAGCGTAGCCGCTGAGGCGGGCATCACCCTCTACACGGTAGGCAGCATCAAAGAGATCAAAGGCGTTCGCAAATATGTCTCTGTAGACGGCGGCATGACAGACAATATCAGGCCCGCGCTGTATCAGGCCGAGTATACAGGCGTGCTGGCAAACAGAGCGCAGGAGGCAGCAAACGACGTAGTTACCATATGCGGTAAATGCTGTGAATCGGGAGATATTCTGATCAGAGATCTGTCTGTGCCAAAGCCTGCGGCCGGAGATGTTTTCGCGATCTATTCCACAGGAGCGTATGGTTACAGCATGGCCAGCAATTATAATAAAAACACGATTCCGGCTGTGGTGTTCGTACGGGACGGAAAGGATCGTCTGGTAGTCAGACGCCAGACTTATGATGATATGATAGCCAATGAGATCATATAATGAGAAATATATCAAGCAGAAGCACAACCGTTTTCAGGCTGTGCTTTTGGCGTGTTATGAGTAAGGAGAGAAATAAATGGCCGGATTTGAACGAAATGAAAATACCCTTTACAGCATACCTCTGCGTTTTGCCGAACTGAAGATGAAACGCTGTCCTCTCTGCGGTGAGGAGAAGCCTGAGTGGCTGGTCAAAGAGGAATGGAAGATTTTAGGAAAAATATATCATTTTATGTGCCCTCAGTGCCGCAGTGTCCTGAAAGTCAGCCAGAACGATGTGACCGGGCTGTCCTTTACCACGGCGACTATGGCAGGGCAGCTGAAGAAATATAAGGGCAAGGACAACAAGAAGGTCTATGTTACCGTGGAAAAGATCGGTCTGCAGGCGCGGACGCCGGAAAATCTCAGGCTGGAAGGCGCGGAGGCGTCACTGGAGGAACTGTGGGAAGCTTTTGACAACTGCAGGAAGGAGTGATCGGCATGCATTTTACAAAAATGCAGGGAGCGGGCAATGACTTTATTATTATCAGCGACTGGGACGGAGAAATCTGCGAGACGTCGATGAAAACTCTGGCAGAAACCCTTTGCCAGAGGCGTATATCCGCAGGGGCAGACGGAATGATGTTTGTCAGAAAGCCTCAGGCAGGCGGGGATTTTCGGATGGAGTTCTTTAACTCAGACGGCAGCCGGGGCGAGATGTGCGGCAACGGCGCCAGATGTATTGCCAAATATGGTTTTGAAAAGGGGCTGGCCGGGGAGAAAATGGTCATCGAGACCACTGCGGGACCTGTACATGCCTGGAGACTTTCGGCGGATGAGTACAAAGTCCGTCTGAACGACGTGACGAAGCTGGAACTGTCGGTGAGGTTAGAGGCCTGCGGGAAGACCTGGGACTGCGCTTACGTGGAGCTGGGCAGCCCGGGCCTGCCTCATCTGGTCGTGGAATATCCGGGTCTCCGGTCTGCTGATGAAAAGCAGCTGCGGAAGCTGGGGGCCGCTCTTCGCGGCGCGCCGTGTCTGTCAAAGGGCGCCAACGTCAACTTCTATGAGATGACCGGACCGGACACCCTCTGGGAGAGGACTTATGAACGGGGCGTGGAGGGTTTTACCTTTGCCTGCGGAACGGGTACAGGAGCTGTAGCGGCGGTTCTGACGGAGAAAGGCGTAGTCAGCGGATCGCACACAGCGATATCCATGACCGGCGGCGTATTATACGTGGATACCGTGAGGACGGCGGGCCGGATCAGCGATCTTTTTCTTAGCGGCCCGGCGGTCATGGTGTATGAGGGAGAAACAGCTTTATAATTTTTAAAAAGGAAGAAAAGGCGGAAGTGCAATGATGACTTCCGCCGGTTTTTCTTTTGCGCGGGCAAAAGAAAAGAACGGTCAGGCCGTTCTGCAATAAAGTGATATTGGGTCATGGTGGACATCTTCAGACGGAAACAGAAATGGAGATTTCAATTTACTTATATTTTATGGTATCACATTTCCGTCCGGTGCTGCCCATATAAAAAGGCGAGAGGAGTAACGCACATAGTCTTGCGTTTAGATCCATCTCGCCTTTTACTATATCAGTATACCACAGTTTCACGGAGGAGTGCCAGTACATATTGAGAGTTGAGATAAATTTGCTGATTTTGATCGAGTTTGATTAAATATAATTGACTTTGACTGAATTTGTGCTATACTATAGTCAAGTAGGAGGAAAAGAAATGCTACAGAATGAGAGGCAGCGGAAGATCCTGCAGCTGCTGACGGCCAGGGGCGCTGTAAAAGTGAAGGAACTGGCAGACGAGATGGGAATCAGTGAATCCACCATACGCCGGGATATCACGGAGCTGGATCAGGCGGGAAAGGTGAAAAAGGTCTTCGGCGGAGCTGTTTCCGTGGGCAGAGATATGACCTTTGGCACGACCGACGTGGCAGCCCGTACTTTGATCAACGTGGCAGAAAAGGATAGTATCGCAAGATACGCGGCGTCTCTGATCGAAGAAAATGATTTCGTATTTCTCGACGCGGGAACGACCACAGAGAAAATGATAGATTATCTGGAGCTTCGGCCTGTGACCTATGTGACCAATGGAATTACCCATGCCAAGAAGCTGATTCAGCGGGGTTTTTCGGTGCATGTCATCGGCGGGCTGCTTCGGCCGTCTACGGAAGCGGCGGTAGGCACGGCAGCGGTGGATGCTATCGGGCAGTATAATTTCTCAAAGTGCTTTATGGGCGCTAACGGCATCGATCTGAAGAGGGGGTTTTCCACACCGGATATCAGCGAAGCCGCGGTTAAGACTACCGTGATGAAACAGTCGGCGGATGCCTTTGTTTTAGCCGACCATACTAAATTCGGACGTATTTCTTCTGTGACCTTCGCGGCTCTGGAAGATGCCCGCATCATTACAGACCGGATGGAGCATTCTATCTATGGAGAGTATACGACGATTTATGAGACGCAGCAGGATAAAAAAGGTAATTATGTGTATAATATATTGAGTAAATGAGGAGGGTATAACATGACAAGAATTGCAATTAACGGATTCGGAAGAATCGGCAGACTGGCGTTCAGACAGATTTTTGAGGATGAAACTATGGAAGTGGCGGCGATCAACGACCTGACCGATCCGGGGATGCTGGCGCATCTGCTGAAATACGACAGTGTGCAGGGCGGATACCGCGGACATACTGTAACCAGTGACGAGAACTCTATTACTGTAGATGGAAAACAGATCACGATCCTCTCTGAGAAGGATCCGGAGAATCTGCCATGGAAGGAGATGGGTATCGACATCGTTCTGGAATGTACAGGCTTTTTCTGCTCCAAGGCAAAATCCGAAGCGCATCTTCGCGCCGGAGCCAAGAAGGTTCTGATTTCCGCGCCAGCGGGAAATGATCTGAAAACGATCGTATACGGGACCAATCACGAGACTTTGACTGCTGAGGACAACATCATATCCGCGGCGTCCTGTACTACCAACTGTCTGGCTCCTATGGCAAAGGCCCTCAATGACTACCGCGAGATCCGTACAGGCTTCATGACCACCATCCACGCTTATACCGGTGACCAGATGATCCTCGACGGTCCTCACAGAAAAGGGGATTTCCGCCGCGCAAGAGCAGGTGCGGTCAATATCGTTCCGAACAGCACAGGCGCCGCAAAGGCGATCGGTCTGGTCATTCCGGAACTGGACGGAAAGCTGATCGGTTCCGCGCAGCGTGTTCCGGTACCTTCCGGTTCCATCACGATTCTGGACGCTACTCTGAAAGATGATACGGAAACCGTTTCTGTAGAAGGGATCAACGCTGCTATGAAAGCCGCGGCAAACGAATCCTTCGGCTATACCGAAGAAGAGCTGGTATCCAGTGATATCATCGGTATGGGCTACGGTTCTCTCTTTGACGCCACACAGACTCTGGCCCAGAGATGCGGCACTAAGATCTATGAGGTCCGTGTAGTCGCATGGTACGATAACGAATGCAGCTATGTATCTCAGATGGTGAGAACGCTGAAATATCTGAAAAACTTCCTTTAATTCTTCAGTTCTATATCTGGCCGCCCTGCGGACGTCAAGTCCGCGGGGCGGTTTTTGGATAGCGTGCCTGAAACCTGTGTAATGAGGTATATCTCAAAATTTATGGAGGTGATATTTTGTTATTCCATGTTTTTTCTTCCCAGGAAGAACGAAGAAATTTTGGCGGTTCTGATTTTATAGAAATGCAATATTGCAGGCTGGATCGGGAAACTGAGATGGAAAGAGTCGTTTTGACTGATGCGATCGAACATTGGAAAAATGATTCATTATATATCCATGGCGATGATGTTAATGAATTCGTATCACACTATAGAATGATTTTTACAGACGGAATTTACAGCAATCTAAAATGCGGCACAGTAGATATTTATGGTATCAATTATTATTCGAGAGAGCAGACATATTTGATCCTGGAGCGGGTAAAAGGCATAAAGCCGCCGGATTATCAGATACTGTTAAACTGGCTGGAAAAGGCAGAGGAAAATACCGGATTTTATATTTTAGGATCGTGATGGTCCTGATTCAAGAAGCGAAAAAAGAAAGATTGTGTCGAAAGCAGCAGAAAGAGTCCCATTTATTTCCATAATTCGATGTGATATACTGGATCTATCAGGGACATTGTGCGCACGGTGACTTCTGAAACAGGAAATAAAAGAAGGACATCGTAATGAACCAGGAAAAAACTACTGTAACTGAAAAAATACCTTTTACTGATGACTGGATGTTCGGCATGACCACTGCTGAGATTGCCGGGATGACCGGTCTCAGCGAGAAGGCGATCGAGGAACTGTAAACCAGAAAAGGCATAGAAAAAGGGTGAGCGCCGTTTTTACGAGGCTCACCCTTTTAAGATACTGAAACGATTATTTTGTGTAGTTATCAAAATATCCCTGTATATAGATGAATGGTGTTCCTTTGTCACCGCTGCCGCTGGTCAGGTCACATAAGGAGCCGATCAGATCGGTGAGGCGGCGCGGCGTAGTGCCCTGCGCGACCATGGAGTCGCCCAGTTCGGCGTCCTTGTTCCTTATGTAGTCGCTGATAGCCTCTTTCAGTTCGTCACCTTTCAGATCCGCGAATTCGTTGTCTGCCAGATACTTCAGCTTTACCTCGTTTGGAGTTCCTTCCAGACCTTTGGTGTAGCCCGGGGAGACGACAGGATCAGCCAGTTCCCAGATCTTGCCCACAGGATCCTTGAAGGCACCGTCGCCGTAGACCATGACTTCCACGGTCTTACCAGTCAGAACGTTCAGCTTCTTCTGGATGCCGTCGACGAATTCCTGACAGTGGATCGGGAACAGCTTGATGGAATCTTCAGTGGATTTATTGGAGCCCAGCAGGCCGTATTTGTCATTGTAGCCGCTGCCGTCAACGCTGGAAGTGAGAATATCGTCCATGCCGCAGACTGTTTCCGCACCGGCCTGCCGGAGCAGACGCTTGGTTCTGACACGGGTGTGGATGTCGCAGGTCAGGACCTTCTTTGTATAGTTGAGGATAGTGCGGGGATCGTTGGAGAAGATGACCTCTGCTTCAGCGCCTTCTTCTTCGATGATGCCCTTGTAATAGTTTACGTAGTCCATACCGGTGAATGTATGTCTGGATTTGCCGAACAGAGATTCAAACTGCTCCTGGGTCAGCACATCAGAGTACGGATTGATGCCTTTTTCATCCAGCAGGTCGATGTCAACCAGATGGTTGCCCACTTCGTCGGACGGATAGCTGAGCATAAGCACGATCTTCTTCGCGCCGCGGGCAATGCCCCGCAGACAGATGGCAAAGCGGTTTCTGCTCAGGATCGGGAAGATGACGCCGATGGTCTCTCCACCCAGTTTGGTCTTTACGTCTGCAGCGATCTGATCCTTGGTGGCGTAGTTTGCCTGGGATCTTGCCAGGATCGATTCTGTTACCGCCAGAACGTCCCTGTCCTGGATGGTGAATTCTCCGGCTTTTTCAGCTTCCATGACTGTGTCGATAACGATCTGCGTCAGATCGTCGCCTTCTTTGATGATCGGGGCCCGCAGGCCTCTGGATACGGTTCCTACAATTCTTTCCATGATTTTTTCTCCTTTATTTATATGTTACAACTTTTATTTCTCTTCAAAAGTTCGGCAAATCGTTCGGCACTGAAAGCAGAATCCACCGTTTTGCCAAATTTACCCCCAAAAGTTCGGCAAATCGTTCGGCACTGAGAGCCAAATCCGCTGTTCTGCCAAATTTACCCCCAGAAGTTCGGCAAATCGTTCGGCACTGAAGGCAGAATCCGCTATTCTGCCGAACTGTTCCGTTCCATAACTCTGTCCATACCCATGTTGGCAAGTTCATCAGCCCGGTTGTTCATCTCTGTCACATAGACAAAATCCTCGTAGCTGAAGCGGCCGCCGTTCCAGCTGGTGAATTTCTTGTATAAGGCATCTGCGTTGGCAGATTTGCTGTTCAGATTGACGTGGCCTTTGACCCGGAAAAAGCGGACGTCGTGCCGTCTGACCAGAGCCAGCAGTTCCTTCCAGAGATCCTGATTCTCTACTGACTTCTTCGCCGCGTTGCGCCATTTGTTCTTCTCCCAGCTTTCGTACCACTTTTCGCGGAAACAATTGGAGACATACGCGCTGTCAGAAAAGACCTCCACCGTCTGCCCGTCACGGTTTAAAGCGCGAAATCCTTCGATGACCGCCGTCAGTTCCATCCGGTTGTTGGTGGTATTGGCCTCGCCGCCGAAAATTTCCTTTTTATGTTCACCGAACTCTAAGATGCAGCCCCAGCCTCCGGCGTTGGTGCTGCTCTGGTTGCCGCGGCATCCTCCGTCCGTGTACATTCTCAAAATCGTCATAACTTTTCCCCCTCGTAGTTTTTCCACATATTATTATGCCTTATTTCCGCGGAAAGTACAAGAATAATTCCATGGAAAATGCCGGGATATTGTGCTATGATAGATGAAGCGAAAGAAGAAAAGAGCATACGAGGTAAACAATGTCATTACGATTCTGTTCCTTCGCCAGCGGCAGTTCCGGAAACTGCTATCTGGTGAAGAGTGAAAATACGACCCTGCTGGTGGATGTGGGTATCACGGGCAAACGGGTCTTTGCCGGACTGGCTGAGAAAGGCTTGGAGCCCGGGGATCTTTCCGGCATACTCATCACCCACGAACATATCGACCACGTCCGCAGCCTGCGAATGGTCAGCAGGAAGGCTGTAAACGCAAAGGTCTTCGCCACCGGCGGAACGTTAGATGCCGTCAGTGATATGATCGCGCCGGGCAGAGGCAGCGTGGTTCGGGCCGGAGAGTCATGGGACATCGGAGATATCCGGGTGACGCCCTTTGATCTGTCTCACGATGCCGCCGAGCCTGCCGGATACACCCTGCAGTGCCAGGGACGCCGACTGACCATCGTTACCGATACCGGCTGCATTTCCCCGGAAATAGAGGCCCACATCGCCGCGGCTGACCTGCTGGTCCTGGAGGCGAATCACGAAGTCAACATCCTGAAGATGGGAGCCTACCCCTACAGCCTGAAACGCCGCATCCTGGGTGAAAAAGGGCATCTGTCCAACGAGGCCGCGGGAGAAATACTGTGCCGCATGCTGCGGTCTTCTGCCCGTCATCAAAGGGTGTCTGCCGGAGAGCATCAAAACGTCCTGCCCTGCGATGTGCCGAAGGTGGTCCTGTCCCATCTCAGCAAGGAGAACAACACGCCGGGACAGGCGTATCTGACCATCCGCAACATTCTGTTCGAGGAGGATCTCTATATAGATAAGGATCTGACTTTGACCGTTGCGGCCAGAGACGAGGCTGGGGATTTTATGGAGGTGTGACAGATGAATATTTCCGTGATCTGTATCGGTAAGCTGAAGGAAAAATACTGGGTCCAGGCTGTAGCGGAGTACAGCAAGCGGCTTTCCGGATACTGCAGCCTTGATATCATAGAGCTGAAGGAAGCAAGACTGCCGGATAAGGCCGGACCGGCGGAAGAGCTGGCTGTGAAGGAGGCCGAGGGAGCGGAGATCCTGAAGAAGATCAAAGACAATATGTACGTGATCACCCTGGAAGTCAGGGGAAAAGAGCTGTCTTCAGAAAAGCTGGCTGAGAAGATCGAGGACCTCGGCATCGGCGGACACAGCAATATCGCCTTTGTCATCGGCGGAAGCCTGGGATTATCCGAAGCGGTAAGCAAAAGGGCTGATTTTAAACTGTCTTTTTCCCAGATGACCTTTCCGCATCAGATGATGAGGGTCATCCTGCTGGAGCAGGTGTACAGAAGTTTTAAGATCATCCGCCGCGAAACCTATCACAAATGATCGAAAATATATACCAAAGTCCTATTTACATTTTCGCAGAATGGATTATAATATTGTTTAGTTCCAAATGAACAGGGAAAAAGATTATCGTGGTTTACAGTTTGTGTTGTGAGGCATTTTCCCTGTTTATTCTTGGATATTCGGGTATTACAGGGGATTTACATCAGGGGCGGAAGCCGTTAGCTTCATTTTCAAAGAGGTCACAGTATTCGTTACAGCAGCAGTTACATATAAGAAACTTAGAGCCTTCCTGCGTCGGCAGGGAGGTTTTTGTGATTTTTGCGGTCTTTTACTGCAGTTGATGCAAAAGCCCTGCAGCCCATAGAGAAAGGAGGCGAGACGCGTATGGTAAGCTTTGAAACTCTGGGATCGAGAATTATCGCAGGCTTTGCCGGCGGGCAGATCGTGGTGACGGAAAGCACTGTGTGGGGCGTCATCATCGCGGCGTGCATTGCGGCAGCAGGTATTTTTCTAGGCAGCGGCCTCAGAACCGTGCCCAGAGGAAAGCAGATCGCGGCAGAGCTCATCGTAGAGTGGATCTATCAGTATACCCGGGAGAACATGGGGAAGGAAAATGAAAAATTTGCTCCATATATAGGAAGTCTGTTCGCGTTTATATTATGTGGAAGCCTGCTTGGCCTGCTTGGCCTGCGGCCGGTGACGGCAGATCTCAACGTGACCTTTGCGCTGTCGGGCATGACCTTCATCCTGATCCAGTTCATGGGTATCCGAAGGCTGGGCGTCCGGGGACGGCTTGCAGAGATGATGGATCCTTACCCGGTGGTGCTGCCGATCAAGCTGCTGGAAGAGATCACGCTGCCTATCTCGCTGTCGCTGCGGCTGTTCGGCAATATCCTGGGCGGTATGATCATCGTGGAGCTTTGGATGGCGCTGATGGAATATCTGAGCAGCTTTGTCAGCGATATCCCGTTTCTGCGGGCTGTGACGGTACTGCCTTTAAACGGCTTTTTCGATATGTTTGAGCCGGTGATCCAAACATATATATTTACCATGCTGACCATGGTATTTCTGACCACAGCCATGGCAGGCATCACATCAAAGGGAAACGTAAAGTGAATTAGAGTCAGGAGGTATGAAAATGGGAATCATAGGAATCGGCGCAGGTCTGGCAATGGGTCTTGCGGCAGCGGGTATCGGTATCGGTCAGGGCATCGGCCTTGGCAGGGCGCTGGAGGGCATCTCGAGGCAGCCGGAGGAAAAGAGCACGATCCGTACTACCATGATCTTAGGTATGGCCATCATGGAAACCGTCGGCGTGCTCAGCTTTGTCGTCGCGATCATGCTCTTCAGCAAGCTGTAGGAGGCGGTCAGGATGAAAGTATATCAGCCTCTGCTGTATGTGGACTGGAATCTTCTCTTCACGGCAGTAACGCTTCTGGTTCTGTTTCTGATCCTGAAGCATTTCTTCTTTGAGAAAGTACATAATTTCATGGAAGCCCGTGAAAAGATGGTCAAGGATTCTCTTCTGCGGGCAGAGAATGTTAACCGGGAGGCGGAGGATAAGCTGCAGATGTACAGGGATAAACTGCAGCAGGCAGACGACGAAGGTCGGAAGATCGTGAAAGAGGCCAGAGCGTCAGCGAAGCTGCAGGCAGGGGAGATCGTGGAGGAAGCGGATAAAAAGGCCAGAAACCTGATCGAGCACGCGCAGAAGGAGATACGGCGGGAGGAATATCACGCAAGAAAGGCTCTGCAGGAAGAGATCGGTGATATGGCATTGCTGGCGGCAGAGCAGATTCTGCAGGAGGAACTGACGCCTGACAGAAAGAAACAGCTGGTCAGCCAGATTTTGCGGGAAGCAGGTGAGCATCCATGGAAAACGTCATAGCCATGACCTACGGGAAGGCTCTTTTTGAGGCGGCCATGGAGCTGGATAAGATCAGCGAGATCGAAAGCCAGATCAGAGATCTCGACGAGATCTTTAAAAAAGAGGATACTTTCCTGAAGCTGCTGAAAAATCCGGCTGTTACAGGAAAGGAAAAAAAGTCTATGGTGAAGCAGGTCTTTGAAGGCAGCGTCTGTGAAGAGGTTCTATATTTCCTATATATACTCATAGACCATGGGCGGATGGGACAGTATCACGCCATTGTGAAGAATTTCCTGAAGAGGAAAGACGCGTGGCAGGGTGAGGCTTATGGAAAGATCTATTCGGCGGAGCCTTTGACGGAAAAAGAGCTTGCGGCCTTTGAAGAGGAGACAGGAAAGCTCCTGGGCAAAAAGGTGACGCTGAAAAACCGGATCGATCCTTCCATTCTGGGAGGAGTCAGAGTGCAGGTGGCGGGAAAGCTGATCGACGCCACTGTGCGATCCGCGTTGGATGGGCTTCGGGACAGTCTGAGATTTATGCGGCAAAGGGGGAATACATATGAATCTGAAACCTGATGAGATCAGCAGTCTGATCAAAGCACAGATCAGGAACTATACGCGCCAGCTGGAGATCTCTGATTTCGGCACTGTCATGCAGGTGGGAGACGGCGTCGCCCGTATCTACGGCCTGAAACGGTGTATGTCCGGTGAACTTCTGGAATTTCCGGGGGAGGCTTTCGGCATGGCGCTGAATCTGGAAGAGGATAATGTAGGCGCTGTCATCCTGGGCTCTGACCGGGAGATCGGCGAAGGGGATATTGTGAAGCCTACGGGAACGGTCATGCAGATACCGGCGGGCGAAGCCATGCTCGGAAGAGTGGTGGACGCCCTGGGCCGCCCTATCGACGGAAAAGGGGCCATCGAGACCACAGAGAAACGCCCGGTTGAATTTCCGGCGCCGGGCGTTTTGCAGAGAAAGTCTGTAAATGAACCGCTGCAGACCGGCGTCAAAGCTATCGACGCCATGACGCCTATCGGAAAAGGTCAGCGTGAACTGATCATCGGAGACCGTCAGACGGGCAAGACAGCTATCGCCGTGGACGCTGTCATCAACCAGAAAGATCAGGATGTGATCTGCATTTACGTTGCGATCGGCCAGAAGAATTCTACGGTGGCACAATTAGTGCAGAATCTGGAGAATCAGGGAGCCATGGCCTACACCATCGTGGTATCTGCCGCGGCCAGCGAGGAAGCGCCCCTGCAGTACATAGCCCCTTACGCCGGATGCGCCATCGCGGAATATTTCATGTACCGGGGCAGGGACGTTCTGATCATTTACGATGATCTGTCAAAGCACGCGGTGGCTTACCGCGCCATGTCGCTGCTTTTGCGCAGGCCGCCGGGACGGGAAGCTTATCCGGGAGACGTGTTCTATCTGCACAGCAGGCTTCTGGAGCGGGCAGCCAGGCTGTCTGATGAGCTGGGCGGCGGATCCATTACGGCCCTTCCTATCATAGAGACTCAGGGCGGTGATGTATCGGCATACATTCCGACCAATGTGATCTCCATCACTGACGGGCAGATCTTTCTGGAAAGCGATCTGTTTTTTTCCGGCCAGCGGCCGGCTGTCAACGCCGGTATTTCTGTATCCAGAGTGGGGGGAAACGCGCAGATCAAAGCCATGAAAAAAGTCTCCGGCAGTATCAAGCTGGCATTAGCTCAGTACCGGGAGCTGCTCAGTTTTTCCCAATTTGGTTCGGATCTGACCCCGGCTACCAGGAGACAGCTGCGGCACGGATCGGTTTTGATGGAGATACTGAAGCAGAGACAGTATCATCCGGTAGATACGGCCTTGCAGGTATTGCTGTTGTACGCGGCGTCCGGCGGGTATCTGGATGATGTGCCCGCAGACAGAATCGCGGAGTTCGAAAAGGAGTACGCGCGCTATATGGAGGAGCATGAGCCGGGGATCATACGGGAGATACACAAGACCGGCGACTTCAGCAGCCAGACGGAGCAGAGAATGATCGCCGCTATCCAGAATTTCAAAAAGGCGGGATTCACCTATGGCTGAACAGATGCAGGCGATACGCAAGAGGATGAGAGGCGTGGAAAGCACGGAGCGGATCACCGGGGCCATGAAGCTGGTTTCAGCGGCTAAGCTGCGCAGGGCCAGATCGGTCTACGACAGTTCGAAAAGGTATATGGACAGACTGCTGGATTCGATGCGGCAGATCTTCGCTGATACGGCTTATGTGCCTGACAGATACCTGGACGACGGAAGGAAACGTTCAAAGCGCTGCTATGTCGTGATCACCAGTAGCAACGGGCTGTGCGGCAGCTTTAACGGCAATGTGATCCGGGCGGCGGAGGAAGCACTGGAAGCCTGGAGAAGCGGCATGGACGACCTGAAAATGGTCACGATCGGATCTAAAGGGCGGGAGTATTTTGCCCATCACGGTGTTGAGATACTCATGTCTCACGACGTCCCCGCAGATACAGTGACCTTTCAGGAGACGCAGGCCATCAGCGGGCCGCTGATCCGTCAGTATCTGGCAGGGGATATCGATGAAATAAACATGATCTACACCGCCTATGTCAATCCGCTGCAGCAGGAGGTGCGGACAAAACGCCTGCTGCCTCTGGACACAGCGGCTATCGCGGGGGAGCCAGCAATCGATGGACTGGGGCAGTCAGCGGCAGAACGCAGCCAAATCATAGATTTGGGCGTTCCTCGCATGAGACCTGCCGCATCTCTGCCTTCGCATAACTCGGCAATCGACGGGCTAGGGCTTCATTTGATCGAGTACGAACCGTCTGCGGAAGCGGTCTTTGATTATCTGGTGCCTCAGTACATAGAGCTGATGCTGTACAGCACCTGCATCGAGTCGGCCGCCTGCGAGTATGCGGCTCGCCGGACGGCTATGGAGAGCGCCAATGACAATGCCAGAGAGATTCTGGATAAGCTGCAGCTGGCATATCATCACGCGCGGCAGGCTCAGATCACCGATGAGATCATCGAGATCGTTGCCGGATCGGGAGCAGCGCAGTGAATCAGGGATTTGGGAGGTGAAATATATGCATAAAGGGAAAATACATCAGATCATAGGCCCGGTCATCGATATCCGTTTTCAGCCGGAGGAACTGCCTGAGCTGCTCAACGCGGTGCAGATCCCGGCAGACGGAAGACAGATCGTGGCGGAGGTACATCAGCATATCGGCGACGAGGAAGTCCGCTGCGTAGCGCTTTCCTCCACCGACGGCTTATCCCGCGGCATGGAGGCCTTTGACACGGGAGGGCCGATCAAAGTGCCGGTAGGAGGACAGGTGCTGGGCCGTCTTTTTAACGTACTGGGAGAGCCCATCGATGAGAGAGGACCGGTAGAGGCATCAGAGCGGCATTCGATCCACCGCAGCGCGCCGAAATTCGAGGATCAGGACACGACTTCGCAGATCTTTGAGACGGGTATCAAGGTCATCGACCTGATCGCGCCGTACACCAGAGGCGGAAAGATCGGCCTCTTTGGAGGCGCGGGCGTAGGAAAAACGGTACTGATACAGGAGCTGATCAACAATATCGCCACAGAGCACGGCGGCATTTTTGTCTTTGCCGGAGTAGGAGAGAGGACCAGAGAAGGCAACGATCTGTATCATGAGATGAAGGAGTCGGGCGTTCTGGACAGGACCGCCATGGTGTTCGGGCAGATGAACGAGCCGCCGGGGGCCAGAATGCGGGTGGCTCTGACGGGGCTGACCATGGCGGAGTATTTCAGAGATGAAAAGAAGCAGGATGTACTGCTGTTTATAGATAATATATTCCGTTTTACGCAGGCGGGATCCGAAGTTTCAGCTCTGCTGGGAAGAGTGCCGTCGGCAGTGGGTTATCAGCCGACTCTGGCGACGGAGATGGGAGCGCTGCAGGAAAGGATCACGTCTACCAGAGACGGGTCTATCACTTCCGTACAGGCAGTTTATGTGCCGGCTGACGATCTGACTGATCCGGCACCTGCCACCACCTTTGCCCATCTGGACGCTACCACAGTACTGTCCCGCTCTATTACAGAGCTTGGCATTTATCCGGCGGTAGATCCGCTGGCTTCCACATCCAGAATTATGGATCCGCTTATCATAGGAGAAGAACATTATGAAACGGCCCGCGGCGTCCAGAAAGTTCTGCAGAAATACAGAGAACTTCAGGATATTATCGCCATACTGGGTATGGATGAACTTTCGGAGGAGGATAAGGAGACAGTAGCCAGAGCCAGAAAGATTCAGCGTTTTCTGTCCCAGCCGTTCAGTGTGGCGGAGCAGTTTACCGGTATGAAGGGAGCTTATGTACCGGTCTCTGAGACCATCCGGGGATTCCGGGAAATCCTGGACGGCAGCTGCGATCATATTCCGGAGTCTATGTTCCTGTTCGCGGGCTCTATCAATGACGTTTACGCAAAGTATGAAGCGTCGCAGGCGGCGGAGAAGGAGATGGAGGCATGAGCGGCAACAGAGGAGCAGAGCTGACTATTATCACGCCGGCAGAATTGTTTTATTCCGGGCAGGTGGATCTGGTACGGGTCACTACGCTGGACGGGGAAGAGGGATTTAAGGCCGGCCATTCCTGGTGTGTCAAGCTGCTGGCGGAAAACGGGCAGGCACGACTGCGGGAGGCCGGATCCGGCGCCGTGCGGAGCGCGGCCCTTAGAGTCGGCCATATCGACATCAAAGATAAATTCGTCATCTATGCCGAGGACGCGGCGTGGGTGGAAGCGCGTTAACGATGTGTGCAGTGAGGCGTGGAAGTTTTCTTTTTTTGGGATTTTGTTTTCTGTAGAAAACATTTAACGATGTTCGGAAAACAGAAGTATGGATGAGCAGGAAATTTTAATGAAAACGACCAGGGGACGGGTTGATTTTATGGTCAGCCTGCCCCTTTTTGCTGCGCGTCGGGTAGGAAAAGGCAGGGAAAGGCATGGTTTGTTGCTGATTTTATCGTTTTGTTTTCTACAGAAAACATTTTTGCGATTTTGGAAAACGTGCCGGGTCGTTCAGCGTTCCGGGACCAGAAAGACGACAATTAATCGTCTCGATTTTCTTTACCGATATGCGTTTGACCTGAAAATATAGTATAATGGTTTAAACAAATAAACGAAGGAGGCGGGTATGTTGACTGAACACAGTGAAGAGATCCGGCGCCTGGCTGAAGAATTTGAAAGCTGCCGTAAGATCCTGCTTGCGCTGGGAGATGAGAACCGGCAGCACCTCATGCTGGAGATGCTGCGCATGGGCCAGTGCGAGGGCGTTCGGGTAGGAGCCATCACGGAGAGATCTCACCTTTCCCGTCCGGCGGTGTCACACCATATCCGCATCCTGAAGGATGTCGGACTTTTGAAGGTGCGTCGGGCAGGAACGAAGAACTATTACTACTTTGACGCCGACACAGAGGCGATAAACGATCTGATCCGTATGCTGAACCACGCGAAGCAGATCATGGAACTGCTGCCGGATCGAAGCGAGATCCGCCAGTGAGAAAAGCAGCACCGACAGATAATACTTGTATGGAGGTAGAGAAAATGAATTTAAGGGAAGCCATCGACGCACGCCACAGCGTGCGCCAATATCAGGACAGACCGCTGGAGGCAGAGGTGATCGCCGCGCTGGAGGAGGAGATCAGGGACTGCAACAGGGAGAGCGGACTGCATATCCAGCTTGTGACCGATGAACCAAATGCCTTTGACAGCTTTATGGCTCACTATGGAAAGTTCAACGGCGTCACCGATTATATCGCGCTGATCGGAAAAAGGGGGCCGGATCTGGATGAGAAGTGCGGCTACTATGGGGAGCGGCTTGTACTGAAAGCGCAGCAGCTGGGGCTGAATACCTGCTGGGTGGCGCTGACCTACAGCAAGAGCAAAGCCAAGTCGGCTTTTTCCATAGGGCAGGACGAAAAGCTCTGCGTTATCATCGCAGTCGGCTATGGCACGACTCAGGGCGTACCGCATACATCAAAACCCTTTGACAAGGTGGTACAGTCAGAAGGAACGCTGCCCGACTGGTTTAAGAACGGCGTTGAGGCCGCTTTGCTGGCGCCGACAGCGATGAATCAGCAGAAGTTCGTGTTTTCTCTGGACGGCGGGCGCGCAGCTGCAAAAGCAGGCAGGGGATTCTACGCCAAAGTGGATCTCGGCATCGTCAAGTATCACTTTGAGCTCGGTGCCGGCAAAGATTCATCTGTATGGATGGATCAGAACTTACGGCAAACGCACGAATGCTAAATATGCTGGAATATCCCGCAAATCAATAACTTCGCTTATATCGGGAGCTGCTTGACCAGCTGGAAGCGTTGGATTTCCCGTGAAATATGTTTTTTGATCTCTGCGGGAGATTTTTATCGACCTGACAGTTCTGATTTTCCCGCATCTGTTATTTTTCGGCTGTGACGGGAGATTTTTTTCGCATTTCCTCAGCAAAACGCTTCCTCAGCAGCCAGTTTGAGCAGTTTGCGGGACATCTGGCTGATTTCAGCAGCTAAAATCCTCCTGCAACATAGGATCTTGCTTATCTGCGGGGATTCTATCGCTTTTTAGCAAGCCCGGTTCTCCCGTAATTATCACACACTCTACATTGCGGGAATTTGACTTTTGCCCGCACGGCTTTCATGGCCTGACTGGCAGAGCTTTTGTAATGCAGGATCTCAGAGAGCAGGCAGTGATAGCGGGCAACATCTGGCTTAGCTTTTGCAAAATCGGCCTGCCCAGTTGACTGCTTGAGATACGGAGACGGTTTCCGTGATCAGAGCTGAGAAATACTTGCGTATGCACTCTCCGTATGATATGCTGTAGATAAGTAAAGGAGGGTGAGTGGCCATGAGTAAACCTGTAGAATTTTGTACCTGTACAGATAGAGATTGTCCCTTTAATCCTGTAAATCACGACCAGGGCTGCACGCCGTGTATTGCCAAGAATCTGAAGGCGGGCGAGATTCCGAGCTGTTTCTTTAACATCGTAGATCCGGAAGGAAAGGCTGACAGAGGGGCGTATCTGCGCAAAGACTTTGCAAGGATCGTTATGGAGATGGAGTAAAGGAGCCACGCATGATAGAAAAGGGGAAGAGGAAAATCATCATAAGGTGCTGCTCTGTAGTCCTGATGATCTTTGCCGTCGTGTTTGGAAGCACCTTTCCTAACAATTACTGTCTGGGAGACAGGATATTTGCAGGCTTAGGGCTAAACGCCTGGTCCGAGGGTACCCAGGGGAATCATTATCCAGCCATCCTTGCGCTGGTCATGGTTGCCGCATGGGCGATCAGTCTGATTTAAGAGAATCAAAGCCTCACGCGGGCGCAAGATACTGCCGGCGTGAGGTTTTGTTATGTTTGATTTGAGCTATTCCGCCATATCAAAGAACTCGCAGCCCAGGGCCTGCAGCTTTTCCATGACCCATGGGCGGATCATGGTGCCTTCTTCTTCGATGGTTTTAAGAGATTTCGCTTCTCCCGCCATGAGGCCTGTGACCTTTTTCAATACCGATTCCGCGTCCTCTGGTTTGATGAACACGATGCCGTCGGCGTCAGCGACGACGATATCACCTGGACGGACGGTCCTTCCGCCGCAGCTGACTGGCGTATTGACCTCGCCGGGGCCGTTTTTCCATGGACCGTCAGGAATGACTGCTTTCGCGTAAACCGGAAGGCCGGTGGCCGCGATATCCTCTTTGTCCCGCAGGGCGCCGTCTACAATGATGCCGCCGATTTTTTTGGTCAGAAGGTAGTTCACCATGATCTCGCCGAAGATAGCCCGCTCCGTATAGCCGCCGGCATCAATGACGAAGATGTCGCCTTCCTTCGCCAGATCGAGAGCGTAGTGGAACATCAGATTATCACCGGGGCTGACCTTCACCGTCAGAGCAGGGCCTACCAGCCCGGCCTTTCCGATGGGTTTAATGGAAGAGTTTACCGCAGCCTGCCTCCCCATGCAGTCGTCCAGATTGGCGACAGGAATGTTACGAAAACGGTCTAACAGCTCCTTCGGCGGTCTTTTAAAATCTTTATATACTCTGCAGTTTATATTGTTCATTTCTCGTTACCTCCGTTGATTTTTCTGATGGCAGCGTCCATACGTCTGAGCGCTTCTCTAAGATCTTCCTCAGCTGTAGCAAAGGACATGCGGACACAGTAGCTGCCGCCCAGTCCGTAGGAATCACCGGGAACTACTGCCACCTTTGCTTCATCCAGCAGATAGTCCGCGATTTCGAAACTGTTTCGGCCAGCCAGATCTATTTTTGCCCAGGCGTAGAACGCGCCTGAAGGCTTGTGGCATGTGACGCCGGGGATAGCGTTGAGTCCGTCAACAAAGAAGTTCCGGCGGCGCAGGTAGCTTGCCGTCATGGTCTGTATGTCGTCTTCACAGTCCAGAGCAGCCAGCGCCGCTTCCATGGAAAACTGGCTGAGACAGCTGACGGCGTGCTGGCTCAGCAGAGAGATCATCTTGACTACAGGCAGAGGCGCACAGATGTAACCCAGCCGCCATCCGGTCATAGCCGTGGATTTTGAAAAGCCGTTGATAGTGATGACTCTGTCTTTGATGCGGTCCATGCTGCCCAGACTGACGCTTTTTGCTCCATCGTAGACAATTCGCTCATAGATCTCATCAGCGATCAGAATCAGATCGTGATCCAGGGCAAAATCAGCCAGTACCTCCGCTTCCTCCGCGGACAAAATGCACCCGGTCGGGTTATTCGGATAGTTGACGATGACCGCCCGCGTGTTTGATGTGACGTGGGCTTCCAGTACCGGCCGTGTGATGCGGTAGTTATCTTCAAAGGATAATTCCACATCGACAGGTACGCCGCCGGAAGCAGTGACGATAGGTCCGTAGGAGACCCACGCCGGATCGAGGATCATGACCTCGTCGCCTGCTGCAGGTGTGATCAGGGCGCGAACAGTCTCATAGACGGCATATTTACCGCCCGGAGTCATGATAATGTTATCTGCGCTGCATGAGATGCCGTTTTCTTCTGTCAGTTTACGGGCGATGCGTTTTCGCAGAGCAGGCAGTCCCAAGGCCGGGCCGTAGTGGGTGTGTCCGCTGGCAATACCGCTGATGCCGGCGATTCTGGCCTTTGCGGGCGTATCAAAGTCAGGTTCGCCAGTGGCCAGAGTGATGATGTCTACGCCCTCGGCCTTCAGTTTTTTGGCCTTTTCGCTAACGGCCAGAGAAGCCGAAGGCGGGATGTTTAAAAGGTTTTGATTAAATCTGTATTCCATGATGTGTTACCTCCACGTTTTCTTGACATCAGTGTATGCGTCGCAGAGCGAAAAGTCCAATGAAAGGTTTGCCTATTAAATAGCAAGGGTTTCGATATTTCGTGATAAATTATCAAAATCGTTTATATTTAATACCCAAAAAATACATTTTACATACGACTATGCGGGGCCGTATAATGGGAGCATGTTAAGAGCTCTGAACTACCCAACGAAAAAGGAGGTTCAATAAAGAATGAGTATTCTCGATACGACCAATAATGAAAATACTAAAAAGGAAAGAGTAGAGTTTTATGGCGGTTTTCTCGGCGCGTGGCTTCCGATCATAGTCATGGTCGTCGGACTGATCATAGGAACGATCATCGGAGGAGGCGGGATACTGCGGTTCAGCCTGGTCACCGTGCTCTGTATGTTTCTCGGATTTCTGCTTGCAAAGGATAAGAAAGCGTTTGGTAATATTGCCGTCGCGGGTATCCGCAATAACATGCTTGCGATCATTATTTTAGCTTTTATTCTGGCAGGGCTGCTTTCACAGCTGCTGCGGCAGAGCGGTCTCATCAACGGTCTGATATGGCTGGCCAGTCTGGTCGATTTTAATGCTGGACTTATTCCGCTGATCTGTTTTCTGATCTGCGTGCTGATCTCTACATCCTGCGGAACATCTTCCGGTGCTGTCGCTGCGGTCTGCCCGGTCATGCTGCCGCTGGGTGTCAGCCTGGGCTGTGATCCGGGGCTGGTCTGCGCGGCGGTGGTTAGTGGAGCTATTTTTGGAGATAATCTGGCGCCGATTTCCGATACCACCATTGCGTCAGCGCTGACACAGGGCGCGCAGGTAGGCGACGTGGTGAAGACCAGACTGCCATATTCCCTTATTGCGGGAGGTATTTCCGCTGTGCTCTTTGTCGTCTTCGGCCTTTCCACTACGGAAGGAAACGCTATGGAGTCTCTGACACTGGATTCCTCTGACGCAAAGGCTCTGGTGCTGCTGGTACTGCCGGTCATCATGGTCATTATGATGAAGAAGGGATGGGATCTGGTAGCGACTCTCATCGTCTGCAATATCGCAGGCATCGTGCTCGATCTGGCGTTGGGCTGTATTTCTCCATCAGTGATGTTTTCCAATGAAGGCCCTATCGTCGCGGGCATGTCCGGCATGATGAATTTGCTGCTATATATCATGATCCTGTTTATCCTGCTGGAGATACTCACGGTCAGCGGCGCCTTTGACGTTATGGTGGAGTGGCTTTCTTCCAAGTGTAAAGGACCTCGTTCTGCGGAGCTGGTCTGCATGCTGGCTGTAGCTATCAGCACCATCGCTGCGGGCGGAAGTGCTCCGGCTATCATGTTCTGCGGCCCGATGGTGCGCAAGATGACTAAAAAGTTTAAGATCGAGCGGACCCGCGGTTCCAATATTATGGATGGCACAGCCTGCGGTATCAGCGGCCTGCTGCCTTACGGAAGCTGTGTCATGCTGTGTCTGGGATTTGCGGCAGATATGGACGGCATCGAAGCCGGATTCTCCTTCGCGGACATCATTCCGTATAACTTCCACAGTATCTTCCTGCTGCTTCTGTTTATCCTGAGCATCGTTACAGGTATCGGCAGAAGAACCGTAACAGAGGAAGAAGCGGAGTAGAACTGAATATACATACAATAAATGCATGAAACTTAAAAGGAGCCAGGTTCCGATTTGGATACCGGGCTCCTTTTATATAGGAAAGGATTGGCTTATTATATAAGAAATTCCTTAATACCAGCAAGAAGTGCGTCGACTTCTTCTTCCGTGTTGTAATAGTGCATGGACGCACGGATACCGCCGGTACCGGCGTTACAGCGCAGGGATACGTAGATATTTCGGTCAAGGAGAAAAGATACCAGCTGTCTTTCTCTAGAAACGTCGTTATTTTTGAATCCGAAGTTAAAAACCACGATTGAGGACATGTGTGCGGGATCACTGCTGCTACCGGGCGTGATGCCTAATCTGCGCAGTCCGTCCATATAATGAATGACCAGAGATTTGATATGGGTCTCGATAGCAGCCGGTTCTTTTTCCAGCAGTATCTGTACAGCGCGGGTCAGACCCAATGCGCCGGTATAGTTGCCATAGCCGCCATTCTCAAATTTGGCCGCTGTTTCGATGATATCATAATCGTCAAAGGGAGTTCTTGCCGGAGATTCCAGATAAGAGACGAAATCACTATAGGGATGTGGCGGTTTGATTTTCATGGCTGCATAAAAGCCTGGTTCCAGCACTTTGATTAATTCCTTTCGGATATAGAGAAATCCCATGCCAAAGGGGTTTCCCAGCCATTTTTTACCGCCGGCACAATAAAAGTCCACACCGGTTTCTTTTACATTGACTGCCATGGCGCCGACTTCCTGTATGCCGTCAGCAACAACCAGAATGCCGTGGGCATGAGCAAAGTCAACGATATCTTTCAGATCGGCGCGATACCCGTTGACCTCCTGTACTGCTGCTAACACAATAACTCTGGTATGCCCATCGGTGCAGCGGGCAAAATCTTCCGAAGTCAAGGTGCCGTCGGTGGATACGCTGCGGATTTCAAAACCGATCTTTTCCTGTTTTCGTTTCCAGCAGAGGGTAGAGGCCATGTATTCCAGATCCGCCACCAGTACGTTGTCTTCTTTTTCCAAAGGTATGGCGTCAGCTATGATGCCAAGGCCATGAGAGGTGCTTTCCACCAGAGCGATCTCATCCTCGCTGCAGTGAATCAGTCTGCTGACTGCTTTGCGCGCGGCGGCGTAGTAAGTCAGGCATTTGTTACTGATATCTGTTGCTGACATAGATGGATCCCGGTGAAGGTCAGCATAGTCTTTACCAGCCTGAAGCACCCATGGATCGGCAAGAGATGTGCAGGCGTTGTCCAGATATATTTTCTTTTGATTCATATTTACTTTTTCCTCCAATATGTATATCTATTAAAATTATACTATCAAAGAAGGTCAGCAAAAAATGAAAAGAACTGATTAAAAATATCGAAAGAATTTATAAAGCGTCTTCCGGCCGTTGAAAGATGCCGAAAGACGCTGATTGCATTTGGATATAGATGATTTAATCAAAGTACTTCTCCGCGAATTCCCGCAGCCATCTGTCGGCGGAGGCCCGCAGGGTCAGGTAACACGGCATCTGGGGCGCCGGTTCTTTGATATCGTAAATGTGAAACTGATCCAGAGATTCAAAGGTATCTGTATGGGAACGGGGAATCATGCACCATCCGTCCTGAGGCATGGTACTGATGATCATATCCGCGCTGTCTACCTGGATGTGAAACTGCATGTCCGGACCGAACCGCTGTTTGTAAAATGCCGCGGTCACCGGATTGTCCAGACCGACGCCTTTGATCATCACGGCCTTTCGCGGGTCCAGATCCGCGGGATCGAGCGCGGACTCCTGACGCGGTTCCTTTGATTTTTCTACGATGACCATAGGGAAAGCGTCTACTGCGCGAACGATGATGTTATCCTGTTCACCGCAGACATATCCAAGCCCGATATCGATCTCATTTTTGGAGACCAGGGAAGGTACTGCATCGGAATTGCGGGTATGCAGCGCAAGTCGGATATCCGGCTCCTGTTCGGAGATCAGATTGTAGACAGGGGCGAATACGTTGTTAACACTGGTCGGCGCCGCAATGCGGACCAGGCGGACATTCAGAGCTTCTTTGAAAGCCATGGCCTTCTGGTAGACCTGCATCCACTCCTCGGCAATAGGCAGAAAGGCTTCTCCGCGAGGTGACAGCGTGACGCCGGATATGCCTTTGCTCCGGTTGACTAAATGCACACCAAGATCGTCTTCCAGAGACTTCAGCCGGTAGCTGAGCGCTGACTGGGAGACAAAGAGACTGTCGGCAGCCTTGGTGATATTCTTTTGTTCCGCGATGGCAAGAAATGCTTCGATCTGTTTGTATTCCATAGGTGGTCCTTAATTATACGATCATATCGTATGCCGCGTAGGTCGGGGTCCAGTGAGTTTCCGTCAGATACCTGAAGAGACCGTATTTATCCTTTTCACGGAACAGGCGGAGGATCTCCCGGTGCTCATCGTTGGTAGCGAAGAAAACGTCTTTGGTATCTTCGGGCATGTCTTCGCTGTAGGTTTTCTTCAGCAGTTTGTTTTTTGACTTGGCGATGGTGTCGATCAAAGCGTTGTTGCCGCACTTGTCTATATACAGCTGATGGAAGGTCACCTGCTGTTTGTGGTACATTTCGTAGTTGCCCGCTTTGATGGCGAGATCCATGGTTTCGATATAGAAATCCAGGTCTGCGTAATCCTGCTCGGTCAAAGTGTCACAGGCCAGCTGCGCGGCGTATCCGTCCAGGACGCCGATGACGGTGTACAGCTCGCAGACATCACGCTCTGACATGGAGCGAATGATGAAACCGCGGCGTGCCTTGTTTTCCAGAATCCCTTCGGCAGACAGCTGGATCAGTGCCTCCCTGACCGGAGTGCGGCTGATATTCAGCTCTTCGCAGATAACATTTTCGTTGATGCGCTGGTCAGGCAGAAGACTGCCGTCACGGATCTGTTCGGCAATATATTCATATACGTGGTCTTTCAGTGTCTTGAATCTTTCCATAATATTTTCTCCTCAGTGTTCTATATATAATATATCCTATTAGAGAGGGGTTCGTCAACCCAAACTATCATAACCATCACGGGAAAACAGAAAGCCTGGAAAGGGATCGTGCGGTACTTCACTTAATACGGACAGACGCATTTCGTCCGTATCAGGACGTCACTGATCTCACGGGCGGTATCCTTCAGCTGCGTGGTGATCGCATCCACGTCCTGCGTAAACAGACGTGACTTTGGAGCTGTAATACCGATGTTCGCGTTGATCTGGCCAGTATGGTTAAAAAGAGGAACACTGATGCAGAACAGGCCGTATTCATTCTCTTCATCATCGTAAGCGAGACCTTTTTCCAGGATCTGGACCTGTTCTTTCTTGAAGTCCTCGTAGGTTATGATCGTATTGTAGGTCAGCTTTTTTAAGTCAGGATTCTCAAAATACTGTTTTAATTTCTCATCGGGCCAGGTTGAGAGAAAGAGCTTTCCCGCGGCAGAACAATACAGCATCGGAAAAGGCAGCAGATTAGACGTCAGGGCAGATTCCTCGCCGCGGCAGGATACCAGCGACAGGCAGTGATTCTGATAAAGAACGCTCAGACCGGTGGCTTCTCCGATGGTAGAAGCGAGAGACTGAAGAAACGGCTGCGCGATTGAAGGAATCGAAAGACGTGTTTTTACTGCTTCACTGTAGTAAATAAACTTGAGCCCGAGACGATAGCAGCCTGTAGAAGGAACTTTTTCGATCAGTTCGTATTTTTCCAGAGACTGCAGAATTCTGTGCAGTGTTGCCTTGGGCAGATTCAGCTTTTTCTGGATGTCGATAAAAGTGCTCTCCTCCTCAAAAATACAATCAATGACACTGAGCGTTTTGTCAATGGAATTGGAAAATTCTTTAGTTTTCGTATCAGGCGTATGCGGGTCCTGTTTCAAGTCTTTCACCTCAATTAATTTTTAATATAATGCAGTATTTATTTTAACAAGGAAACCGGGGTATGTCAAATCTGCGGGCTGCAAAATGCCGCAAAATAAAAATACATGATATTTAATAAAAATTCATGATTTTGTATTGACAAATTTCTGAAAATGGGTTAATATGATACAAAAGAAAAATGGAACTGAGTTCCAAAATAGGAGGAACAACTATGAAAGCAAGAACAAAAAAAGGAATTGCTCTTTTGCTGATTTGTATGTTAGCTTTGGCTTCTCTGACTGGCTGCGGCGGTGGCGGAGATGATACTGAAGCAAGAACAGACCTTAACTGGGCATTATCAGCAGAACCAAACTCTCTGGATCCTATGGCAATCGCTATGATGAGCACATTTACCGTTACATATGCAATCTACGATAATCTGGTAGAGGCAAATGAAAACGGTGAATATGTAGAATCACTGGCAGAAAGCTATGAGATTTCCGACGACGAGATGGAATATACCTTTAAACTTCGTCAGGGTGTAAAGTTCCATAACGGAACAGAAATGACTGCTGACGACGTAGTATACTCCATCAACAGAACCATCGAAAAAGGCTGGGCAGCTGATATGACTGCAGCCAT
>JAETRU010000024.1 GCA_021769965.1 Eubacterium sp.
AAGGAAACATTGAAGCATGCCGCCTGTATCATGATTTCAGCGGAAGCGGCACGTTATAATGTTTCCTGCAATAAAACGGCGTTGCCGCAGGGAAGGAAACATTGAAGCATGCCGCCCTTATTATGATTTCAGCGGAAGCGGCACGTTATAATGTTTCCTGCAATAAAACGGCGTTGCCAAAACGGCGTTGCCGCAGGGAAGTGGTGTAAAGGAGGGGAAAATCCATGAAGACGTTACAATTTGCAGAGAGAACTCTGATCGACAAAGGCTGGTCGGAAGACCGGAAATACTGTGTGACCGATGAAACGGGAGAAAAGTTTTTTCTGCGCATTTCTCCTTTGGAGGCCTGTGAAGAGGTGAAGGAAAGGCTGAGCTGGCTGGAAAAACTGAGCCGGATGGAGATCCCCATGAGCAGGCCGGTGGAATTTGGCATCTGCGATGAAGGGGTGTATATGGTGGAGACCTGGATCGATGGCGAAGATCTGGGCGACGTCATTTCGGAGATGTCCAGCGGGGAGCAGTATGGCTGCGGTATCGATATGGGCAGGGCCCTGAAGAAAATACATACTTTGCCTGCGCCGTCTGCGCAGGAACCGTGGGAAAGCCGTTTTAACAGGAAGATGGATTATAAGATAGAAGCCTTTCGCAGCTGCAATACCAGCTGGCCGGATGGTGAAAAGCTGATCGGCTACATCCAGAAGAACCGGCATTTGATACAGGGAAGACCCCAGAGCTTTCAGCACGGAGATTATCATATCGGTAATATGATGTACGCGGACGGAAAGCCTTTGATCATCGACTTTGATCGATACGATTTCGGCGATCCCTGGGAGGAATTTAACCGTATCGTCTGGAGCGCGCAGGCAAGCGCCCGATTTGCCAGCGGCATGGTGGACGGATACTTTGACGGAGAGCCGCCTATGGAGTTCTGGCGTCTGCTGGCACTGTATATTTCCAGCAATACCCTCGGTTCTTTTCAGTGGACTGAAACCAGCGGCAGCGATCTGGATGTTATGCTGCGTCAGGCGGAGGATGTGATCTGCTGGTACGATGGCATGACGCGGATCGTACCCAGATGGTACGGCAGAGTATGAGGTCTGAATACCAGATCAATATGCCTTTTAATAGTGCTAAATGTGACAGAAAGCTGAGAACCTGTCAATTTGGTCAACGTTTTTATTTCAAAACGTTGACCAGATTGACACTTTTTTTGTTTTTTGTCACTTTTGTCACAAAATCAGCTGATTTAGATGTGCTTTCGAGTAGAATTTTAATAGAATGTTGACAGAATTCAAGAATGTGCAGATATTTGTCACACTTCTCTGATCCCGGACTCTTTTACTTTCTTGTATTTGCCGCGTTCTTGCATTTGCCGCGAATACTACTTCATGATGGTCACTTTTTCTTTGCTCAGATCTTTGATATTGATCTTGACGGTCTTGTCGCCAAACATGACGAGGAAGTAGCTTTCATCGGTGATGTCCATTGGTTTGCTGGTATTATTGTTATATACGGTATCTTCATCGATAAAAGTGTAGCTGTAGTAAGCGTTCTTTCTTATCGGCGTGGTGAACGGATTCTTACGGCTGGCTGCCAATTCCAGACAGAGGTCGTCTGCGGCGTCAGCGCCTGCGTTGCCGGAGTATACACCGGCGTAGCTTGCCAGAATAGTATTCTTGTTTTTGGCAGAGAAGGTCAGCTCCGCCACATCGCCGTTTTTCTCGCAGGTAATGGTAACATCATTGAAATCCGGCGTCCAGCTGTGGACGAAATACAGCATACTGCCGCCGAAGACCAGCGCGCAGGCCAGTACGGTAAGCAGGATGTTTCTCCATATCTTTTTCCTCAGCTTTAAAAAAGGTTTGATGTCGTGATCCCGGCGATCGGCGGCCTGCGGATCCGGCGCGTCTACAGCCGCGCCCATTTCAGAAGCATATCTGCGGCAGTCCCCGCAATCGTTCAAATGGTTTTCGATGAGCTCATTGCTCACAGAACTTGTCAGTCCTTCCAGATAGCTTGGGAGCAGATCCCGGATCACTTCACATTTCATTTCATATTTTTCGCGGTTTGCATTCTTCTCATTTCTCATTTCACTCACCCGTTCCTTTCGTGATTTTCTGTTTTGCGCGATAGAATTTGACCCGCGCCCAGTTTTCGGATTTTCCGACGATATCTCCGATCTCAGAAAAAGAGAAAGCGCCGGTCAGTCTCAGCAGCACGACTTCTTTTTCTGTTTCTGACAGCATGTGGATCTTCCGGAATATCTCTATCTTCTCATCGTTCATGGAAACCAGCTGTTCCGGAATAGCTGTGTCTGCCGGCAGGACATTCTCTGCCTCTTCGTTCAAAGGGATCTCAGCCCGGCGTTTTCGTCTGTCAAGCTCCTGATACCAGAGATGCTTGGCGATCTGACAAAGCCAGGTGGAGATCTTGCAGGAACCGTCATATTTATTGGCGCCGCGCACTGCCTGATAAAAGGTCTCCTGTGTCAGTTCCTCCGCTGTGTGCTCTTCCATGCACAGCGTCATCAGAAACTTGAACACATACGCAGCGTAGTCTCTGTAGACCAGATCCATGTTTAACATTTGATCACCTCTCTTTGTCCATATATCGTCAAAATCAGAAATTCGTTACAGAAATTCTCAAAAAAATCTGCACCGGATGGAGACCGCTAGAGGACAGCGGAAGCCTTCGGTGCAGCAGGGATCATACAAAAGCGTCTACAGCTTGAAAGTCTGGAACTTTTCTACAGTGCCGTCTTCTTCTTTGAATTCATAGTCATTTCCCGGCAGGATCGCGTTGGCCGCAATACCTACGATGGCTGCGATCGCAAGACCGGACAAAGTGATGGTGACATCAGATACAGTAAAGGAGATACCGCCTACTGCGTTAAAGCCCAGCGCGCAGACCAGAATCAGAGCAGCGATGATGGTGTTTCTGGATTTTGTAAAGTCTACCTGGTTTTCCACCACGTTGCGGATACCGATAGCGGAGATCATGCCGTATAAGATCAGTGAAACGCCTCCGATGATGGCAGCCGGAATAGATGTGATGATAAAGCTGATCTTCGGAATAAAGGAAAGAAGAATGGCAAAGCAGGCAGCGATGCGGATGACTCTCGGATCGTAGATCTTTGTCAGAGCCAGAACGCCGGTATTTTCGCCATAGGTGGTATTGGCGGGACCGCCGAAGGCAGAGGACAGACAGGTCGCCAGCCCGTCTCCCAGCAGGGTCCTGTGCAGACCCGGATCCGCGATGTAATTCCGGCCGGTGGTAGCTCCGATGGCGGAAATGTCGCCGATATGCTCCATCATAGTTGCCAGAGCGATAGGCATGATGGTGATGATGGCGCTGACGTCAAATTTCATCACAGTCAGCGGCGGAAGACCTACAATAGGCTGATCCGATATAGCGGAAAGATCTACAGCGCCCATAAGGATGGCAGCGATATAGCTGACCACAACGCCCAGAATGATCGGGATGATCTTTGCCATGCCCCTTCCCCAGATATTGAAAATGATGATCGTCAGCAGAGCGACGAGAGCCAGGACCCAGTTGGTCTGGCAGTTGTTGATCGCTGTCGGCGCGAGGATCAGGCCGATAGAAATGATGATCGGTCCGGTAACTACAGGAGGAAAGAAACGCATGACCTTTTTCGCGCCGAAGGCTTTGATCAGCGCAGCCATGACAACATAGACAAGTCCGGCCGCGAAGACGCCGCCGCAGGCATAGGGAAGCATCTCAGCGTTGGGCTGCCCGTCGATCATGGGAGCGACAGCGGCGTAGCCTCCTAAGAACGCGAAAGATGATCCGAGAAACGCCGGAACCCGGCCTTTTGTAAGCAGGTGGAACAGCAGAGTGCCCAGACCCGCCATCAAAAGGGTCGTCGCTACGTCAAGTCCGGTCAGGATCGGTACCAGTACCGTGGCGCCGAACATGGCAAAGGTGTGCTGCAGGCCCAGGATCAGCATCTTTGGAATGCCCAGCCTGGTCGCGTCATAAATACCTTCCTGGTTAACATCGTGATTGGTCATGTGTGAAATCCTCCTTTGTAAAAACTTGTGTAAGAATGTATTGATTTTTGCTTTGTCCATTATACCATTGACCTGACGAAAAGACCACATAAACTTTCCCTATAGACTTATACCGGGAAAAAATATATAATGATAGAAGTACTAATTTTGCAGGAGTGATAACATGAGCGATCTGGCATTGTATTTAGGGGTAGCTGTCATCGGCTATTTCGCGGGAAGCAGACTGCGGCACGCGGCCGGGATCATCCGGTGGACAGGAAGACTGCAGAACGCGGCTATAGTCGTACTGATCTTTACCATGGGCACGCGTATGGGGGCCAACCGGCAGGTAATTGAAAATCTCAATTCCATCGGGCTGTACGCCCTGATCATGACCGTGTTCATCATGGCGTTCTCCGCGGCGGCCATCACTTTGGCGCGAAAGATCATGGGCGTAGACCGGCAGGGCAATCTGAAGGGACCATCAAAGGGTGTCTGTCAGGGCGCGTCTGCCGATGCGGAGGCTGCGGTTTTTGAGACCTTTGGCGAAGAGACGGCAAAGCCGGAAGAAAAAAAGCTGGACGCCATGACGGTGATCATTATGGCCTGTGTAGTATTGGGGCTGGCTTTTGGCTGCTTCGTGGCAGGACGGCTGTTTACAGATCCGGATACCTTTGACGCGTTTGCCGGACAGGTCATCACCGCGGGACTCTGCACCTTGCTGTTCTTTGTCGGCTTTGATATGGGTGTGGACGGGACAGTTATCAGACATCTCAGAGAGGTGGGACTGCGGGTGCTGGTCTATCCTTTTGTTATTATGGCCGGTACTCTGGCCGGAGCTCTGGTCTGCGTGCTGTTTCTGCCTGTTTCTATCAGAGAAGCGCTGGCTATCGGCGCGGGTTTTGGTTGGTATTCCTTCGCGCCGGGGATCATCATGGAGAAAGGACTGGTCATGGCGAGCGCCATTTCCTTTATGCATAACATTCTGCGGGAGTATATATCGGTGCTGATCATTCCGCTGGTGGCGAAAAAGGTCGGATATCTGGAAGCTATGGCTCTGCCCGCGTGTTCCTCTATGGACGTGTGTCTTCCCATCATCGAGCGGTCGACCCGCGCGGACATCGCCATGTATTCCTTTATTTCCGGCGTGATCCAGTCCATGGCCGTTCCGGTGCTGGTGCCTCTGGTGCTGGGTTGACAGAATCTGATAAAAGAAAGAGCATTCGATCCTTCTCAGCGAGGAAAGAATGCTCTTTTGTTATTACTTTTCTTCCTGTTTTTCTTCCTGAAGCAGCTCGTAGTGGGCGTGGTTCGGATACCAGTGAACGTTGGCAAGGTAATCGGCCAGCTGGTCTTTTTTCCTTTCACGGAACAGTTTCAGAATCTCACGGTGTTCCTCATTGATCTCCGACAGGAGTTTCTTGTTTTGATCATCTTTGCCTTTAGAATAACCGTGGGTGAAGAACTTGCTCTTAAGGCGGGAGAGGGTGTCTTCCAGTACCGCGTTGTCACATTTGTCTATATATATCTGATGAAATATTTCCTGCTGTTCCAGATACATGGTATAATTGCCGGTGTTGATAGCGAGATCCATGCTCTGGATATAGAAGTCCATTCTGGAAAAGTCTTTCTCAGTCAAAGCGTCGCAGGCCGCGCTGGCGGCCATGCCGTCCAGAGTGCCGATGACAGCGTAAAGCTCCGTGGCTTCTTTTGCTGTGACCTCGCGGAGAACAAAACCTCTGCGGGGAAGGTTGTCCAGAATGCCCTCACAGGAAAGCTGGATCAGAGCCTCGCGGACAGGGGTGCGGCTCACAGACAGGACCTGAGATATGGCAGTTTCACTGATCCGCTGGGATGGCAGCAGGTTTCCGTCCAGAATCTGTTCTGAAATATAGTCATATACATGATCCTTTAATGTTTTATATTTTTTCATGGATTACCTCCAAACAGGTATTTTTCAAGCTTTTTCCATTATATCATAACCATTTGGCAAAGGAAATAAAAAAACAGCAAAAAGTTATCAGAACAACTTGACATGTCGACAATATACAGTGTATAATCTACTCATAACCAAACGGTAGACAATATACTAAATTGCAACCGGGCGTGAAATCAATATGGATAAAACAGATCAAACTAAATATGCAAAAGTAAAGGAGAGTAAGAAAATGAAAAAATTCAATCATGTAATCGTAAGAAGACCGTGCAGCGCAATCAAAGATGGTATCTCTGGAGGTACTTATGAAGGTATTCCTGATTATGAATTAGCGCTGAAAGAGCACAACGACTATATCGCGGCGCTGGTACAGTGCGGCGTAGACGTGACAGTTCTTCCTGCAGATGAAAGATATCCGGATTCCTGCTTCGTAGAAGATCCTGCTCTTCTGACCAGAAAGTGCGCGATCATTACAAATCCTGGCGCGGAATCCAGAAACGGCGAAAAAGAAGAGATCGTAGACGCAGTCAAGAGATTCTATCCAGAAGATAAGATCGAATACATCAAGGCGCCGGGAACCCTGGAGGGCGGCGACGTTATGATGGTAGGCGATCACTTCTATGTAGGCCGCAGCGCAAGGACCAACGAGGAAGGCATCAGACAGCTGACTGAGATCCTGGAGAAATATGGTCTGACCTGCTCTGAAGTGAAACTGGAAGAGGTACTGCACCTGAAGACAGGAGTAAACTATCTGGAAGATAACAACATGCTGGTATCCGGAGAGTTTATCACTAAGCCTGAGTTTGAAAAATACAATAAGGTCGTGATTCCGGAAGAGGAAGCCTATGCCGCGAACTGCATCTGGGTCAACGACACGGTCATCGTACCGGAAGGATACCCTGCGGTACTGAAAGCTGTACAGGATCTGGGATACAAGACCATGACAGTAGATACTTCTGAATACAGAAAGATCGACGGCGGCCTGTCCTGTCTGTCCCTGAGATTCTAAATCTGGCTGCGCTGGCCTATTTGAAATGGCCTGCCGGGAAACTCATGCAGGGATATTGATCTCAGAAGACTTGAAAAGATCATGATCATATGTGATAATGAGGGAATGTAGGAAAATGCATTCCCTTTTTTAAAACTGTTATTTTGAACGGAGGAAATTATGAATTACGGATGTCAGAGCATGGTCAAAAAAATTGACACGATTTTACTCAAACGGCCGGAGGCGGCTTTTGTGAGTCAGGAGAACCTCAATGAAAACTGGGAAAAATTCAAGTATTTCGGTTGCCCGGACTATGAAAAAGTACTGCAGGAGTACGAAGCTTTTGAGAAGATCATCAAGGATCATGTAGAGAATGTCTACTATCTTCCTTATGATGAGAGAACGGGGCTGGATTCTATCTATACCCATGACTCCCTGAAGGTCACAAAAAAGGGCGCGATCTATTTTCCGATGGGAAAAGAACTGAGAAACAAAGAACGTCTTGCGACGGAGGCTTTTCTGACGGAACACGGCGTGCCGACTCTGGGTCACATCGAGGCGCCGGGCAAAATGGAGGGCGGCGATGTTCTCTGGATCGACGACAGAACCGTAGCCATCGGCAGAGGATACAGAACCAACGACGAGGGAATCCGCCAGTTCAAGGAACTGACAAAGGATTTCATCGATGAATATATTATCATTCCGATGCCCCACGGCGACGGAGAAGAAGCGTGCCTGCACCTGATGAGCATCATCAGCTTTGTGGACACAGATAAGGCTGTGGTGTATTCCAAATATATGCCGGTATTTTTCAAAGAATATCTCATCGAAAAGGGTATTCAGCTTATCGAATGCGGCGACGAAGAGTATGATTATCTGGGGACCAATCTGCTGGCGCTGGAACCGGGAAAATGCGTGCTTATCGAAGGCTGTCCGGAAATCCAGAAGAAAATTGAGGACGCCGGTGTTACCGTATACACCTATGAAGGAAAGGAACTGTCCTACAGAGGTACCGGCGGACCGACCTGCCTGACCTGCCCGGTATGCAGAAAGTAGCAGCTTTGAGGTAGTATTCATGAAAAATCATAACTTGGATTTTGATTCCCTCAGCGGGAAGATCAAAGAAATCTTATATGAATATGTGAGGATTGAAAGCTACACCAATACTTCCGGCGAGCGTCTCGCAGAGGATTTTTTCACAAAGCACTTTGAAAAGATTCCGTATTTTAACGAGCACCCGGAAAACTGGGGGCTATATCCTCTGGAGCATGACCCTTTGGGCAGACACGTCTGCTGGGCCATGGTAAGGGGAAAAGGCAGCAAAACAGTATGCATGGTCCATCACTATGATATCGTCGATATCGAGGATTACAAGCTGCTGAAACCGCTGGCCTTTTCGCCTGACCCATTGGCAGAGGCCCTTTCTGAACATTTGGATTTGCTGCCGGAAGACGCGAAAAAAGATCTGCAGGAGGATACTTTTGTATTCTGCCGCGGCGGCTGCGATATGAAAGCAGGCGGCTCCATTTAGTATGCCTTACTGGAGGAGTACAGCAAACTTGCGGACTTTGAGGGGAATGTCATCGTTCTCGGCGTGCCTGATGAAGAAAACCTTTCCGCCGGGATGCGGGCTGCGGCGAAGCTTTTGGCGGAACTGAAGGAAAAGCTGGGACTGGAATATCTGATGATGATAAACAGTGAGCCCCATCAGCGGAAGGATTTTACAAAGGGCGTCTTTTCCGAGGGAACAGTGGGAAAGATGATGCCGTTTATCTATGTAAGGGGATTTTTGTCTCATGCGGGGAAGGTCTTCGAGGGCCTTAATCCGGTATCTGTCATGTCGGAGATTGCGGCGAGAACGGAAGTCAACATGGAATTTGCTGATGTAGTAGATGGAGAAGCGGCGCCGCCGCCGACCTGGCTGTATCAGAAGGACAGCAAAGACCGCTATGATGTTTCCATGCCGCTGTCCGCCCAGGGCTGCTTTAGTGTACTGACTTTAAAGCAGACGCCTGCGGAGCTTTTGTGCAAGGTGGAAAAGGTTTGCCGCGACGGTTTTGAAGCGGTGCTTGCACGGATGAATGAAAACTATGAGAAGTTCTGTATTGCTACAGGCCAGCCTTTAAAAAGTCTGCCCTGGGAAGTGAAGGTCGTAGGCTTTGGAACACTTTATGAAGAGGCAAAGGCAGCCCACGGTGATGTTTTTGAAGAAGCATATCGGGCAAAGCAAAGGCAGGTTCTCAGCGATCTTAAGTCCGGCGCTGTCAACATGATTGAAGGAAACTTTCAGCTGGTGGAAAAAATCTACGACTATATCGAGGATATTTCTCCACGGGTGGTCTATGGTCTGCTGCCGCCGTATTATCCCAATGTGTATTTTGACGGAATTGCGGCATCAGCGCAGGGGATGAGCGAAAAGTTATCCACATATACACAGGAAGAGTATGGTCAGATTTACGATAAAGAGTACTTTTACACGGGAATCTGCGATCTGAGAGCTACATTAATATCGATGATCCGCAGGCACAGAGAGCGTCTGTGGCAGGCGCGATGCCTCTCTTTGGGGAATATTATGACATTCCCTTTGAGAAAATCAGATCCATATCCATGGCAGGCATTAATATCGGGCCGTGGGGAAAGGATTTCCACAAACTGACAGAGAGGGTGTGCAAAGAAGACCTCTATGAGCGGACGCCGCGGATTCTGGACTGTGCAGTAAAGATGCTGCTGTGTTGACCGCTGTGAAAAACGGGTAGATCCTGACTCTGGAATAGTCTTGGAATAGTTTTTTCAGCATTTTTCAAAAATGTCCTTGCCTAACGTGGACAAAAATAGTATAATATTTGCGTTATAGGCAAAAAGACTGTTCACAGCAATAGATTCAAAGTAGTCAGGAGGTGAATTGGAATATGGCACAAGTTATCGTTAGAGAAAACGAAAGTTTAGAAAGCGCTCTGAAGAGATTCAAGAGATCATGCGCAAGAGACGGCGTTATGAGCGAACTCAGAAAGAGAGAGCATTACGAGAAACCAAGCGTAAAGAGAAAGAAAAAGTCTGAAGCCGCCAGAAAAAAGGCTAAGAAATATTAGTCATTTAGAATCGAGGTGATATAAATGACTTTGAAAGAGCAATTAATGGCTGATTTCAAGGAGGCTATGAAAGCCAGAGATGAAGTCGCCAAGAATACGATCAGTCTGGCTCGTGCCGCCATCAAGCAGTACGAGGTGGACAAACGCGAAGAACTGGACGACGCAGGCGTAATTGCCATTTTATCCAAGCAGGTAAAAATGCGTAAGGATGCCCTCGCTGATTTTGAAAAGGCTGGACGGACAGATCTGGTCGATGCATATAACGCCGAAATTGAAGTTCTGAACAAATATCTGCCGGAGCAGTTATCCAAAGAGAAGGTCATGGAGATCGTCAGAGAGACTGCAGCCTCACTTGGTATCGAAGGAGGCAAGCAGAACATGGGTAAGCTCATGGGCCCTGTCATGGGCAAGGTCAAAGGCCTTGCGGACGGCAGCATGGTAAAAGATGTTGTAATGGAATTTCTTTCATAATCAATGAAAACAACTGCAGCCTGACGGAACCGTCAGGCTGTTTGTGTGTGCGCGCATAATCCAGCCGCCGCCTTCATATACTTACACCATGAAACTGTTAAATGAACTCACCTTTGATTTTGATATCACCGGGCCGAAGGTCACGGCGTCGGAGCACGCCGCCATCGTGGAGAATGTCCTGCGGGTGGTGCTGATCACCGATACCCAGGTCACCGTCCATACGGGGCGGTTCTTTGTGACCATCAGCGGCGGCAATTTTGTAATAGGGGAAATCTGGGAAGGACGTATGGAACTTGAGGGCGACATCCAGGGAATCGAATTTCATAAGGCACTGGGTTAAGGTCCGTCTGCAGGGTTTTAAGCCGGAGCGGATCCTGACCCAGGCCATAGAGCGGGGCGCCGCTTTGCGGGAGATCCGGTATAAGGACGAGACCGAGGTGTATTTCCGTGTGGCGGAAGAGGATCTGTCCATGCTGAAAAAGCTGGCTGGCAGCCGGTACAGGCTGACGGTGGTCCGGGAGGGCGGCGTGCGGCCGCAGGTCAGAAAGCTTTTGGGCCGGAAGCTGGCTGCGGCAGGCGTAGCTCTTTTTTTGATCGTGGCCGGCTTCCAGTCTCTCTTTGTCCGGGAGATCAATGTGATCGGCTGCAGGACCATCACCGAGAGCCAGATCAGAAGCTGCCTTGCCGAAGAAGGACTTTATGAAGGGGCGATGAAGCGCTTCGACTGTGACGAGATCGAGCGGAAGCTGTTTTCGGAGTTTGACAGCGTCGTATGGGCGCGGGTGGCCTACGAGGGAAATTATGTACAGGTGGAGATCTCCGAAAGTGAGCAGATCCCGGCGGCAGACGCGTCTCGGGAAAAGCCGTGCAGCATCGTGGCAGATCAGGAGTGCTATATCGAGAACGTCTATACATATAGGGGAAGAGCAAAAGTGCAGTCAGGAGATTTCGTCCGCAAGGGCCAGGTGCTGATCAGCGGAAGAGTCCCCATCGAGCATCCGACCTATCCGCTGGAAAAAGACGAAAAGCCGGAGCACTACGTCCATGCTGAGGGCAAAGTGACAGCCAGAGTTCCGTATTACTTTTCCTTCTATATGGAGCGTGCGGCGGAGGAAAAAAAGCAGGCGCAGGCCATGCTGCGGGACTGGATCAAAGAAAATGTGCCGGAAAATGCGCAAATTTTAAATAAAGACTTTCATTTTGCTGTGAAAAAAAATATAATAAGGGTATATGGAACAGTAGAGACCCGTCAGCGGGTGGGAATAGAAAAGGAGATCGATATTGACAAATCAGAATCAGAATCTAAATCAGAATCCAGATCAGGAACTGAAGAAAATACAGATCGATGACAGCGTGGACCGGGCGGAGCTTCTGGGAAGTCTGGACGCCAACCTGAATCTGATCCGGGAGAGCACCGGAACGGAAATTTTTCAGCGTGACGACTGCCTGCTGCTGAGAGGCGGCAATACAGAACTGGCGGAGGGCATTTTAAGCGAACTGGCAGATATCCTCAAAAGCGGCGAGCGTCTGGACAGTCAGAAGGTCAGCTACGTGATCAGCATGAAGGAGCAGGGTCAGTCCTACAGAGAAAACAACGTGAGCAAGGATATTATCTGTTTCACCAGCAAGGGACGGCCGCTGAAGCCTAAGACTGTAGGACAGAAGAAATACGTGGAGAGTATCCGCAAAAGAGACATCGTATTCGGTATCGGACCGGCGGGCACAGGAAAGACCTATATCGCTGTGGCCATGGCCGTCAACGCATATAAAAATAAAGAAGTTCAGAAGATCATACTGGCGCGGCCTGCTGTGGAAGCGGGAGAAAGGCTGGGATTTCTGCCCGGTGATCTTCAGGAAAAGGTGGATCCGTATCTCAGACCGCTGTACGACGCGCTGTACGACGTTCTGGGCAGGGACAACGCTCTGCGACTGAAGGAGAAGGAAGTCATCGAAGTGGTGCCGCTGGCCTACATGCGCGGCCGGACGCTGGACAACTCCTTTATTATACTGGACGAGGCGCAGAATACCACCAGAGAGCAGATGAAAATGTTCCTGACCCGGATGGGCTTCGGCTCAAAGGTGGTCGTTACCGGCGACATTACCCAGATCGACCTGCCGAGGGGCAGAAAGAGCGGCCTTATAGAAGCGGAAAAGATCCTGAAGAACGTAGAAGGCATTGACTTCTGCTACCTGAAGGATGTGGACGTGGTCAGACACGAGCTGGTCAAGCGGATCATCAACGCTTACGACCGTTTCTATAAGAGTCATCCGGAGGAACTGGAGGAATAGCTATGAAGATATACTTTGAAGAGGGTCAGCAGGTCTCAGAAGAGATACGCCTGACCATGGAGAAGGCCGCTGCCCGCTGTCTGCAGCTGGAAGGCTTTGATGAAGAAGAGCAGGACCGGACGGAGATCAGCGTTACTTTTGTCAGCGGAGAGGAGATCCGGGTCCTGAACCGGGATTACAGAGATACGGACAGAGTTACCGACGTGCTGTCCTTTCCTCAGTTTGACGACCTGAACGATCTGCCCGGTTTTGGCGATATCTGTCTGGGCGACGTGGTCATCTGCAAAGACCGGGCCGCCGAGCAGGCTGAGGAGTTCGGCCATTCTTTTGAGCGTGAGATCATCTATCTCTTCACCCACAGCATTCTTCATCTTCTGGGCTACGACCATATGGAGCCTGCGGATAAGCAGGAGATGCGCGCGCGGGAAGAGGAAGTCATGGAGTATCTGGGCATCAGGAGGCAGACGCTATGAACAAAGATTTTCAGGCGAACAAAGCGGCATACGGCAGGCTGTTTCAGGCCGCGGAGGCGGTGCTTCCCAATGCCTACGCGCCGTTTTCTCACTTTCAGGTGGGAGCGGCTCTGCTGACGGAAGAAGGAAAGGTCTTTACCGGCGTCAATGTGGAAAACTCGTCCTATGGCGGGACGATCTGCGCCGAACGGACCGCCTGTGTCAAAGCTTTGTCGGAAGGATATCGGAATTTTGAAGCCATCGCCATCGCCTCCAGCGGAGGAACGGCGTTTCCCTGCGGGATCTGCAGACAGTTTCTCTATGAGTTCGCGCCGGACCTGATCGTGATCCTGGGCGAGGATATCGGCCATTTGATGAAATACACACTGAAAGAACTATTACCGGAAGGATTTAAACTATGATGAAGTCAGGATTTATCGGCATCATCGGCAGGCCTAACGTAGGCAAGTCGACGCTTTTGAATAATATACTGGGGGAGAAGATCGCCATCACCTGCGATAAGCCCCAGACCACCAGAAACAGTATCCGCGGCATCTACACCAGGCTTGATGAGGACACGGACAGCAGCGGCGTGCAGATGGTGTTTATCGACACGCCGGGCATACACAAAGCCCGCAACAAGCTGGGACAGGCTATGACGGAAATGGCTGTCAACACGTATAAAGAAGTGGATGTGATCCTCTTTCTGGTCGACGGCAGCATCAAAAAGGGACCGGGAGACCGGTATATCACCGAGCAGATCAAAGATCTGGATACGCCGAAGATCCTGGTTATTAATAAAATCGACCGGATGAGCCCGCAGGAGTACCGGGAGATCTTTGACGAATATCAGGAGCTGGGCATCTTTGACGCCATCTTCGGCACATCCGCGCTGAAAGGCACCAATGTGGCGGACCTCCTCACGAAGATAGAGACTTATCTGGAAGAAGGACCGATGTTCTTCCCGGCGGATATGGTCACAGATCATCCGGAGCGGTTCATCGTCAGCGAGATCATCCGGGAAAAGCTTTTGTATTATCTGGACGAGGAAGTGCCTCATGGCGTAGCCGTGGAGATCGAAAGCTACAGCGAGGAGCCGAAGATCACCCGTATCGGGGCCGTCATCTACTGCGAAAAGAAATCTCACAAGGGGATCATCATCGGAAAGCAGGGCAAGAAACTGAAAGGCATCGGCAAGAGCGCCCGTCTGGAGATCGAGGCGCTGCTGGGGACCAAAGTATATCTGGAGATATGGGTCAAAGTAAAGGAGAACTGGAGAGACAGCGACTTTGCGCTGTCTAACTTCGGTTACAGAGAATAGATATGTATACGAGTACGGAAGGGATCATTTTCAGACAGGTCAAGGCCACAGGCGGCCGCAGGATGCTGCTTCTGTTTACGAAGAAATACGGAAAGATCAGCGCCGGAAGCAGTCTCAGCGAGAAAGGCAGAGGCAAGACGGCTCTGGCTATGCGGCCCTTTACCTATGGCGTCTACGAGCTGTACAAGGGACGGGAGTATTATAATCTCAACAACGCAGAGGTGAAGCAGAGCTACTTTCGCATCGGTGACGATCTGGATAAATATATGCAGGCGTCTCTGGTGCTGGAGCTGACGGAAAGAATGATCCCCGAGGAGGTGCCGCAGCCCCGGCTGTTTAATCTTCTGAACGAGTTTCTGGCCGCTATGGAAAGGCGGGAAAAGTTTCACGAGACGCTTGTTCTGGCCTACGAAGTGAAGGCGCTGGGCCTGCTGGGCTGTTTTCCCCGGCTGGACGCATGTGCCTGCTGCGGATCAAAGGGGCCTCTGACTGCCTTCAGCGTGGCAGACGGCGGAATGGTGTGTGAAAATTGCAGGAAGAAAAGCAATGACAGATTGATTTATGAACCAAAATTTGATATAGTAGATATATTAAAATACTTTTCGAAAACGCCTCTTGGCGCCTTTGAAAAAGTAGCGCTGGAACCGGGCGCTGCGAAGGGTTTGCAGCAGATTCTGAGAGAATATATGTCCTATTATCTGGATATAGGAAAGCTAAAGAGCGAGAGCATTTTTGAAGGAAAATTTTAGGAGGTTATGAAATGGAGATTACGTTAGAAAAGATCGAACTGGTCAAGGACAGAACAGGCGTTACTTACAAAGAAGCGAAAGAAGCGCTGGAAGCCGCTGACGGCAACGTGGTAGATGCAATCATCGCCATCGAAGAGACCATCGATCAGAAAGGCTCCAAAAAACTGGGAGCGCAGGGAGAGGCTCTGATCGAAAAAATGAAGGAAGTCGTCAAGAAGGGAAATGTATCAAAGATCGTTGTTACAAGAGACGGCGATACGCTGGTCAATATTCCGCTGACTGTAGGCGTACTGGGCAGTGTGGTCGCTCCATGGGGTATGATCGCAGGCGTTGTGGCAGCCTTCGGATTCAAGTGCAAGATCGAATTTGTCAAAGACGACGGCTCTGTCATCGATATTACAGAAAAGGCCGGTGATATCTACGAGGAAGCGAAGGAAAAGGGCACAGACCTTTACGAGGATTTCAAAGAGAAGGCCCCTGGCGTTTACGAGGATATCAAAGAAAAGAGCGGCGAAGCCTTTGCGAAGGCCAAAGACGCGGCAAAGGACGCCAAGGAAAAGATCCGCAGAGACAGAGACGATGATGAGGATGACATCGAAGTAGAGTTTGTCAACCTGTGTGATAAGGACTGCGAGGAATGCGAGGAGCCGTGCGAAGAAAAATGCGACGACTGCAGATTTGATGAGATCCACGACGGACAGGAGTGCGAAGAAGCGGAAGACAAGACAGAAGAATAATATAAAACATAATAAAGGGAAGGAAATTTTGCTAATTATGAGTAAAGACGTTACAATGGAAAAAATCGTTGCACTTGCGAAGAACAGAGGATTCGTGTATCCCGGCTCTGAGATCTACGGAGGTCTGGCCAATACGTGGGACTACGGTCCTCTGGGCGTAGAATTCAAGAACAACGTGAAGAAAGCATGGTGGAGAAAGTTCGTACAGGAGTCTAAATTCAACGTAGGTCTGGATGCCGCTATTCTGATGAACCCGAGAACATGGGAGGCATCCGGTCACGTAGGAGGCTTCGCGGATCCTCTCATCGACTGCAAGGAGTGCAAGGCCCGTTTCAGAGCTGATAAACTGATCGAAGAATATATGCAGGAGAACGGCCTGGAAGTGGTTCCTGTAGACGGCTGGTCCAACGAGAAGCTGGAAGGCTATATCGCTGAGAAAGGCATCAAATGCCCGGAATGCGGAAAGAGCAATTTCACCGGTATCAGACAGTTCAACCTGATGTTTAAGACCTTCCAGGGCGTAACAGAGGATTCCAAATCAGAGCTTTATCTGAGACCGGAGACTGCGCAGGGTATTTTCGTTAACTTCAGGAACGTGCAGAGAACGTCCAGAAAGAAGATCCCGTTTGGTATCGCGCAGATCGGCAAGTCCTTCAGAAATGAGATCACGCCGGGCAACTTCACCTTCAGGACCAGAGAGTTCGAGCAGATGGAGCTGGAGTTCTTCTGCAAGCCGGGAACTGACCTGGAATGGTTCGACTACTGGAAGAAGTACTGCATCAGCTTCCTGGAATCTCTGAATATGAACATGGAGAATATCAGGACCCGCGACCATGAGAAAGAAGAACTGTCTCATTACAGCAACGCGACCACTGACCTGGAATACCTGTTCCCGTTCGGATGGGGCGAGCTGTGGGGCATTGCGGACAGAACGGATTTCGATCTGAAACAGCACAGTGAGTTTTCCGGACAGGAAATGGTCTATAACGATCCTGAAACTAATGAAAAATACATTCCATACTGTATCGAGCCTTCTCTGGGCGCGGACAGAGTGGCCCTCGCATTTCTGGTCGACGCTTATGACGAGGAAGTCCTGACCGACGCAAAGGGTAAGGAAGATGTCCGCGTGGTGCTTCGTTTCCATCCGGCGCTGGCACCGTTCAAGGCTGCCGTGCTGCCGCTGGCAAAGAAGCTGGCGCCTGTGGCTGAGCCGATCTACGATGAACTGGCAAAGTACTTCTCTGTGGATTACGATGCGGCAGGATCCATCGGCAAGAGATACAGAAGAGAAGATGAGATCGGTACGCCGTTCTGCATCTGCGTAGACTTCGATACAGAAACTGACGGCTGCGTGACCATCCGCGACAGAGACACCATGGAACAGGTAAGACTGCCGATCAGTGAAGTAAAGGGATATATTGAGGAGAGATTGATATTTTAAAGGAGATATGAATGGGGAAATTTGTTTATTCGTTTAACGAAGGATCCAGGGACATGCGCAGCCTGCTGGGCGGCAAGGGGGCCAATCTGGCAGAAATGACCAGGATCGGGCTTCCTGTTCCCTTCGGCTTTACCGTTACCACTGAGGCCTGCAGCCGTTATTATGAGAAGAAGCAGATCATCGAAGACAGCATTGTAGACGAGATACGCGATAAGATGGCTGAGCTGGAACATGTGACCGGCAAGAGTTTCGGGGACAAAGAGAATCCGCTTCTGGTATCTGTCCGTTCCGGATCCGTATTCTCCATGCCCGGCATGATGGACACCATTTTGAATCTGGGACTTAACGACGAGACCGTAGAGGGTCTGGCCGCGCTGACAGGCGACGAGAGATTTGCCAGAGACAGCTACCGCCGGTTTATCCAGATGTTTGGCGACGTGGTGCTGGATATCCCCAAAAAACGTTTTGACGAGATTTTTGACAGACAGAAAGAAGCAGCAGGGGCTGCATATGATGTGGACCTGACTGCCGGCGATCTGTCGGTTATTATCGGGGGATACAAAGCTCTGGTGGCAGAAGTTTCCGGCAGGCCGTTTCCGCAGGATCCGGCACAGCAGCTGATGGAGGCCATCAAAGCCGTATTCCGTTCGTGGAACAACGAACGGGCCATATTATACAGGAAACTGAACAATATTTCCGATACCTTAGGCACTGCGGTCAACGTGCAGGCTATGGTGTTCGGAAATATGGGAGATACTTCCGGGACAGGCGTCGCCTTTACCCGGAATCCGGCTACAGGCGAAAACGTCCTCTACGGCGAATTTCTGGTCAACGCGCAGGGAGAAGACGTGGTGGCCGGTATCAGGACGCCGAGGCCGATCAGGGAGATGGCTGAGACATTTCCTGATGTGTATAAGGATTTCGTGCGTATTGCTGATGTTCTGGAAAAGCATTACGCGGATATGCAGGATATGGAATTTACCGTAGAAAGAGGCCGCCTGTACATGCTGCAGACCCGCGCCGCCAAGCGGACCGCCGCGGCTGCTGTCAAGACGGCTGTAGACATGGTAGAGGAAAAACTGATCACAAAAGAGACGGCGGTGGAACGCATCGATCCGTCTAAGATCGATCAGCTGCTTCATCCTGCCTTTGACGAGGCAGAGGAAGCGGGAGCGCATATTCTGGCAGAGGGGCTTCCGGCTTCTCCGGGAGCAGCGGCAGGCCGGATCTGCTTTACTGCCGCGGACGCTGAAAAACTGGCGGAAGCCGGGCAGAAGGTGATCCTGGTAAGAACAGAGACTTCGCCGGAGGATCTGGCAGGCATGGTAGCCGCGGAAGGGATCCTGACGGCCAGAGGCGGCATGACCAGCCATGCGGCTGTAGTAGCCAGAGGCATGGGCAAATGCTGCGTCACAGGATGCGCGAAGGTCGTCATCGATGAAGACGCAAAGACTCTGACTGTCGACGGAAAAGTTCTGACAGAAGACGATTTTATTTCTCTTAACGGTTCAAAGGGACTGGTCTATGAGGGACGGATCCCGACGGTGCGCGCAGTATTTTCTGGAGATTTCGCAGCGATCATGGGATGGGCTGACGACATCAGGACGCTGAAGGTCAGAGCCAACGCGGATAATACGCGGGATGCCGCTCAGGCTGTGCAGTTCGGTGCGGAGGGCATAGGTCTCTGCCGGACAGAGCACATGTTTTTTGAAGAGGAACGGATCCCGGCCATTCGTCAGATGATCATGGCGGGAAGCTGCGAGCAGCGGAAGGCTGCGCTGGATAAGCTTCTGCCATTTCAGAAATCGGATTTTAAGGCCATGTATGAGGTCATGGAGGATAAGCCGATGACCATCAGACTGCTGGATCCGCCTCTGCACGAGTTTCTTCCGCAGACAGAGGAGGAGACACGTCTTCTTTCCGAGAGATCGGGGATCCCTTACGAAAAGCTGCGGCAGACAGCTGAGGAACTGCAGGAATTCAATCCGATGCTGGGCCATCGCGGCTGCCGGCTGGCGGTGACTTATCCTGAGATCGCCCGGATGCAGACCAGAGCTATCATGGAGGCTGCCATCGAAGTGGCGCAGGAAAAAGGCCTGGAGATCGTTCCGGAGATCATGATCCCTTTGATCGGGATGGAAAAGGAAATGACCTATGTGAAAAGAATCGTGGTGGAAACGGCGGAGGCCTGCAAGAAGGAATACGGCGTATCTATGGACTATCTGATCGGTACCATGATCGAAGTGCCGCGGGCAGCTCTGATCGCGGATAATATAGCCAAGGAAGCTGAATTCTTCTCCTTCGGCACCAACGATCTGACCCAGATGACGTTCGGATTTTCCAGAGACGATACGGGAAAGCTGATCAGAGAATATATAGATAAGGGGATCCTGGAGCAGGATCCGTTCCAGACTATCGATCAGGAGGGCGTAGGCGCTCTGATGAAAAACGCTGTCAGACTGGGACGTTCAGCCAGATCCAATCTGAAGCTGGGCATCTGCGGCGAGCACGGCGGCGATCCGGCCAGCATCGACTTCTGCCAGCAGATCGGGCTGCATTACATATCCTGTTCACCGTACCGGGTACCGATCGCGAGGATCGCGGCGGCACAGGCGGCGATCAGAAACCGGGAAGAGCAGTAGGGACACCGCCACCGGCGGCGCCATCATGAATATGAAAGACAGGACTGCCTGCAGTCCAGCGGGGATAACACCCGCCGGACCGGGCAGTCTTTTTTATGACCTAACCCGGTGAGCCGAGCGGCAGCGAAGGCGAACCGCAGGTAGGTCAAACGCGAGGCTTCCCTAAGAGGACGAGCAGGAAGTGCGAAGTACGATTAGCAGGAAGCTACGGCGGACCTAACCCGGTGATGAAGCCCTAGCCCCGCAATCGGCAAGCGGCAGCGCAGACGGAGCGGCGGCAGGTCTCATACGCGAAACTCCCGAATCTTTGATTCGGCGAGTTTTACCGTAGCCGAGCGTTGCATCAGAACCCTTAAAATGGTATAATATATTTAAAACAAAGCATTTACAAAAAAGAAAAACCAATGTATAATTAATTTAACTATAATTGGGGCGAAAGGAATTTAGATGATTGAAATTTGGGGAACTCATGTTGGGAATCTGTTTATGACCATGGTTCTTGCCATGGTGCCTGTTATGGAACTTCGCGGGGCGATCCCGATAGGTGTGGCAGCCGGTCTTGACGTCTGGGAGGCGATGCTGGCGTCTATCGTAGGCAATATGATCCCGGTGCCTTTTATTATTCTGTTTGTAAGAAAGATTTTTGCGTGGATGCGGGTGAAGAGCCCGCGGCTGGATCATCTGGTGGAACGCTTTGAGCGGAAGGCCGCGAAGCAGTCTCAGGTGGTCAGAAAGTATGAGTGGTTCGGTCTTGTGATTCTGGTCGCGATCCCGCTGCCGGGCACAGGAGCGTGGACAGGCGCTCTGGTGGCCGCTATGCTGGACATGCGTCTGAAGCGGGCGTTTCCAGCAGTTCTGATCGGCGTTATCATCGCCGGGTTTATCGTATCGTATATTACCTATGGAGCCAGCATGTTGATCTAGTTCTATGGGTTTTGAAAAAAGGAGGTTGGAGTTATGAGTTTTGACATCCCTTCATGGCTGAGCATGCCGGTATTCTGGCTGGCAGCGGCGCTGATCCTGGCGGTGATAGAGGGGCTGACCATGGGCCTTACTACTATCTGGTTTGCTGGCGGAGCGGTCGTCGCGCTTCTTGCGGCGCTTCTGGGCGCAGGCCTTGGCGTACAGCTGGTGCTGTTTTTTATCGTTTCTATCGTGCTTCTGGTGGGGACCAGAAAGCTCTTTGTAAAAAAGCTGCGGACGGGGGCTGAGAAGACCAATATCGCCGCGCTGATAGATAAGGAGGCTATGGTCCTGTCAGATATCAGGCCGATGGAAACCGGCATCATACGCCTGGGCGGTCAGGAGTGGAGCGCCGTCTGCGGGGACGAGGAAAAGACGATCCCTGCGGGTGAAACCGTTGTAGTTAAGAAAATTGAAGGGGTAAAGGCTGTTGTCGTCCCACTCAATAAGTAAAGGAACGAGAAAAGGAGATTAGATTATGGAAACTGTAGGAAACGTTGTTAAGATCATCGTGATCATCGCGCTGATCCTTATCGCGATTGGGCTCATCGTGACCAATATCAGGATCGTGCCGCAGGCCAGAGCGTATGTTATCGAGCGGCTGGGCGCGTACAGGGGAACGTGGCAGGTAGGTCTGCATTTTAAGATTCCTCTCATCGACAAGATCGCCAGAAAGGTGTCTTTGAAGGAAAAGGTCATCGACTTCCCGCCGCAGCCGGTCATTACCAAGGATAATGTAACCATGGAGATCGACACTGTCGTATACTTTCAGATCACAGATCCGAAGCTGTATACTTATGGCGTGGAGAGTCCGATGGACGCCATCGAGAATCTGACCGCGACCACACTGCGTAATATCATCGGTGAGCTGGAGCTGGACGAGTCTCTGACAAGCCGTGAGCATATCAACACCAAGATCAGACTGGTGCTGGATGAGGCCACTGACCCGTGGGGCATCAAGATCAACCGGGTGGAGGTAAAGAACATCACGCCGCCGAGAGATATCCAGATGGCTATGGAAAAGCAGATGCGTGCGGAGCGTGAGAGAAGAGAAGCTATTCTGCGTGCGGAAGGTGAGAAAAAATCCGCTGTCCTCATCGCAGAAGGTAACAAAGAAGCAGTGATTCTGGAAGCGGAAGCCAACAAGGAGTCCAAGATCCTGGAGGCAGAAGCGAAGAAAGAAGCTGCCATCCGTGAAGCGGAAGGTCAGGCTGAAGCCATTCGTATGGTACAGCAGGCTACGGCTGACGGTATCCGCATGCTGGTTGAGTCCAATCCGAACAAAGAGGTCATCGCTCTCAAGAGTCTGACTTCCTTCGAAAAGGCTGCAGACGGCCAGGCGACCAAGATCATCATTCCTTCTGAGATCTCCGGCCTTGCGGGCCTGGCGACTTCCCTGAAAGAACTGGTGAAAGAGGACTGAGTTTTGAACTGTAAATTGTAAATGTACGATTTGATTACTGAGGCCGCCGCCTTGACGGAAATGACCGTTGAGGCGGCGGCCTTTTTGACGACGCGCCCCGTGGGCTGTTGCGAGGTTTTGAGAACCGGTACCGGAATGCATCGCAGTTGTCTTAAAATAGAGAAAAACGAATTTCTGGTACAACCATACCCTTTGCGGAAGAACGATCTATGCATTTAAATGGAGAAGTCAGCGCTTGTTTTTGCAGGAAATTCATCTGAAACAGGAACAAAACTTGAAAAAAGTATAACTTTTTGGCTTTAGAAAGCGATACTCCCTTTGTTAAACGAAAAAATGTTGTACCATTTCTTAAATTAATCACTGTTCTGGACGAACTTCGTCACAGAAGTTGTACTCTTTTTTTAAAAAAACAGGATTTTAGATAACTGTCAGCCTGCCTGCGGAGCAGCAATGAGTAAGAATGACCGTAAACACCTGCCCCCTTGCATTTTGTCTCCTGAAGGTGTAGGATATTGCTAGCTTTATAAGCGGTTTATAAGTGATCTAAAAGTGATTTGAAAGGATAAAGTAATGACAGCAGTTATAGCAGACGTAATAGCAATTATCATCGGCGGCGCGCTGGGGGTTCTGGCGAAGAAAGTGATTCCTGAAAGCTGGAACGATATTATCATGAAAGGACTGGGGCTGGCTGACATCTATATCGGCGTCATGGGGTTTATCGACGGCGGCAATACGATGATCATTATTATCTCTATAGTATTCGGTGCCATGATCGGAGAGAGCCTGAAGATCGAACAAAGATTTGACCGTCTGGCAGAGAAGGCGGAGAAAAAGTTTGACAGAAGCAGCGGCAAGTCCAGCTTTGCTCAGGGGTTCATCACCGCAAGCCTGACCATGTGCGTAGGTGCCATGGTGGTGGTCGGATCGCTTAACGCCGGGCTGAAAGGCGATCTGGATCTGCTGCTGACCAAAACCGTGCTGGATGGGTTTGGCGCTATTTTGTTCGCTGCTTCCATGGGTATCGGCGTTATCTTCGCGGCCGTTCCGGTGCTGCTCATTGAAGGAGGTATTGTGCTGCTGGCAGGTGTGCTGGCGCCGCTGCTGACTACAGAGGTGGTAGCAGAGATGACCTGCGTCGGTTCTCTTCTGATCGTGGGTCTGGGGTTGAATCTGATGATCGACGGCTGCAGACTGAAGCTGATGAATTACATGCCGGCCATGTTTATGCCTGTTTTAGTCTGCCCGCTGTACTACTGGGCGGCAGGACTGAGATAAGTAGCGCATCGCTTAGGACTTGTGCCGGACGCAGCTGTAAAGACGCCAGATGATCAGATCTATACCCAGGCAGATGAACACAATGAAGAGCCAGGACTGACTGTAAGTGAAGCGGGTCAGCAGGAAACCGCTGGCTAGAGGTCCTGCAAGCTTTCCCACACTGCGCGCAAACTCGTACAGGGCCATACTGCGGCCTTTGTGGGTGGCGGGCGTTTGATCTGCAATGTAGAGACCTGCGCAGGTAGAAATCAGAATTTCTCCGCTGGTCCAAACGAGCACAGAAACCATAAAGACGGGCAGACTTTCACTGAATACATAGAATCCAAAGCCCAGAGCGTACAGCAGGCATGCGATGCCAATGTTGAACAGCGAGTGGTTTTTCTTAGTATACGATACGATAAAAGGCGTGCAGACGACGACTACAATACCGTTGATGGTCCAGATCAGAGAACTGTATTTTGATCCTGCATTCAGGCCGAAAAGATCAGAAAGCTGTAGCGGAAGCATGAAGTCAAGATTAATATAGCAAAGGGTCAGCAGAGCAAGACACAGAATGAAGATCATCAGAACAGGATTGTTAAGCAGGATCCTCAGCAAATCAGCCTCTTTCGGCGCATCGACAGACGGTTTTTTTCCGGCCGGAACTTTGATGGGCACGTGAATGTCTCGGATAAAGAAGCATACTGGAAACAGTGTCAGGAAGAAAGAGATGGCCATACTGAAGAAGATCCAGGACATGTGGCTGTAGAACAGCAGTCCGGCAAGAATGGGACCTAGGGATCCACCGATGTTGCTAGCCAGATACATCATGGAGAAACATTCTGTTTTGTTCTCGCTGTCACTCCAGTCCAGAAGCATAGCGGAAACGGCAGGGAGAATGGCGTTGACGGCGAAATAGGTTGTGATGATCAAAGGGATGATCAGCTGTGTTTCCGTCAGAAAACCTGCCAGCGTCATGGAGCAGATGATGATCAGAGCGGCCGTGACGAAGACTACTTTGCGTCCTGCGGTATCGGCAAGCCTGCCGCCTGTCAGTGTACCTGCAATGGCCGCAAGAGAGCAGAATACTACGATACAGCTTGCCTGAAGCTCATTGTAGCCCAGTTTGCTGGTTAGCAGCAGAGATAAAAAAGGGTATACAAACATCATTCCCATGGAAATGACTGCACGGGAGATGGAAAGAATATAGACTTGTTTCGGCAGGCCTTTGTATTGTGTGATAAACTGCAAAGCAGAGGGCTCCTTTCTAGCGGGAATATCTGATACATCATATCGCTGAAAGGAAATGTTGTCAACCAGTTTGGAACAATTTATGATAATTTGGAGGTAGGAGGCAATGAAAAGAGTTGCTGTAGTCGCTACAGAGAAGGAGTACGCAGAATTTCTGCGTAAGAATATAGAAAAGTACATGAGCCGTTATGCTGCCTTTGTGGACTATTCCATCAATGAAGTAGAAAATATGGGCGCTATAGAAGAGGAGTTTGTCCTGGTATCCGCCTTTAATATTTTTCAGCAGGTTCGGGCAAAGATTAGTGAACAGTCGGAGATCATTGTTTTGTCACTTTCTCTGGGAAAAGTGCAGATGGAGTCGCTGCGGGAAATCCCCGGAGGAACCAGGGCCTTATTGGTAAATTTTGATAATCGCAGCTGTATGCACACGATTACTTGTTTGTATGCGGCAGGACTTCGAGATCTGGAGCTGTATCCATACTATGGCGAGGGTGACTATGACAGAAGCATCAAGATTGCCATTACGCCTAATGAGGCCCATCTGGTTCCAGAGGGGATCGAGAGGGTGTACAATGTCGGGGAAAGTTCGGTGGATATGAACTGCCTCTATAATATCGCCGACAAGCTGGGTGTATATGAGGAGTTTGCGGCCAATGAGGCAAATGAGGCGCGTAAAGAATACTACGATCTTAATTCTAGCATCGATCGCCTGCTTAACGATAAAGCCAGCATGACGGACAAGCTGAACACTCTGTTGAAACTGATGAATGAGGGCATAATCATTACGGATATGACAGGAAACATCTACCTGACCAATGAGAAAGCAAATCATCTTCTCTCAGAACGATCCAGGATCCTGGTGGGTTTTCATATCGAGGATGTGCTTCCTGAGCTGGACGTCGATTCTACAAAGGAGAGACTGATCAAAACATCTTCAGCAAATCTGATTGCTTCGTCGGTGGAAGTACGCTCCGGCGAGGAGGTAGCGGGACACATCATCACGGTTACAGACTTTGAAGAGGCTGAAGCGAAGCAGCATGGCATGCGTTCCAAACTCAGCGAGACCAGCCAAATGGCCAGATATCACTTTGATGATATTCTGGGAGAAAGCCCGGTGATCCTGCGTACTGTGGAAAACGCACGTCAATTGGCGGCATCTGATGCGGCGGTCCTGATTACCGGAGAGAGCGGTACGGGAAAAGAAATGTTCGCCCAGAGCATTCACAATGGCTCTAGCCGCAGGAAGTATAATTTCGTGGCGGTCAACTGTGCGGCAATTCCGGAAAACCTGCTGGAAAGCGAGATGTTCGGTTATGAGGAAGGGTCTTTTACCGGCGCGAGAAAAGGGGGAAAGATGGGCTTTTTCGAACTGGCACATCGGGGAACCATCTTTTTGGACGAAATAGGTGAATTACCGTTACCACTGCAGTCCAAGCTGCTGCGGGTACTGGAGGAGAAAAAAGTCATGCGGGTCGGCGGTGCGAAGAACATTGATATCGACGTTCGCATCATCTCGGCGACAAACAAAGATCTCTTCATAATGGCGGAGCGGGGAGAGTTCCGGGAGGATCTCTATTACAGGCTTAACGTTTTGCCGCTGGAGATACCCCCGCTGCGGGAGCGCAGAACGGATATTCTCACGATCTTTCACGCCTTGTCTGAAAGCATGAACGCCCATATGCGGCTGAGCCCTGATGCGGCAAAGGCTTTGCAGAATTATTCCTGGCGTGGCAATGTCAGAGAGCTGCGTAATGTGACGGAATTTCTGGCAAGCAAAGGGAAAAAGTATATCGAAAAGGAAGATCTGCCGCCGCTGCGCAGATCATTCCGAGAGGATATCTTTGCAGGTAATTCAGGGGGTGGCGACAGAAGTCGCGCTGCGGAAATGAATAGGGTTGAAACAGGGGACGAATTGCATTCTGATGGAACTTCTGCCCTCATTGATAAGTTCATTCTCAATGAAGGACGCGAGATTGAACTGTATTTTCGCGTGCTTGAGGCTCTAGCCGGATTTTGGGAAAAGGGGCAGCGCTGTGGCCGGCAGAAGCTGATGGAACAGCTGGATCTGGCAGGAGGTTATTATACGGAAGGCGAAATTCGTAAGGCGTTGGCAAAGCTTTCATCCTACGGCTTTGTTCGTTCGGCGAAGGGGCGTGGCGGCAGTTCGGTCAACGGCGACGGCCTGCGGTTGCTGGCGGTTTTGAAAGGGTATCGGGAAAAGGGATTTTTCGGCTAGTCCTCTCCTTGTCTTCCGTGACTTATCCATGGCTGGGGGCAAAGATATGCCTGAACTTGAGATGCAAGATGTTTTAATGTGACTTTTAGGTTAAATATTGACCTAAAAGTCGATAAAATGATACCGTCTTCAGATGAAACTGATGTAGAGAAAAGCTGATTTCAGGAGAATTTGTGCTCTTTGACAGATTGGCACACTTATTGCGATTATTCTGAGCATAAACGAATCATGATTGAGTTTAACGTAAATGTAGTTTAGTGTAAATGAAAGAGAGGACACAAAATGAATATCCTGAATGCAATTGACAGCTTCTTTGCTAACATCGTGCCCATCGGAGACATCCTGTGGGTCTTCCCGCAGAACTTTGCATGGTACGCAAATATTCCTATCATCGGAAGCATTCCGTTTGCCATTTGGCTTTTGGTCGGTATGGGCGTTTTTTTTACAGTTAAGACTAAGGCGGTACAGTTCAGATTCTTTAAGAGAGGCCTGAAGACGCTGATGAAGAAAAAGAGAGATGATGTAGGTGTCAGCCCGCTGGCATCTTTCATGCTCAGTACAGCTATGCGCGTAGGTCCCGGCAATATCACAGGCGTGACCGGCGCTGTTGCAGTAGGAGGACCGGGAGCTATCTTCTGGATGTGGATCTCTGCGCTGTTCGGTATGGCCAGTTCTTTCATCGAGGCGACTCTGGCTCAGATTTTTAAAGAAAAAGATGGTGACGAGTATGTAGGCGGCCTTCCTTACTATGGACAGAAGCTGCTGGGAAACAGAAAGTGGGTTGGAACTGCACTGGCAGTTATGTTTATCGGCTATGCCATGCTGAGTATTCCAATTCAGACCTTCCACGTGTTTACCGCAACTGGCACGGCTGTAGGAACCGCCACAGGCGTTCCGGCAGAGAGAACTTCCACTTTATACTATGTGCTCGCAGTGATCCTGATCATCGGCATTGTAGTTGCAGTATTTGGCGGTATCAAGAGAGTTACAGCTGTTACTGACAAGATGGTACCGGTCATGGCGGTCATCTACGGTTTGATCATTCTGGCTCTGCTGATTATCAATATCAAACATTTTCCGGCTTTCGTAAGCAATGTAGTTGTCGGTGCATTCCAGCCTGACGCTATGTTCGGCGGAGCCTTCGGTATCGCATTGTCCCAGGGTATTAAGAGAGGACTGCTGTCTAACGAGGCAGGCCAGGGCACTATTACCATGTCCGCTGCAGTTGCTGAACAGGATCACCCTTGCGACCAGGGCTTTGTACAAGCTATCGGAGTATTTCTGGACACGATTATCATCTGTACTCTGACAGGTTTCGTCGTTTGTGGTGCATCTCTGTGGACAAAAGCTTCCAGCGGATGGGATACTCTGAAAAATTCTACTATCGACGTGTTCCTTGAATCCATCAAAGAGCTGGTGCCCGGCACAGGAGCGGATTCTGCCATTGCTGTGATCATCTGTATCTGTTATGCGCTGTTTGCCTTCACATCCTTGCTGGGATTAGTTTCTTTCGCGGTCATCGCAGGCAGCAGAATCACTAAGTCTAAGGTTTGCACTAACATCGTCAGAGTCCTGGGCAGTCTGATTTTTGTCCCGATCGGAACTCTATGTGTGCTGGCCGGTCTGGAACTGAACAATATCTGGTATGTAACGGACCTGATCAATATCGTTTTGGTATTCGCCAATGCACCGATTATTATCTACGGCGCAAGGTACGTCTACAAGGCGCTGAAGCAGTATGTGGAGACAGACGGCAGACGATTCGTTGCCAGCGAGATCGGACTGGAAAGCGAGATCTGGACCGAAGAAGAGAGACAGAGAATCGAAAGCTTATAATTTATATATAAAGGAGAACTAAATGGATAATATCAAATGGCCGGAAGGCAAGAAGTCAGCCGTCATGTTCACCTTTGATGTAGATGGAGATACTACCTGGGAGAACGGCAACAGAGGAATGCCTAACGGTGAGAAATATATCAAATCCCTGTCTGTGGGACAATATGGACCAAAGCGGTGCGTGGACAGGATTCTGGACAAACTGGATCAGTACGGCGTCAAAGCCACATTCTATGTGCCGGGGTTGACCGCAGAACGCTACCCTGAGGTAATCAAAAGGATCGCCGCGGCCGGACATGAGATCGGGCACCACGGGTATGCTCACGAAAGATTCGCTGGCCGCAGCACAGAAGAACAGATCGAGATCATAGAAAAGACTCAGCGAATCTTCAAAGACCTGATCGGACATGAAGTTACAGGATTCCGAACCCCGTCGGGAGACTGGGCGGTGGAAACACCGAAACTGCTCTATGAGAGAGGCTTCGGGTATTCCAGTTCCATGCGTGGAGATGACCGGCCGTACAGGACCATCATAGACGGTGAAGAGACAGACTTCATCGAGATACCGACTAAGTGGGAGGTAGACGACTATGTGGCCATGGCCTACAATATGTATCCGGCAGAGCCGGCAGGCCAGGATCGTATCTCCTGCTACCGCTGCGTGGAGGACAACTTTATGCGGGAGTTTGAAGGACATCACAAATACGGTCTGTGTATCTCCTTCATGAGTCATCCGCAGGTCATTGGATCGCCGGGCAGGATTAAAATTCTGGATCATCTGCTGGCAGAGATCACCAGACGTGAGGATGTATGGGTCGCTACAGGAACTGAGATCGCGGACTGGTATCGTGAGAATCATCCAAAGCAGGAGGTGAAGTAAGATGTATGCAGACAGACCGATCTGGCCGCAGGGAAAAGAGTGTGCGGCCATGATTACCATAAATTTGAATGCGGAACTGTTTTGGCTGCAGCTGGATCCCGGCTGCGTCAATATGCCTAAGACACTGTCGCTGGGACAGTATGGCATGACCAGAGGCGTGGACAGGATTCTGGACGTATTGGAAGAGCGGAGCATAAAAGGCACCTTCTTCGTACCCGGGTGGGTAGCAGAACAATATCCGGATAAGGTTTGTGCCATCAGAGACAGAGGTCACGAGATCGCGGCTCTGGGCTATCATCACGAGAACATGGGGCTGCTGACTGAAGCGGAGCAGGAAGAGGCCATGGCAAGGAGTGTTATGGCTATCGAAAGCGTCTGCGGCGTCAGACCGAAGGGCTTTCGAAGCCCGGAGGGTGAACTGACTCTGGATACTCTGCGTATTGCCAGAAAATATGGTATGGAGTATTCCAGTAATCTGTGTGATGATGACCGGCCCTATGTGAAAGATTTAGGCAGTGGGGAGACTATGGTAGAGATCCCGATTCACTGGGTTAACTACGATCTGCCGTACTTCGCCTTCAATTATCATCCTGCCTTCCCTGCAGGACAGGGAAGGATCGCAAATTACTCGGGTGTTCTGAGCAACTGGGAGGACGAGTTCGATGGATGCCGGGAATACGGACTTTGCTACGTGCTGCAGCTGGATCCTGCCGTTGTCGGAGCACCGGGCAGGATCGGACTGCTGGAAGAACTGCTGGATCATATGCAGCAGACAGAGAACGTCTGGTTTGCCACGGGCAGCGAGATGACAAAATACTGGACTGAACAAAAAAAGCAGCTTGTACAAAAATGTCGAAAAACATGCGCGGACAGAGTATAATGGAAAAGTGAAGAAGACTGGCTGATCAGGCAAGAATAGGCTTAACAGGCAAACAAATGGTTCTATTAGGTCAGCTGATGGGACAGCACATGAATAAATCCCTTGTATTTGCCCGTTTGCCGGGTTGGCACGGTATTTGCTATATATTATGACAAGAGAAAACAAGAACGCATAAGGAGGAAATATAACAATGGCAAGCTTATGGGGCGGAAGATTTGAAAAAGAGATGGACGACATTGTAAAGAAGTTCAATGCTTCCATCGGATTCGACCAGAGAATGTATAATGAGGATATCGACGGCAGCATCGCCCATGTGACTATGCTGGGAGAACAGGGCATCGTGACAAAAGAAGAGGCTGATCAGATCATTGCAGGTCTGGAGACGCTGAGAGAAAAGATCGCCAGCGGAGAGATCGTCTTTAATGTAGATGACGAAGATATCCACATGGGTATTGAGAGCAGATTGATCGCTGAGATCGGCGACGTGGCGAAGAAACTGCATACGGCCAGAAGCAGAAACGATCAGTGCCAGGTAGACGGCAGACTGTACATAAAGAAAGAGATCAGAGAAGTGGTCCACAGACTGCTGTATCTGGAATCGGTTATTCTGGAAAAGGCTGAGAAATATGCTGATTCCATCACTGTTGGATTCACCCATATCCAGCATGCGCAGCCGATCACCATCGGATTTATTTTCATGGCATATTTCCAGATGTTCAAGAGAGACATTGAAAGACTGATGGATACCTATGACAGAATGAATCTTTGTCCGCTGGGCGCCTGCGCTATGGCGGGAACGACACTGCCGACCAACCGTCACAGGACAGCGGAGCTGCTGGGTTTTGCAGCGCCGACAGAAAACGCTATGGACAGCGTCAGCGACAGAGACTACAGCCTGGAATTTCTGAGTAACGCGGCTATTTCCATGATGCACCTGTCCAGATGGGCAGAGGAATTCGTATGGTGGAATTCTCAGGAGTTCGGATTCATCGACATCGACGACAGCTACTGCACCGGCAGCAGCATCATGCCGCAGAAGAAGAATCCGGATATGGCAGAGCTGCTGAGAGGAAAGGTGGGCCGTGTTTACGGCGACATGATCCAGATGTTCACCGTCATGAAGGGCACTCCTATGACCTACAACAAGGATTTTCAGGAAGACAAGGAAAGCCTCTTTGACGCGATCGATACATGGAAGGCCAGCATTCAGATCTTCGCCCACATGCTGGAGAAGACGGAATTCAGAATGGACCGCATTGAGGAGCAGTTGTCAAAAGGCTTCCTCAACGCTACCGATATCGCAGAGCATTTCGCGAAGCAGGGCATTCCGTTCAGAGAAGCCCACTCCATCGTCGGCCGTATGGTCAAAGCATGCGAGAACAAAGGCTGCGACTTTGAGGATCTGACCGACGAGGAACTGCAGTCTATCGATCCGAGAGTGAACAAAGAAGCTCTGGGCGATATCAGTATTAAAGCCTGCGTTGACGCGCGCGTATCCTACGGCGGCACGGCGCCGAGTGAAGTAAGAAGACAGATCAAAGCAGGAAGCCAGTGGCTTGAAAATCTGGAAGAACTGAAATGATCTTACACGCTTGAATAACACGAAAAAGGGTATGCGCCCCGGCACCTTCATATGCCTGCTGGGGAAGCTGCCCTTTTTTCGGGAGAATTTGGCGATGTCCGTTGAAAAAAAGACAAAATGCTTTTATAATATATCGTTGGGAAGAAAGTCTCTGAAGAGATGAAGATAAAATATGAAAGGATACATTTGAAATGGATAAGAAGGAATTTGCACTGAAAAAGCATGAAGAATGGAGAGGAAAGCTTTCTATCGAAACGAAAGCGCCCATCACCAACAAAGAGGAACTGGCGGTAGCCTACACGCCGGGCGTCGCGGAGCCTTGCCTGGAAATTGAGAAAGATGAGAGTCTGGCATATAAATATACCGGAAAGGGAAATACAGTGGCCGTCATCACTGACGGAACAGCGGTGCTGGGTCTGGGCGATATCGGTCCGTCCGCCGGTATGCCGGTCATGGAGGGCAAATGCGCTCTGTTCAAAACCTTCGCAGACATAGACGCCGTACCGATCTGTATCAATTCCAAGGATCCGCAGGTCATTATCGATACGGTCTACAATATCTCCAAGAGTTTCGGCGGCATCAATCTGGAGGATATCAGCGCTCCGAGATGCTTTGAGATCGAGAGAACTCTGATTGAAAAGTGCGACATTCCGGTATTTCATGATGATCAGCACGGCACGGCCATCATTACCTGCGCGGGTCTGCTCAATGCTGTTAAAGTCACCGGAAAGGAAATGGGCAAGCTGAAGATCGTCATCAGCGGCGCCGGATCTGCGGGTATTTCCATCGCGAAGATGATCCTCCGTCTGGGCTTTGGCGACGTAACTCTCTGCGGAAGCAAAGGGACGATCTATGACGGCGCGCCGTACAACAACCCTGAGCAGCAGAAGATGGCGCAGATCACTAACAAAGATAAACTGGCCGGCTCTCTGGCAGACGCCATGAAGGGTGCAGATATTCTCATCGGCGTGTCAAAGCCGGGTATCGTGAGCCAGGATATGATCCGCTCCATGGCAAAGGATCCGATTGTTTTCGTCATGAGCAACCCTGTGCCTGAGATCATGCCGGATCTGGCAAAGGAAGCAGGCGCTGCCGTAGTGGGAACCGGCAGATCTGACTTCCCGAATCAGGTCAACAACGTTATCGCGTTCCCGGGCATTTTCCGCGGCGCACTGGACGCGAGGGCACCAAAGATCACTGAAGAAATGAAAGAAGCAGCGGCAAGAGCTATCGCAGGCGTGATTCCAGAAGAAGAACTGTCCGCAGATTACGTCCTGCCTGATCCGTTCAACCCGCTGATCGTGGAGAGAATCGCGAAAGCCGTTATGGCAGAGGCAGAGAAAGCGAGAAAATGTTAGGATACGGAATCGGATATATAGGACAGGGAAGTTCCTATAACTTCATGTCGGCATACTTTGTCGTATTCCTGACAAACTGCGTAGGACTTGGTTCCGGCACCGCGGCATCCATTACCTCCATCGCCCTGCTGGTGGAGGTAGTGACAGGCATGGTCGTGGGAAACTTGTCAGATCACTGCACATCCTCTATGGGAAAGCGAAGGCCGTTTATCTTAGCGGCCTCTTTTGCTATGCCTGTGGTCCTGCTGCTGATCATGCGGACGGTTTCAGCGTCCGATACGATAAAGGCCGTGTACTATCTGGTGATGAGCATCTGCTTTCGCATTTCCTTCTCTACTTTTGAGATCCCAAACAGCGCCTTCGGCGCGGAGATCGCTGCCGGCTACGACGAGCGGACCAGGCTCAGGACCTTGACGCGGATCTTTTCTATTATCGGAAATGCTCTCGGCTACGTTATGCCGCTTCTGATCCTGGATCTGTTTCCGGAAGATCAGGCGGCAGGCTGGCAGGCTATCGGCGTGATCCTAGCTGTGGTGAACTTTGGCAGCTGGATGGGAGCCTTCCGGATGACACGAAAATTTGCTGTTACCTGTGAGGAACCGACATGCGGAAAGAAGCCTAATGTGATAAAGGATATTCTTGTCAATTATCTGGAGCTGTGCAGGCTGCGGGCCATGCGCCATTTGGTCGTGTACAAGGCTGCTTTCGCCTGCGCTTTCGCGCTGTTTAACATCGGGACGATCTACTACATGAAGTACAGTCTGGGACTGGACAACCGATATTCTTCTTATATGTACGCGCTGTCTATCGCGATCTTTGCGGTCACGACGCCTGTTGCAAACCGGATGGCCATTCGATTTGGCAAAGCGCGGCAGCAGATGATGGTCATGGTCTTTGCCGCCGCGGTGGGTTTTGGCGTTATGCTGTTGGGACCGCGGACGGTAACAGGAGGCGCTCTTTATATGATCGGGTTCTCTGTTATGCAGACCAGCTTCTGGCAGCTTTCCAGCTCCATTTTCTACGACGTGGTGGAAGTGGACGAATATGTTAACTACAAACGCAGGGAAGGAGATATCATGTCGCTGGTATCTGTGCTGGGCACTTTGATCACAGCAGTCATCGTTCAGCTTTTCGGCATTTTGCTGGAGTGGTCCGGCTTTGACGCGGCTCTGGACATGCAGCCGGACCGTGTAGTGACCTTCCTGAACTGCGCCTACATTCTGGCTCCATGTGTCTGCTTTGTCATCGGATTCGTTGCCCTGAAGGTTTTCCCGATCAACAAAAAGACCTTCGGATCTCTGGTGGAGGCTCTGCGGCTGCGCCGGGCGGGAGAAGATTATTCGGCGTACTTGGAAGATGTGGAGAAGGTATTGTAAAATAGGAGTTTTCTGAAAGGAGGAACTTTAAATGAAAAATTTATGGGGAGGAAGGTTTTCCAAACAGATGGACGACTGTACGGCAGATTACAACGAGTCTATCAGCTTTGATCATGTGTTATATGAATACAGCATTCGGGCCAGCATTGCTCATGCGACGATGCTGGGGAAGACAGGGATCATCACGGAGCAGGATGCCGATGAGATATGCAGAGGTCTTCGTGTCGTAAAGGGCAGGCTGGATCGGGGCGAGATCGAATTTGACATCATGGACGAGGATATCATGATGACCATTGAGAAACATCTGACTGCTGAGATCGGTGAGACCGGAAAGAAACTGCATACGGCCAGAAGCAGAAATGATCAGAATGTGGTAGATGAGACTTTGTTCCTGCGTGACGCTATCAAAGGTACTATGGAAAAGCTGAAAGACCTGATGGCTGTCATTGTCCGGAAGGCAGAAGAACAGAAGGACGTCATCATGCCCGGGTTTACCCATCTGCAGCACGCCCAGCCGATCACCGTAGGTTTCTACTATATGGCTCATTTTCAGGGGCTAGCCAGAGATTATGAGAGATTTGCGGAAAGCCAGAAGCGGGTCAATATCAATCCTCTGGGTGCCTGTGCTCTGGCAGGAACCACTTTGCCTGCGGATCGGTTCATAACTACGGAACTGCTGGGTTTTGACCGTCCGTCTGAAAACGCTCTGGACACCATCGGATCCAGAGATACTTTCGCAGAGTATCTGTTCAACGCGGCGCTGTGCATGGTCCATCTCAGCGGTTTCGCGGAAGAGCTTATCGTATTCAACTCTCAGGAATACAGTTTCATCGACATCGACGACAGCTTCTGCACCGGAAGCAGCATCATGCCGCAGAAGAAGAACCCGGATATTGCTGAACTGGTCAGAGGAAAGTCTTCGCGCGCCATCGGAAATCTGGTGACCCTGCTGACCATGCTGAAAGGCACTTTCCTGACCCTGAACAAAGATTATCAGGAGGACAAGGAAGCCCTCTTTGATTCCATCCACACGCTGGACAGAACGATCAACGTATTCGCCCGCATGCTGGAAAATATCACATTCCGGGAAGATGTTCTGAAAGAGCAGCTGAAGAAAGGATTCATCGAGGCTACGGATATCGCGGAGTATCTGGTATGCCAGGGCGTTCCGTTCAGAGAAGCTCACGAGATCGTCGGCAATCTGGTCAAGTACTGCGAGCTGACCCACAAGACATTCCCGGATGTAACGGCAGAAGATCTGAAACAGCTGGGTATCGGCTACGGCCTGACCGATCTGAGCCAGTTTACTGTGGAGAACTGTATCGAAAAAAGAAACAGTTTCGGTGGTACATCTTACAAAGAGGTAGAACGGCAGATAGAAGCCGCGAAAGCATTTTTGGAAAAAGAAAGAGAAAACCAGTAGAGAGGCCTGAAATTGTAATTGTATAAAAGAAGCGCCTGACCGGGCAGCGTCTTCGATCTCTTCGACGCTGCCCGATCAGGCGTTTCTTTATTTCTTTGCGATGCGCGTAATTATAATAAAAAGGGTAATATAGAAAAAAATATAAAAATGCTTGAATTTCCCTTGAATATATTGTAAAATATGTACAAAGGAGGTATGCGACAATGAACAGCAAAGAATATGTAGAATGGGAATTAGCGGAGCAGAAGAAGCAGGAACAATGGTGTGAACAGCAGCTTACCGGCCTGCCGGAGGGGAAGCTGAAGCTGGTGACCGCCAAGGGCAAACGGTATTACAGCCGGTTTGAAAATGGGAAATATGTTTACATTGGAAATAAGGATAAGGTGAGTATTGAAGATCTGCAGAAGAGACGATTCTGTGAGACAATGCTGAAAAATATCCAATCTAACCAGAAGCTGATGACGGATTTTCTGAGACGTTACCGCACTATAGATCCGCTGGAAGTGATGGCGTCACTTCCGAAAACCTATCAAAGTGAGGCGATTTGCCGGCTGCCGACCGTTTACGATTATGAAAAATGGGAAAGGGAGCCTTATGACAGGTCCGACATGATGCCGGAACGGTTGACCCACAAAACTTTGAAGGGTGATCTGGTCAGATCCAAGTCGGAGGCGATCATCGCCAATCTGCTGTATGACCGAAAGATACCTTATCACTATGAAGAAAATCTGATATTGGGAAATAAACTGATCGCGCCTGATTTCAAAATTGCGGTACATACAGAGAATCGTTTTAAGCTCCTGGAGCACTGCGGCATGATCAGCGATGCGGTTTACAGAGAAAAGTTTAAGCAGAGATTGGAACAATATATTCTGAGTGGATACATGCCGTGGCGAGATGTGTTTTTTACCTTTGACGATGTGGACGGCAATATAGATACCAAAGCTATTCTGCTAATGATTGAGAATTACTTCTTCTAAGTTCGGCAAATGGTTCGGCGCTGGAGAAGCAAAGGGCGAAAATGCCGAACCCGACCCCCAAAGTTCGGCAAATGGTTCGGCGCTGGAGAAGCAAAGTGCGAAAATGCCGAACCTGACCCCCAAAGTTCGGCAAATGGTTCGGCGCTGGAGAAGCAAAGGGCGAAAATGCCGAACCCGACCCGCTCCTATACCTGGCCCGCTCCTATACCTGGCCCGCTCCTATACCCGGCCCGCTCCTATACTCAGCCGACAGCCGACAGCCGGCGGCCGGCCCGGCTAGAACCATTTTTTCTTCTTAAAGACCACCAGCAGAACGGCAACCAGGCTGAGACTTATGCCTGCTACGAAGGGATAGCCGTATCTCCAGCTGTATTCGGGCAGATCCAGATTCATGCCGTACCAGCCAGCGATGAGTGTCAGCGGCAGAAAGATGGAGGTGACTACAGTGAAGATCTTCATCAGATTGTTCTGCTCGATGTCGATCTGGGACTGGTAGGCCTCGCGGACGGATTCGATGTATTCCTGCAGATGGAGAACGAATTCCAGCAGGCGGTCAAATTTCTTGTCGATGAACGCGAAGCCGGGGTCTACGGCCCGCAGCTCGTCAGTGAGAAATTCCATCTGTTCGTAATATCTTTTTACCTTCAGCAGATCTTTGCGGACTTTTATGATATCCTTGATCCCGTTTTTACTGGGACTCTTTTCCATGAGCAGATTGTCCTCCAAGGAAATGATCATATTCTCCAGCGACTCCAGTTTATAGACATCGTTGGCTGTCAGTTCCAGAAAGAATTCGTGGAGCTGCAGGATACCGCTGCCATCCACATCGATATTCTGAAAGCTTTCCGCTACAGAGGGACTGTCCGTTACGACGATGAGATCCTCCGTACTGGCATATATGCTTACTTTCCTCTCATCCAGCCAGTGAAATGAGAGGAAATAGCAGTTCTCGCGCAGAACCGTAAAAAAGTTCCTGCTCTCATCCATGCGTTTGACAAGATCGCTGCCCGTATATTTTTTCAGTTCATCTAATTTGTCTGATGTCAGTAATTTTTTCATAATAGCTCTATTATACCCAGCTGTAGATTCTTTCAACCCGGTTTCCGATGGTTCCGTACAGATATTCAAAGGTATTTTCGCAGAACTGTTCGATCTCCCACGTGGTGATCTGCTCGTTACCGTCACGGCCCACAAGCAGCACCTTCTGGCCGATCTGGCACGGGATGCCGGTAACGTCGGCGAAAGATTGATCCATGCAGCAGCCCAGGAGCCGGGTTCTGGTGCCGCTGACAAGTACCGGACCCTGCTGCCGCATCCAGCCGGGATAAAAGCCGTCGGCAAAGCCGAAGGACAGCGTGGCTACGGTCATAGGACGATCTGCGATAAACGCCCGGCTGTAGCCTACGCTTTCACCGGGCTGGATGTCGTGGACATTGGTGATGTAAGCTCCGATCTCGCATGGCTCCACCAGTCCGATCGGTTCCCGTCCGTCCTCCATGGACATATGGCCCAGAATTGAAGTACAGGAGCGCACGTGCGTGGAAAATTCCCGCGCTTCCCGAAACCAGGTCAGAGCCGCAGAGTTGCAGCAGTGAATATACGCAGGATCAAAGCCTGCTTCCCGCAGCTGGGCGACGCCCTGCTGAAAACGCTGAAACTGCTCCAGCGCGAACGGATCGTAGAAATCGGCTGTAGAAGTCGCAAAGTGGGTGTAGACACCTGTAACTTCCAAATTATCTAAAGATTTCACCAAATTGAGGAGCTCATCCAGTGGCTGTCCGGGGCGGACGCCCAGCCGGTTCATGCCGGTTTCGATTTTAATGTGGACTTTAACTTTTTTCCCTGCGGAAGCTGCCAGATCATTTAAGCGGCGGGCAGTGACGGCATCGAACAGCGGGCACTGCAGATCGAATTCTACTACGGCAGGCAGCAGATGCTGGGGAATGCCGCCGATGACCACGATACTGCAGTCGATGCCGGCCCGCCGGAGCTGGACTGCCTCACAGACCGCGGCGTTGGCAAGGATCCGCGCGCCGCAGTGCTGGGTATACAGCTTTGCCATGGGAATCAGCCCGTAACCGTAGCAGTTTCCCTTCAATACCGGCAGGATCTCGGTATCCGGCCCGATATGGGCCTTTACTCTGTTATAGTTGCGTATGACTTCATTCATATCCACCTTAAAATAGGCGTTGCAGTAGTTGTTCATGATGTACCTCCCATGCAGAAAACGGTATGCCGCACAGAATACGCGGCGAAAGAAAAAAGGGAGCCGCAGACACGCAGGCTCCCTCAAGAATCAGAGTAACTCCAGGTAGTTTATGCTGCTGACCGAAAGATCTGAATCCTTCCGGCAGCGCTGTCCCAGAATGCGGACCCTGCCGCAGGCGGCCAGACAGGCGTCCTCGTAAGGAAGAGAGCCTTCCAGCTGCAGCTTCTTCCACTGTGCCAGTCCGCAGCCGGCCAGCAGGAACGAAGTCTTCGGGCACAGGTGGATGACACAGTCCGGATCCAGCTTTTCACACACCAGCCTCAGAAACGGTACCGTAAACCCTTCCGTCACCTGCCGGGCGTATTTCGGTCCAAGAATGTCCAGACTGCCCGGTGAATCCGTGTAATAGATGATACGCGCGCCGGTCTCTCTTATCCGTACAGCCAGGTTAGCCAGATCCTCCGCCGTCCGGGCGAAGAAATCTGCCATGACATCAGGATTTTTCCGCCAGCCCATGAGAAACTTCATGATATCCCCCAGGCCGTTTAAGATGGTGACAGGCCCGTGGATCTCCATAGAGGCGTTCCCGCCGCCTTCGTTGATCAGCCGAAGGGCTGAGAGAGTCTCCGACAGACGCCCTTTGGCCGGGTCGAGACGGGGCAGATCCGCCAGCTGTCCTATCGACGTGATGACGTCAGAGGCCTTCCGCGGCCCCAGCGGAGAATCATCCAGCGTGACGCGCGCGCCCAGATTCTCTGCTTCCAGCACGGGGTCAAAGGGGAGAATGACGTTACTGCCTGCCAGCTTTGCCAGCTGCTCCGCGGAGCAAAGGGCGTCCGGCAGACGCAGTCCCTTCGACTGGGCGTCGTCTTTGGAAATACCGCTGTACGCAGCATATCTGCATTTGTAATCGATGAGTCTGGCCATGAGATGTCCTCCTCTTTACACGAAGACGATCTGCACGTTGCGGCAGTTGGTCAGATATACGATGGACGCGTAGTTGATGCCGAATTCCACGATGTCGCCCGGCTTCAGGTCCCGCTCAGCGTCCTCGATGTCCAGGATCGTATGGTCAGAGGAAGCGCCGATGACCTCAATGCCCTTGTCTTTCGGGAAGATCTCATCGATGCTGCCGTAGTCTACTTTACCGATACCCAGCAGAGCTCTTCTGCGGATGCCTCTGTCTACGTATTCCGGAGTATGTCCGAAAGCGTCGATGGAGATCTTGCCTACCGGGTGGGACGGCTTGTCCTTGACCTCGATGACTTCAGCCTTCAGCGTGTAGACGTCCTGATGCATCCAGCTCATGTCGTAGCCGTAGAACACGTCCAGGTCTCTTGCCAGCAGGATGCCTTCGCCCACTCTCAGCAGGTTGACCCGTTTCGGCATGTCTTTGTTGATGATCCTAGGCAGGGAAGTGGTCGCGCCGCCGGATATGTACTGAAGCTGTCTGCCGATCTTCTCTTCGATTCTCTCTGCGATGGCTACCAGTTCGTCCAGCTTGTCTGCGGTAGCTTCGATGCTGCCGTAGCAACCCAGGTTGGTTCCTACACCGGCCAGTTCCAGGTTGGCCAGATCGTTTTCCACCATGACGGCTGCATCCACCATCTCGTCCTTGTCCCAGAAGCCTTCGCGCAGATCGCCAAGGTCTGCCATAAGGATGACCTTGTGGATCTTGTTCTGCCGGGCAGCGGCTTCGTTGAGTGTTTTCAGTACGGAAACCTCGCTGTTCAGGCTGATGTCGCACAGTCTGACCACTTCATCCAGTTCGCTCATCATCGGAACGCGCAGCAGCAGGGTAGGCAGGTCGATGCCATATTCTATGGCGTCCTCGATCTGTTCCAGCCGGGAGGACGCGATCATTTTGGCGCCGCCTTCCGCGAACATTTTGGCGCATTCAGGAATGCCTGTGGTGCCTTTGATGACGCCTGCGATATCGATGCCGAAATCCGCGCATCTTTCTACTACTGCAGCTACGTTCTCTTTCAGGTACTGCAGATTGATCTCTAATCTGGGATAGCTTTGTTTAACCATGATGTTATCTCCTCTCATCACTTGAAATATAGCTATATTTTAACATCGTAAAAGAAAAGAGTCTATAAAGATTGTACATGATGTTTGGTAATTTTTTTTGCACGATGTGAGGAGATCGTTTTGAGAATTTTGTATAGAAAATTATAAACATTTTACCAAAACAACTGAATCCAGAGATAACTTGCGGAGGGGTTTTTAAGGTATAATTCAGTTATCCACAACTATCTAAAAAGAAAAAGAATGAAGAGAGGCTTAGGTAAGGAGTAATGGAAAAGTTTAAATTTGACGAAAGCCTGCAGCTGAAGATCCTTTCAGAGGAGCAGGTAAAGGAGATGCATGAGCAGGCTCTGCATGTTCTGGAGAATTTAGGTATTATTTTTGCGTATGATGAAGCCCTCGACCTGTTAGAAGAAGCTGGTTGCACTGTTGACAGGCAGACGCAGAAGGTAAAGTTCCCGAGAGAACTGGTGGAAAAGTGCATTCTTTCCGCCCCGTCGACTTTTGATCTGTATGACAGGGAAGGAAATTTCTACTGTACTTTCGGCGACGGAAAAACCCGCTTCAATCCGGGCAGCAGCGCGAGCAATGTGCTGGAAAGCGACGGCGACACGGTCAGACTGTCCAATGTAAAGGATCTGAAGCTGCTGACCAAGGTGGCTCAGAGTCTGCCGCATATCGACTTTGTTTCTTCTTCCATCGTTTGCGAGGAAGCGCCGGGCGAGCTGGGAAGCCAGTATCTGTATTATACAGAGATGCAGAATTCTATCAAGCCGATCATCGGCGGAGCTACTGACGCGGCTGGTGTGCCGAGAACATTTAAGCTGCTGACAGCTGTGCTGGGAAGCGAGGAGAACGTGCGGACCAAACCGTACACCATCTTCGATATCTGCGTCACGTCACCGCTGAAATGGTCTCATATCGGCGCGAGAAATATCATCGACTGCGTACGGATGGATATTCCGATCAATCTGATCTCCGCGCAGATCGCAGGCGCAACAGGACCGATCACCCTCGCGGGCTGCGTTTTAGAGCATACGGTAGAGATCCTGGCCGGTCTGGTGCTGGCTCAGGTGGTAAAACCGGGACATCCGGTCTCCTACGGCGGCGCGCCTTGCATTTTCAATATGAAGACCATGTACACACCGATGGAAGCTATGGAATGCAGTATGGTCACTGCGGCTTATTCTCAGATGGGTCATTATTACGGACTGCCGGTCCACACCTATGCCGCCATGTCTGACGCCAAGGTAGTAGATTATCAGGCTGGCAGCGAAACGGCAAGAAGCGGTCTCATGGCTATGATGGCTGGATGCTCCAACGTATCCGGACCGGGAGGACTCAATGTCATCGCGGAGATGAGCATTGAGAAACTGGTCATCGACAACGATTATATCGGTACTCTGAAACATCTGGAAAAGGGTATCCGGTTCGACGAGAGCACCCTGGCTGCGGATCTGCTGCTGGAAGTCGGTTCCGGCGGAAACTTCATGACGCAGAAGCACACCATGAAGAACTATAAGAAGGAACAGAACTACAGCAACATCACCATGAACTATCAGGAGCGGGCATCCTGGGTCAAAGACGGCAAACCGTCCATCATGGACAAGGCCAGAGCCTATGTTCAGGAGATCGATAAGCAGACGATCTGTCCGCTGAGCGACGAGCAGAGAAAGGCTCTCGACGCGGCGTTCATCGAGGTCTGTGCTGACGCCGGCCTTTCCAGAGAGACGGCAGAGGATCTGATCAAAAAGTATGATGAAGCGTAAAGCTTTGTTATAAAGAAATTATTTCTCACATATTTACAGAAAGGAAAACGTACAGGTAAAATCCCCTATCTTTTATCTGTACAAGGTGAACTTTATGGGTAAACGAGTTCCTATGTGGCAGGTTTTGATCTGCGTAATATTTGCACTGGGCATTATCTGTTACTCCATCTTCTTCTCCTACGGAGAAGCGCACATGCCGTTATTCCTGGCAGCTGCTTTTGTAGCAGTAGTCGGCGCTCTTAACGGATGGAAGTGGAGCGTTATGGAAAGAGGCATGATACAGGGTATCGGCCGTTCCATGCAGGCCAACCTGATCCTGCTGACAGTAGGTATCCTGGTATCTACCTGGAAAGCGGCGGGTATTATTCCGTCCATGATCTACTATGGACTGAACATCATCAATCCGTCGATCTTCCTGGTAACAGCATGTCTGCTGTGCTCCATCATTTCACTGGTAATCGGTTCTTCCTATACTACAGCGGGAACCATCGGCGTAGCGCTGATCGGTATTGCCGTAGGTCTGGGCATTAACCCGGCAATGGCGGCAGGCGCTGTTGTAGCAGGATCCTACACCGGCGACAAAATGTCTCCGATGTCCGATACAACCAATATGGCCCCTGGCGTATCCGGTTCGAATATCTTTGAACATATCCGGCACATGGTATATACTGTAACACCGGCATATGTGCTTGCGTTGATTGCTTACTTTATTCTGGGCAGAAGCGCTCATGTCAGCGGCGGCAGCGTGCAGATGGAAATGAAGGACATCCTGCAGGATGCCATTCAGAATGAATTCAGCGTCGTCAGCCCTTGGCTGATGCTGCCGGTAGTATTCCTGCTGATCGCAGTTATCATGAAGATCCCTGCACTGCCTTCCATGTTTGTCGGAGTGCTTATGGGAATGTTCTGCATGGTAGTGGTTCAGGGCATTGATATCGCGGATGTGTTCAACATCATGCATTACGGTTATGAATCCACGAGTGGAGATATTGCACTCACAGGTGATTATACAGTTGCCAGCGTAGTCGGCGGCGGCGGATTTGACTATATGCTGTGGACTGTATCCGTTGTACTTTGCTCCATGTCCTTCGCAGGCGTGCTGGAAGCGACCGGTATGCTGGGACAGATCGTTGAAGCACTGCTGAAGATCGCAAAGACCAACGGCCTGCTGGTCATGACTACAGTTCTGACCTGCTTCCTGATCAACGTATTGACTGCTGACCAGTATCTGTCCATCATTCTGCCGGGCAGAATGTACAAGACCGCGTTTGAAGACAGAAAGCTGAAAAACAAGAATCTGTCCAGATGTCTGGAGGATTCCGGCACACTGACTTCACCGCTGATCCCTTGGAATGTATGCGGCGTGACCATGAGCGGATTCCTGGGCGTTACAACGATTCAATATCTGCCATATGCAATAGTGAACTATCTCTGTCCTATCATCTCAATTATCTACGGCTTCACCGGTTTCACCATCGAGAAGATGACCGACGAGGAATACGAGAAGGTCATGGAAGAGAGAAAACTGGAGCATGAGGCTGCTATGAGAGAAATGGAAGCTTAGTGATTTTGTGAAACATGTTTAATCTCTTTTAAAAAGAGGCGGCGGGACAGCCGGAAGGCTGACCCGGACTGCAGACAAAGGAGCTGTCGCACAGTTTGACCAAAAATCGACTGGAGCGGCAGCTTCTTTCTTTTAACATAGAAACGAAAAAACCCTTGCAAATTCAACACTTGTAAGGGTTTTTGTGGTATA
>JAETRU010000025.1 GCA_021769965.1 Eubacterium sp.
AATGGAAAAACATCTGTCATATCTGCAGGCAGCATAAAAAATACCAGTCGGAGAACACTTCCGACTGGCCAAAAAATTTATTTTTTCAATTGTCTACTTGACGGGTAGCAGTTCAGACAGGGGACGCCGTATGAGTACAAAAAATCAAAAAAAGCGGCGGAGCAGATTGACTGTGAACAGTAATCACAAGTATACTGTCAGATGAATTTAAAATAATTGAAGAAGGAGTAAGAGCATGCTGACGCAGCCATCGTAATAAGCCCGAGTTGAATCTGAAACCTAAACGATACAAAAAAGGAAAATAATACTGGATATAAAAGTTAATTTTGACCGTTTATCGCAAAAAACGACCGTTTATCCCAAAGTTGTTGCTTTTTTGGCGGGGGTGTGCTATGTTGGAGGTACAGAAGGGGATAGAGAAGTCAGGTAATGAAAAGGCATGCCGGATCGTTTATATGTATAGAGGGGAAAAGATACATTCGCAGCGGTTTAAGATCGGTGTCATTCTGAAATATATAATATACTTTTAAAAGTTTGTCCCCAAATGGGGGTCGAGAATGGTTATATATTATGGAGAGGGAATTAGAGATGGGTCATATTGCATACGGGCAGGCTGCGCAGAAATGCGCGGTCTGTTCGTGATAAGACAGCTGTGGGGTATTTACAAAGTACTAGATCAGGAATGTACTGAATTTTGTACAAATTTTTTGAAAAGATTGTCACCAGATTGACTTTTTTGTGGTCATATATAGTAAAGAGAGTTTTTTTGATCGAGAGGGCAAGGGATGAAAGTACAGAAGAGAAAATGGGTGATAGCAGCGGCTATAGCAATTCTTTTTTTAACCGTGTTTTTGTGGGCGGAATGGTTTCTGCAGATGCAGAAGCCTCTCTGCATCAAGATGTTGGGCGATGAAGAGATCCGGCATGTGGAAGCCGGATGCGCCTCCACGGATGGATGGCAGTACGAGGAACTGAGTTATCAGGAGATACAGCGTCTGGTCCGGACGATGAACAGGATCCAGGGGGAACGGATCGCGCCGAGGCCGCACAGAACTGCATCGGGGAAACGGATGATCTTCAGTATAGAGAAGACTGACGGTGAGCGGCAGTATGTGACTTTTTCCGATCAGACTCTGACCATCGATAATAAGGTCACCTATCTGCTGTCAAAACGAGACGCGCGTCAGATCGAGCATCTCTTCGGAGAGATACTGTGATTATGGGGGCCGGAGTCTACAGGAAAAACAGCGAGGGCGGCTAGATCTGCGGCAAGTTTAGTAAAGTGTAAAAGGGCCTTTTCAGAGAGGGGCCCTTTTGTTCTATCAACGTTGACAAATTTCATTATTTTGCGCATTTTAGTCAACAAACGGTCTGAATGGCAGATCAAAATATACTTAAACGATGACAGAAGTGACAAAAATCCGATATTTTGTCACTTTTGTCAACGTTTATATTCCGCAATGTTGACAGGAGTGACACTTTTTTTATTTTTTGTCACTTTTGTCACTAAACTGATTGCTTTACAGGCGCTTTCGAGTAGAAATGGAATGAAATGTTGACAAAAATAAAGAAATCGCGGACATGTGTCACATTACTTCGTTTTCGTGTGTTTGCCGTAAACACAGCGAAGCTGACGTTGTAACCGGCGAATAATTGTGGTATAATGAACGCTGATAATCGAAACGGCGTTGCCGTTTTGCCCCAGGCCTGCCTGGCCAGGCAAAACGGACAGCGAAGGCAGTGAAGTTGCCGGAGGAGTATTGCGCAGCAATACGTTGCCGCATAATATAATACAGAGGAAACTATGGAAAATATGATCCGCATTGAACATTTAACATTTGAATATATGGCCGGGGAGGATGAGCAGCCAGTCAGAGCGATTGATGATGTGTCTCTGGACATTGAGAAGGGCAGTTTTACTGCTGTGATCGGCCGCAACGGATCGGGAAAGTCCACTTTGGCGAAAAATCTCAACGGTCTGCTGCTGCCGGGCGGCGGCGCGGTTTATGTGAAAGGCTGGGATACCAGGGATGAAGAGCATATCTGGGATGTCCGCCAGACTGCCGGCATGGTTTTTCAGAATCCGGATAACCAGCTGGTGTCATCCATCGTGGAAGACGATGTGGCATTCGGACCGGAGAATCTGGGCGTAGAGCCGGAGGAGATCAGAAGGCGGGTGGATAAGGCGTTAGAATCCGTCAACATGGGCCGATATAAGAAGAAAGCGCCTCATAACCTGTCCGGAGGGCAGAAACAGCGGATCGCCATCGCCGGAGTCGTAGCCATGAAGCCGGAGTGCATCATCTTTGATGAGCCGACCGCCATGCTGGACCCGAGAGGACGCTGTGAGATCATGGAGATCATCAGAGAACTTCACGAAGAGGGGATCACCATCATTCTGATCACGCACTTTATGGAAGAGGCTGTGCAGGCGGACAGGATCGTCATCATGGACAACGGCCGGATCCTGATGGACGGCACGCCGGAAGAGATCTTTGCGCAGGAGGAGACTCTGCGGGAGGTGAATCTGGAAGTGCCCATGGCAGTAGAGCTGGCAGGAAAGCTGCGCAGGCGAGGCGTCAAAATTCCGCAGGATGTAATTACAAGTGAAGGACTGGTAGAATTTCTATGTCAATACAAGTAAGAAATTTATCCCATATATATTCTCCGGGCATGCCGGAGGAGCATCAGGCGCTGTCCAACGTCAACTTTGACGTGTACGACGGTGAGATCGTGGGTATCATCGGGCATACGGGCTCTGGCAAATCGACACTCCTCCAGCACCTTAACGGATTGCTGAAGGCCAGCGAGGGCAGTATCGTGATCGGCGGCGTGGATATCACGGAGCCGGGCGTCAGCATGCGGGATATCCGCAGGCGGGTAGGCCTGGTGTTCCAGTATCCGGAGTACCAGCTGTTTGAAGAGACTGTGGCCAGCGATGTGGCCTTCGGGCCGAAGAATCTGGGCCTGTCTCAGGCAGAGGTCGAAGAACGGGTGGAGGAAGCCATCGAACTGGTGGGACTTGATTATGAGGCCATCAGAGACCGGTCGCCTTTTGAACTGTCCGGTGGACAGAAGAGAAGAGTTGCCATCGCCGGGGTCATCGCTATGAAACCGCAGGTACTGATTCTGGACGAACCTACGGCGGGACTGGATCCCGGAGCGCACGCGGATATCCTGAAGATGATCCGGCAGGTTCATGAGAGCCAGGGCGGCATCATCCTCTTTGTCAGCCATAATATGGCGGATGTAGCCCAGCTTTCGGATAAGGTCATCGTTATGAGCGAAGGAAAGGCAGTCATGGTGGGAACGCCGAAAGAGGTGTTTGCCCGGAGGGAACGGCTGGCAGAGCTGGGCCTGGGCGTGCCGCCGGTGACGGAGCTGATGGGAGAACTCAGGGCGCGGGGCGCGGATGTGGCTGAAACCGTTTTGTCCCTGAAGGAAGCAGAAGAAGAAATCTATAACTATTTGCAGAGGAAAAAATGATAAGAGATATTACACTGGGTCAGTATTACGGGAGTCCGTCTCCTGTCCACAGACTGGATCCGAGACTGAAAATCATAGGGACGCTGCTGTTTATCGCTGCGCTGTTCGTGGCCGATGACTTCATCGGCATGGCTGTCTGCGCTGTTTTTCTGGCGGTTATAGTCAAAGCGTCCAGGGTTCCGCTGAGCTTCATACTGCGGGGCCTGAAACCGATCTTTATCCTGCTCATCTTCACCTTCTGCCTGAACATCTTCATGATGGACGGTCATGTGCTGTGGCAGTGGAAGTTCCTGAAGGTGACGGAAGAAGGCGTGTACCGGGCTGTATTTATGGCGGTGCGGCTGGTGCTGCTGATCATCGGATCGTCTCTGCTGACCCTGACGACAAAGCCGATCAGTCTGACTGACGGTATAGAGCGGCTGCTGCGTCCTCTCACGCGGATCGGCGTGCCGGCCCATGAGATCGCCATGATGATGTCCATCGCTTTGCGGTTCATCCCGACTCTTCTGGAAGAGACCGATAAGATCATGAAGGCGCAGCAGGCCAGAGGCGCGGATTTTGAAAGCGGAAATCTGATCGCCAGAGCTAAATCTCTGGTGCCGATCCTGGTTCCGCTGTTTGTCAGCGCATTCCGCATAGCGCAGGATCTCGCCATGGCTATGGAGGCCAGATGTTACCGGGGAGGAAAAGGAAGGACCCGGATGCATCAGATGAAGTTTACGGGAAATGATCTGATCGCCGCCGTGATTCTGGCGGGACTTTTAGGCGTGGTCATTTGTGAAAGGATCGTGTTATGAGACAGCGAAAACTGAAGAATCTGGATGAAAGACTGAACGCTTTCAGCCATTTGATCATAGAGGATCCGGCGGAAAACAAAGGACGCTGGAAACAGGTCTTTGGCAGCGACGACCCCATCTGGCTTGAGATCGGCTGCGGAAAAGGCCAGTTTATCACCGGCCACGCGAAGGCGCATCCGGAGAGAAACTATATCGCGGTAGAGGGTCATGAAAGCGTAGTGCTGCGGGCCCTGGAAAAGGCCGATCAGCTGCGGGCGGATCAGGCAGACGGCGGACAGAAAGCCGGGCCGGACAACCTTTGTTTCATCCTGGAATACGTAAAGGATATCAGAGACTTCTTCGATGACGGAGAGCTGGAAGGCATCTACCTGAATTTCAGCGACCCGTGGCCGAAGGACCGTCACGCCAAGCGGCGTCTGACCTACGGGAAACGGCTGAGACAGTATGTCCAGATCCTGAAGCCGGGCGGCGTTATCGTCTTTAAGACCGATAATGAGGGATTGTTCGAATTTACTCTTCAGCAGATCCAGAGCGAGGGGATGGAGATCCTGGAGATGAGCAGAGATCTGCACCATTCCCCATACAATGAGGAAAATATTACCACGGAGTACGAAGATAAATTCGCGCTGACGGGGAAGAATATCAATTATGTAAAGTTCAGAGCCTGATCACAGGCTCTGTTTTGCTTTTCTGCGAATAAAAAACTCAGAAGGAAATATAGCTTTCAGGGTTGACCGGTTTTCCGTCTTTCAGCATTTCAAAATGCAGATGGGCTTCCTCCATAGATTCGTAGATCGCGGTCTTGCCGATGTTGCTGATGACCTGTCCCTTTTTTACTGTATCGCCTTTTTCAGCCAGTTTGCTGGTGGAAAGGTTGCAGTAGCGGGATACCAGACCATCCCCGTGAGAGATCTCGATGGTGGTGCCGTAAGCGTCGTCCTCGTAGATATCTGTGATCGTACCGTCAGCGATAGCTTTGACGCCGGAGCCTGACGGAGCTGTGAGATCCATGCCGGGGTGGGTCATGTACTGGTCTAACGTCAGATTATATATGACCATATCCATGGAATATTCTTTGGAGATCCTGGCGGCAGCCATATCCATGGGGCTGACGTAAGTGTGAGTCTTCGGGGCCTCCTGGCGGCTGTCCACTGTCGGAACTTTGGCAGACGCCTCAGCAGACGATTCATCAGACCCTTTCTTATCCGCCTCCTGCTTTTTTTCTTCATCGGCCGCAGTCTTTTTTGTGACCGGAACATCCCCCGCGCTTTCAGAGATCTTATCGATGCTGGCTTTGATGGTAAAGATCGAAGTCAGCGCAATGAGGCAGAAACAGAGCATCAGCGCGGCGGCAACCTTATCCTTCCCTTTTTTCTTTTCAACCTGTCGCATTTTCTTCACCTCCTGGTTCTAGTATCACCAGCTGCCGCCGATCTCATACCTTCAAACCGGCCGCAAGAATAACTTGTAAAAAAAATAGCTTCGCTGTATAATAGACCCAGTATAAAAAGCAGTTGACTTCAGTTCACGGGAGGGATCAGTATGGGTGAATTTATTATGGCGGCGCAGAACGGACGAAATATTCCGATGGAAGACAAGATCTTCGGTATCAGCCGCAGAGCGAATGAGATGAAGGAAGAGCGGGGCGCTGACGCGGTGATCAATGCGACCATCGGCGCTCTGCTGGACGATGACGGCGATCTGATGGTGCTGTCTTCGGTAGACGACACATTTATGGGACTGGATCCGGAAGAATACGCAAGCTATGCGCCTATCGGCGGTACGCCGGCTTTCCGCAGGGCAGTGATCAAAGCGGCCTTCGGCAAATATGAGCCTAAAGGCTTCACAGAAGCGGTGGCTTCTCCGGGCGGCACCGGCGCTATCAGAAATGTGATCGCAAACTATTCCTGTCCCGGGGACAAAGTCCTGACCAGCGACTGGCACTGGTCTCCGTACGGTACCATCGCCTCTGAGATCGGCCGCGGCATCGCCACTTATGAGATGTTTACTGAGGACAGAAAATACAATATTCCCGCGCTGAAGGCGAAGATAGAAGAACTGCTCGCCGTTCAGGACCGCCTGGTGGTCATCATCAATACACCGGCGCACAACCCGACCGGATACGCTTTGACCGTGGATGACTGGAAGCAGGTGGCAGACGTTTTGAAAAACGTGCCGCCAGAGAAGAAAGTCGCTTTGCTGGTGGATGCCGCGTATATCGACTTTGCCGGTGACGAGGAAGAGCAGCGGGCTTTCCTGCCGGTACTGGAAACACTGCCGGAAAATGTACTGCCGATCATGGCCTACAGCGCGTCCAAGACCTACACCATCTACGGCATGCGGTGCGGCGCGGATATCTGTCTTGCTCCGACAAAGGAGATCGCGGAAGAATTCCGCAGAGTCTGTGAGTTCTCTGCCAGAGGACGCTGGTCCAACTGCGCGAAGGCCGCCCAGAGCATCATCGCCAGGATCTTCGCGGATGAGACTCTGCTGGAAAAGGTAACGGCAGAGCGGGCAGAGATCAGGCAGATGCTTCTTGCGAGAGGAAAAGCCTTTGAGGAAGAGGCGGCAAAAGCAGGGCTGGCCATCGTGCCTTTTGACGGCGGATTCTTCGTGTCCATCCCGTGCGATGATCCGGACGCCCTCAGCGCCAGACTGGAAAAGGAAGGAATATTCCTGGTGCCGCTGGCAAAGGGACTTCGCGTATCTGTAGCGTCCGTATCAGAGGATAAGTGTCGTCTGATCCCGGCTAAGATCGTGGAAGCCATGAAGGCCGAGGCCGGAGCGCAGGCGTAGATCGGGAGGTATGGAAAATGAAATTTGTATCATGGAATGTAAACGGGCTCAGAGCCTGCCTCGGCAAAGGGTTTAACGAATCCATGCTGGCCCTTGAGCCGGATTTTATCTGCATTCAGGAGACGAAGATGCAGGAGGGCCAGGCGCAGGTGGAGCTGCCGGGATATCATTACGAGTATTTCAGCAGCGCCGAGAAAAAAGGTTACTCCGGCACAGCCATCTTCGCAAAACAGGAGCCGGAAAGCGTACAGATCAATTTCGGCCGGCATACAGACGAAGGCCGCGCCGTGATCCTGGAATATGAGAAATTCTATCTGGTCAATGTCTACGTGCCTAACGCGCAGGATCAGCTGAAGAGGATCGACTACCGCATGGAGTGGGAAGATGATTTCCGGGAGTTTGTGCTGGAGCTGGATCAGAAAAAGCCGGTCATCATCTGCGGCGATATGAATGTAGCAAAGGAAGAGATCGACCTGAAAAACCCTAAGAGCAACAGAGGCAACGCGGGCTTTTCCGATCAGGAGCGGGAGAAGATGCGCGCACTGCAGGCCGCAGGCTTTGTCGACTCTTTCCGGTATCTGTATCCGGATGCGACCGGGGTCTACAGCTGGTGGTCCTATCGCTTCAACGCCCGTAAAAACAACGCGGGATGGCGTATCGACTACTTCCTGGTCAGCGAGCGCCTCAAAGAGAAGATCATCGATGCGAAGATCCACACGGATATCTTCGGCAGCGACCACTGCCCGGTAGAACTGGAGATCGAGTTATAAAGGGTATAGATTTTTTAATTGGATGGACTTGGGCTAAAGTCGCCTGACGCGGCCCAAAAGCCCAACTTTCCGGTCGCGGGATTGGGCTAAATGCACTGAAACAGACTAAAAAACCCAACTTTCCGGCTGTAGGATTGGGCTAAACACACCGAAACAGACTAAAAAGCCCAATTTCACGTTTCTGAAGGGCCGCGAAGTCCTCTCAAAACCGCAATAATTGGGTTTTTGCAGCAGATATTGAAGAAAAACCCAGCGAACAGGAGCAGAAGTTGGGCTTTTCTGCTTCAAACAGGCTTAAAGGCCCAACTTCGGCAGGCGATTTGATGACAGATGATAATAGAACTATGCTAAAATTAATACTACTCATTTTAATATTGATTCTGGCCGGCGGAGCATTTCTCCAATGGAGCAGAAAGTCTGAGGTCCTCACCCGGTATACTGTGAGGACGGCCCGCGCGGCCTTTGACGGATTTCGCATCGCTCACGTCTCCGACCTGCAGAGCGAGTACTTCGGCGCGGACCAGCAGCGTCTGGCAAAGACAGTAAAAGCGGCGTCGCCGGACATTATCGTCTTTACCGGCGATCTTGCTGACAGAAACCATACAGATTATGAAGCATCCCTTGCGGCTATGCGGGAGCTGACTGCCATCGCGCCGGTCTATTTCGTTAACGGCAACCATGAGCTGGCACTGCCCGAGAACTGTATATCGCAAATGTACGATGAAATGGACGCGATGGGCGTTCACAGGCTCTTTGACCGCCGCGAAACGATCACACGCGGAGAAGAGCGAATGGTTCTTCTGGGGATTTCGGAGGAGACTTTATATGCGGCAAAGGGTGTCCGTCCCGGGGATGACCAGCCCGGCCGGACTTATACGGCTTTTGATACTGGTGTGATCACGGAGGCCGTAGAAAGGCTGACAGAAGGGCTGCGAGCCGAAGATCTGGCGGTGCTGCTGGTGCACGAGCCACAGTATCTGGACGCTTACGCGTCAGCGGCGGGAGGAAGACTGGATCTGATCTTTGCCGGCCACGCCCATGGCGGACAGATCAGGCTGCCCTTTACCGAAGGCCTGTTCGCGCCGGGACAGGGTATTCTTCCAAAACTGACCAGCGGTATTCACAGCAGGGGAAAGACATCCATGGTCATCAGCAGAGGACTGGGCAACAGCGTATTTCCGTTCCGTGTGTTCAACCGGCCGGAGGTGGTGGTATGCGAACTGAAACGGTTTCAGAACCGCTGAGATTCAGATATTTCCGAAAAACAGGAAGAAAAATCCCGAAATTCGGATGAAATTGTGCTCCTTTTGCGATTTTTCAGGCTATGCCGTTTGGCATAGTTTTTGCTTTTAATTAAGGCAAAATAGCTGCGGTCTGCCGGTGCGTTCAGATAATTCCGGCGGGTGACGCGGCCGCGCTGAAAGGAGAAAATAAATGAGAAGAAAATGCATCAGTATAATTTTGGCATTGGCCGTGACCCTGACCATGTGTTTTGGAACCGGTTTGACAGCCTTTGCGGGCGATCAAATGAACAGAGTGAACCTGCAGGTAAGTGTTGACGGAAAGGCACCGGTAACAGTAAAAGCGTATAACGCGTCTTATACTTACAACACCTATGTTTCCATGAAAGATTTCTGCAGCGCTATCAGCGGTACAGACAAGCAGATGGATTTCCGCTGGGATGAGGAGCAGGAAGCCTATGTGGTGACCAGAGGCACAGCCTATACTGCCGCAGGCGGTGAAAATCAGGCTTTCGACGGTGACGCGCCGGACGATATCAGTCTGCGGGCCTGCAAGTTTATCATCGACGGCAGCAGACAGTCATACAGCGTATACGAAAAAGATGGCGATGCGTATATGAAGCTGGTGGACCTGGGAATGGTCTTTGGTATTACCACTGATCTCAGCGCCAGGGATCAGATGAGCGTGGATACAGAAGCGGAATTCAGAATTGATATCGATCATCTGGATAAGAACGGGTATTTCAGTTTTCTGCACGGAACCGTTCTGGGAAACGCTGATACCGGAGAGATTCTTTATTCCAGCAAGAAAGATGTGCAGACGCAGATAGCCAGCACATCTAAACTGATGACCTATCTGCTGGTGCAGGAGGCCATTGATAACGGAAAACTGTCTCTGGATACAAAGGTAAAACTTTCAGAAGCTGTGATAGAAGAAGCTAATTCCGAAGATTCCACATCCACCTTCCGAAATAATTTTAAGCTGGGACAGGAAGTTTCGGTCCATGATCTGCTGGCAGGCATGCTGCTGCCTTCTGCCAACGAATGTGCCACTGCTCTGGCAGAAGCCGTATCTGGTTCAGAAGCTGCTTTTGTGAAGAAGATGAACGCGAGAGCTAAAGAACTGGGACTTTCCAGCGCAGTATTTTACAATCCTCACGGGCTGCCTAATTATGATAAGAGTTCCGTTACGGCTAAACGTCAGAATTCCATGAGTGCGGCTGATATGTTCAAGCTGGTATCTTATCTGCTGAAAAACTACGAAGAACAGCTGACCTATTTTACCTCCAAGACCTCCATCGACATTCCTACAGTAGGTGAGGGCGCGAAGGCGGAATGCACCTATGCGACTCTGATCTACAATATGGGCGTAACCGGCCTGAAAACTGGAACCACAAACCGGTCCGGAGCCTGTATCGTAACGGTGATCCCGGTGAAGAATAATGGAAAGACCCAGAATCTGGTTTCTGTTATCTTCGGCGCGGAAAATAACATGGAGCGTTATGAGAAGAGTATGATGCTGCTGAAATACGGACAGCAGTTCTATGCGGAGAAAAACCAGGTCAATCAGGCATCAGTGAAGGCATCAGCCAAAGCAGCGAAAAAGGGAACTACAATTTCCTGGAAAAAGGTTTCAGCTGATATTGACGGCTATCAGGTTTACAGATCCGTGACCGGCAAGGCCGGAACTTTTAAGAAGATCGTGACCACAAAGAAATTGTCGGTTTTGAACAAGAGTGTATCTTCCGGCAAAACTTACTACTACAAGGTAAGAGGTTATAAGAAGATCGACGGAAAGACTGTATATACGCAGTGGTCAAAAGCTGTAGCCCAAAAAGCAAAATAAAAAAAGATGTACGGAATTCCGGCGTCGGCGGCAGCCGCCGCGGAACTATGAATAAAGTAATAAACTAGAAAAAATGGTTGACATACAAACCATAATATGGTAATATAACCATAACGGGCCGACTGGCATGGAAAGGAAACTGAAATGCCGGAAAGAAACAACAACATCACCTATGAGATCATAGAACACATTGGAACGATCAGCAGCTGGGAGTCTGGCTGGAACCGTGAGCTGAACCTGATCAGCTGGAACGGCGCTAATCCGAAATATGATATCAGAGAGTGGGATGATAATCACGAGCGCATGAGCAAGGGAATCACTCTGCATCCGTGGGAAATGCGCAATCTGGTAGACCTGTATCTCACCAATAACAGCGAGAAGGCTGTGGAGAAAGGAAGAGAAAAGGAGGCGCAGCGGCAGAAACGGCGCACAGAATATCGCCGGACAGGTAGTGAAAATGATGGACGGCCGGAAGAAAGCAAAGCAGCGTCAGGCGCCGCGCCGCTGCAGACGCAGGACTCCGCGGCCGAGCAGGCAGAGCGCAATACCTTTGAGGAAGACGCGCAGCTTCAGATGGGATCTTCCCCTGCCGCGCCGCCGCAGACTGCCTGTGAGGCGGAAGCTGCAGACAACGCGGACTTGGCGGCTGCGCCAGAGACAGAGGACGTTATAGACGCTGCCAGAACGGAATCTGAGAAACAGGCGGATTTTTAGACAGCCGTCAGCGAACCAAAATGCCGCGGCGGGCATAGTATATATCAGATCATCAAGATTGGAGGTATATATGTATGATGTCATGCTGTGAGCGTAAAGGCGGAATTGACGATAGTCTGTTATTCTTCTTTCTGATTCTGGTTCTGCTGTTCTGTAAACCGGGTATGTTCGGATGCGGACGCGAGGATTTCGATTCCTGCGAGTCTACATGTTGCTAAGAAGAAACAATACAGGAGAGAGGGATATTTTATCCCTCTCTCCTGTTGTCGTTAAATAAAAATGTGATGGCCCAGATGGCGGCAAGGCCTACCACTGCATAAATGATACGGGAAATTGCGAAAAAGTCCGGCCCGAAAATGCTGTCGACCAGATTGTATCTGAAGAATCCGATCAGACCCCAGTTGATACCGCCGATGATCAGCAGGGCAAGAATTAATTTTTTCATTCAATCACTCCTTTCAAAGGATTAGTGTGCCCGGCGAGGATCAGATTATCCGTGGATTGATTTCCCGCGCGTCTGCACATACTCTTGTCAAGGCGCAGGGAACTGTGATAAAATATAACAGCAGATAGAATAAGCCGGGAATTTTCAAAAGGAGGAGAAAGAGATTCATGAAGATCAGACTTCGTACAGCGCCGAGAGGCAGCTGGAAAGAAATTGAAATTACAGAAGGGACCTCTTGCGAGGAGGTCTATCGCAGCTATAAAAATGAAATGGAATATACGGCGCTGGCAGCCAGAGTGGACAACAAGATCGAGGATCTCGCGTATCAGCTGAATAAGCCGTGCGATCTGGAGCTTCTGGACATGCGTACCCAGTCGGCGAACCTGATCTACCAGTACAGCCTGTCGCTGATTTATCTGAAAGCGGCCTCAGACTGTCTGGGCAGAAACGCCCGGGTGGAGATCCAGAACTCCCTGAACAAAGGACTGTATACAGAGATCAAATGGGAGAAGCCGGTGACGCCCCGTCATGTGCAGCAGATCGAGCACAGGATGCGCGAGCTGGTAAACGCGGATCTGCCTTTTGTCAAGGAGATCGTTTCCAGAGAAGAGGCAATGGCTATCTTTGAAGAGGACGGACGTCAGGAAAAACAGCGGATGCTCAGCGAATCCCTGAATCTGAAGCAGTTGAAATTCTATTCACTGGAAGGCTGCCGCGATTTTTTCTATGGATTTATGGTGCCGTCTACAGGTTACATACAGCATTTTCAGCTGATGAAATACAGGCGGGGCGTTTTGCTCCGGTTTCCGCATCCATCGGCGCCGGATCGGATGCCGCCGTATGTCGATGAAAAAAAGCTGTACCAGGCCTTTGGCGAGCAGACCAAATGGGACCGGCTGCTGGACGTCAAATACGTGGCGGATCTCAACGAGAAGATCGAAAACGGCCAGTATAAGGAGCTGATACAGCTGTCCGAGGCTCTTCACGAGAAGAAGATCGCCCAGATCGCCGATATGATCAAAAAGCAGCACAAACGGATCGTTCTCATCGCAGGACCGTCGTCCTCCGGCAAGACCACCTTTGCCCGCAGACTCTGTATCCAGCTGAAGGTGAACGGATTGAACCCGCTGTATCTGGGTACCGACGACTATTTTGTCGAGAGAGAGGAAACGCCGCTGGATGAAAACGGCGAAAAGGACTATGAGAATCTGGAGGCGGTGGATATCAGGCTGTTTAATGACAACATGAACGATCTGCTGGCTGGCAGAGAGGTGGATCTGCCTACCTTTGATTTTATGACAGGACACAAGTCCTACGGCGGCAGAAAAACCGTCATCAGCAGCGATCAGCCCGTGGTCATTGAGGGGATCCACGCGCTGAACGAGGACCTGACGCCATATATACCGAAAGAAGAGAAGTTCAAAATATACATCAGTCCGCTGACTCAGATGAACATCGACGCCCATAACAGAATCCCGACCACCGACGAGAGAATGCTGCGCCGGATGGTCCGCGACAACCTGTACCGCGGCCACGACGCGCAGAGCACCATTGCCAGCTGGCCTAAGGTCCGCGGAGGAGAAGACCGGAATATCTTCCCGTACAGCGGCGAGGCAGACGTTTTGTTCAACTCCTATCACGTCTACGAGATCGCCGTACTGAAAAAATACGCCGAGCCTCTGCTGGCAAAGATCACGCCGCAGGAGCCCGAATACGCGGAGGCCGTGCGCATGCTGAAATTCCTGCGGTTCTTCCGGACCATAGAAGACGACAGCATGATCGCAGGCAACTCCATACTGCGGGAGTTTATCGGCGGAAGCATCTTTGTCGAATAGCCTTCTGGCAAAGGGTGTCGGGACGGAGGCTTCCGCGGCGTCTGATGCTGCGGGCGGCGGGACTTCGGCATAGTAATACACAGAAAGGAACAATGTAAATCATGGCAGCAATCACAGTTGTTGGAGGTATCAATATAGACATCGAGGGACGGCCTGACGCGCCTTTGATCGCGGCGGATTCCAATCCGGGGAAGGTATCGATATCCGCGGGCGGAGTGGGACGCAACATCGTGGAGAATATCGCGCGGCTGGGCGGCGATGTGGCTATGATCTCTCTGACCGGAGATGATGTTATGGGGCAGGATGCCAGAGCGCAGCTGGCGGGCCTTGGCGTGGATGTGAGCCATATACAGAACGTGGCGGGAGAGAGCACAGGCATGTATCTTTCCATTTTGAATCATCGAAACGACATGGAACTGGCTGTCTGCAACATGGATATTCTGGAACGGATCACGCCGGATTTTCTGGAAAAGCGGATGGATGTTTTCCGCGAGTCCCGGATCGTCGGGCTGGACTGTAATCTGCAGGCGGAATCCCTGGCGTATATGACAGAGCGTCTGCAGGTGCCGCTGTTTCTTGATCCTGTATCCGCCTCGAAGGGGATTCGGGTGAGACCGGTGATCCACCGTTTTCATACGATCAAGCCCAACCGGATCGAAGCCCAGATGCTCAGCGGGATCCCTATCGAGGATCAGAAGTCTTTGGAGAAAGCAGGAAAGTGGTTCATCGATCAGGGCGTGAAGCGTGTGTTTATCAGTCTGGGAGAAAAAGGAGCCTATTACAGGACTGCTGATGAAGAGGGCATAGCGGGAACGAAGGCTTCCGGCCTTGTCAGCGCCACCGGCGCGGGAGACGCTTTTTCCGCGGCGATCCTGATGGGACATGTTATGGGGCTGTCAGCGGAAGAGACAGCCAGGATGGGTATCGCCTGCGCGTCCCTCGCCATGGAGACCAGGACCGCGGTAAACCCTGCTATGTCCATGGAAGCCGTGCGGGCCAGAATGAAGTGATTTTTCGCTTGCATTTTGCGCAGGAGTCTGATACAATTCACGTAGATAAAAAAATAGAAAATTGCCGCCGGGTAACGTCTTGTATCCATTCCGTTAGGCCTTTGAAGGAATGGGTAAGAGACGTTATTTTTATGCGGCAGATGTGCGGGAAGCAGAAAGGAAGGCTTATCAATTATGTTTAGAGAAATGAGACGCAGAAAACAGGTATTGTCTGCGGAAGAAACGGAAGCTGTTCTGAAAAGAGCTACAGCGGGCGTTCTGTCTGTCAGCGGAGATGACGGGTATCCTTACGGCGTGCCGGTCAGTTATATCTATACCGACGGAAAGATCTATTTTCACTGCGCTAAGACCGGACACAAGCTGGACGCTATTGCGAGAAATGAGAAGGTGTCTTTCAGCGTTATCGATCAGGACCAGATCGTAGCAGAAGAATTCACTACATACTTCAGAAGCGCCATCGCCTTTGGAAGAGCCAGGATCATCGAGGATGCTGAAGAGAAGAGAGCAGCCGTGAGAAAACTGACTGTGAAATACTGTCCGGCGCCGGAGCTGGCGGAAGGCATAGAGAAGGAGATCGATGCCGAATTTCCTGCTCTGTGCGTAGTGGAGATCACCATCGACCATCTTTCCGGGAAGGAAGCGATCGAACTGGTACGGGCCAGAGAAACGAAATAAAATAATGAAAAAGGCAGCGGCCGCGGGAAAGCGGCGCTGCCTTTTGTCATATCAGTTCAGCTCTTTTTTCCAGAACCCGTGCAGGTTGCAGTATTCGTAAGCCGCAACCGGTTTTTCGCCTTCTGCCAGAGCGAATACTGCTTCCGGCGTTCCGGTCTTATCCAGATATTTTTTCTGGACGCCTTTGTCTGTTTCCAGAATGATGAAAGAGATGTGATGCTCTTCTGTCATCGGATGCTTCGCGCTGCCTACGCTGACAGTGACTTTGCTGCCGCTGACAGCGACTACCGGAACGTGTTTTTCCACAGCAGCGTCCGTGGTGCCGGGCTCGAGCTGCTGCATCGGTTCACCGCAGCAGAACACTTTGACGCCTTTGTCTTCTACCATTTCTATGATGTTGCCGCAGTGGGCGCATTTAAATAACTTTATCATATCAATTCCTCCTCGTATGAATGTGATTTTGGTTGTTGTTTAGCTGTGCTGATAGTATACCCCGCTGACTGTGTTTTAAACTGAGAAAAAAATAAAAAACCGCTTGACATAGTGCGTGAACGGATTTATTATAATGATAATCATTATCACTATTTGTTGTGAGAGGCAGTTATGACGTATTCAAGGCAGAGAAATTTAATATTTAACATCGTCAGGAATACCGATGTGCATCCAACAGCAGAATGGGTTTATGAGCAGGCAAAGCTTGCTATGCCTACGATCGGTATTGCTACGGTATACCGCAATCTGAATGCTTTGTCGCAGACAGGTCTGCTTGCGAGAATTGTAAGTCCTGACGGCACGATACGCTTTGACGGGTCTACAGAGGAGCATTATCATATGCAGTGCAGGAAGTGCGGACAGCTTTTTGATCTGTCCGTTGTCGACCGGGAGGCCTTTGACGAACTGAAAGAGGCAGCGTCGAGAGCATTTGGCATGGAAGTCGAGAATATTGTGCTGGCGGCCACGTTGTTTTACGGGATGTGTCCCCGCTGCGCAGAAGAAAAAGAGGAGGAAGAAAATCATGAAGGACTTAAAAGGAACTAAAACTTTAGAAAATTTACTGACTGCTTTCGCAGGTGAATCCGAGGCGAGAAACAAGTATACTTTCTACGCGTCCCGCGCGAAGAAGGAAGGCTACGTGCAGATCCAGAAGATCTTTGAGGAGACTGCTGCCAATGAGAAAGAGCATGCGGAGCTGTGGTTCAAACTGGCCCACGGTATCGGTACCACAGAGGAAAATCTGCTGGACGCTGCCGCAGGCGAGAATTATGAATGGACAGAAATGTATGCTGAGATGGCTAAGACTGCCCGTGAAGAAGGTTTCCCTGAGATCGCCGCTCAGATGGAAGGCGTCGCAGCTGTAGAAAAGGAACATGAAGAAAGATACAAGAAGCTGGCAGAGAACGTCAAGGCTGGCAAGGTATTCGCGAAGGATGAAGAAGTACTCTGGCAGTGCAGCAACTGCGGCCACCAGGTAGTGGGCAAGGAAGCTCCGCTGGTATGCCCGGTATGCAAGCACCCGCAGGCTTACTTCCAGATCAAAGCAGAGAATTATTAAAAAGCAGACCCGCCGCTGCGCATGTCTGGCGGGGAAGCGGAAGCTTCGTAAAACGGTGTAAATATACCGAAAATATGAAAGGATTCAGTACATAGCAAGAGAAAGAGTTTCGTAGATCAGGGTGATTTTGCCCGAAATACGAAACTCTTTCTTCGTTTGAGGCCGGATCGCTTCATAAAAAACGGCAAATACCGCAAAGTACGAAATGCTTTTGCGGAGAAGACCCGCGGAATTCCCCCTTACATCTGCCGGTCGAAGGTGTATAATAAATGCTGAGGTGAATTTTTATGATGATGACAGAAAAAGAAATAGTGACGATGGCTGCGGAAGCCGGCATTGATGCTGCCGCCGTGATCGATGTATCGGAGATCGTATTTGAATATGACTTCAGAAAGTACTGCGAGATGAATCAATGCGGCAATTATGGGAAGAATTATGGATGTCCGCCGGACTGCGGAACGCCTCAGGAAATGGAGGCCCGGGCTATGGCTTACAGCCGCGCTCTGATCCTGCAGACGATCTGGCCTGTAGAAGATATCACAGATCCGGAGGAGACCGGACCCCTGAAGAAGAAGCATAATCAGAAGCTCAGGCGTTTTATGGATCAGCTGGCTGAGGGAGGGATCGTCGGGCTTCCTGTCATGGCCGGACCGTGCAGCCTCTGTTCGCCGTGCGCTAAGGCCAGCGGCCAGCCGTGCCGTTTTCCGGAAAGGCAGGCTTCCTGTCTGTCTGCATACGGGATCAATGTAATGAAACTGTGCGAAAGCAGCGGCGTGGCCTGGGACTACGGTCCGGACAAAGTGGCGTTTTTCGGACTGTATATGATGAAATAGCGGAATATCCGGCACGGTAAATACAGCCGTGGATCATCATTTTACACGTTTGCCGCGGCGGCTTTCCAACCCGTGCCGGATGCCTTTTGACGGGAAGATACAGCGCGGGACCGTCAAAAAAGAAACGCCCGTATACGTGGCATGATATAGCGGGCTAAAGCGGTTGAAAATGCTTGATTATGAAGAAGAAAAAACTTTAAAATCGCATGAAGTTTTTTTCAAAAAAGACTTGCTTTATTGATAAACATCATGTATACTAAAAAGGCTTGCTTAAGGCGATGAAGTAGGAAGTTGCGGAGCTATCCGGTAATTTCTACGGAGAATTGTCCCCACCAGATGGGGGCGAAGGTGTTCGCCGACTTTTGCTTTGTGCGAAAAATAAAGAAACGCACGGAGCCGTGTGCAAAGTAAGCGATTCCACCGCACACGTTGAGAAGTGGGCATTTGACCGGTATCGCTCCGGTCAGCAAAGAACCCCTTGTACAAGCGTAGCGAAAACAGTACAAAAATTTTAGGAGGAAAACAATGAGCGAATTACAGAAAATCAGAATTAAGCTTAAGGCCTATGACCACGCGTTATTAGACCAGTCAGCAGCCAAGATCGTGGAAACTGCCAAGAAGACAGGCGCAGACGTTTCCGGCCCGATTCCACTGCCGACAGAAAAAGAAGTCGTGACGATCCTGAGAGCGGTTCACAAGTATAAGGACAGCAGAGAGCAGTTCGAGCAGAGAACCCACAAGAGACTGATCGACATCACCAATGCGACACTGCAGACTACAGACGCGCTGACAAAGCTGGATCTGCCTGCAGGCGTAGACATTGAGATCAAACTGTAAAATAAGGGAGTCTCCCTTAGTAAGATCGCATGAGAGGGAAAAGCTGCGAACGGCTCACCTGTGAGAGCCCAGGCGCAAGATGCGGCGCCGCTGCGGCAAGTTGCGGTAAAAATCACAAAATCAAAGATTTTGGATTTCCTCGCAGGAGACCTGCCGGCGATTTCTTCGGAAATCGGGCCAGGACTTCCACACCAGAGCGATCCAATGTAAGTGAAAAGGAGAAAAAATATGAAAGCAATCTTAGGTAAGAAAATCGGAATGACTCAGATTTTCGCAGAAACAGGAGAAGTGATTCCTGTAACAGTGATCGAAGCTGGTCCTGAAGTTGTAACCCAGATCAAGACAGTTGAGACTGACGGTTACGACGCAGTACAGGTTGGCTTTGAAGATCAGAAAGCTCACAGAGTAAACAAGCCGATGACAGGTCATTTTGCCAAGAGCGGCGCGCCTCTGAAGAAACATCTTGCAGAGTTCAGACCTGAAGAGGGTGAAACCTATGAATTAGGACAGGTCATCACCGTTGCTGATTTTGAAGAAGGCAGCAAGCTGGACGTGACCGGAACATCCAAAGGTAAAGGCACTCAGGGCAACATCAAGAGACACGGCCACCACAGAGGCCCGATGACACACGGTTCCAAGCATAAGAGACTGGCCGGCGCGCTGGCAGCAGGTACTTATCCTTCCAGAGTGTTCAAAGGCAACAAAGCTCCGGGAAGAATGGGCCGCGAAACTGTTACCGTACAGAACGTAGTTTTAGTAAAAGTTGACACTGACAGAAACCTGATGCTGATCAAGGGCGCTGTTCCTGGCGGCAAGGGAAGTCTGGTAAGAGTCCAGTACGCTGTCAAAGGTCAGGACAAATAGAATAGACTTCAGAAAGGAGGAAGCACACAATGGCAAAAGTAACTATGCTTAATATGGCCGGAACTGAAGCCGGAACCATCGAGCTTAAAGATGAAATATTTGGCATCGAGCCAAACGCAAACGCTGTTCACGCAGTAGTTGTAAACTATCTGGCAAACCAGAGGCAGGGCACACAGTCCGCTAAGACCAGAGGCGAAGTCAGAGGAGGCGGCAGAAAGCCTTTCAGACAGAAAGGAACCGGACGTCACAGACAGGGTTCCACAACTGACCCTTCACAGGTAGGAGGCGGTATCGCTTTCGCACCGAAGCCAAGAAGCTACAGATACACAGTATCCAAGAAGCTGAGAAGACTGGCTATGAAGTCCGCGCTCTCCGCTAAAGTAGCAGACAACGAGATCATCGTTATAGACGAATTAAAATTTGATGCTCCTAAGACTAAGGAAATGGTTAAGGTCCTGGAGAATGTAAAGGCAGCAAAGAAGGCGCTGATCATCACTGCTGACAAGGACGAAAACGTTGTTAAGTCCGCTGCAAACATCCCTGGAGTAAAGACTGCTCTTGTGGGAACCATGAACGTTTACGAGATTGTAAACCATACCAGCTTCATCGTAACGAAGGAAGCAATCGAAAAGATTCAGGAGGTGTACATCTAATGAGATCAGCATATGACGTAATCATCAAGCCGGTCATTTCCGAACAGAGTATGGACCAGGCACAGGAAAAGAAGTACACATTCAAGGTTGCTGTAGACGCTAACAAGACAGAGATCAAATTAGCAGTCGAAGAAATCTTTGGTGTTGAAGTAAAGAAAGTCAATGTCATGAACTATGACGGCAAGTTAAAGAGAATGGGAAGAACCGTGGGCAGAAGATCTGCTTACAAGAAGGCTGTTGTGACTCTGACTGAAGGCAGCAAAGAGATCGAGTTCTTCCAGAGTCTGTAATATAGGAGGTAGACAAGAATGGGAATTAAGAAATATAAACCAACGACTCCTGGTCAGCGCGGCATGACAGTTTCTACTTTCGAAGAGATCACAACCAGCACACCGGAAAAGTCTCTTACAAAAACTTTGAAGAAACATTCAGGCAGAAACGTCAGAGGTAAGATCACCGTCAGACACAGAGGCGGCGGCACCAGACATAAATACAGAATCATCGACTTCAAGAGAACGAAGGACGATATTCCGGGCAGAGTTGCCACCATCGAGTACGATCCGAACAGAAGCGCCAACATCGCTCTGATCGTTTACGCCGATGGTGAGAAGAGATATATCATCGCTCCGAACAAGCTGAAGGTCGGCGATGTGATCTACTCCGGTCCGGAAGCAGATATTAAGGTTGGAAACGCACTTCCGATCGCCAACATTCCGGTTGGTACTATGATCCACAACATCGAACTGAAGCCTGGCAAGGGCGGTCAGCTGGCAAGATCCGCAGGCAACGCCGCACAGCTCATGGCTAAGGAAGATAAATATGCTCAGGTAAGACTTCCGTCCGGCGAAGTAAGAAAAGTACTGATTCAGTGCAGAGCCACCATCGGTGAAGTTGGTAACGCAGATCACTCCAACATCCAGATCGGTAAAGCAGGAAGAAAGAGACACATGGGTATCAGACCTACCGTAAGAGGTTCTGTAATGAACCCTAACGATCACCCACACGGCGGTGGTGAAGGCAGAGCGCCTGTTGGTCGTAAGAGCCCGGTTACTCCTTGGGGTAAACCTGCACTTGGCTACAAGACCAGAAAGAAGAACAAGGCTTCTAATCAGTATATCGTAAAGAGAAGAAATGAGAAATAAGGAAGGAGCATAGAGAATGAGTAGATCACTTAAAAAAGGTCCTTTCGTAGACGTTAAGCTTCTGAAGGCTATCGAAGCTATGAACGAAGCAAACGAGAAGAAAGTTATCAAGACATGGTCAAGACCATCCACTATATTCCCACAGATGGTGGGACACACCATTGCAGTCCATGACGGCAGAAAGCACGTTCCTGTATATATCACAGAGGACATGGTAGGCCACAAGCTTGGAGAATTCGCTCCAACCAGAACTTACAGAGGTCATGCTGCAGATAAGTCATCAAAAGTAAGATAAGAAAGGGAGATAAAAAATGGAAGCAAAAGCAGTTGCAAAATACGTAAGAATGTCTCCTATCAAGCTGAAGCCGGTCGTTGACCTGGTCAGAGGCAAGGACTTAGACGAGGCATTAACAATTCTGAAGTTCACACCGGGAAAAGGTTCAGAAATCGTGGAAAAGGTTGTGAAATCAGCTGCGGCAAACGCTGAGAACAACTTCGACATGAATCCGGATAATTTATACGTTGCAGAAGTATATGCTCATCAGGGCCCTACAATGAAGAGATGGAGAGCCGGTTCACAAGGTAGAGCATCAATCATTCTGAAGAGATCAAGCCACGTTGGCGTGACTCTGAAGGAAAGAGACTAAGGATAGGAGGTTCATTGAATGGGTCAGAAAGTAAGTCCACATGGATTGAGAGTGGGCGTAATCAAAGACTGGAACTCAAAGTGGTATGCGAAGAAGAGCAACTTTGCAGATTTACTCGTTGAAGACAATCAGATCAGAGAATACGTAAAGAAAAAATTATACGCTGCAGGCGTTTCTAAAGTTTTAATCGAGAGAGCAGCTGAGAACAAGATCAGAGTTATCGTACTCACTGCTAGACCGGGTATGGTCATCGGCCGTTCCGGCAACGGAGTTGACGAGCTGAAGGCAGCCCTGGTCAAGATGACCGGCAAGGAGATCGAGATTTCCATCGAGGAAGTCAGAAGATCCGAACTGGACGCGCAGCTGACTGCAGAAAGCATCGCGCAGGCTCTGGAAAGACGTGTTTCTTTCAGAAGAGCAATGAAGCAGGCTATCGGCAGAACTATGAAGGCAGGCGCTAAGGGTATCAAAGTACTCTGCTCCGGAAGACTGGGCGGCGCTGAAATCGCCAGAAGCGAAAAGTACAGCGAAGGCAACGTTCCTCTCCATACACTGAGAGCCGACATCGACTACGGTTTTGCTGAAGCAGATACCACATATGGTAAGATCGGCGTAAAGGTATGGATCAACCATGGCGAGATCCTCGACAAGGGATTACAGAGCCCGGTTCGCGAAGAAAAGCGCGAAAAGAGAGAGAGAAGAGGCAGAAAAGACGGCGACAGAAGAAGAAACGACAGACGTGATCGCGGCGACAGAAGAAGAAACGACCGCAATGACAGAAACGAAGCGCCGAAAGCTGTAAATCCGAGAGTCAGAAAGGCTCCGAAGGTTGAACCTAAAGCAGAAGAACCACAGGTAGAAGCTGCACCAGCTGCAGAAGCTACTGAAGAATAAGCACTGAGAAAGGAGGAACTAAGCCATGTTAATGCCAAAGCGCGTTAAACACAGAAGAGTTCATAGAGGTAGAATGAAGGGCGTAGCAACCAAGGGAAATACCATTACCTACGGTTCATACGGCCTGGTATCACAGGAATGTGGATGGATCACCTCCAATCAGATCGAGGCAGCCCGTATTGCCATGACAAGATCTATCAAAAGAGGTGGTAAAGTATATATCAAGATTTTCCCGCACAAGTCAGTAACAAAGAAGCCTGCTGAAGTACGTATGGGTTCCGGTAAAGGTGCACCAGAGTACTGGGTAGCAGTTGTAAAACCTGGCAGAGTCATGTTTGAGATCGATGGTGTAACAGAAGAGCAGGCAAGAGAAGCTATGAGACTTGCAATGCACAAGTTACCTGTCAAGTGCAAATTTGCCATCAAGGAAAACGAAGCAAAGGGTGGTGAAGCATAATGGAACTGAAGAAAATGAGAGAAATGACTGACATCGAGTTAAATGCTGAACTGGAAAAGATGAAGAAAGAACTTTTCAACCTGAGATTTCAGCATGTTACAGGACAGCTTGAAAATCCTGTAAAGATGAGAGAAGTTAAAAGAAACATTGCAAGAGTGAAAACCATCATCAGAGAAAAAGAGCTGGAAAAGGCTCAGGCTTAGTGAAAGGAGGATGTAAATTATGGCAGTTGAAAGAAACAGAAGAAAGACTAAAGTCGGCATCGTTGTAAGCGACAAGATGGATAAGACTGTAGTTGTTGCAATCGAAGACTTCGTAAGACATTCCCTTTACGGCAAAGCTGTAAAAAGAACCAAGAAGGTAAAGGCTCACGATGAAAACAACGAATGCAATATCGGAGATAAAGTTAGAATTATGGAAACAAGACCTCTGTCCAAAGACAAGAGATGGAGACTTGTAAACATCATAGAGAAGGTTAAATAAGGAGGCACCAGATCATGATTCAAACAGAAACAAGATTAAGAGTTGCTGACAATTCAGGTGCAAAAGAACTTTTATGTATCCGTATCCTGGGCGGTACTTCCCGTCAGTATGCGAATATCGGTGATGTAATCGTTTGTGCTGTTAAAGAAGCAACACCAGGCGGCGTCGTGAAAAAGGGCGATGTTGTCAAGGCTGTAGTAGTTAGAACAAAGAAGGGCGCCAGAAGAGCAGACGGCAGCTACGTGAAGTTTGACCAGAACGCAGCAGTTATCATCAAAGATAAAGAAGATAAGACCCCGGTTGGAACTCGTATTTTCGGGCCTGTTGCGAGGGAGCTCAGAGATAAAGGCTTCATGAAGATCGTGTCATTGGCACCGGAAGTATTATAGGGAGGTGTTGACAGATGCGTATTAAAAAAGGCGATACAGTAGTAGTCATTACTGGTAAAGATAAAGGCAAGTCCGGTAAGGTACTGAAGGCTATGCCGAAGGAAAACAGAGTTATCGTTGAAGGTGTAAACATCCAGACAAAGCACCAGAAGCAGACCAGAACAGAGAAGGCTGAGATCAAGCACTTAGAAGGACCGATCGACGCTTCCAACGTTATGTTCTATGACGCTAAAGCTAAGGAAGCCATCAAAATCGGCTACAAGATCGACGGTGACAAGAAAGTCAGAGTAAACAGAAAAACCGGAAACGTAATCGACTAAGAAAGGAGGAGACGATTTTGACAGCAAGATTAAGAGAAACTTACAAGAATGAAGTATTCCCTGCACTGAAGGAAAAATTCCAGTACAAAAATGTAATGGAAGTTCCTAAGCTGGAGAAGGTTACTATAAATATGGGTCTTGGCGAAGCAAAGGAAAACGCTAAGATTCTGGAAACAGCCGTTAAGGAAATCGGCCTGATCACAGGTCAGAGACCGGTTGTTACAAAGGCAAAGAAGTCCATCGCGAACTTCAAAGTAAGACAGGGCATGCCGGTTGGAGCAAAAGTTACCCTGAGAGGAGACAACATGTATGAATTTGTCGACAAATTCTTCAACATCTCTCTTCCTAGAGTAAGAGACTTCAAGGGCGTCAGCAAAAACTCCTTTGACGGCAGAGGAAACTATTCCATGGGCGTCAAGGAACAGTTGATCTTCCCGGAAATCAACTATGATGATGTTGACACGATCAAGGGTATGAACATCGTATTTACAACTACGGCAAAGACAGACGAAGAAGCAGCGGCTCTGCTGGAACTGCTGGGTATGCCGTTTGAAAAGTAGAAAAACCTGATCGCATCGGCGTTGCCGCAAGGAAGTTTTTATATAATTTCCTCGGCGATGCTCGGAAATTATAGGTAGGAGGTTAAGATGGCTAAGACATCTCTAAAAGTAAAACAGCAGAGAAAACCGAAGTATTCCACTCGTGCATACACAAGATGCAGACTGTGTGGAAGACCCCACTCTGTACTGAAGAAATACGGTATCTGCCGTATCTGCTTCAGAGAGCTTGCTTACAAAGGTGAAATTCCCGGCGTAAGAAAAGCAAGCTGGTAAAATAAGAAGTTAAATCAGTGCGAAGGCGGAGCAGCGGACTTGGCGGTAAAACGCAGCCAAATCAAAGATTTGGGCGTTTCTCGCACGAGACCTGCCAACGATTTGTTTCACAAATCGGGCTAGGGCTTCGAACCACGCAAGAGGAAGGAGATATACTGTAATGACAATGACAGATCCAATAGCGGATATGCTGACAAGAATCAGAAATGCCAATACTGTAGGTCATGAGACAGTTGAGATCCCTGCGTCCAAGATCAAAAGATCCATCGCAGAGATCCTGCTGGAAGAAGGCTACATCAGCGGCTATGATGTAATAGACGATAACAAGCAGGGCATCATCAAAGTACAGATGAAGTACGGTGCCAACAAAGAAAGAGTTATCAACGGTATCAAGAAGATTTCAAAACCGGGCCTGAAGGTTTATGCGAAGGCGAACGACGTACCGAAGGTACTGGGCGGCCTCGGCATCGCTATCATTTCCACATCCAAGGGAGTTATCAGCGATAAGAAAGCCAGAGAATACGGCGTCGGCGGCGAAGTTATCTGTTATGTATGGTAGGAGGTAAGAATTATGTCAAGAATAGGTAGAAAACCTGTTGCACTTCCTGCCGGAGTAGAAGTTACTGTTGACGATAAGAACGTCGTAACAGTAAAAGGTCCTAAGGGAACCCTGCAGGAACAGGTAAGCAGATTAATCAACGTAGAAGTAAAAGACAACGAAGTGGTTCTGACCAGAACTTCCGATGCGAGAGAGCACAGATCTCAGCACGGTCTGGCAAGAACGCTGGTAAACAACATGGTAGTCGGCGTTACAAACGGCTACGAGAAAAAGCTTCAGCTTGTAGGCGTAGGTTACAGAGCTGAAAAGAAAGGCAGCAGCCTGGTTATGAACCTTGGCTACTCCCACCCGGTTGAAATGCCGGATCCTGAAGGAATTACAACAGAGGTTCCTGACGCTACTACTGTATTAGTAAAGGGAATTGATAAAGCAGCTGTAGGAAACTATGCGGCAAACATCAGAGCTTGGAGAATGCCTGAACCGTATAAGGGCAAGGGTATCAAGTATGCTGACGAAGTGATCCGCAGAAAAGAAGGCAAAGCCGGAGCTAAATAAGAAAGGAGTGAAATGAGAAATGGCAAAAGAAAGCAGAAATGACAAGCGTGTAAAAAGACACGAAAGAGTTAGAAAAAATTTATCTGGAACTCCTGAGAAGCCAAGACTTTGTGTTTACAGATCCAACAAGAACATTTCTTGTCAGATCATCGACGATGTAAACAAAGTGACTTTAGCTTCTGCATCTTCCCTTGACAAAGACCTGAAGGCTGAAATCGGCTACGGCGGAAACAAGGAAGCTGCAAAGAAGGTCGGCGAAGCTATTGCAAAGAGAGCACTGGAAAAGGGCATCGAAGTTGTTGCTTTTGACAGAGGCGGTTTCCTCTATCACGGAAGAGTTAAGGAACTGGCTGACGGCGCTCGCGAAGGCGGATTAAAATTCTAACAGGAGGAGATAAGGAATGCGTAATATCATTGATGCATCCAAGCTGGACTTGAAAGAAACTATCGTTAGCATCAGACGTGTCGCAAAGACTGTTAAAGGCGGTAGAAACATGAGATTCAGCGTTACTGTAGTAGTCGGCGACGGCAATGGCTATGTAGGCGTTGGTCTTGGCAAAGCGCAGGAAATTCCTGAAGCTGTAAGAAAAGCTACAGAAGATGCAAAGAAGAATTTAATATATGTTCCGACAGTTGGAACTACTATACCACACAGAAACATCGGTATCTTCGGCGCAGGCAAAGTTCTGCTGATGCCTGCTGCACAGGGTACTGGAGTTATCGCAGGTTCCTCTGTACGTACCGTACTGGAAGCTGCAGGAATCAAGGACGTAAGAGCAAAGTCCATCGGTTCCAATAACACCGGTAACATGGCTTATGCGACTCTGGAAGGTCTGAAAGGACTGATGACAGTAGAAAAGGTCGCTAAGCTGAGAGGTAAGACACCTGAAGAAATCTTAGGATAGGAGGATACGCAAAATGGCTAAAATGTTGAAAATCACTTTGACAAAAAGTACGATCGGCGCTTCCCCTAAGCAGAGAAAGGTTGTCGAAGCGTTAGGACTGAAGAAGATGCATCGCAGTGTAGAACTTGCCGATACGCCTGCAACTCGTGGTGCAGTTGCTAAGGTAGCGCATCTTGTTACTGTAGAAGAACTGTAGGATAGGAGGTGCAAGGGATAATGAAACTGCATGAATTAAGAGCTGCTGAAGGTTCCAAGAAGAACCGCAAGAGAAGAGGCCGCGGTACAGCTACCGGTCAGGGTAAAACCGGCGGAAGAGGTATGAACGGTCAGAAGTCCAGAAGCGGCGGCGGCGTAAGACTCGGCTTTGAAGGCGGACAGATGCCTCTGTACAGACGTCTGCCAAAGAGAGGCTTCACCAATATCTGGGGAACAGAATATACGACGATCAATGTAAAAGACCTCAACAGATTTGAGGCTGGTACTGTTGTAACACCGGAGCTCCTTGAGGAAGTCGGCATGGTAAAACAGGTCAAAGACGGAATCAAGATCCTGGGCGACGGCGCTCTGAACAATGGTATCACTGTAAAAGCACACAAATTTACCAAGAGTGCAATTGAAAAAATTGAAGCTGCCGGAGGAAAGGCAGAGGTGATCTAAGATGGAGATGCTTAAGACAATTTCGCAGGCATTCAAAGTCGCAGAAATCAGAAGCAAGATCATCTTTACACTGCTGATGCTGGTCGTGTTCAGAATCGGATCTAATATCCCCGTACCGGGGATCAGCAGATCCGCTCTGGCACAGGTCTTCACCGGTGAGACCGGACTCTTCGACCTGTTCGACCTGTTTTCCGGCGGAGCGTTCAGTAACTTTACGATCTTCGCTTTAAGTATTACACCATACATTACAGCGTCTATCATCATCCAGCTTCTGACCATGGCCTTCCCTTATTTCGAGAGACTGGCCAAAGAAGGTCAGGAAGGCAGAAAGAAGATGGCTCAGATCACACGTTATCTGACCATCGTGCTGGCGCTGATCCAGGCTTTCGGTCTGACCGTAGGTCTGTTCAGAAGAGCTGTTATCGACCAGACATGGTTCTCCTTCGCGGTGATCATTCTGGTGCTGACAGCAGGTACAGCGTTCCTGATGTGGCTGGGTGAGCAGATCAACGAATACGGTATCGGTAACGGTATCTCCCTGATCATCTTCGGAGGTATCGTAGCAAGGGTTCCGAGCGGACTGCGTACTATTTGGACACAGTTCCAGGACGGACAGCTTTCCATCATTTCGATCCTGCTGTTTATCGTATTTGCTGTAGTGGTTATTCTGGGCGTTATTGAGATTCAGCAGGGAACCAGAAGGATTCCGGTTCAGTACGCAAAGAGAGTGGTTGGCAGAAAGATGTACGGCGGACAGTCCACCCACATCCCTCTCAAGGTCAACCAGGCTGGTGTTATTCCGGTCATCTTCGCACTGTCCATCCTGCAGTTCCCATTGACCATCACCTACTTCTTCCCGAATACAGCTTTCACTGATTTCGTGACGAAGTGGCTGTCACCGGCAGGAAACCCTGGCGTATGGGTCTATGCCGTGTGCAACGTACTGCTGATCATATTCTTTAACTACTTCTATACGGCAGTTACCTTTAACCCTGTGGAAGTAGCTCAGAACATGAAGGCCAACGGCGGCTTTATCCCGGGCATCAGACCGGGCAAAGCTACGGTTGAATATCTTAGCAAGGTTATGTCAAGAATCTCCATTGTGGGAGCCATATTCCTTGCGGTAATCGCAACGCTGCCGACCATTCTGGGCGTGCTGATCCCTGCTTTGAAAGGTATGCACTTCGGCGGAACTTCCCTGCTGATCGCAGTAGGTGTTGCGCTTGATACAATGAAACAACTGGAAAACCAGATGGTTATGAGAAACTATCAGGGCTTTCTTAAATAAGAGGAGATGAGCAAATGCTTAGAACAGTTTTGTTAGGCCCTCCGGGAGCCGGCAAGGGCACACAGGCGGTAAGAATCGTGGAGAAATACAATGTTCCCCACATTTCAACCGGAGATATTTTCAGAGAAAACATTAAAAATGGTACAGAGCTGGGCAAAAAAGCGCAGGAGTACATGAACAAAGGCGAATTAGTTCCTGACGATCTGGTCATCGAGATCGCGACCACAAGGCTGCTGGCAGATGACTGCAGGAACGGATTCCTTTTAGATGGATTCCCACGGACTGTATATCAGGCAGAAAAGCTGGATGAATTCCTTACGGAGCACGGCATGAAGCTTGATCTGGTCATCGATATCGAGGTTGAAAAGGAAGAACTGATTAGCAGACTGACGGGAAGAAGAGTTTGCAAGACCTGCGGCGCTTCCTTCCATGTCGTTAACATTCCTCCTAAAAAAGAAGGCATTTGTGATATCTGCGGCGGTGAGCTGATCCAGAGAGCTGACGATACAGTGGAAACTGTTGAGAACAGAATCGAGGTTTATAACCAGCAGACTATGCCTCTTGTAGATTACTATAAAAAGGCAGGCAACATCGCTACTGTAGACGGTGCTCTGCCGCTGGAAACAGTATTTGCGGAAATCGTGAAAGCTATAGGAGAATAGTATGATCATCATCAAATCCAGACAGGAAATTGACATAATGCGTGAGTCGGGTAAGGTCACAGGGTATATTTTAAATACCCTGGCCGACTTCATCAAGCCCGGCATGTCTACTATGGATATTGATCGTTATGTCGAGCAGACCATCAAAAAACATAAGATGATCCCGACCTTCAAGGGTTACGGTGGATTTCCGGGCAACGCCTGTGTCTCCATCAACGAAGAGGTCGTACACGGCATTCCCGATAAGAAACGCATCATTCACGAAGGCGATATCGTCAGTGTTGATGTAGGAGCTACCTATAAAGGCTACGTCAGTGATGCGGCCAGAACGTATCCGGTAGGCAAAGTAGATGATGAGGCTATGCGTCTCATCGAAGTGACAAAAGCCAGCTTCTTTGAAGGCATCAAGTATGCCAGAGTAGGCTACCGCCTTTCCGATATCTCTCATGCCATTCAGGTAAAGGCTGAGGATGAAGGATTTTCCGTCATCCGGGACTTTGTCGGACACGGCGTAGGAAGAGAGATGCATGAGGATCCTCAGATTCCGAACTACGGGAAGCCGGGCAAGGGACCAAGGCTGGTCAGCGGCATGGTGTTTGCCATCGAGCCGATGATCTGTCAGGGCGCCTACGAGATCGAGACACTGCTCAATGACTGGACAGTCGTCACGGCTGATGGAAAACTGGCGGCACATTATGAAAATACTGTTGTTATCAATGATGGTGAGCCTGAGCTGCTTACCCTGTAGTGAATAGAGAGAGGTGTATTTCATGGCGAAGAAAGACGTCATAGAGGCAGTTGGAACCGTTGTGGACGCTCAGCCAAATGCAATGTTCAAGGTAAAACTTGAAAACGGTTTTGAAGTGCTTGCACACATTTCTGGAAAAATCAGAATGAACTATATAAGGATTCTTCCGGGAGACAAGGTGAAGGTTGAGCTTTCCCCTTATGATTTGACCAGAGGAAGAATTATATGGAGAGATAAAGGCTAAATAGGAGGAATAAGATGAAAGTTAGAGCTTCCGTAAAACCAATCTGTGAAAAGTGCAAGATAATCAAAAGACACGGAAAAGTAATGGTTATCTGTGAGAATCCAAAGCATAAGCAGAGACAAGGTTAATCGATTTGTTTAAAAATTTGTCCGGTGAGGACCAGGACCGCCGGACGTATATAAATTATAGTTTATTTAGAACCCCTGTCTATATCACTCCTGGAACGTGACGGAAGATAGGAGAAGGAGGAAACGTATGGCTCGTATAGCCGGTGTCGACTTACCAAGAGAAAAAAGAGTAGAGATTGGTTTGACCTATATTTATGGTATTGGCAGACCGACCGCAAACGCTATCCTTGCAAAAGCAGGTGTAAACCCTGATACCAGAGTGAAAGACCTGAGCGAAGAGGAAGCAGGTAAAATCAGAAAGATCATCGATGAAGATTACCTCGTAGAAGGTGACCTGAGAAGAGAAGTTTCTTTGAATATCAAGAGACTGATGGAGATCGGAAGCTACAGAGGAATCAGACATAGAAGAGGTCTTCCTGTAAGAGGACAGAAGACCAAGACAAACGCCAGAACTCGTAAAGGTCCGAAAAAGACTGTAGGAAGAAAGAAAAAATAAGAAGGAGGTAGGAAACAATGGCTAAGACTGTAAAGAAAACAGTTAGAAAAAAGAAAAGAGAACGTAAGAACATTGAAAAAGGCCAGGCACATATCCAATCCACCTTTAACAATACTTTAGTTACTCTTACAGATATGGACGGAAACGCTCTTTCCTGGTCCAGCGCTGGATCCTTAGGATTCAAGGGCTCCAAGAAATCCACACCGTTTGCTGCGCAGATGGCTGCTGAAGAAGCAACCAAGGCTGCTATGGAGCACGGTTTAAAGACTGTAGAGGTTTACGTAAAGGGTCCGGGTTCCGGAAGAGAAGCTGCTATCAGAGCACTGCAGGCAGCAGGTCTTGAGATCACCATGATCAAGGATATCACACCGATTCCGCACAACGGATGCAGACCGCCAAAGAGAAGAAGAGTCTAATTGAAGGGAGGAGTAATATAACATGGCAAGATATACAGACGCTAACTGCAGATTATGCAGAAGAGAAGGCCAGAAGCTTTTCTTGAAAGGTGAAAGATGCTATAGCGGCAAATGCGCAATTGAGAAGAGAAATTACGCTCCCGGACAGCACGGCCAGTCCAGAAAGAAAGTTTCTGACTACGGACTGCAGCTCCGCGAAAAGCAGAAGGCAAAGAGATTTTACGGCATGCAGGAAAAACAGTTCAGAAACCTGTTTGAGAAAGCAGCCAGAAAACAGGGTAAGACAGGTGAAAACCTGCTGATCCTGTTAGAAACAAGATTAGATAATGCTGTTTACAGACTGGGCTTCGCATCTTCCAGAAAAGAAGCGAGACAGCTTGTAGTACACGGACATTTCACAGTAAACGGCAAGAAAGCTGCGGCTCCTGCAATGCAGCTGAAGGCTGGAGATGTGATCAAAGTTAAGGAGAAGAGCACCAGCTCCCCTAAGTTTAAGGAAATTAAGGAAATGTCAATCACTGTACCTTCATGGATGTCAGTCGATGTTGAAAAATTAGAAGGTAAGATCGTTGCAATGCCGACAAGAGAAGATATCGATACTCCTGTTGCAGAGCACTTAATCGTCGAGTTGTACTCCAAATAATATAGCGGCGTAAATCCGGTATTACTTGGGAAAATGAAGGAGGGTTTTTAGTGATAGAAATCGAAAAACCAACAATAACAAAATTTGTTGATGAAGAAGGAAATTACGGCAAATTTGTCGTAGAACCTCTGGAAAGAGGGTATGGTACTACTCTGGGCAACTGCATGAGGAGAATTCTCTTAAGCTCTCTGCCCGGCGCAGCCGTAACTTCTGTAAAAATCGACGGAATACTTCACGAGTTTTCAACGATACCAGGTGTTAAAGAAGACGTAACAGAAATCATCTTAAACTTGAAGAAGCTTGCTATAAGGCTCAGCGGTGACAACACGAAACGGGTCATCATCAACGCGGTCGGCCCGAAAGAAGTTACTGCCGCTGATATCATCGGCGATTCCGAAATGGAGATTTTCAATCCGGAGCTGCATATCGCGACACTGGAAGAAAACGCGACGCTTGTGATGGAGATCAACCTCGCAAGAGGCAGAGGCTATGTGCCTGCTGACCAGAACAAGACAGAAAGCACGCCGATTTCAGTCATCCCGGTCGATTCTATTTACACACCGGTGAGAAAAGTAAACTACACGGTTGAGAACACCAGAGTAGGTCAGGTCACAGACTTTGACAGACTGATTCTGGAGATCTGGACAGACGGATCCATCACCCCGGAAGAGGGCGTATCCATTGGAGCGAAGATCATGCAGGAACACCTGAATCTCTTCATCCAGCTGGATGATTCTACTGACGGCATGGAGATCATGGTGGAGAAGGAAGAAGACCAGAAGGAAAAGGCTCTGGAAATGACTATTGAGGAACTGGAGTTATCCGTTCGTTCCTTCAACTGTCTGAAGAGAGCAGCCATCAACACGGTAGAAGAACTGACTGAGCGTACGGAAGAGGATATGATGAAGGTTAGAAACCTTGGTAAGAAGTCCCTCGACGAAGTGAAAGCAAAATTAGAGGAATTAGGTCTTGGCCTCAAGCCAAGCGACGACTAATACCCGCATAGAGAGACCATAACGAAATGAAAGGAGATTTGACATGCCAGGATATAGAAAACTGGGCAGACCTACTGCTCACAGAAAAGCTATGCTGAGAAATCTGGTAACTGACCTGTTCAGAGAAGGAAGAATTTCCACTACAGACTGCAGAGCAAAAGAAGCCAGAAGAGAAGCAGAAAAGCTGATCACCTTAGCTAAACGCGGCGACCTGCACGCAAGAAGACAGGCGCTGGCTTACATCTACGATGAAAGCGTAGTAACCAAGCTCTTCGATGACATCGCACCGAAGTATGCTGACAGAAACGGCGGATACACCAGAATTCTGAAGCTGGGACCTCGCAGAGGCGACAGCGCAGAGGTTGTATTCCTGGAGCTGGTTTAATCTAGCACACGTCTAATCATAAAGTAGCAATGCAATAAACCCCGATACGGAGTACCCGTACCGGGGTTTTTGTGTGCCGCAGCATTCCCGGCGCGCCCGCGGCCGCCGGCTTGAGCAAAATCAGAGAATGGAGCTCGATTTGCTCAATTTTGAATGTGCCCGCGGCCGCCGGCTTGAGCAAAATCAGAGAAAAGGGCTCGATTTGCTCAATTTCGAAGGTGCTCACGGCCGCCGGCTTGAGCAGAAACAGAGAAAAAAGCTTGATTTGCTCAATTTCGAACGTGCCCACGGCCACCGGCTTGAGCAAAATCAGAGAAAAAAGCTTGATTTGCTCAATTTCGAACGTGCTCACGGCCGTCGGCTTGAGCAAAATCAGAGAAAAGAGTCCGATTTGCTCAATTCCCGGCGCGCCCATGGCCACCGGCTTGAGCAAAATCAGAGAAAAGAGCCCGATTTGCTCAATTTCCGGCGCGCCCACGGCCGCCGGCTTGAGCAAAATCAGAGAAAAAGCTCTATTTGTTCATCCTTTGTTCCGCAGCTCTTGACAGTTGCATCAATATATGCTATATTGAAATTGGATATATCGAATATTGATATAAATGAATGCTGGAGGATGGGATGAAATACAAACTGGAATTTTGGCCGTATGGCGAATTTGAAACGGAAGAGGCTGCGGAGCGGCTGAACCAGCGGGCGAGCGAAGGCTGGGAGCTTGTCAATATTGATGCTCAGATCTGCAGCGTGGCGCTGTATAGGAGAAATCCTGCGGCAATGGGTTATCGCTATACGGCAGATATCGTACCTGCGACAGAAGGACACGACGAAGAGTATGTGTCCTTCTGCGCAGATGCAGGCTGGGAGAAGATCGCAGCAATGAACAGCGGATTCTGCATCTTTGTCTCAAAGGATGGAAGCGCCAGACCGCTGCATACTAATAAACAGGTGCAGTTTGAACGGCAGCTGCAGGTCCTTGCGGAAAATCACGTATCGGTCAGTGTACTGCCCTATGTGCTGGAGATTGTGTTTGTGGGGGCAATATGGTTTTGCACGTTTTATTTTTCAATCAGCCATACTTTTGGAAATTGGATACTGTGGGTGTGCCCGATATATATTATTATAGCAATAAGGCAGCCTCTGGTGTATGGCGTGAATCTGGCCTATATAAAACGGGCCAGGCGCAGCTGCGAGGAAGGAGAGATCATACAGCGGCCTAAATGGCTGGCAGGACTGTATGCGGCGCTATCTGCCTCTACAGAAATATTTTGTACTATTGCATGGATATATTTTCTGGTGCTTGAAATTACTGAGGGCACATGGCCTCTGCCAGTGATCGCCGCATTAAACAGCCTTTCTTTGATCCTTGGAGCATCGGGAATGTGGCAGAAGCTGTTTCAGAGAAGGTGTGATGTTGGAAACGGGTTAATCTTTTTGGCTATTATTTTTTTAATGGCTCCGATTTTAGCAATATGATTTTGAACTGCAAGTAAAGGACTAGCATATGAAAGAGAAGAAACAGAAAAAGATCAGACGCCTGTGGCCTTTTGCCACAGCTGATTATGAGCAGGCGAACGCGTATCTGGAAAAGCAGGCAGAGAAAGGATTGATCCTGGAGAGTCTGGTGATATATAACTTTGTAGCAGTATTCCGCAAAGACAGGCCGCAGAAGAGAAAATTCTGCGTTGACGGGTTTAAGGGGACTGAAGAAGAGGCAGAAGAATATCTGACCATGGCAGAGGACGCGGGCTGGACCGCGGTAGCAGTCTCTCAGGGGCTTATCATCTTCATGTCCGAAGAAAACGCCAGTCCGGCGCTGATGCAGACCGACTGGGAGCAGTCCTATCGCTGGATCAGGAAAAGCCTGTGGAAATTTGATATACCTATGGGCATCGTGTTAGCGGCGCTTCTGATCATTTTGTTCTGGCAGCTGCCGCCGTGGGAACTGAGATGGCCGCCTGAGGGGTTTCAGGCATGGAATCTGATCGTTTTGAGCGCTGCAACGGTCTTTGCTCTGCTGGGTTTTGCCAGAGCTATCGTATTTTACATCCGCAGCGAAAGAGCCTTGCGGACAGGCGCGCCCATGCAGGATAGAGGCAGCTCCCTGAGGCGCGCGATGCTGTGGGGATATCTTCGCAGCGGAGCAGGTATCGCATGGTGGCTTGCTGTGTTGGGAAGATTTTTGGAAATAGCTGTGCCGGACCTGCTCGCAGGAGGAACAAAGGCTTTCTGGCTGACTTCGATCATCGTGTGCCTGGCGCTGCTTTTTATCACTGTACGGATATCCTGGGAGAAGCGGCCGGAGCTGGGGAAAGGCATCATCGTGGTCCTCTGCATTTTACTTACCATGGTATTTCTCGGATACTGCGCGACAGGGAGTTTAAGTTAAAGAGGGGTTTTAATATTACAGGAGGTGCGTTATGGCACGTGAACAATTAAAAAATCTGACAGAGCCGATGTATTATATTTTGTTGTCGCTTCTGCAGGATAATCATGGCTACGGCATCATGCAGATGGTGGATGAGCTGACCGAGGGTCGGGTAGTCATCGGGGCAGGAACGCTTTACTCGCTGCTGGGGCGTTTTGAAAAGGAGGCTATCATCTGTCAGGTAACGGAAGAAAACAGGAGAAAGATATATCACATAACAGCGAAGGGAGAGCAGCTGCTGCAGGATGAATATACCCGGCTGAATCATCTGGTGGAGGACGGGAAGAAATTTTTTCAGTTTGACGGACAGAGGAAAGAACCGCCGGGAGGCGGCGGGGACGGAATGGAGTCGGAAGAGGCTACAGCCGCCAAGCTGAATGAGCTGGCTGCAGAAGCAGCGGGCTGTGGCGTGAAAACAGCAGGCGGTGCCGGTACGGATGATGGATGGAAAGAAGGCCGTGACAGGAAAGACGGGAAAGAAAAGCGTGAAAAGAAAGGAATCCTGACGCCGGGCGGCTGGAGCTATGGCGGAGCGTGCTGATATATCTTTGACGCAAAAGAAAAAATCTGAAAAATGAATTGACTTAGACGCGGATTTACAATATAATAAAAACGTAGTCAATACAGGCTTATGTTCCTTTGGCCGGGAGAACTTCCGGCAAAGGCTAAGAGGGAAACAGGTGAAAATCCTGCGCGGTCCCGCCACTGTAATGGAGGAGCATCATCTACACATGCCACTGGATACTCTGGGAAGGCAGATGATGTGATGAGTCCAGAGCCAGGAGACCTGCATAAGTCCATTTTCTGAGGAGGCGGTGAACCGATTCAGAAAGCAAAGAACAGCAAATACGGGCTGTGGGGTTATCCACAGTCCTTTTTATATGGGGAACGGATAACCGGGCTTTTCATTCTTTTTTCATAGATAAGGCAGGATTCGTCACCCTGCCTTATCGTATTTCTGGAGGAAAGACATGCGGGACAGAATTTATATCGCGACTTTTTCAGAGGATGCTGAAAGCGTTGCGAAACAGTACGGCTTCAGCATTGAACTGAATGACTTTTGTATTTCGGAGAATCTGGATCCTGAGCGGATCAAAGGGAGTCTGGAAGCGGCACGAAGAGAACTGCAGGCTGCAGGAGCAGAACATGCCATAATGCACGGACCTTTTACAGAAATCATTCCCGCTTCTATAGATCATCGCGCTGTGGAGCTTGGTATGGAGAGGCTGCAGCAGGCTTATCAGGCAGCTAGGGATCTGGGGATCAATCGGATGGTGGTGCACTCAGGGTATATGCCTTTGCTGTACTTCAAGGACTGGCATCATGCGAAGTCCGTAGAGTTCTGGCGGATGTATATGGCGGACAAACCAGATGAGTTTTCCATATATATTGAAAATGTCTTTGAGGATGAGCCTTGTATGATGCACAGGTTGATCGAGGACATCGGGGACAGCCGGGTCGGTATTTGTCTGGATATTGGACACGCCAACGCTGTAACATCGGAAGATTATGATATTATGGATTGGATTCAGATCCTGGGGCCGCAGATCAGGCATTTTCATCTCCATAATAACGATGGAAATCATGATCAGCACGCGTCTCTTGATCAGGGAATCATGAACATGGACGTAGTGATGGATACGATCAGGCACTGCTGCCGGCAGGATGTGACGATGACCATCGAAAGCCGGAGCTGCAGGGAGAGCGCGCAGTGGATCGAAGATTGGATCAGGCGGGGGTGTTTAGAGGGTTGAAAACGAGTTAAATGGTTTCTGACACCGACCTTAAATACGCGCGCGTCACACAAATTTTGTGATGCCAGTGGAATGCGCCTATCTGTTTTCTTTGTCAAGTTCCAGCAAAGAGATCGAGATGCGCAAAGCTAAGAGAGATTTTTATATTGCTTTTATGTAGATTTTGTGATATACTTAAAATACATTTTCTCCCAAAGGATATTCCTTTAGGGCTGATAAAACTGAATTGATATATGTGTTTTATGTTCTTCCATAAGGAAGCTAAGAGGGAAGCAGGTGAGAAACCTGCACGGACCCGCCACTGTATTTGAGGAGTTTCGCATCGAGGCTTAGGCCATCCACTGGGACAAGTTCCCGGGAAGGAGATGCGGGATGAGGATTCATAAGCCAGGAGACCTGCATAGAATAATTTGTCATTACCGACGGGTATTTTCGGAAGAGTGACAGGGAAACAGATGATTCATTGTGACAGTAGATACGGACTGTGGCTTAATTGCCATAGTCCTTTTTTGTTGCGAGATTGAAATTTTCTCATCCTAATAAAGGGCGGTGTGCAGGAGAAGTACGCTGCCTGGGCGAAGAAAATTTCATATGGTTCGGAAACACAGACTCAGGAGCAGAAAAAGAATACACGGAGGAGGCTGCATACCAATGTAAGCGAGCAGGTGCGTTTTGCAGCAGAGGCCTTGTAGATACGGCGGGCAGTCGCCAGAGACAAAATGAAGTAAAAAATATATTTGAGAATGAGAGTTACATACTGCCATGTAATGATCGGACTCAGAAAAAGGAAGGAGAGATTACCATGAAAAAGAATCTCAAAAAGATTTTTGCAATCGTATTGGCACTGACCATGGTGTTTGCAATGAGCGCAAGTGCGTTCGCAAGCACGGATGCTGAAAATGAAACAATTACCGTTACGGTTGAGTTCATCGATGAGAACGGTACCGTATACGAGTGCACCGAAGTATCTTTTGATACAAGTACGTTTAACGAACATCTGTATAGCATTCCAGCTAATCCGGGCACTGCTGTGATCACAGGGAATACACCTACTGTTATGGATGCAACATATAAGGCGCTTCAGGACTTAGGCAAGAGTTCGGACATGATTACAGGCTGGGATACAGAAGACTCCAGAGGGGGAATGTATATTACCAAGATGCTTGGATTGCAAACGGAAACGGCAGCAGATAGTTCTTCAACCGTATGGAGAGGCTACGCCTGGGAGTATGAAATTGATTATGCGAAACCAGATTCATATGCTACCAATGTTGCATTAAAAAATGGTGATGTAATATCCTGGTGGTATAGATATTGCGAGGAACCTATGAATTAACTTTTAAAAATGTTATATTGAGGTGAAAATAATGAGCATAAAGAAAAAAATATTTGCATTATTCCTCTCCTTTACTATTATATTATCGGGAGTTCAAGTGGGGAATATTGCTTACGGAGCAGAGACGGATGATACGTCTGCTTCTGTTGCTCCTGCTGGAACTAAAACCGCGTTGCTGGATTCATGCAGTCTTGAAGGGCGATATAATACTAGTTCGTTTCCAGGTGGTATTCAAATATCTCCGAACTTTAATTCAGAAATATTTGAGTACGAAGTAGTAGTTACACCTCCACTCAGAACAAATAGTGTAAGCACTGGAATAGAATTCGGGGTTTCTTCTAAGATAGAAGAAGCAACAATAACGGCAAAATATAAAAATGCATCCACAGGCAAGGAGGAAACGAAACAACCAAACAATGGAAGCGTAAAGATACCATGCGTAAATGCGGATAAGGCATCTTTTCCCGATGGAAACAACGTTGTTATAACAGTAACTCCACCGGAGGGATCGGAACTCGAAGCAGGCCAGTATACTTTCAATGTCAAGCTTGCGAACGAGGACCGGTTGATAGGAATAAAATATGGAGATACTTGTGATAAAATTCAAAAAAGTATAGTAAATCCAACTTCTTTTAAGGTGGAAGATTTCGATAAATATTATAATTGCAGTCTTGATGTTAATGAAAATCAAAAGACCATAGCCTTTGAATTTTATACAGCAGATAACAATACAGAGATTAGTGTAAACAGAGAAGGAAACATTATTCAATCTTTTCCTAATCCAACAAATCCAAATTATCCAAAGTATGTATATGTGCATACGACGCCTACATACAGCCTTAATTACGGCACCAATGTGTTTATGGTGAAAACGAAGATCAAAGGTTCAAATGGAGAAGGTAAAACTTATACTATTACTGTAAATCGTGCCAGACCATTGCTTACCTGCAATTTTTCGGTAGAAGACGGCGATATTATCAGGAACTCATTAGTTTCAGAGGGATTTAATAATACGATAGACGGATATACTTATGCGGCAACAGGAAGTAAAAAAACTTTTAAGCTATATGCAAATGCGGCAGAGGACTGCATCGTCACCTATGATATTCCTGCAACCAGAGAAAACGCCGGGAAGTATGAAAATAAGGTTATAGGCAATGAAGGACTGGAATTAAACAGGCCTACGTATGAAAGAAATGGAAGTAAGGACTATTACGACAGATTGAAAATGTCTCCAACCACTGTTAAAATCTATGTTACGAAGCAGGATGAGGAAAATGGAGATGTATATGACGAGTATGTTGTAAACATTTATGCAAGGATGCCAGATGGTGCCAGCCGCGTAAGTAGTGCACAATCTGCGCCGGGACAATTTGCAAATTCTACTTACGGAAACATAGTTGATTCTACATTGCTTGCGGATATCAACACTGATAACCTATATAATATCCATTCTCTTGGAACTTTCGGAGGTAGTATCACATATGCGTTTGATGAACCTATCACAAATGATCCAAATAACAAATATGGAGTAGATTTTGTTGTATATGGTAATTCCTTTGGCAGTGGTGCAGCTGAGGCGGCAGCAGTAAGCGTTTCAAAAGACGGCAATACATGGTACAATCTTGCAGGTTCTGAATATTATGAACTGACGACGGATTGGAATTATTCCGTAACCTATAATAAGGGAATTGAAAATGGTATCAGCACAAAGTTAGCCTCTTTTACAAGTTCAAATGGCGCGGAAAATTGGTTAAAGTTCCGAAGCGATATGTACTGGCCAATGAATTCCCGTCATGTTGTAATCGGAGGAACTGAATTAGGTGAATCATATACCTTGACAGGAGTATGTACCTATGATGGTTCTGGCAAGAAGCCTGTTCATGCTTTTGGTTATGCAGATGTGTCCCCAAACGGAAATGTTGATCCAACATCCATCCAGGTGGATAATCCATATGTAGAGGGTGCTCAGTATATGGATTTATCATGGGCAGTAGATAAGGATGGGAAGCCTGTGCAACTGAACGAAGTGAATTACGTAAAAGTAACCAATTGCGTATTATATTTTTCAGAGGCATTTGGTGAATCATCAACAGAAGTTGGTGGAATCACGAAAGTAAATGCATCTGTCATGAAGAATTCTGTCGGAGTAACAAAAGAACCGGCCTCCATTATGATCAACGGAGTTGAATATAAAGATGCTGATTTTACTACGTTAAACAATGGGCAACAGAAATATCTTGCAGTTGATTTGAATGATATATCTGTGGTATCTCTTGATGTAAATGTTAAAGGTGCAGCGGACGACAACATTTGGATTAACAACCAAAGAAGTGAAGGGCAAGCAGAAAGAACGATGATTTTAGACTCGAATACAGAAAATTTGGGGAACCGTATGGTAAGAATTATTGTTCAGAATGGCAATAAAGAGCCATTAATATATGTCTTTGATTTTACTGGTGGTGGAAATTCTGCTGTCAATGCAGATTTGGATGAGGTTGTAATTACGCCGGGAGACATTGCTTATTCCGGAACGGATTTTCAGGATGGAATTATTTCCTGTGAAGTTGAAAATAACGTTGAAAAAATTGCATTCACAGCAAGAACACTTAATCCAAGTTCAGGTATGACATTAAAAACACCTTCCAATCAAGGAGGCGTTAAATTGGAGAACGGAACTATTTGTGATCCAATTTCATTAGCGGAAGGAGAAAATACTTTTGCAATTTTAGTGACTTCAACAGATCATAGCAGTTCAAAAGAATACAAGATTAAGGTTACCCGCAAGACAAAGCAGGAAACGAGCAATAGTGACATAAGAGTGACATTTTCTTTTACAGGAGATGTAAAGCATGGGTGCGATGCAGATGGCAACCCGAATCCGGGGCATGTGAAAACGCCATGGATTCCATCTACAACTGTGGAAATTCCAAAAGGATCAACAGTGAAGTATCTGACAGATATGATGCTGTATAATTCCGGAATTGCATTTGATGATACAGATGGCACATATATTTCCAAAGTTCAGATACCGGGAAGCAGCAACTGGCTCGGTGAGTTTGACAATGGTAAAAATAGTGGATGGATGTATCGCCATAACACATTGATTGCCGATGTAGGGTATGCGGCCCGTGTTTTAAGCGATGGAGATACTGTAGAGTGGTTCTATACTGATGACTATACGAAAGAAACTGGTTTTGAAAGTGGTAACTGGGATATTTCTGCTGATGAACAGCCAGCTACCGAAGTTACTACTACCGGCGCTTCCGGCTCTGCTGTAACGACGACGCCAACAGAGGTTACGGTCAGCGGTGATGTCGCTGCGGCCACGGTCAAGGCGGAGCATGTGACCGAGCTTTTGAAGCAGGCGCAAGAGAACAAGTCCGAAGAGATCGTGATGCAGGTATCTCCGTCAGCCTCCAAGGGCGCTGAAACAGTGAAACTGCAGCTGGATGCTTCTGCGGTAAGCAGCATGATAGAGAAGACAACTGCTGTGGTGACCGCGTCCACCGAAAACGGAACTGTGACACTGGATCGGGAGATCCTGAAACAGGCGGTATCTGAGGCTGGCGGCAAGGCCATCACGCTGGAAATCGTGAAGCCGAAGACCGTAACAGCGGAACAGAGAAAAGCGGCAGGAGAAAGCGCGCAGTTTATTCAGGCGGCGCTGAAATCCGGAGACAAGACGATCTCAACCTTTGATCAGGGCAAGGCCACGGTCAGAGTGGAAGTGCCGGAGAATCTGCAGGACAAGAAGATTGCAGCTGTATCTATCAGAGAAGACGGCACACTGGAAGTGCTGAACGGAAAGACTTTGACCGAAGGCGGAAAGACGTACTACCAGTTCACTGTCTCTTCTTTCGGAACCTTTGCTCTGGTGGATGCAGACGAGGCCGGCGTGGAGGTGCCGCTGGATCCTATGCCGGAAGAAGTCAAAGAAAAACTCATTGCCGGCGTCAGAGCAACGACCATCAAGGCAGGATCTTCATTGAATCAGACTTCCATTAAACTGACCTGGACCAAGTCCAAAGGCTACAAGGTGGACGGATATCAGATTTACAGATCCACCAAGAAGTCTTCCGGCTACAAGAAATATGCGACGACTAAAAAGCTGACCTATACCAACAGGGCGGGCCTGAAGAAGGGAACCCGCTATTACTACAAGGTCTGCGGCTACCGCGAGATCGACGGCAAGACTTACTACACCCAGTGGTCCAACAAAGCGTACCGTCTGATGAAGACGAATTCCGTGGACTACGGCGTGAAGAAGACTACAGTCAAAGCT
>JAETRU010000066.1 GCA_021769965.1 Eubacterium sp.
GTTATAGCACTCGCAGCTGGCAGATTTAGCTTTACACGTTTGACGTGTTCGCGAGGAGTAGAGGGCTTTGCCCGACAAATGAAAACCACGCGTTTGACGCGTGGATGGTTTTTTTGAATGATAATGCATTGTGATAAAAATTGGAAAAAATGTTATAAAAAGATTGAATTTCTCTGAAATGTATGATATGATTTTTCTATAATCTGCAAGGAAAAATCAGGGATAAGAGGGAGAAACATCTATGGAACATTTCTGCTTTTGGAATCCAACCGCGTTTTGGACGGACAAAGCAGACCTGTCCAGCATTACTTTGATCCGAATCGTCATATTCATGAGACAACATGCGGATTGCTGGTTCGTTCTAAATCCGAAGTAATTATAACGAATGCGCTAACCAGCTATGGAATCCCTTTTGAATATGAAAAGAGATTTCCGTATCCGGACGAGAAAGGAAATTATTTCAATCCGGACTTCACTTTTCAACTTCCGGATAGACAGTGGAAGATATGGGAGCATTTAGGACTGCTGAAGAATATGGAGTATTGCATTCATAATGCGCATAAACTGAATATTTATCAGAAATACGGATATTTGATCGGAAGAAATTTAATCATTACCCAGGATGATCAGAACGGCAATTGCAGCAGCTTGTATATCGATAAAATGATCAGAGAACATTTACTGCCGTATTATGAGAAGTGATAGAGGATAATGAATGAGACGGCTGACCCCGCAAGTATTCTTTGTGACGGTTAACGGGAGAATCAAAACGTATTAGAGGTGTTTCAAAACCCGCAAATACGGTTTTTTTATCACTGCGGGATAATAAAAGGGCTTTAGATAAGCGAAATTTCCCGCAGAGGATGGATTGCAATGATATCGGGGAAGTTTATCGACGAAATCCTGAACAAAATCTTCCGCAGAAAAGAAGTATTGCAAATGTCGGGAGTTTTGCTTGCCGATAAGGTCAGAAAATCTTCTGAAATGGCTCTTTTTTTAATAATGCGGGAAAATCGGAACCAAGAAGAGCCAGAAACGGTCCCGCAGCAGCTGAATAATACAGAATGCGGGAATCCGACAGTTTGCGGCAGGACCTGAACTGCCGCAGGACGCATCTTTAGCGGATCAAGTGATTGTCCGGTTATCCCCAAATCAACGCGAACACAAATCCGGCTGCGATAATGATACAAGCGGCAAGGTCAGCTCTGGATTCCAGTATCTTCTGATGGTTCTGGATACGGCTCCATGCATAGAAGAGGAATCCCGGCGCAAACATCAGCGCGGAGATGATGATATTGGAAATGCCGGTGGCAAAGAGCATGTAGAAGCCATAGATGGAGCCTGTAATGGAGATCAGCCATGTTTTGCGGGTGACATTATTGCGCCCCAGCCGGCTGTCCTCAAAGCAGGTTTTCAGACAGTACAGCGCGGACAGGACGAAAGGGATCATAATAGCGCTGGTAGCCAGGGTATAGAGGGCCTGATAGGTGGAAGACTGGAAATAGACGATGATCAACAGCACCTGAATGATGGCGGCGGTCAGGATCAAAGCGCCTGCAGGGGCGCGGCGTCTGTTTTCTCTGGTAAGAAACAGCGGAAAGCAGCCCTGCAGCGCGGGAGCGTAGGCGCTGTCAGCAGTGACGATAGTATAGGAGAACATGGCTCCGGCAATAGAAATGATGACGCCGATGTTGATCAGCATGGCGCCCCACGGGCCTGCGATGGAGGAAAGCAGAGCGGCCATAGCCGGATCTTTCAGTCCGGCCAGCTCGCTGCGGGGCATAACGCCCATGCTGAGAATGGAAATCAGCACGTATAATATCAAAAGGAACAGAAAGGAAAGCTCAGTTGCTTTTCCGGCTGTGGCCGTGGACTTTGCCCGGCCGGAGATGACCACGGCGCCTTCGATCCCGGTGAAGATCCAGACCGTGGTATAAGTGGTCTCCAGTATCTGTCTGCTTAGAGAAAGACCCGTATCTTCGCCGAGGAAGTTGTTCAAAAAAATATCCAGATCAAAAGCGCCAAGAAAGATGACGAAGATCAGAAAAGCGAAGATCGGAATGATCTTGGCGATAACGATGACGGTATTGATGGTTACCGCTTCCTGAACACCGCCCATGATCAGCAGTGTGAAGATCCATACGAGAATGGATGCTCCGATGATGGACGCCATGTTGTTGCCGTCTCCAAAGAGAGGAATGAATTGTCCCAGCGCGGCAAAGAGAAGAGTCGCGAATGAAACCTGTGAAAGGATAGCGCTGATCCAGTAGCCCCATGCGGAGTTAAAGCCGATGTATTCGCCGAAGCCTTCCCTTGCATAGGCATAGATGCCGCTTTTCAGCTGCGGGCGGACGATGCTGAGCCTGTTAAAACACATCGCCATGGAGTACATGCCCAGTCCTGCTATGGTCCAGCCGATGAGGACTGCCAGAGTGCCTGCTCCGTTTTTAGCCATGTCACTGAACATGTTGAAGACGCCGCTTGCCAGTGTAGTGCCGATAGCGAAAAAAGTAAGTTTGAAGAGGCCGAGACCCTGCGGATGATCATTCATAGTTATCCCCTCACATTTCAAGATTTCTCAGTCTTATTATGCTGAGGCCAGAAGAAAATATACCATGCCGGTGAAAAGCGGTGGCAGCGCCGGCGCAGCCATGCTAAAATAGACAAAAGGAGATTTGCTATGACGGGATATAAGAAATTATTAATTTTGATCGCCCTGATGCTGCTCGTCATTTGCCTGTCCCTAGGCTGCAGTTTAGTATCCCGGCCGGAGGGCAGCGTAGACGCTGACGCATATACCATGGATCTGAACCTGGATACAGAAGAAAATATATTGTCCGGTACAGTGCGGATCGATCTGACGAATCATACGGACAAGCCGCTTGATAAGATTTGTATCAGAAATTACGCCGCGTCGATCCTGGAAAGACTGGATGCCGGCGAAAGCCGGATCACCGGAGCTGAGGCGGAAGACCGGAAACTTAAGATCCGTCAAAGAAGAGACCCTTCGGTGCTCTATATTCACTTTAAAAAGCTGGAACCAGGAGAATCTATGTCGGTAAAACTGACATATGAAACGGATATTCCTGAGTGGGACGGTATATTAGGCTATCACGAAAAGGACGGGAAGACCCAGTATCTGCTGACGTATTGTTTCCCGATGCTGTCCATGTTTGACAATGGCCGGTGGAATGAGAATCCGTATACGTTCCGAGGGGAATCCATTTACAGCGGCGTCAGCGATTATCATGTAAAGCTGAAGATCAAAGGCGAAGATTATACAGTGGCTGCTACAGGAGAAGAATCCTCTGACGGAAATGTGACGGTCATAGAGGCGAAAGATGTAAGAGATATGGCCATCGTGGCTTCTGACTATATGGAAGTGAAGACAGATACTGCGGAGGGTATCCGAATCAATAACTGTATTTTGAAGTGGGAAGGCGCGGATCAATACAATCAGTTTTCTATGGATGCGGCGAAGGACGCAGTAGAGATGTATACGGAGAATATTGGCGAGTATCCGTATGAAGAACTGGACGTGGTGCAGTGCTTCTTAGACGGCAGCGGCATGGAGTATCCGGGGCTGGTCCTCATCGGTTGTCCTGTGCCCTGGCTGCGTCAGGAAAAAGCAGCTTTAGACGAAACCGGCTGGTTCGTCCAGCCTTGCCTGCTGGTGGCTCACGAGGTGGCGCATCAGTGGTTTTACGCGGCAGTGGGAAATAACCAATACGAAGAGCCTTGGCTGGATGAGAGTTTTGCCCAGTACTGTGAATCAGGAATTTACGGCATTGGAAGACCGGACAGCCTTCGCAGAGCTATAACAGCTGAAGAAGAATATGAATCATCTGAGTCCGAATATGGATATGAATATGGTCTTTTGTGGGACAGTGAGGCGGATGCGAGGAATGAAGCGGAAATGCTCATGAACGGTTCCGGTGTAGTAGCCATCAACAAATCCGTTGCGTGGTATGAGAAGAAATATCGGTTCTGGAAAAATTATGATTACAACTATGACCGGCAGGTTTACACCAACGGCGCGGCGTTTCTCTTTGCTCTGCGGGACGCCATGGAGGATGAAGCTTTTCGGCAGGCTATGCAGAGATATTATAATATCTATTGTCTGAAAGAGGCCAAGGGCGAAGTCTTCCTGCGGATCATCAAAGAGACGAACGACTCAGAGCAGGTGCAGAAGGTGATTGATGCCTTTCTGGAGTTTTAGGCATAGAATTTGGAAACAAAGGGAGATCGAAAGAAAGGGGAACAAGTGACAGATACTTTAATCATATTGATCAAATGCCTGGCAGCTATTCTTGCGGGGATATTTGCAGGAAACGGCGCAGTGTATTTCTTTAATAAAATGCCGGCCCGATGGCTGTGCGATTACGATGAGGAGCCGTCAGCGGAGCTGCTGGATCCTTACACCCAAAGAGTGAAAAGCTATCCGTGGAAGTTCGTTTTGACCATGTTGTTTGTCATTATAAATATTAAGCTTATCATGGATGACTGGCAGTTTGCGGCAGCAGCTTTATGCGCGATCTGGCTTCTGCTGGAGATGGCGATCGCCGACCTGAAGTACAGGATCGTACCGGATCAGCTGGTGATTCTGCTTGCGGTCAGCGCCTTTGGATTTCTTCCCTTCCATGGCAGCTGGCAGGAGTGCTTCTTTGGCGGGCTGGCAGGCTTTGGGATCATGGGCTTTGTCGCTTTGCTGGGCAAGATGGCTTACCGCAGAGAGACTCTTGGCGGCGGCGACATCAAATTATTTGCCGCGCTGGGTCTGATCCTGGGCTTTATCGGCATCCTGACGGTCTTTGTGCTGACCACTTTGATTAGCGCTGGGCATCTGGTATGGCTGCTTGCGAGAAAAAAGCTGAAGCGGACGGACGTGGTCCCTATGGTGCCGTATATCGCCATAGCCGCGTCGGTGTATCTTGTGTTCCTGTGGGGGTTCGAGATGGTGTTTTACTTATAGGAAGCGCCACTGGCAAAGGTTTCGTAATGCGGGCTTAAACAGATCGAATCACGAAACCCATGCCGCGCAAATATGGCGGCTCAGCTGAAAGCTATTGAAGCGGCCGGGACTGTTCCCGGCTTTTTTTGTATAAGTAAAACCACGCGTTTGACGCGTGGTTCCGGAAAGGTTTCACCGTTGAACAGAAAAACTCCTTCTGCTATACTTGGAATGCGGTCTGTCAGCTGCAATCAAAGA
>JAETRU010000026.1 GCA_021769965.1 Eubacterium sp.
AGGCTGCATGGGGGAATCGCAGAAAAAAAGTGATCTGCGGTCAAGTCCAGTCAAATCCTTGTAAAACATGGATAGTTCTATTTTACATGGCAGCTGTAGAGTAGAAAACTGCCATTTCTGCGAATAGTAACTGAGGCGGCCCGAAAGCCGCCTCTTTGATCATGTATCGTCTATGTATTAAAATACCAAATGTGCCAATGGGCAGATGATCACTAAGCTGATGATAGTTCTCTCGAGGAACAGAACTAACAGTTCCCAGAACTTGACCGGCAGCTTAGAACCCAGGATCAGTCCGCCGACCTCAGACAGATAGATCAGCTGTGTAACGGATACGGAAGCAACGATAAACCGGGTCATCGGACTCTCGATGCCGCCTGCCGCCAGAATAGACGGTGTGAACATATCTGTAAATCCGACTACCATAGTCTTTGATGCTTCTGCCGCCTCCGGAACCTGCAGCAGCTCCAGCAGAGGCAAAAACGGCTTGCCCAGGATCTCGAAGATCGGAGTATTGTTTGCCAGCATCAGTGCGATAGTTCCGATTGCCATAACAGTAGGCAGAACACCAAACCACATACCGACAGCGTTCTTCAAACCGTTTTCAAAGAACTGACCGATACCCTTATGCTCCTCTACTCTCTTCAGAGCGAGATCAATGCCATATTCTCTGGAATTGTGGTACTGAGGAGGAATCGTTTCCGGCATAGCCTTTCCCTCTACCACATAATCGTCTTTCTTCATAGAAAGCGGCGGTATACGAGGCACGATGATCGCGCAGGCAACGCCTACCAGGCAGATCATGAGATAATATACCCCGAAATATTCCATAAGGTCAACCTGTGCCAGCACTACGATACTGAAGGTGATGGAAACAGCGGAGAAAGTTGTTGCAATAACAGACGCCTCCCTTGCTGAATAATATCCGCCTTCGTACTGGTTGCAGGTCAGCATAACGCCCAGCGTGCCGTCACCGATCCATGACGTGAAGCAGTCGACTGCCGCACGTCCCGGAATTTTGAACAGCGGACGCATGACCTTCGTCAGAAGAGCTCCGACAAATTCCAGCAGACCGAAATCCAGGAGCAAAGGCAGCAGCATAGCTGCGATAATAAAGATAATGACGAGTACAGTCAGAAGGTCACCCAGCACGAAACCGCCTGCGCCTCCCTCTGTGATCATGTGAATAAATCCGGTATCATCATCTCCGGCATCTATCCCAAGGTAGGTGAGCCAGACAAACACAGCGCCGATTACACGGATAGCGACCCAGACCGGAGTCGTTTCAAAAGTATCCTTCAAAATCGGATGTTTTTTAAAGAAATCCGGAACGATCAAAGCCGCAATAGACATAACTGCAGACACAGTCAGGATCAAAACGCACAGGATCGGCAGTATGCCGGACAAAGCCTGACCGATAATGTCAGCAATGATCTTTACGCAGATCGTCCAGTCCCCGTTATATTTTACAGGGATCATAAAAAGCAGGATTCCAATGATGGACGGTATTAGAAATTTTGCCATCAAGTTGTTCTTTTTCTGTTCCATATTTTTCTCCTTTCATATAATCCTATCTTAATACTCTATCACACTATATATAAATAAGTCAAGTCATCCGTATCATTTTGCCACAACTTTACAAATGTTGTATTTTTATAGACTCCTATCTATATATAATTTTTATTTGAATGTTTGAACAATTCTATCTATATTACCCGCCTGCACCTGTCGGTCTGCCGTCGTTCAGCCGTCGGTCTGCCGCTGAAAATCTTTCAAAATTTCCCCTTGACATTTGTTTAGAGATAGACTATAATTATTCTTGTCGTCAGCGAGATGACATCGTTCCGAGGTAGCTCAATGGTGGAGCAACCGGCTGTTAACCGGTAGGCTGTGGGTTCGAGCCCCACCCTCGGAGCCAATTTTTTATTTTAACGGTGCGCCGGAATGGCGGAATTGGCAGACGCACAGGACTTAAAATCCTGCGATCCTTACCGATCGTACCGGTTCGACCCCGGTTTCCGGCACCATATTAAAATAAAAAATCAATCAATATCGCGGGGTAGAGCAGTTGGTAGCTCGTCGGGCTCATAACCCGGAGGTCGCAGGTTCAAGTCCTGTCCCCGCAACCAAGACACGAAGACCGTCCATTAGGGCGGTTTTTTCGTGTCTTAATTGCGGAATATGGAAATACAGGACTTGAACCGTAGGCGCGGCCGTGAAGCGAAGCAGTCCAGTGGACTGGTGAGCAGGCCACGGCCCAAGCATGCCGCGGAGGGCATGCATCAGTGTAGAAACGCCCTAATTTGCCTGAAGAAGTTCCCAATAGTGCATTCTTTTCATACTTCAGTTTTAAATCCGTCTCAAAGCCTTTCAAATCAGACACATTGGTGCAGAAATCCTGCATGATTTTGAAAAACATCAGTAAATATCCGTAAAATTCAGGAATATAATGTAATTTAACGAAGTTTATAGAATCTGATTCATAAATTCCAGACTCTATACTGCCGCAATCGCGCCCTAACGGGCAACGAAACAGAAGAAATGAGACGGATTATGATTTTATCAAAAATAAATCCGCACTATTGATCCAAAATAATCACCTTTTGCGACGGACAGGCAGATTCATTCAGCTACTCTGGCACTCTGTTAAAAATTATGGTACACTATGAATCAAATGCTGCATCAAAAAAACAGATTATCGCAAGAATATCAGGGAGGAGAAACGCATGCAGAACACTGACATTACATTTAAAGAAATCGACAGGCGCATTGAATCTCAGATTACAGAAATCTGGGGCGACTGGGTTTTGGAATACAGCTGCCTTCACTACGGTGAAGACTGCTGCTCACTGGCCGCTATGTGGGACAGCGAACCTGTAGGCTTTATTTCCGTCTACCCGCTGCCGTTCCCAGAGCCTCTCGCAGACTACCGCGATGCGTATATTGATGACCTCGAAGTCCGCAAAGAATTCCGGCGACAGAAAATCGCCTCCAGACTGCTGTCTATGGCAGAGCAGTGGTCAAAGGAGCACGGCTACCGTCAGATACGCTCCTGGAGCTCTGATGACAAGATCGAAGCTCTTTCCATGTGGAAGAACCTGGGATACGGGATGTGCCCGGCCATCATGCGCGGCGAAAGCGTCAAGAAAGGATTCGAAGGAAAGCCCATCTACGGCTTTTATGTTGTCAAACCCCTCTGAACTGCAGATCACAAACAAAAGTCAAAAAGTTTCGTATATCAAAGCCAGACGCTTCGATCTACGAAACTTTTCTCATTTTATCTTAGTCCATACAATGGTAAATTAGGTCAAACCATCTTCCAAACGGTCCAAAAACTTAATTCCTAAGCTCCGGCCGGCAATCCCCGTGCTCTGGCCGGCAATTCCCGCCGTCCTACGACATACCTTCCATTTTTTCGGCCCGGTCCAGCTCGGCGTTGGCTTTGACCACCTGTATCTTCTTCCGGTACTTCTCCGCCATAGCCTGATCCCCAGTCACTTCATACAGGGCAGCCAGCTCATCCATAGCCTCAGTGTTGCTCGGAGACAGCTGCAGAACCTGCTTAAAGCATTCCATGGACTTTTCCGTTTCCTCCATTGCTTCATAGGCGACGCCCAGATAATACCACAGCGGCCACCATGTATTGAAGCGCTCGTCCTCCTCGTAGCCGCTCAGCACTGCAATGCCCTCTTCGAACCGGCCCGCCAGCACATGGTTATAGCCCTCTTCGATCTTCACAGGCTCCGTGAGCTTTTCCAGCCATCCGGCTACCTCGTCCTTCTGCTCCTGATTATCAGACAGCTCCATAAAAGTTTCCCAGGTCAGCTTCGCCTTCACATACAGGCCCAGATTCAGATAGCCGTAGCCCAGGAAATAGAAACCCATGTCAAAGTCCGGCTTCTTCAAAGTCAGCTTTTCAAAGGCTTCCAGGGATTCCGCCTTGTAGCGGCCGATGTATTCCTCCCCTTCGCCCTTCTCATAGGAATCCTTGCAGGCCCGTCCGTAGCAGTACAGCGCGTCCACATTCTCCGGGTCGATCAGCAGCGCCGCCCGGAAGCAGATGCAGGCCCGGTCAAAGTCGCCGCCGGCCGCCGCCTCCACGCCGTCTCCGATCAGAGGCCGGGCGAATTCTTTCGTAAACGTCCGCTGAATATACGCCAAATAATTGTCACGATACTTAAAATTCAGATCGCAGCCGATGATAAACGCCATGTTCTGCGCAATGATCAGCGTCGACAGATCGCTAAGCGCCGTCTTTCTGACAGGCACCGGCACCCCCGACAGGATATCCGCAATGCCTGCCCTCTCCAGATAGCTGTCCGACAGCTCGTCGAACAAAAAGTCATCCACCTGAGGAATCAGATACTCCCCGATGCGATCCTGCAGTCTTTTCATTTCATCCATTGCAATTCCCATCCTTTTTTATAAAATTTTTTCACCGCGTCAAAGTTCATGGTTTCCGCAAGGTCCTCCATCAAAGGGTGTCTGACCCGCTCTATCCATACGTCCGGGCTGTCCGGTCGTAGAGACGCTCCAAACAATAACAGAATCCGGTACAGATCCTCCTTCTTATGAGACCGGTGCTGAAAGCCGGAATCGTAGAAGAAAGAAGCCAGAGCCTCATAAAAAGAGAAGGCCCTGCCGCCAAAGGCCTCATCGATCAGGAACTCCAGAGTCCTTGAAAATCCGCCTTTGTTGTGATACAGCTCCAGCACAGTTTCTATCATAGACAGCCTTTCCATTTCCAGCGCTGTCAGCCACCTGCTGGCGATGACCTGATAAGGCGCGTAGTCCCGACAGATATAGCCGAATTCTTCCCTCCGCTGCTGAATCCTGGTTCCCTTCAAAAGTTTCAGAAAACCCAGCTGCAGATTGTCCGCGCCCAGCCCGTAGACCTGTTCAAAAGATCTTCCGAAGCTTTCATAATCCTCGTAAGGCAGTCCCGCGATCAGATCCACATGAATGTGGCTGTTTTTCAGATTCACCAGCTGCCGGATCCGCGTCAGAGTCCGGTCCGTATCTCCGCTGCGGTCCGCAGCCCGAAGAGTCTTAGGATTGCAGCTCTGGATACCGATCTCAAACTGGAACAGGCCCGGCCTTGCCGCCGCGATCACCTCGAGGCAGCTGTCGTCCAGCAGCTCCGCGCAGATCTCAAAATGAAAATTGGTGATCCCGTTATCGTTATCGATCAGAAACTGCCAGATCTTTTTCGCCCGCTCCCTGTCATAGTTAAAAGTCCTGTCGATAAATTTCACCTGTCTGACCCTTCGCTGCAAAAACCAGGAAAGCTCTGACTGCGTCCGCGCAAGGGGCAGCGGCCGGATCGTCTTCTCCAGGGAAGACAGGCAGTAGCTGCATCTGTAGGGACATCCTCTGGAAGCCTCGTAGTAGACCACCTTATCTTCTGCCGGAGGCACAGACAGATATGGAAATGGCAGCGCTGCCATTTCCCACGCCTCTCCCGGCCCGTTGTCACGGAGCAGAACGCCGTCGCGCCAGACGAGAGACGGAAGTTCTGACAGACACCCTTTGATGGATCGCCCTGCCAGCAGCCAGCGGCACAGCTGATCGAAAGCCGCCTCGCCTTCGCCCCGCAGTACGCCGTCAACGTGCGGGTTGGCCGTGAGAAAATCCTCTGCCTCATAGCTGACCTCGGGCCCGCCCAGCAGTATGGTCAGACCCGGCTGGGCTTTTTTCAGGTCGGCTGCCAGGTCACAGGTCTGCCGGATGTTCCAGATATAGCAGGAAAAGCAGACCAGGTCGTACTGTCCCCGCAGGATCTCGCCATAGACGTAGCCGGACTCATTGTTGATGGTAAACTCGGCCATGGTCAGTTCCTCCGCAGACAGACCGGCTCTGCGGCCAGTTTCGTACAGGTACCGCAGAGCCAGATTGCTGTGTACATATTTCGCGTTCAGTGTGGTGAGAAGGATCTTCATCTACAGCATCCTGAACCTTTCATCTTTCAGAAGTCCGGTATTTTCCATAGCCCGCTGCAGCTGCTCCATCATCCGCGGCTTGTCAGCAGGCAGATTTCCGCGCAGGGAAACGTAGTTGGACGCGTGGTTGCTGCGGAACACGCACGGCTTCGTCGGGTTGGCGTGCTTCATCAGCAGATAGGTCTCTGCCACCACTTCTTCGCCGGACAGCAGAGTCAGCTCGCCCCGCTGGATCTGACCGGTGATCGGCGCCCTGCGGTCCAGCATCAGAGTCAGCAGACCCACATAAGAGGCGTTCATCTCGCTGATCAGCTTTCCGGTCTCGATGGCGTGATCCTCCCATCCTTCCTTTCCGGCAAGACCTGAAATAAAGGTCACGGACGCAGGGATCCCGGCGTCTTCGATCTTATGAACAGATTCGATCATCTGCTCCCGGGTCACGCCTTTGCAGACAGCGTCCAGAACCTTCTGGCTTCCGGATTCCGCTCCCAGATAGATCATGCCGATGCCGGCCTCTCTCAGAGTGACAAGCTCCTCCGGCGTCTTGCGCAGAACGTCCTTCGCGGAACCGTAAACACTGACCCGCCGGCACTCCGGAAACAGTTCCCGGATCTTATCCAGGATCACCAGCAGTTTATCTGTAGACAGACACAGAGCGTCTCCATCACAGAGGAAGATGCGATCCACCTTCCGGTACGCTCTTCTGGCCATTTCCAGGTCTTCCATCACCTCCGCTACGTCCCGGACCCGAAACCTTTTGTCCTTGAACATACTGCAGAAGGTGCATTTATTGTGAGAACAGCCGATGGTCACCTGGATCAGCAGGCTGTATGCCTCACTTGGCGGTCTGTAAATATCGCCTTCATATCTCATAAAACAAATATCCTTTCATTTCTCGCTTCATCAGCGGAGCAGAGATCTGCACAAATCCTTCTCCTATTTTCCCAATATCCCGCCCGGAACTCGCCTGACGGCTCAAACAATCGGGCGCGCTATGGAAAATCACAGAGAATGCATTTGGCAGATCAAACTGCCCCGCTGAAAATCGCTCGAAAATGAAAGGATATTTGGAGATACGGGCTCCGCCCATTCCATCTCCGAGCGTGATTTACATAAATATCGAGGTTCAGCGCCTCAAATTGAGCAAATCGGGCTAAATTCTGCTGTTTTGCTCAATCTGCACCGGTATTTCGTCCGCCCGATTGAGCAAATCGGGCCGATTTTCGCTGTTTTGCTCAATCTGCCCCGGTATTTCGTCTGCCCGATTGAGCAAATCAGGCTAATTTCTGCTGTTTTGCTCAATCCAGATTGAAATCCAGATTGAAATTCAGATCGGAACCCCGTGCGGGTTACATTCTCTCTGGTGCCTTCATGCCCAGCAGCGCCAGTCCGTTCTTGATAGCTTCTTTCGCTGCCATAACCAGAGCGACTTTGGCGACTTTTTCTTCCTCATTGTCCGTAAGGATGTGTTCATCGTGATAGAATCTGTTGAATCCCTGAGCCATATCAACGATATGTCTGGTCACGATAGAAGGCTCATACTTCTCGCCGGCATCCTTAACTACGTCAGGGAACTTATATAACAGCTTTGCCAGCTCGTAAGCGCTGTCACTGCACAGATAGCTGCAGTTAAGCCCGTCTGCGGCAGCGGCCTTTGCCACCACATCGTCTCCTGCCTTGCGCAGTACAGACGCGCATCTTGCGTGGGTGTACTGTACATACGGACCGGTCTCGCCGTCGAAGTTTAAGACCTTATCCCACTTGAAGACATAATCCTTGATTCTGTTATTGGACAGCTCCTGGAAGATGACTGCGCCGATACCGACAGTCTTCGCGGTTTCGTCGATGGCTTCTTCGCTGGCGTCCGGATTCTTTTCCGCGATGATCTCTCTGGTCTTTTCCACAGCTTTGTTCAGTACGTCTTCCAGGAAGACTACACGGCCGTGTCTGGTGGACATGGTGCCTTCCTCCAGGCTGACCAGACCGAACGGTACGTGAATGCAGTCCTTTTCCCATTCATAGCCCATCAGCTGCAGGATCTTCTTCCACTGCGCGAAGTGGAGATTCTGCTGGGAAGCTACAACGTAGATATTCTTATAGAAATCATAGGTCTCTTTTCTGTAGTTGGCTGCCGCGATATCTCTGGTAATATACAAAGTGGAACCGTCAGACTTGGTGATCAGAGCCACGCCAAGGCCGTATTCCTCCAGATTGACGATATGCGCGCCCTGGGACTCTTCCATCAGGCCCTTTTCTTCCAGCTCGCGGACGAATCTAGGCATCTTGTCAGAGTAGAAGCTCTCACCCGCATAGGAATCGAAAGTGATCCCCAGCATGTCGTAAACCCTGTTAAACTCTTTCAGAGACTCATCTCTGAACCACTGCCACAGCTCGGTTTCTTCTTTTTCGCCGTGTTCCAGCTTTGTAAAGATCTCTCTCGCCTCATCATCCAGCTCCGGATGTTCTTCCACCTCTACGTGGAACTTGGTATAGTAGCTGAGCAGCGTCTTGATCGGCTCTCTGATCACGTCTTCTTTGTTGCCCCAGTGTCTGTAAGCGCAGATCATCTTTCCGAACTGGGTGCCGTAGTCGCCCAGATGGTTGATCCTGACCACGTCGTAGCCCAAAGCGTCATAGATCTTATAGATAGAATTGCCGATAACGGTACTTCTGATGTGGCCGATGTGGAACGGCTTCGCGATGTTTGGAGAAGAATACTCTACGATGACCTTCTTTCCTTCTCCCACATTGGATTTACCGAAGTCATCCTTCTGCTCCAGGACCTCGGCCAGCACGTCGCCGACGAACTCAGCCTTGGAAATGAACATATTTACATAAGCGTTGACCTGCTCTACCTTTTCGAACAAAGGGTTTCCGTCAAGGCCTGCCGCGATACCCTTCGCGATGAGAGGCGGCGCCTTGCGCAGGGTCTTTGCCAGCTTGAAGCATGGAAACGCATAGTCACCCATCTTCGCGTCCTGCGGCACCTCTACCATTGCCTCAATCTCAGAGGGCTCCAGACCCTCCACCTGCTGCGCGATCAACTTCGCGATCTCTTCCTTAAAATTTACCATCTTTTATCTCCTTCTCTGAAATAACTTTAATACCTCTGTCACGGAGCTTTGCCGCGAAACAGCCCCAGCCGTCTGTCAGGGTTCCGTCAAAATTCCCGTCGTAGATCTTCCCGCTGCCGCAGGACGGACTGTTCGCCTTCAGTATTGCTCCTTCTATCTCTTCGCCTCTCCGCTGCGCTTCCTGCAGAGCGGCAAGCAGGGAAATCTCCGCGCCTTTCTCAAATTCGGCCGTCACATCTTTCCCTTCTTTATCTATAATCCTGCCGCAGGTCCGCTCAGCAGGCGGTCTCGGAACGGGCAGCCCGCTGGCCGCTTCCGGGCAGACCCCGAAGCAGGAATGTGCCGCGCGGAAATCTGCCGCCTCCTGACAGAAATTATTGCCTCCGTTGTATTTACAGTCTGCACCAAGCAGACATCTGCTGATCAAGTACATGTCCGTATCCTCCCTTCGCGGATCCGCAGTCATCACTCCGTCTTCAGTTTAACGATGGTGACACCTTCGCCGCCTTCATTATAATTGCCTTTGCGGAAGGATGCAACATGTTTATGACGTTTCATCATATTTCGCAGTCCGTTTTTCAGGATCCCTTCGCCGCGGCCATGGATCACGGTCACTTCCGAAAGCCCTGCCACATAGGCGTCATCCAGATATTTATCCACATCCATAATGGCGTCGTCCAGATTCTCTCCCTGCACGTTGATCGTAATGGACACATGCTGGGCTTTCGCCTTGTACAAGCCTCCATATTTCCCGGATTTAGGCTGTTTCTTCTTCTCCGTGCCGTCTACGATGATCATCAGATCGCTGACATTGAGATTTGCTTTCATAATGCCGATCTTCACCTGCAGATCTCCCTTCTCATCAGGCAGGGACAGGACCTCGCCGTTCTGATCCAGGGACAGAACCTTCACTCTGTCGCCGATCTGCAGCTGGGAAGCGTCCACCGGCTGGCTGTTGACCTTCCGGATGATCCGTTCCTGATACTTCTCTTCGCTTTCCCGAAGCTTCTTCCTGCTGTTATCAAACCGCCTGTTCCGTTCGCCCATGCTCTGAACTTTTGACAGCTGCCGCAGTTCCTTCTGCACCTCGCCGGCCGTCTCGCGAGCCTCGCGCAGCATAGCTCTGGCTTCCTCTCGGGCGTCGGCTATGATCTTCTCTTTTTTCTTTTCCAGCGCGGCCAGTTCTTTTTCCATCTCTTCCTGCTTTTTCTTCATGGAAATATTGATCAGAACAGCCTCGTCCCGCTCCTCTTCCGCCTTTTTCTTGTCGGCTTCGATAGCGCTGATGACCTCTTCAAACCGGATGTCGCCCCGCTCGATCAGCTGTCCTGCCCGGTCGATCAGGCTCTCCGGCAGCCCCAGCTTTCTGGATATCTCAAAGGCGTTGGACTTGCCCGGTATGCCGATGGTCAGCCGGTAAGTCGGGCTCAGGGTCGCCACATCAAATTCCATGGAAGCGTTCTCCACGCCCTCCGTTGAAAGGGCGTACTTCTTGATCTCGTTATAATGGGTCGTAGCGATGGTGCAGGCGCCCTTCTTGTACAGCGTTTCCAGAATAGATATGGCAAGCGCCGCTCCCTCAGTAGGATCCGTCCCTGCTCCCAGTTCATCCACCAGCACCAGACTGCGCTCGTCTGCCTCTTCCACGATCCGCACAATGTTTTTCATGTGAGATGAGAAGGTGGACAGACTCTGCTCGATACTCTGCTCATCGCCGATATCAGCAAAAACATCTGAAAAGACCGGGATCCGGCTCTGGCTGGACGCCGGAATATGCAGTCCGCTGGCTGCCATCAGAGACAAAAGTCCCGCTGTCTTCAGGGTCACGGTCTTGCCGCCGGTGTTGGGACCGGTGACCACCAGGGTCCGATACCCCTCCCCGACGCTTACATTGATAGGCACTACCTTCTTCGGATCGATCAAAGGGTGTCTGCCGGACCGTATGTCCAGCCGTCCCTGGTCATTGATCTGAGGTTCTTCCCCGTCCATGCGCCGGGACAGTTTTCCCTTTGCCATGATATAGTCCAGCTGCAGCAGCAGTTCCTGGTTATTTTTGATGTCGTGGTAACGCTCCGCCACCGCTTCCGACAGTTCGGTCAGAATGCGGGCGATCTCCGCCTGCTCGGAAAGCTCCAGTTCCCTGAGTTCATTGTTTAGATTGACGATAGCCTGCGGCTCGATGAACAGCGTCGCTCCGGCCTTTGACTGATCGTGGACAATGCCAGGAAAGTGGGCGCGGTGTTCCTGCTTTACAGGGATCACATATCTGCCGTCGCGGATCGTAACGATGGCGTCCTGCAGATAGGTCCTGTTCGTCGTCGAGCTGATCATCTGATTCAGCTTATTCCGTATGGCCTCATTCTGCCTGGCCATGGTTCTGCGGATGGACCGCAGCTCAGGCGACGCGTTGTCGCTCATCTCATCCTCAGACAGGATGCAGCGGTCGATATTCTCTGCCAGCCGGGGCATGACTACCAGCAGTTCCGTCATGGAACGGATCAGCGGCAGCTCCGGCAGATCGCTCTTCATAAAGGATACGATCCTGGCCGCAATGGAAAGATTATAGTGGATCTGCAGCAGCTGCTTCATGGTCAAAGTGCCGCCTTTCCTTGCAAATCCAACGCTTCCGGCGATATCATAGATACCGCCTGTAGGAAGCGCCCCTTTACGCACAATAAGGTCAACCGCCTCAGTGGTTGACCTTAGTTCCTCTGAAATTACCCGGATATCGGTATAGGGCATCAGCTGCGAGACCATTTCACGGGTCAGTTCGCAGCCTGCCTCTTCTTTCAAAAGTTCAATTATTTTTTTGTACTCTAACACGTCAAGTGCTTTTTTGTTCATGATATTTCCTCTAGCTGTTATTCTTCATTTTCTCCAGCTCGCTCTTCAACTGGATGTTCTCCATCTGCAAATCGAAGAAGGAATTCTCATATTCAGTACATTTAGCCTGCAGCTCCTTAAAACGCTCCTCGCTCTCTTTCTTCTGGTCCTGCATCTGCGACAGGTTCTCCTTATACTGGGCGAAGTTCTTTTTCGCGTCCTCCCACATCTTGAGATAATACTTAGAGTCATTCTCTAACTTGGTTTTAGAGATGCGAAGCTGTTCGATCTGGTTCAGGGCATCAAAGTATTCCTCTGCAACATTTATGGCAGTCAGAATACCGATGCTTCCCTGGGCCGCCTCACTGGCGACCCTGCTGATAAGACGCATCTTATTATCAACGTACTCTGCTATTTTCTGAATTTCTTCTTCGGCCTTATCACCGGCTATCGTATACTCCTGGCCGTAAATCTTTACAGTTACTCTGCTGTCCATAATCTCACCTTTCTATCTTCGCCGCCATTCTGCCGGCTCGCATCACCGGGCCTCGGACTCTCGCCGTAGAGTGCCACGCGCTGAAGCGCTGCACTCCTGACAGGGGTCCTACCTGCGGTTCCTCTTCGCCGCCATCCTGCCGGCTCGCATCACCGGGTTAGGACTCCCTTATGATCGCTTTGAATGTTTCTTTCAATGCTTCTACCACGTTGGCGTGTACTGTGTCTACTTCTTCGTCTGTCAGTGTTCTGTCATCGTGTCTGTAGGTCAGGCTGAATGCGACGCTCTTCTTGTCTTCATCCACCTGCTGGCCTCTGTAAACATCAAAGAGTTTTACGCCCTTCAGCAGCTCGCTGCCGGCCTCTCTGATCTTCTTTTCCATATCTCCGACCAGTGTATCCTCGTCTACGATCATAGCGATATCTCTGGACGTTGACGGGTACTTCGGCGGCTGATGATACTGAATCTCTCTGTTCGAAAGTTCCACGATCACATCGAAGAACAGTTCGCTGATGTACGCGCGCGTACCGATTCCGTATCTTTCGCTTACATCCGGATGGACTTCACCCATGATGCCCAGTTCGACCTCCTGGCCGTTGGCGTCTCTGGTGATGATCCGCGCGCATCTTCCCGGATGATATACCTTGTAGTCTGATTCAGCTGCGAATTCCAGATCTTTGATGCCGAGTCTCTCAAGCAGGGTGCAGATGATTCCTTTCAGAGTGAAGAAATCCTCATCCTTTCCGTAAAGACCCAGTGATAAATTATAAGATTCAACCGGCAGAGCTTTCGGATCCATCAGATTGTTCATGAACGTCAGGGCGATCTCATAAGCTCTCACTCCGTCGATATTCCTTGCGTAGTTTCTGCCCAGAACCTCTAACATACCCGGTGTCAGGAGGGTTCTCATAGCCGCGGTCTCTTCTCCCATCGGATTAATGATCTCAACCAGATTTCTTTCCCAGGAGTCCTCTTCAATGCCGATATTGTCGAGGATCTTCTGGTTGGAGAAGGAATATGTCTGAATTTCGTTGAGTCCCATGCCGCAGAGCAGGTTTCTGGTCATGTCGCGCAGCTCCCAGCTCTTGGAAACAGTTCCCACGGTATCAGCCTTCGGCAGTGTCATCGGCAGGTTGTCGTAACCGTACAGTCTGGCAACTTCCTCAACGCAGTCGATCTCTTCCTTCATATCCTGACGTACAGTCGGCGGCGTAACCAGTATCACATCGCCTTCTCCAGCCACCTGCATATCCAAACGTCTGAAGTAGTCTTCCATTTCCTCTCTCGGAATTTCTGTGCCCAGCACCTTGTTCACCTTGCTGACTCTGCACTGGATCGTCGGCGCAGTCTCAGGATTATGATATACGTCCACGCTGCCGTTTAAAACCTTGCCGCAGCCCAGCATTTCAACCAGTTTGCAGACTCTGTCAGCAGCCGCTTCAGCAAGGTTCGGATCCAGTCCTCTTTCGTATCTTGCAGAAGCCTCTGTTCTCATATCCAGCTTCTTCATGGAGCGGTGGATGGAATTCTTGTGGAAGCACGCGGACTCTACCAGTACTGTGTTGGTATCGTCTACGATTTCGGAATTGAGACCGCCCATGATACCCGCGATACCGATCGGTTTTTCGGCGTCGTTGATCATCAGAGTATCGGAATAGATATCTCTTTCCTGTCCGTCCAGTGTGGTGAACTTATCTCCGGCCTTTGCCACATCGACGATGATCTTGGAACCAGCCACGCTTCTGATATCGAAAGCGTGCAGCGGCTGGCCGTATTCCATCATGACAAAGTTGGTGATATCTACCATATTGTTGATCGGTCTCATGCCGGCTGCCATCAGTCTCTTCTGCAGCCACCACGGAGACTGTTCGATTTTTACGTCTTTGATCACTCTCGCGGTGTAGCGCAGGCAGTTTTCATTTCTGACTTCTACGGAAATGTAATCTGACGCGTTTTCGTCAGTCTTTTCGCATTCGTTGTCCGGATAGGTCATCTTTTCCTCAAATACAGCGGCGGCTTCCTTTGCCATACCCAGCATGCACAGGCAGTCCGGACGGTTCGGAGTAATGCAGAAGTCGATGGCGTAATCGTGCAGGCCAAGTGCTTCTACGAGGTCTTCTCCAAGGTGCTCGTCCCAGTTTCCCGGCAGCATCCAGATACCGTCCTTGGAAACGTACGGCGCGATCTTATCTTCGATACCCAGTTCCTGCGGGCCGCACATCATGCCGTTTGACACGACGCCTCGCAGCTTTCCTTTGGTGATCTTCACGCCGCCTTCCACCTTCGGCTGACCGTGGAGCGGTCCCGGAATATGGCTGTTGTGCTTCGCGATCGGACAATATCCGCCTTCGTAGATATTGGTCGCGCCGGTCACGATCTGCAGCGGCTCTTCTTCTCCTATATTGATCTGGCAAACTACCAGTTTGTCTGCGTCAGGGTGCTTTTCGATCTTATCGATCCTGCCTACAACTACGCCCTCAATGCCGGTACCCAGCTCTTCACAGGTTTCCATATCAGAACCGGACATGATCATGCGGTTGCAGAATTCTTCGATGGGCACGTTGACATCTGTATAATCTTTTAACCAATTTAATGATACTAACATTTTATTTTAACCTCATAATTAAAGTATTTATCAAAGTATTTCTTTTACTGTAACTTATTTGAACTGCTCGATGAATCTCATGTCGTTTTCATAGAGGAAACGGATGTCATCGATTCCATACTTCAGCATGGCGATTCTCTCTACGCCCATACCTACCGCAAAACCGGTATACTTTTCTGTATCGATACCGCCTGCCTGATGTACGTGTGGATGGGTCATGCCGCAGCCCAGAATTTCGATCCAGCCGCTGCCTTTGCAGACAGGACAGCCCTTGCCGCCGCATTTGAAGCAGGAAACGTCCATTTCCGCGCTCGGCTCAGTGAACGGGAAGTGGCTCGGACGGAATTTTGTTCTGGTCTCAGGTCCGAAGAGCTGCTTTGCCATATGATCCAGAGATCCCTTCAGATCGCCCATGGTAATGCCCTCGCCGATGACCATCATCTCGATCTGATGGAAGGTCGGAGAGTGGGTCGCGTCCGGTGTGTCTACACGATAACATCTGCCCGGGATCAGAACCTTATACGGAAGCGCCAGATCGTGCTCCGCTCTGATCTCTGCAGAAGAGGTATGAGGTCTTAATACCATATCTTCGTTAATGTAGAATGTATCGGTCAGATCTCTCGCCGGATGGTTTTCCGGAGAGTTGAGCGCGTCAAAGGTGTTATAGACAGTATCCACATCCGGACCTTCATAAACGGAGTAGCCCATGCCCTTGAAAATTTCCACTACTTCGTCGATGACCTGCGTGATCGGATGTTTTACGCCGTAAACGACCGGTCTGCCCGGCTCCGTTACGTCGATCTTCTCAGCCTTGAATTTTGCTTCTTTTGCCTTTTCTTTTACTTCCTCTGCCTTTTCAGAAAGCAGCTGCTCAAACTCTGCCTTTACTTTATTGGCAGCCATGCCCAGAGCCTTCTTCTCTTCAGGAGGAAGCTTTCCCATAGAACGAAGGATCTTTGTAAGCTCGCCCTTCTTTCCGAGGATCTTGACTCTTATTTCTTCTGTATCTGCCAGAGAGGACGCCTTGGCAAGCTGCTCCTTGGCTTCTTCCAGCATTTTCGCTAATTTCTCTTGCATCTGTTTCTACCTCACATAAAAAATTTACATATTGTTTTGTTTCACTCTTTCAGCCTCGTACATCAGTATGCCCGCGGCCACAGAAGCGTTCAGAGATTCCAGACTGCCCTCCATCGGAATCCTGACTTTGACGTCGGCCATCTCCATAAGTTCCCGGCTGACTCCGCTGCCCTCGTTGCCTATAACCAGAGCCACGCTGCGGGAAAGATCCGCGTCAAAGTATAAAGTGTCGGTATCCAGACTGGTCACCACCAGCTTCTTACCCAAGCCGGCTGCCAGACTCATAAGCTCCCTATTATCCTCGACATGGACAATAGGGATCCTAAAGACAGATCCCGCCGCCGCCCGTATGGTCTTCGGCGAATAAATATCCGCTGTGCCCTTCACCGCGATGACGGCAGCATATCCGGCTCCCTCGGCAGTCCGGATGATCGTGCCGATGTTGCCGGGATCCTGCAATCTATCTAAAACAACAAAGTTGCTGTTTTGACCTGTTTCTGCCCGAAGTTTCTCTATGGACCAGACATGTTTCCGCACTACGGCGATGACGCCCTGGCTGGTCTCGGTCTGTGCCAGACGATCAAAGAGTTTTCCGTCCATCACGTAGGTATCTGCCTCAGGCAGGCCCGCAGGCGATACGCCTTCCCGCAGTACCATGCAGCACAGATCCCCGCGGGGCACCTCCTGCATCAGGTTAAAGCCCTCGATCAGGTAAAGTCCCTCTCTGTCTCTGTATTTCTTCTGAGAAAGCTTCTGACATTCCTTGAATATTCTGTTGTCTTTGGAATGAATTTCTCTAATCATACTAATTACACGAAAAAGCCGGTCACCAAAATGCCGGCTTTTCAACGAAGCGATCGGTTTATTTTCTATTCAGAAATGAAGGGATGTCTCCAAATCTGGAATCATTTTCGTCTTCATCCTTGGTCTCGTCGAAGATCTGACCCAGGGTCATGCTTCTGCCCCTCAGGCCGTTTTCCATGACTACTTCCTTGGGTCTTTCAGGCGCATAGCCGACAGGTTCTGATTCCAGACCTTCTCCAAAGCCTGTAGCGATAACAGTGATGGCAACCTCGTCGTTCATCTCCTCGCTGACTGCAGCGCCGAAGATCAGGATAGCTTCTCTGTCTGCCTGCTCCTCCACCATGCTGGCGATCTCGTTGACTTCCAGCATGCCCAGATCGTATCCGCCGGATACATACAGCAGGATCGCCCTGGCGCCCGCGATGGTAGTTTCCAGCAGCGGACTTTCGATAGCGGTTTTGACCGCGTCCTTTGCCCGGTTTTCGCCCTTGCCGCGGCCTGTACCCATATGAGCCACGCCTCTGTCGGTCATGACGGACTTGACATCGGCAAAGTCCACGTTGATCAGAGCGTGATCGCTGATCAGGTCGGAAATACCCTGAACGCCCTTGCGCAGAACGTCATCTGCCATAGTGAAGGCTTCCAGCATGGAAGTATTCTTCTCGCAGTTCTGCAGAAGCTTGTCATTAGGCACCACTACAAGGGAGTCTACATATTTTTTCAAAAATCCCAGGCCCAGCTCAGCCTGATCCTTTCTCTTCTTTCCTTCAAAAGAGAAAGGCTTGGTCACTACGCCTACAGTCAGGATCCCCATGTCCTTGGAAGCCTTGGCGATGATCGGCGCCGCGCCTGTACCGGTGCCGCCGCCCATGCCGGCCGTGATGAACACCATATCGGATCCTTCCAGCAGATCCGTTATCTCATCGAGCGTCTCTTCCGCGGACCGCTGTCCTACTTCCGGATTGCCGCCCGCGCCCAGACCTCTGGTTAATTTCTCACCGATCTGTATCTTTGTTTCTGCCTTGCATCTATTCAACGCCTGTCTATCCGTATTCACCGCGATAAACTGGACGCCTCTTAAATCAGCCTCCATCATCCGGTTCACCGCGTTACAGCCGCCGCCGCCTACGCCGATAACCTTGATGACTGCTGCATTATCCTGGCCAGTCTCAAATTGCAACATTGTAAATTGCCTCCTTGCATCCCATAATATAGTTTATTTTATCACAAAAGCAACGCCTTTGCATTAGTTTTTTCACGAAAAATCCGGGGAAAATGGCACATAATTGTGATCGCCCAGGTTAATGGTACCTCTGCGGATGTCGCTTTTTATCAATTTATTGACAACTTTCTGCAGATTTCCGCTGTCGATAGCCTTCATCATCTGCTTCGGCGTGCCCTTCACCACCAGCGTATCGTAGATATAGGCCCGTATCACCACCTGCGACACATCGATCTTCTTGAAGAAGAAATCACCGTCCTTCATGGAATTCAGCATCTGCAGCGTACTGGCAAGTGTGGCTGCCTCCTCTGCTTCCACCGGCTCTCCCACCTTCAGCTTGCTCACCGTAAGCCCGGTCAGCAGGGTCAGCTTGGGATCTACCGAAGTCTTTCGCAGCATGACTCCTTCCTCATCGATAACGATATAGGAATCTCCGTAGGTAATGGCCGCGATCTGGTCTCGCTCCTCCACCTCAATGACCAGAGTATCCGGCAGCTTCCGGTGCACCGTCACATCGACAAAGTAAGGATCCGCCATGAGCCGGTCTTTTATATCAGAGCTGCGGGCGCCCCAGAACAGATTGACGCCGGTCCTTGCGTCTGCCAGATTGATGATCTCATCGTCATCGTAATACTGATTGCCCTCCACTTCTACTGTCTTAACAGCAAAGAAGCCGGAGGACAGAAAGGCTCCGGCAGCCGCGATCACAGCCAGCAGGATCACAAACCGCCGCAGGTAATGCTTTTTCCTGCGTTTTTTCGGTTCCCGTTTTACCTGGTTAAAGTCGATATCGTCATAAGCCTCCTGCTCATATATTTCTTCGTAGTCTTCGTAGTAGTCCTTCATCCCTTTTCTATCTCCGCATATATGACTTCACACGCGTCAAGCGGCGCGCACTGCGCGCTGGCACTGCTCATCTTATCCAGAACCTCAGGATTATTGCGCAGGCGCATGACTTCACTGATCAGGCCCTCGCTGGTCAGTTCCTTTTCCTCCAGCAGTACCGCGCCGCCTTTGTCCGCCACTGACTTGGCGTTAAAATACTGATGGTTGCCTGTCACATTAGGCGAAGGGATCAGGATCGCCGCCTTGCCGCATACCGTGGTCTCCGCCACTGACAGAGCGCCTGCCCGGCTGATGATCAGATCCGCCGCGCTCAGATATGTAGGCATATCGTTGATATAGGAACAGATCCTGACGTTCTGCGCAGGCTCGATACCTTTTTCCGCCGCCTTGTCCAGAATCTCCGTATAATACTGGCTGCCCGTTCCAAAGATAAAAGTCACATCCTTGTGTCCGTTGACCGCCTCCATCAGATCGAAAGCCACCTCGTTGATCTTCTCGGCTCCCTGGCTGCCGCCAAAGGAGAATACGACAAAATCATCCTGAGGAATGCCAAGCTCTGTCCTGGCCGCGTTTTTATCTGCTTCATAGAAACTGCGCCGTACCGGATTTCCGCTGCAGATGTGCTTCTCCGGCTGATGGAAATAATGGCTCGCCTCCGGAAAGCCCAGAAATACCTTATCAGCGAATTTCTCCAGCGTCTTGTTTGCGACGCCCGGAAAAGCGTTCTGCTCGTGAAGATAACAGCGGGCTCCGTATTTATGGCCGGCATACATGACCGGCACGCAGACAAAACCTCCGGTGCCGATGACCACGTCCGGTTTGAACTTCTTCATGATCCGGTAGGCCTGCGCCACTCCCTTCATAGTGGTCAGTCCTGTGTCAAATACCTTCAGAATATTACGCCGGTCCAGCCACTTAGCCGAAACCAGTTCCAGCTGATACCCGCTTCTCGGCACGATATCCTTTTCCAGGCCGATATCGTTGCCGATGTACAGAACCTTGGAATCCGGATCCTTTTCCATGACTTTATCTGCGATGGCAATGGCCGGGTAAATATGTCCCCCCGTACCGCCGCCGGTTACGATGACTCTCATCTGCTGTCCCTCCGTTCTCTTACTCGTAATCTGTATCTGTTCAAGCTATCTCTGTTTTTCTCTCTTTGCCGGTGCCGCAGCGCCGCCTTTGCTCTGTCTCGACACGTTGAGCACCATGCCTGCCGAGGCCATGAAGATCCACAGAGCGTTGCCGCCGTAACTGATAAACGGCAGCGAAATGCCTGTAGGCGGCATGGAAGAGGTGACGACTGCCAGATTGAGCACCACCTGCAGTCCGATCATGATGGTAACGCCGCCGGAAAGCAGCATGCCGAACCGGTCAGGAGCGTTGAGGCAGACATGGAAGCACCTCCAGATCAGAACGATATAGATCAGGAGAAGCAGAAGCAGCCCGACAAATCCCAGCTCCTCGCCTATGATAGCCGCGATCACGTCGTTCTGCGGTTCCGGCAGATACAGGTTCTTCTGTATGCTCTTCCCCAGACCCAGACCGAAAAGTCCGCCGGATCCCAGCGCCAGCAGCGACTGAACGATCTGATAGCCGTCTCCCGCCGCATCCGCAAAAGGATCCAGAAAGCTGGTAAACCGCTTTCCCCAGTGTTCCGCGCCGATCTTATCTCCGATCGCGATCAGGCCGAAAACTCCGCAGACGCCTGCTATACCTGCTCCGATCACGTATTTCCACTGCAGTCCGGCCAGAAACATGATGCCGGCGATAATGCCGCAGACTGTGATCGCAGTGGACAGATTCGGCTGTTTGATGATCAGACCTGCCACTACCCCCATAAGGACCAGCAGCGGCAGCACGCCGCGGCGGAAGGAGAGAATGATCTTCGGATCGCTGGCAAGATAAGCCGCCGTAAAGATGATCACGGCGATCTTGGATATCTCTCCGGGCATAACAGTAAACCCAATATACAGAGCGCGGGTCGCGCCGCCCTCCTCTCTGCCCAGAGGCGTGAACAGCAATACGAGCATGATGATGCTGACTACGATGATCAGCACCGACAGGCGCCGCCACACGTGGTAGTCAAGCCACGAGCAGAAGCCCATGATAACAAAACCCGATATCGCGAAAAAAGCCTGCTTGGTCAGGTAGCTGTAGGGTGATCCCGAATCATTGATGGACTTGTAATAACTGGCGCTGAAAACCATGACCACGCCGAAAATGACCAGAATGGTCACCATAGCGACGATCACGAAATCGCTCTGCCTTATGTTCTTCCCGCCTTTAAAATTCAATCTCATTTATAACCTGCTCACACAATTTTTAAAGTGTTCTCCCCTTTGCTCAAAGTTGGTATACATATCCCAGCTGGCACAGGCCGGTGACAGAAGCACGGTATCTCCCGGCTCAGCCAGTTCGTAGGCCTTGCGTACGCAGGCCTCCATATCCCTGCAGGTCACATAGTCTGTAAACCCGCAGCGGTCCGCCGCTTCCGCGATCAGATGACCGTCTCTTCCAAGGAGTATCATCTTCTTCACACTGCCGTCAAACTGGCGGATAAAATCATCAAAGACCTGGCCTTTGGCGTCGCCTCCCGCGATGAGAATAACGTTCTTCTCGATCGCGCGCAGAGCCGTGACAGCCGCGTCAATGTTGGTTCCCTTGGAATCGTTGTAGTAATTGACGCCGTCTACCTGTCCGCAGAACTCGATCCGGTGCTCCACGCCGTTGAAAGCTCTGATGCCGTCCGCGATAGTCTGCGGATCTATGCCGGCAAAGTAACAGATGGCTGCCGCCGCAAGGGCATTCTCCAGATTATGGCTGCCGATGATCTTCAGCTCGTCAGCGCCGCAGATATCGACCAGGCTGCCGTCTTCATCCCTGATGACCAGACGTCCCTCCTTTACAAAAGCGCCGAAATCCAGCTGGCTCTTTCTGCTGAATGGAACCACCTTCGCCTGACAGCCTGCCGCCAGGCGGAAGCATTCCTTATCATCGTAGTTGATGACCAGATATCCGTCAGACCTCTGATTGGCAAAGATCTTCGCTTTCGCCTCTCCATAGGCCTTCATGGTATGATGCCTGTTCAGATGATCCGGCGTCAGATTCAGAATGGCAGATACCACCGGCTTAAAATAGCGTGTAGTCTCCAGCTGGAAGCTGCTGGTCTCAGTGACCAGCCAGTCTTCTGCAGACGCGTCTATAGACGCGGAGATGACCGCTACGCCGATATTTCCCACTACATAGGTCTTCCTCCTGGAAGCCTTGAATATCTCTCCCACCAGCGTGGTAGTCGTCGTTTTGCCGTTGGTGCCTGTGATGGCGACATAATTGCCGCTGCCGATCCGGTAGGCGATCTCCAGCTCACCGATGATCTCAGCTCCTTTTTCCTGCGCTTCCTGTATAAACGGCAGCTCAGGACTGACGCCGGGACTTAAGATCAGCATGTCAAAGGCTCCCATATCAGGCGGTGTCTGCGCGAAATAGCAGCGAACGCCCTTTCCTCTCAGAAACGCCGTCAGCTGCGCGTCCACGCTCTCTACCCGCTTGGAATCCTGAATCGAGACCTCCGCTCCCAGACGCAGCATGGCCTGTGAAGCGGCAATGCCGGATTTTCCCAGACCTACGACAAGTACCTTCTTATACTTCATATTCTCTAAATTTACGCTCATATTATCACTCTTTCTATGATTTTATCCTTTTCTTACAGATTCATGATCACGTACGCGGCGACGCAGCATACCAAAGCGATCAGCCAGAACATGGCGACTACGTTTTTCTCCTTCATGCCGCACATTTCAAAGTGATGGTGCAGCGGCGCCATCTTGAAGAAGCGCTTGCCTCCTGTAGCCTTGAAATACAGGACCTGTATGATCACCGACAATGCCTCCAGCACGTAGATCAGACCTGCCACCGGCAGCAGAAATTCCACTTTCATGATAATGGCGGCTGACGCCAGCGCTCCGCCCAGTGCCATGGAGCCGGTATCGCCCATAAACAGCTTCGCCGGGTATCTGTTGAAGCACAGGAATCCCAGACACGCGCCTGTAAGCGCGCTGCAGAAAATGGCTGCGGATCCGTGTCCGAACTGCATGCCCACGATGGCAAAGAAGAAGGCCACCAGCGCGGTCACGCCGGAAGACAGGCCGTCCAGGCCGTCAGTCAGATTTACGGCATTGGCCATGGCAACTACCACAAAGGCCACAAACGGGATGTACAGCCATCCGAAATCAACGTAGCGGTTGATAAACGGGATCCATACGTCCGTGCCATAGCCGGAGAACTCGGCCATATATACGGCCAGACCGACCGCGATCAGGATCTGCAGCACCAGCTTCTGCCATGCCCGAAGACCCAGATTGTGCTTTTTCGCCACTTTGATATAATCGTCCAGAAAACCCAGAAGTCCGAACAAAAGTGTGACCAGCAGCATGATAAGGGAATCTGTACTCACCCTGCCGCCGATAAAAGTCATCAGGACCAGCGCCGCGAAGATGGCGATGCCGCCCATAGTCGGCGTTCCTTCTTTTGACAGATGGGACTGAGGTCCCTCTTCCCTGATAAACTGACGAAACTGCTTATGCTTTAAAATCGGGATCTCCACGCCGGTCAGCACTGCTGACGCCATAGTTCCCAAAACCGCGATAAAGATGAGTTGTATGATCTGCATTGTTCTTTTACTCCTGTTCCTTCATGATTTTATCTACGACCCGTTCCATTTCCATGGCCCGTGAGGCTTTGACCAGAACAGCGTCGCCTTCCCGAAGGAGGCCGCATACTGCCTGTTCCAGTTCCTCTCTAGTGTCAAAGTATTTTACTTCAGCCGCGCCTGCGCCAGCGGCGCCTTCGGCGATATCATCCGCTTTGTCTCCCGCTGTCAGGATCAGATCTACCTTCCGGGCAGCGGCAAAAGCTCCGATCTCCCTGTGGTAGGCGCGTGAATCCGGTCCCAGCTCGTTCATGCCGCCCAGTATGGCCACCTTACGACGGCCCTCCGTGTGCAGCAGTGTTTCGATCGCCGACTTCATGGAATCCGGCGCCGCGTTATACGTATCGTCTATGATCTTCATGCCGCCCTTTTCCAGTACGGTAAGCCTTTTTCCGGTCAGCTGCATCTCTGCAAGGCCGCGCGCCGCCTCTTCTATGGTTATGCCGAGATCCGCGCAGGCCGCTATGGCCAGAGTAGCGTTCAAAGCGTTGTGAGCGCCCGGTATCGGCAGACTGATCTGATATTCCCTGTCTTTCGCCGTCAGCGTCCAGCTGATCCCCGACGCGCCGCCGTCCTTAATATCGCTGACGCGGTAGTCACTGGACGGATCCGTTCCCGCACGAACTATCTTGCAGCCAGTTGACAGCTCTGCCCCCTGCAGCATATCGTTATCCTGATTGATGACCAGGGTATTCTCATCCGTGAAATAATCGGTGATCTCCAACTTGGCCGCCAGGATCTCTTCCCGGCTTCCCAGATTTTCGATGTGGGATATACCTACATTGGTTATTATTCCAATATCAGGTCTGATTATATCCACAAGTCTGTGAATTTCATACCGATGATCCATGCCGATCTCCAGTACGGCCGCCTCCATGGAATCATCAAAGGTAAAGATGGTCTGGGGTACGCCGATGTCGTTGTTGAAATTTCCCACCGTAGTTCCGGTGACGTATTTCCGGCGCAGTATGTTATAGACCATATCTCTGGTGCTGGTCTTTCCCACACTGCCGGTAACAGCGACGATCTTTAGACCCAGTTTCTTCAGATACCAGCGGGCCAGCTTCTGCATGGCCGCAGTCGTATCCTCAACCAGGATGACGCTGGCGCCGTCCAGACCCTCCGCAGCTTTCTCTCTTGCTGTCAAAAAGGCTCTGCATCCGTTCTGATAAGCCATCGGCATGAATTTATGGGCGTCGTGAACCTCTCCGATGATGGGGATAAACAGTTCTCCGTCCTTTGCTGTTCTGGAATCTGTGCTGACTGCCGTAACGGCAGCCGCCGGATCCCCGCTAAGCAGGCGTCCCTCAGCAGCCGCCTGAATTTCCGCGATTGTAATTCTGTTCATTTTTCACCTTTTCTATTGATGACCGGACAGTTTCACGATCATCAAAGTGTATTTTAAAATTTCCGAGGATCTGATAATCCTCATGGCCCTTGCCGCATATCACAGTGATCTCACCGGCCCGGCAGCTTCTCACAGCCTCTTCGATGGCCTGCCGCCGGTCTTCAATGACACGGAAAGGCGTCTCAAATTTCGATACTTCTTCTATTATATCACGAATAATATCCTGTGGCGCCTCATTTCTCGGATTATCCGAGGTAATTATGATCCTGTCGGCATATTCTGCCGCAGCTTCGCCCATTTTCCGTCTTCTGCCCGGATCCCGGCCGCCTCCGCAGCCAAAAACGCAGGTCAGACCTGACGGACGGTATGACCGCAGCGACTTTAAAAGGACCCGCAGCCCCGTTCCATTGTGGGCGTAGTCCACCAGGATCAGTCTGGATGCATCCAGAGCGAACGTCTGCTGTCTGCCCGGCACGGATACCTTCCGCAATGCTTTCACCGCGGTTTCCAGAGGTATTCCCATCTGGCTGCACACGCTGACAGCTGCCAGCGCGTTGCGGCAGTTGAAATCTCCCGGCATGGACAGCGTCACATTCCCGTCAGGATCGCTTCCTCCTGCCCTGCCGCGGACCCGGAATTCACTTCCCAGCGCGCCCGGCATCCGCATGGGACAAAGGCTTTCAGCCCGCAGATCATTGCCTTCGCCAAAGCCAAAAGTCTGTATCCGGCACGACGCCTTTTCTGTGATCAGGAAAAGATCAGGATCATCACCGTTGACCAGACCCACCCGGCAGCGCTGAAACAGCTTTGCTTTGCAGGCAGCGTAGTCGGCAAAATCAGGATGCTCCAGAGGACTGATGTGATCTTCTTCTATATTGGTAAATACGCCGTAGTCAAAATAAACCGGCCAGGTCCGCTCAAGCTTCATTGCCTGAGAGGATACCTCGATGACCGCGGCTCTGCAGCCGCTTTCGGCCATATCATACAGATATTTCTGCAGCTGTATGGAATCCGGCGTGGTATATTCGCTTTTCAATATCTCTTTTCCCGTGCGGATCTCCACCGTTCCGATGAGTCCGGTCCTGATTCCCGCTTCTTCCAGAATGGCCCGGATCATATAGGAGACCGTGGTTTTTCCTTTGGTTCCTGTAACGCCGACGGTGGTCAGCTTCTCAGCCGGATAGCCGTAAAATGCCGCCGCCATGGCGCCCATGGCCCTGCGGACATCGCCGGTAATTAAAACCGCTGTACCGTTTTCCTCCTGCAGCCGGATCTCTCTGCCGCAGACCACAGCCGCAGCGCCTCCAAAGACCGCAGACTCCGCATAGTCGTGACCGTCCGTCAGACACCCTTTGATGCAGAAAAACAGACATCCCTGACACGCCTGGCGGGAATCACAGGTGAGGGAGGTTATCTCCCGATCCGGATCTCCCCGGACGATCTGACATCCTCCTGCTTCCGCTAATGTTTTAAGTTTCAGATAAACCCTCTCGATTCTATATTCCGTCTATTCTCTGTACAGGTATACTTTACCGCCTTTCTTGATCTTCTTGCCCGCTTTCGGATACTGGTCCACCACATTAAAATCTTTGGATCCGTCTGTCTTCGGCGTCACCTTGTATTTCAGACCGTAGCTGCCCAGAATGCCGATGGCATCGCTGTAGCTCTTGCCTGTCACGTCGGGCACGTAAACGTACTCGGCTTTCAGTTCTTTTTCTTCTTCCTTGGTGTACTTCGGGTTGATACCCAGATACGGCAGGGCGTTTTCCAGAAATTCCTTGGCTATCGGCGCCGCGGTGGCGCTGCCGAACTGAACGCCCTTCGGGCTGTCGACAACTACCAGAACTGTCAGCTGCGGATCATCCATCGGCGCCATGCCGATAAAGGACGAACAGGTATCGCTGGAATACTTTCCGTCTTCGGACGGTTTATCCGCCGTACCGGTCTTGCCGCCGATACGGAAGCCCGTGATCTTGGCGTTGCCGCCGCCGCCTTCGGATACGACATATTCCATGATCTTTTTCATATCGTTGGCAGTTTTTGACGAGATGACCTTGCGGATCTCCTTTGTCTCGAATTCTTTGACTGTATCGCCTTCGGAATCGGTCAGTTTTTTGACTACCCGCGGCTGCATGAGAACGCCGTCATTACCGATGGCGCAGACCGCGCTGACCAGCTGGATCGGCGTTACCGCGATGCCCTGTCCGTAGGACATGGTAGCCAGCTCTACCGGCCCGATGATGTCCTTCGGCTGGACCAGCGCCGTAGCCTCTCCCGGCAGGTCTATATTGGTCAGACTGGTGTCGGTGATGCCGAACATTTCCAGATAATCATAGTATCTGTCTTCGCCTATGGCCGCGGCCAGCTGGATCTGCACCGGGTTGCAGGAATTTCCCACAGCCTGGATCAGGGTCTCGGTACCGTGGCCCACGGGGCTCCAGCAGTGCAGGGTCACGTTGGTGCCCGGCACGGTGTATCCCACGTTGCAGGTATAGGTCTTCGTCAGGTCGGTCACGCCTTCTTCCAGCGCGGAAGAAGTGGTGATCAGCTTGAATGTGGAGCCCGGCTCGTAGGTGTCGCTGACGATGGGATTTCTCCACATCTGGTTCAGATAGTCCACCTGCTCGGCGTCGGACATATCGTCAAAGACTGTCTTTTCTGCCTTGGAGGCTGGTTCGGTCGGCTCGTTGGGATCAAAGCCCGGGGTGGTTGCCATGGCCAGCACATCGCCTGTCTTCGGATCCATGACCAGACACGTGATCCTGTTTGCCTTAGTCTCTTTCATGCCGTTTGCAAGGGCGTTTTCAGCATAATGCTGCAGCACCTCGTCGATGGTCAGCACCACGTTGAGTCCGTCTTCCGCCTTGTAATAGACTTCCTCTCCGTAGGCCAGTTTGTTTCCGTTAAGATCGGTATTTTTGATCCATCTGCCGGCAACGCCGCTTAAGTATTCGTTGTACTGGGCTTCTACGCCCGCTCTTCCCTCATTATCGTCGTCTACCCAGCCCAGAAGCTGAGACGCGAAGTTTCCCAGCGGATAGTACCGCTTGGTGTTTTCGGCGATCTCGATGCCGGTGATCTCCAGATCCTTGACCTTGTCGCTGGTGGCTTTATCCAGATATTTGGCGATCTTGATCAAAGCCTGATCTTTGACCAGTTTTTCTTTGACCTCTTCAGCTTTCATGTCCAGCAGAACGGCCAGTTTGCTGCTGATGTCGTCCAGCGACTCGCCTTTATAGTTTTCTTTGATCTGAGCCGGACGCGCCCAGACTGTATAACAGGCCGCACTGGTTGCCAGCGCTTCGCCGTTTCTGTCATAGATCGCTCCTCTTTTGGCTTCCAGCGGAATATCACTGGTCTGCTGATTGATGGCCTTTTCACTGTATTCTTCTGCCTTTACCACCTGGATCCACGCCAGCCGGAAGGCCAGCAGGATCAGCAGCAGACAGAGCACCCCGAAGGTGATGATGATTCTCTTTTTATTTCTTCCGCTTACCTTTGCCATATCTTTCTCCCATTATTCCTTTTATATGAATAAGATAAAAAGCCAGACGGGTCCTGCTATGAAATTGTCTGGCTGTTTCTTTTATGAAATTATCTTCTGTTACACGTGCTCACCCTCATTATACTGTGAGACGGTTAATTATATGCCTGCTCTTTGATGACCATGGCGAAGTTGCCATCCGGCGCGTCGCTGTCCTTCAGATAGACACATTCTCCTTCGCTGGGATATACCATGCCTAATTTTGTTGTCGCTACCTTCTCTATATGTTCAATATTGTTGGCGCTTTTGATCTTGACGCTCAGGGTGTCGATCTCGCCCTGCACGGCCTCGTTTTCACTGATCAAAGCGTTGTTTTCCACTCTCAGTTCAGCTGCATAAGCTGTCACGACTACCATGATGATACAGATCAGCCCGATGATGACTGCTCCGAACAATATTCTCTTTTTTTCCTGCTGTCTCATTGTCTGTGTAACACCTCATTTTTTCAATCTATGCTTTTTATACTTTTCTGTTTACAGCTTCTCGCACACGCGCAGCTTGGCGCTGCGGGAACGCGGGTTATGTTCCAGTTCTTCCTCTCCCGGAAGGATAGGTTTTCTGCTGATCCTTCTGACGTCGGGTTTTTTGCCGCAGACGCAGACGGGAAATTCTTTAGGACAGGTACATGGGTTTTCCCTGCGCACCATAGTCTCTTTGACAATGCGGTCCTCCAGAGAATGAAAGGAGATCACGCAGAGTCTGCCGCCGGGATTGAGGACATCACAAAACTCTTCCATAGCCCGTTCCAGCTGCCCCAGCTCGTCGTTGACCTCGATCCGGATGGCCTGAAAAGTCCGTTTTGCCGGATGAGGGCCTTCTCTTCTCGCTTTTGCCGGGATCGCCGCTTTGATGATGTCGACCAGCTCACCGGTGCTTTCAATGGGCTTCTCTTTCCTTGCGCCAGTAATGAAGGAAGCTATGCGGGAAGCCCATTTTTCTTCACCGTATTTAGAGATGATTCGTGTCAGTTCCTCTTTGCTGCAGTCGTTGACCACATCATAGGCTGTATACGGGTCGTCCTGATTCATCCGCATGTCCAGGGGGGCATCCTGCATGTAGGAGAACCCTCTCTCCGCATTGTCCAGCTGGAAAGAGGAGACGCCCAGATCCAGAAGGGCGCCGTCGACGCCGTCCAGATCCAGTTCCTTGAGGACTGATCTTATATCTGAATAATTGCTTTGTACGAAATATTTTCTGCAGGGGTACTCTGCCAGCCGTCTGGTGGCCGCGTCCAGAGCGTCTTTGTCTCTGTCGATGCCGATGAAAATGCCGTCAGCGCTGAGTCTTTCGCAGATATGCATGGCATGTCCGCCTCCGCCAAGGGTCCCGTCCGCATAGATGCCGTCCGGCCTGATATTCAAATTGTCTATGCATTCCTCCAGCAAAACGGAGGTATGTCTGAACTCCACGGCTCGTCCTCCCCGCAATTATAGTTTTCTATATATTAGAAGTTATTTAGAAGTTGTATTTCCGCAGGGCCGCGGCGAAGTCCTTCGTATCCATCTTGCTTTCGTTATCAGGATCTTCCCACTTCTCCCGGCTCCATACTTCTATCTTCTTCATCGCTCCCATGGTGACCAGATCCTTGTCTATGCCTGCGTAGTCCTTCAGCTCTGTCGGAATGACGATCCTGCCCTGTTTGTCGAACTCCAGATCTGTCGCGTTGGAACAGAAGTGGCGGATAAAAGCTCTGATCTCCGGATCGGACTCCGGAAGCTCGGCGATCTTGTCCATCTGCCGTTCCCACTCATCCATGGTATAAATGTACAGGCACTCGTCCAGTCCTTTGGTCAGCACACATCTGCCGCCCAGCTGGTCTCTGTGCTTGGAAGGCACGATCATCCGGTTCTTGGCGTCTATGGAGTTGTAATATGTGCCCATGAACATGTGATGCACCTCCTGCATGATCCTGTATTGTACTGATACCTGTGCATTCTTATTTTTCCTCCATTTTACACCACTAGCCCCCACTTTGCAAGTTTTATTCCCCACTTACATGGGAATTCTCTTCACTTTTTTGCTTTTTCCCCCTTGTCTTGGGGTCAAAAAAAGAGTTCAACACAACATCTTGTGCTGAACATCTGTTTTTGTACCAGATTTTCTCTTGTGATTCCGGGGCCGGTTTCTGCCGCGGCCCGTAACATCTTTACGGGTGATCCCGGCTATGCACAAAGTGTTCCGGAGCCGCATATGATAACAGTACCTCGACATGATCGGGCAGACCGCCGCTGGCAGCCGCAGCTCTGCCGGGCACGGCATTACATAGCCCTGAGCTATTGAATCATGAATGTGAGGTAACAAATCTATGAATATGTGTAATGAATCGACAGTCTATCTGACTAAGGTCTTCTCGGATCTGACAGCCCAGTCCTGTCCACTGATGAGCCAGCTGGACGCGGATCCCCGCGACTTTAATCAGCAGCTGACTCTTCTGGATGACCAGAATGACAGATGCGGCTGCGGCTGTAATTGTAACTGCTGCGGGTGCAGCAACTGCGGCAGCTGCCAGTCAGCTTTTGAAATCACCGATGACACCGACTTTGTCATCGAAAGCACAGAGGTCTTCGTATCTGACTTTGACCTGTCAGATCCAGACTCTCTGAAACCGTGCAATGTGACAGTAAACGGAATTCCGGTAGACAACATCGATCTCTTTAACGAAAGATACATGGCCGCTACCAACGACCTGATGTCCAGAGTCGGAGACTGCGAATGCATGAAGCGCGGCCGCTCTACAAAGGCATTCCTGCTGATCAGCGGCGCCGGCAGCTGGAACGCCCGGCTTACCATCGTCCTGCGGGGCAGCGCTTTCGGCTGCAGCGGATGCAGACGGTTCAAACTGGTACTCGTAACGAAGAACTGTGTCACCATCGACATACCGGGCACCAGTTCCTTCTCCTCTGACATCTGCCTGCCATGCACCACCGGCGGCATCGCGCCAGTCATCAACTTCTCCTTCAAGGCCAAGGCAAGACTGCTGAATCCTGTCCTGCGTCCTGCCTCGGGTTCTTCTCAGTGCGCTCTTCATCTCTGCGGTACTCTGATCACAGAACCGGAAGCGGAGATCCAGGTGACCAGACAGACCCTGTTCAGAACTACAGCGGAAAGTGTAAATATGCCTTGTGATGATCTGGCAAAATGCCGTCAGGCATCCGGCAGATGCGAGAACGGCGAAGATGACGATGATTCCCGCGCCTTCCGTCTGCGGGGCAGATGCTGTGATGACGGCCGCGAGGAAGAAGATGAGGAAGACTGTCACGGTCACAACCGTGACCGCGACCGCGACTGCGGCTGTGATTCCGGCTGCAGCAGAGAACACAGCGAAGTCAGACGCGGCAGAGATGACGACAGAGATGACGACTGTGACTGCGGATGCGGAAACAGAAACCGCAGATCCTCCCGGTCCATCTCCTGCCAGTGGAACGGCAGCTGCGGCTGTAATTTCTAAGACGGCTGACGCCGCCGTCCGCCCGGCTTTGACCGGCCGGACGGCCAGAAAGATCAGGGGGACGGCCCGCGGGCCGCCCCCCTGATTTGATAATCGGGATATCTTCCGCGGTTTCGGAGCAGGGGCGGTTTCTGAAACCGTTGACAAAGAATATGCGTCAACTTATAATTCATGTATAAGAAAATTCTGATAAGGGTAATGGGAGGAAACGATATGAAAAAATCCGGATATATCATATGGACAGCTGCTGTGATCGCGCTGAGTCTCATTTTGCTGGGCGGCTGCGCCGACGGGAAAGAGAACCTTTCCGGCGCCGTTTACGCGGATTCCTATGAAATGGATCTGCATCTGGATACAGAGCAGAAAACTTTATCTGGAACAGCGGATATACATTTTACGAACCGTACCGACGGCGAACTGGAGAGAGTCGTCGTGCGCAACTATCCGGCTTCTATTCTAAAAGAACTGAAAAAAGGCTCTGCGGAAATCAGCGCAGTGACAGCGGAAGACGGTTCTCCGCTTTCCTTTTCTGCGGGAAAAGATCCTTCTGTGGTGACGGTGGAGCTGGGCGGACAAAGCCTTGCGCCGGAGGAGTCCGCGGTCATCAAAGTTACCTACAAAACGGATATCCCAGAGGTCAGAGACCGGTTCGGCGTTTACAGAGAAGGAAAGGATGAATATTATCTTCTGACCTTCTGTTTCCCGATGCTCTCGGTCTTTGAGGACGGCAAATGGAATGACAGCCCTTATATTTTCGACGGAGAATCCACTTACAGCAAGGTCTGTGATTATAAAGTACGGTTTGAAGCGCCAGAGGATTTTCTGGTAGCGGCAAGCGGCAATGAGACGACGACGGAAGCCGGCGTGACAGAAATCAAAGCGGAAAATATGCGGGATATGTCCATTATCGCGTCTAACAACATGGAAGTGCAGACGGACACAGCCGCAGGGATCAGAATCAACAATTATACGTTCAGGCATCCGGGTTATGACTGGATAGATACTTACAACGAGCTGACCATGGAGTCGGCAAAAGAATCCGTAGAAATGTTTACGGAGCTGTTCGGCGCATATCCTTATGAGGAATTAGATGTGATCCAGTGCGCGGACGATGGCGGCATGGAGTATCCCGGACTGATCCTTATCGGACTTCCCGATGTGGACCCGAGGGAAGGCCTCATGAAAGGTATGGAGAACCAGGGATCAGGTCCGACTTTGTGTCTTCTGGTAGCCCACGAAACTGCCCATCAGTGGTTTTACGCGGCGGTAGGAAACGACCAGTATCAGGAGCCGTGGCTGGACGAGAGTTTTGCCAATTACTGTGAGAACGGGATCTACGGACTGGCTTATCCGCCGGCTCTGAAACGGGCGATCGAGATCCAGGAGGCTGCAAGCGGGCAGGAAGTCTGTCTGGGGTGGGGCTCCGAAGAGGAAGTGGAAGAATTTCTGCCGAAAGAACCGGATAAGATCAATCAATCTTATGAAGCCTATAAAAACAATACAGACGACTACGGATGGATCGTATATGAGCAGGGCGCGCAGTTCCTGTTTGAACTGCGGAAAGCCATGGGAGATGACCGGTTCTTCTCTATGATGCGGGAGTATTACAAAACCTACTGCCTGAAAGAAGCAGCCGGAAAAGATTTTGTCGACCTGATACACAAGTACGATGATTCCAAAAAAGTACAGCGCGTCATAGATCGTTACATTGCCTAGAACGCGCTTGATTTCTGCCCGGTTTCCACCTGAGGCATTTCATATATTTATCTCCCGAAGATCATATCTTTCCGCCGCATGCCCCGCTTGCCATAACGGATCCTGCGTATCAGTTTCACAACTAATATGACGATCAGTGCGATCACGGCCAGTACCAGCGCTGCCGCCGCGATGATCATCCAGAAGAAGCGGTTTGGATTTTTCAGAAAAGCGACAGGGCTCCTGCTGTCTTCCAGAACTTTGCGCCCTTCGGCAGAAGCATAGCGCTCCGGCACCTGGTTTCCCTTAAAGCTGTCGATATAGGAAGCTAAAGCGTACCATTCCTTCAGCTCACTGCCGTCCTTATTGCAGATGATATGTTTCTCGTAATCGGTAATTTCGTTGCCGTCTTTGTCCTTAGGCACTACAGAAAGCAGCCCGTAGGACATGGAGTTGACCGTGCCCAGCATCTGAGCGGAATACAGGTCGGCCACCACCCGGTAAAGCTTGTCATTGTCAAGCTCCGCCTCGCTGCCGTCGGCCTTTGTAAGTTTCACGTCATAAGCCCGGTTCAGGATCAGACGATGCGGGTTATAAGTATAGCTGAGGCCCGCAAGGTACAGCCGGGCCGGCTGCATCAGCTCTGATACAGAAATATCGATCTCCGCCGCCAGCTTCAGTTCCTTACCCGTCAGATATACGCTGACCAGCGGATATCCGGCAATGCCGTCTTTGCCCGTGCCCAGAGACAACGCGTTAAAAGCGTCAGCTGCTGTGATATTGCCTTTATCAAAGGAGCCGCGGATGACTCCCGCCGGCGCCACGGCCACATCCACCGTTTCGTAATCCTTTCCTTCCGCCTTTTTCACTCCGTAAATATAGGAATCAGCGATCAGATTTCCCAGACTGTCTTCTCCCTGTTCTGTGCCAAAGGTATCGATATCCGTAAAGGAAAACCCGCTCTTTGCCAGAACCTGATCCCATCTATAGCCAAAGCTTTCGAAATACTCCTCGTTTACCAGTTCCTTGAACTGCTGCACTTTTGACTCCATAGCGCTGTCATCTTTGACGCTCTTGTCAAGAGGCTGCAGTCTGTAATCGTGCATGGCGTATCTGCCGTCCTGATATGTAAAGTTTACAATGCCCAGATTGTCATTGTACTGACCCGCGGAAGCGACGACCGTATCGCCGATCACGATAGGTTCATCCAGCTGGGTGTGGCTGTGACCGCTGATGATCAGGTCGATGCCTTCAACCTGAGCTGCCAGGATCTCGTCCTCTGATTTGTCCGGATCGCCGGCGTTGGTGCCGCTGTGGGAGACACATACGATCATATCCACCTTTTCATGAGCGTGGATCTCTTCCACAGTAGCTCTGGCTGTTTCCACCGGATCCAGAAAGTATGTGCCGCTTTCCGGCGCGTAGCTGGCGGATTCTTTGCCGAAGATGCCGAATACCGCTATTTTAGCGCCGCCCCGCTCCAATACCGTATAGTTTTTCGCGCCATAATCGGACAGCGCCTTTTGCAGAGCCCGGCCGTCAGATACAAGCTCGGGATCAGCCAGGGTTGATTCCCAGTCGATATTGGCGATGACCATCTGGGGCAGCTTTGATCCTGCTCCTGCCTGAGCCGCCCGGTTCAGCATGGACGCAAGCCCCTTTGACCGATAATCAAATTCGTGGTTGCCTAAAGTCGTCACGTCAAAACCCGCTTCGCCCATGAGACGCAGCTCGCTGGCCTCTTTCTTATAGATGGCCTGATATGGTGTCCCCATGGAAAAATCCCCGGCGTCCAGTACAAAGGCAGCATCGTTCTTTTTCTTCTGGTCCCGGATCACAGTCCGGATCTTAGGAAATTTCTCCAGATGAGAGTGCATGTCGTGAGAAAAGACGATGGTGATCGGCGCCTTTTCTGTTCCGCTGCCGGCCATAGCCGCAGACGGAATCATTGTGGTCAGAATCAGCATTACCACGAGCAGCTTTGCTAAGATCTTCTTCAAAATTTTCTCCCCATTTCCATCATAAATTCATGTATTACCTGTAACAATATTTTATCACATTCCGTCAAATTTCGCCACCAGCTCTTCCTTCCGGGCTTTCGTCAGCCGCTTGATGGCCGCTTCACGCCGCATGGCGTCTTCCTTCGTGTCAAATCTTTCATAGTAGACCAGCCGCACCGGCAGTCTGGGCCTGGTATATTTCGCGCCCTTCCCGTCGTTATGGCACCTGATCCGTTTTTCCAGATCGTTGGTCCATCCCGTGTACAGGCTCCCGTCGGCACACCGGACCATATACGTAAAATTCAATGTTAAAAACTCCCTGTTATAAATATTCCCGCGGTCATAAACAATAGAAGAAGAAATCTCTTTAAGGAGGACGTCATGACCGATACCGCCGCCGTTTTAGCACTGCTTCTCATTCCGCTGCTCACCAGCGTCATCAAAACAGATCAAAGGGGCCTGACCACAGGTCTCTTCATTTCGCTGTACTTTTTATCTTCCATGCACCCCGCGCTGACTCTGGTCCCGCTGGCCGCTGCCGTCACTGTATTTTTTCAGCACCGCCCGGCATCCGCACAGCTTTCAAAGACTGTCGTCGTCAAAAGTCCGGCGATCCCCTTTTTCATGGTATTCTTTTTCACCATGCTGATCTTCTGCGCCCTCAGCGACTCGGTCTTTCAATACGGCGTCTTCATACAGACCGATCAGAACGTGCTGCGGCACGCGAGGAAACTGAGCAGTCTGGCCATGATCACCGGTCCTCTGCTCTTCGGCCGTCTCTGTGACCGCAGGGGAGCTTTTTATGCCGCAGTCCTCCTGTCTCTCATCGCGGAGATCTCAGTGCTGTCCATCACGGCCGTAAGCCGCGCGCCATTCCTCTTTTATACAGGCGTCTTTCTGCTTTCTCTGTCAGTGTCCGGCCTCTTCACAGTCCTGCCGCTGGCCGCCGCGGCCTTTCAGGGGCAGAGCCAGTTTTTCCTGACCTATCCCTTCCTGCTGCCGCCCGCAATTCTCATTTTTACCGGCTCCCAGTATCTGACCGGCCAGAGCGGCGCGTTCAAAAATCCCGGCGACTTCATGCTGGCCCTGCTGTTTCTCTCCTGCCTTTCAGCCCTTTTCCTCTTTCTCAGCTGGAAACGAAGATTTGTACTGGTCACCGACCGGCGGATCAGCTGACCTGCGTTTCATTACTTCTTCCGGCAGCTCTGTTTTTTCTTCCCATTTTTCCCGCGGAACGCCCTTTTGCTTCAGCCGGTCTTTGATATACAAGCGGAACAGCGCGTAAACCACAGAGCAAAGCGGAATAAACAGGATCATGCCGATAACGCCCATCAGATTGCCGCCGATGGTGATGGCTACCAGCACCCAGATAGACGGCAGACCTACAGAGTTTCCCACCACGTGAGGATAGACCAGGTTTCCCTCTATCTGCTGCAGCACCAGGAACATGATCACAAAGATCAGGGCCTTTACCGGGCTGACCATAAGGATCAGCAGCGCGCCGATGACGCATCCGATAAATGCTCCTACCATAGGGATCAGCGCGGTAAACGCGATCAGAACCGAAATCAGCATGGCGTATGGCATTCCCGCAATGGTCATGGCGATGAAGAACATGATACCCAGAATGCAGGCGTCCAGACACTGTCCGGAAATAAATCGGGAAAAGGTCCTGTTTGCCAGAGAACACACATAGAGGATCTGTTCTGCCCTTGTTTCTTTGAACAGAGCGTACAGGATCTGCTTTGCCTGGCCTGCCAGAGTTTCCTTTGCCATCAGAAGGTAGATGGCGAAAACGAAACCGATAAAAAAGCTGACCACCGCTCCGATGATATTGGTCACCGCGCCGATGCCGCTGTTGACCATGGTCGCGGCCGCGTCCTGCAGCAGTACGGAGATCTTCTGAATGATCTCCTCCCAGTTAACTGCCAGCTTCTGGGACAGATCCTGCAGTTCCTTCCAATAGCTCATCTTACCATAGATCCATTGCTGCGCCGCGTTAAAGGCGTCCGGCAGCTGGGCTGCGATAGACTGCAGCGTTTCCGCCAGCTGTGGTATCACGATGTACATAGCGACGACGATCAGTCCTATGACCAGAGCCAGTGTCACTATGAAAGAGATCGGACGCTGCCCCTTTTTCAGCTTATCCGTCTTATGAAACAGCCAGTATTCGATCCGGTTCATCGGCACATTGAGCACAAACGCGATGGCCGCGCCCAGAATAAACGGGAACAGCAGCTCCAATATGCTGTCGATGCTTTCTATTACCAGCCCTATATTCTTAACCCCCAGATAAAACAGAATACAGGCGAAGGCCATGAACAAAATCGTTTTGATATTTTTCTTATTGAAATCCAGTTTAATCTCCTCCCTCAGCTCACTTGTGTATTTTTGCTTATATAGAAGTCATTTTAACATAGAACGCGAGAATTTACAAATATGAAAAATCAAACAAGCTGCTGTGCCATCCGCACAGCAGCCTGTTTGCGTCAGTCATTCGATTTGCATTATCTTATCAGAGTATACCCGGCATCCTCGACGACTTTCGCGAACGTATCCATGGATATCTCGTGATCCGCTTCTACCGCAGCCGTCTTCGTCTCAAGATCTACAGTGGCGCTGACTCCTTCCATAGCGTTAAGGGCATCTGTCATATGTTTCTGGCAGTGCTGGCACATCATGCCCTCGATCTTCAGTTCGTACTTCATAGTTATTTCCTTCCTTTCTATACTTTCTACAGGATCTTCCGCCGTTCCGGCTTCATCCCTTTTCACTTTAAACCGTCTCAGTCTCAGGGCGTTGGTGACTACGCAGACGCTGGACAGACTCATAGCAGCCGCGCCGAACATCGGCGACAGTCTGAGGCCAAAGAGCGGATACAAAGCGCCCGCCGCCAGCGGAATGCCGATCACGTTATAGAAAAAGGCCCAGAACAGATTTTCCCTGATATTCCTGATCACAGCTTTAGACAGCTTCACTGCTGTAACCGCGTCCTGCAGATCGTTTCGCATCAGCACAGCGTCAGCGCTTTCGATAGCCACGTCGGTTCCAGCCCCGATGGCGATACCCACGTCAGCCTTTGCCAGAGCCGGCGCGTCGTTGATGCCGTCGCCGATCATTGCCACCTTATGGCCGCTTTGCTGCAGCTCTGTGATATGGCGCTCTTTATCCTGTGGCAGCACTTCCGCGATGACCCGGGATATTCCCATCCGCTTTCGCAGGGCCTCCGCCGTCCGCCGGTTATCGCCGGTCAGCATGACCACATCCACGCCCATCTTTTCAAATTCCTCGATAGCCGCCCTGCTGCCGGATTTCTCCACGTCAGCTACAGCGATGATGCCGATGATCTGATGTTCATCAGCAAAGATCAGAGGCGTCTTTCCCTCATCCGCCAGCTGGTCCAGACAGGTCTGCGCGGCAGATACATCGATACCCGACTCCTTCATCAGAGTGCTGTTTCCCGCGAAATACCTTCTGCCGTCGATGCGTCCCCGCACGCCTCTTCCAAAGACAGCCTCAAACTCCGAGACAGAAGCCGGACGGACACCCTTTGCCGCCGAATATTCCATGACCGCCTCTGCCAGCGGATGTTCGCTGCCGGTTTCCAGCCCTGCCGCGATGGCAAGCAGCATATCTTCTGTCAAAGGGATTTCAGTCCGGGCTGTGCTGATCACGTCGGTGACCCGCGGTTTTCCCTCGGTTATGGTACCGGTTTTGTCCATGACGACGGTGTCCACGGCGCAGGCGGTCTCCAGTGCCTCGCCTGACTTGATCAGGATGCCGTTTTCCGCGCCTTTGCCTGTGCCGACCATGATGGCCACAGGAGTCGCAAGGCCCAGCGCGCACGGGCAGGAAATGACCAGCACGGAAATGCCGATGGAAAGGGCAAACTCAAAGTCAGCTCCCGCGATGAGCCAGATCACTGCTGCCGCCAGAGCGATGCAGATGACGGCTGGCACGAAGACTCCCGCGATCCTGTCAGCCATGCGGGCGATCGGCGCTTTGCTGGCGCTGGCCTCGTCCACCAGCCGGATGATCTGACTGATGGTCGTATCGCCGCCGACCCTGTCGCAGCGCACTTTGATAAAACCGGTCTTGTTCAGGCATCCGGAAACCGCCCGGTCGCCCTTCTGTTTTTCTACCGGAATGCTCTCTCCTGTGATCGCGGATTCGTCGATGCTGGTAGTCCCGCTGATAATCTCGCCGTCAGCCGCGATGCTTTCACCCGGACGCACCAGCAGAATATCGCCTGCAGCCAGCGCGCCTGCCGGGATCTCGACCTCCCGGCCGTCCCTCTCTACTCTGGCCGTCTTCGGCGCCAGATCCATCAGCTTCTCAATAGCCTGGCTGGTCTTGCCCTTGGAGCGGCTTTCCAGATACTTACCTACCGTAATCAGGGTCAGAATCGTTCCGGCGGATTCAAAATAGATATCCCCCGCGTAGTGATGGACCAGTTCTATATTACCGTTTTCAAAGCCTGCAGCCATGCGGAATACTGCAAAGACGCCGTAGACGATGGCTGCCGCCGCTCCCATTGCTACCAGACTGTCCATGTTGGGACTTCCCCGGAATAACGACGGGAAACCTTTTACAAAAAATTTCCTGTTCAAAAATACGATAGGGATCAGAAACAGGATCTGCAGCAGCACCATGGTCATCGGGTGCTGCTGCATCAGCTGATGGCCTCCGGGCGTCATATGGCTCATGGATACGATCATCAGCGGGATCAGCAGTCCCACAGACCACCAGAGCCTTCTTTTCATCTGCTTCTCTTCGGCCAGGGCAGCGGCGGACGCGCCGCCATTCTGTCCCCGGCTGCCTTCGGGGCCGCCTGCCGGATCGGCCGCTCCGGTTCCGCCTGGGCCTGACATGCTTTGGCCGACGCCCGCCTCCCCGCTGCCCTGCAGGCCGCCAGCCGCAAAAGCTCCATAACCCGCCTTTTCTACAGCCGTTATGATCTTTTCATCGTTTAGTTTAGATTCGTCAAAAGTGACCTGCATGGTTCCGGTCAGCAGATTAACGCTTACAGCCTCCGCGCCCTCCAGTCTGGAAACGGTCTTTTCCACCCTGGATGAGCAGGCGGAGCATGTCATGCCAGTCACCGTAAATTTTTCTTTCATACACCTACCTCATCAGTTTGTGAAGCGTCGCGCAGAGCTCGTCGATCATCTGGTTATTTCCCTGCTTCACGTCTTCTACCACACAGGTTTTAATATGCTCAGAAAGCAGGAGTTTATTAAAAGAATTGATGGCGGCGCTGACTGCCGACACCTGATTGATGATGTCGATGCAGTACCGGTCGTCTTCCACCATCTTTTTGATCCCCCGGATCTGGCCTTCGATCTTGTTCAGGCGGGTGATCAGATCCTTATACTCTTTTCCTTCTCTATGCCTGGATTTTTCTCCGCAGGCAGAACAGGCCGCCGCGTCTTTTATATTATTTGTATCATTCATAACAATACCTCCTATGTTTGTCAGAGTCTGTGATTACGCTTCACTTTCTTTATGGGAATAGTATACCCCTGTAAGGTAGTTTTGTCAAGTCTTGCATACGGATATGGTCGTGTCAAGTTGTTGTGGAGTTTTTTGTTGACAACTCCAATGTATTTTTAACAGAACAAAGTATTCCTTGCCTGCCCCAAGTCGTGGATCAGGGTCTGCGTCCCGCTTGCTC